>JBEKQQ010000114.1:0-19751 GCA_049519555.1 Acetobacteraceae bacterium
ACCTTCATTCGCACGCTCTCGCCGCGCCAGGCCATGGCGCCGTGACCACCACATCCAGGTCCGCGACCAACTTCGGGTCCCCGTTGCCGCGTGAGTGCCCACGCCATGGAGACCTGTTGCCAACAATGCAATTTGACACCCGCATATTGAACCAAATGACGCCATCAACCATCCCGAAAACACCGCTTCCCGCCATAACGCCGCGGTCTTGCCCCTCAGGTGGCACTCGCTGAGCCGCCATCATCAGCATCGATACGGACCGCCGTGAGGGAAATTTCCATAACGCCTCGCTGACCCCGAACATCCCCGCGTTCGTCCAACAGAGCTTCCACGGCGGCTGCGCGCCGCGAAAACCCTTAAATCGTTGAAAACCCTTAAATCGTTACGTCACGAAAACCGCGGTCATGCCGTCACCGCCCCGGCCGCGGCGGGCCGACGCCGGTACGTCTCGCCGCTCGTCATCATCGCCCATGCCGTGCGGGCGATTTTGTTGGCGAGCGCGACTGCGACGAGTTTGCGTGGCTTGCGGAGCAGCAAAGCCCGCAACCATTCCGTCATCTGCTGGCTGCCCGGCTTCATCGCGGCGTTGATCACCGAGGTGGCGCCAGAGACGAACAACGCGCGGAGGCGTTCATTGCCCGCCCGACTGATTTTGCCCATGCGTTGCTTTCCACCGATGGAATGTTCCTTCGGTGTCAAACCAACCCAGGCGGCGAGATGACGGCCGGATTCGAACGCTGCCGGATCGATCTCGGTCACCAACGTCAGTGCGATGACCGGACCAACGCCCGGGATGGTGGCCAGACGTGTGCTGACCGCGCTGGCCTTGTGCGCGGCGTTCAGTTTGACATCGATTTCTTTGATGCGGGCGCCGATCTCTTCGATCTATTGACCCAGCAGGGCAAACATCTCTTTGGCTTCTGGCGGAATGACGGCCTCTTGTTCAATAGCAGATAGCAACGGAGCGATCGCTCCAATGCCTTTACCGGTGACGATGCCGAATTCGGCGGCATGACCACGTATCATGTTGCCCAAAGCGGTGCGTTGACCGATCAGGGTTTCGCGCACCTTCAGGACCATGCCCTGAGCCTGTTGCGTGAGGGACTTCACCGGCACGAAATGCATGCCGGGACGCCCGGCGGCCTCGCAAATCGCCTCGGCGTCGTTGCGGTCGTTTTTGCCGCGTTTGACATAAGGTTTGACTTACTGCGGCGGGACGAGACGTGGCGTGTGACCGAGCGCGGTCAGTTCGCGCGCCCAATGGTGGGAACCGCTACAGGATTCAATGGCGATCTCGGTGGCGGCAAGCTTCCTGAAGAACGACAGCAATTGTCCGCGGCGAAGATTGGTTCGAAAGACCGGCCGATCCTGAGCGTCGATGCAATGGATAGTGAAGACCGATTTGGACGTGTCGATGGCGATGCGCTTATACTGGGTCATGGACGGCTCCGGTCTTGGTTGCTCACAGCCCCAATTCTGGCACTCGATGCCGTGGGGCCGTCCACCCCAACAGTACGGGATCATCTTGTTGCTCTGCCTAACCTACGTACCATGAGATGGACCCAAGCAGTACAAAAGCACGGGCTTTCCCGTTGAGGCATTCCCAATCTTTGGCAAGGCGGCGACACCTGTTGAACCACGCGAAGGTTCGTTCAACCACCCAGCGCCCAGGCACAACCCCTCCGTTCTTATCTGCGATAATCTGAATTCATAACTCCTGACTTACCGAACCGTTGCGGCGCGCCAGGCACCAACCCAACCTGGTGAAAGAAAAGTAAAAGTTTCGACATAGATGAACGCCGATGGGGGGTCAATATTCAACGCCGATTGACACAGATGCATCGTCCGGTACCTGGGCCAGGGGGGCCAATTGGCGGATAACGGCCCGCGATTTCTTACGCCGGACCAGGTACTGTGAACGTTACCGTTTGTCCGGTGAAAATGTGGTGCTCAGGGTTGGCCAACTCAATCAGCACCTTGTGCTGACCTGGTGGCAGCCCAACCACGACGACTGTATTGCTGTCGCTGAAGTCCCCCCAGTGCCATGGCAAGTCGTCGACAGTCACGTGCAGATGCCCGACCCGCGGCGATACGTTGACAGCGCCTGCACCAAGTACCGGCAGGATGCGAAAGTTCTCCAACCGGTACGGAATGACAACGGCGCCATGGGCGAGCGGACCGGGAAGCGGGGCGCCTACGAACAGCTTTGGTGCGGGTTCGTTTGCAACGGCGACGAGCGGTGAAGAGCCCGGGATCTCCTTCAGGCTCTGGGCGAAGGTGTTGGTGGCGAGCACGGTGCCAACCGCGACCGCGGCAAGGAACCTGACGTGCACTTTCATTGCATTCTCTCCTGCGGATTGCCGATATGATTTCATTTTGCCCGGTCAGGCACCGTAAACGTGACAGTCTGTCCGGTGAACACCTGGTGATCAGCGCTGACCAGCTCGATCAACACCTTGTGCGGACCGGGCGGCAACCCGACCACGTCGATTGTGTTATTGTCACTCGCGTCTGCCCAATGCCAGGGCAGATCGTCGACCGTTATGTGCAGATGCCCGATTCGTGGAGAGACGTTAAGCGCGCCCGCCCCGAAAACCGGCACGATGTGCACGTTCTCCACCCGGTACTGGATCTGGAAGATCCCCCGGGCAAGCTGATCGGGCAGCGGAGGGTCCAGGATCAATCTGGGTGCGGGCTCGTTCTGGATATCAGCATACGGTGAGGCCCCGCGCACCTCTCTTGCGCTTTGGGCCTGGGCGCTTGTGGCGAGTACGGTGCAGGCGGCGACCGCGGCAAACGTGTTGATGCGCATTGTTATTGCATCCTCTTCGTTGGATCGCTGATGCGAAGCTAAATATGACCGGCCTGCCGCCACCCGCATCGGACGGTGATGTCGGGGACCTGGGTATGCCATCTCAGGACTGCTATGTATTTCGCGAGGCACCGGCATTTATGGAAATGCACGCGCGACCGCAGGAACGCTGTCCATCGCAATTTCTCTTGCCGATCTCGGGAACGACGACCGATGTTGGCGGAAGCTGGTGCGATGCTGGCGGCGATACACCCACATCACTTATTCGGTTTTCGTGCCCGGAAGGTCCGATCAGGAAAGTCACGAATAAGAGCAGCTATCTCTTCTGGTTTGTCGTCAAGCGCGAAACGGCCTGCATCGAGAATGTAGAGTTCCGCATTGGGTACATCCCGCCGATATGCTTCTGCCTCAGCGACCTGGAAAGACGGATCGTACCTACCCCAGACAACCAATATCGATGGCTGGTGGTCTGTTAGCCATGCCTGCCACGCTGGATAGCTCGCAACATTGGTGCGATAGTCGTAGAACAGATCGCTTTGGATATCGGCCTGGCCAGGTCGGCTTAAGAAGGCGAACTCATCTGACCAAAGATCCGGATTGAGGGTTTCGACATTCGGTTGAAGCCGACGTGCCGCTGCCGGGTCGCCTCGAACGACAGGAAATTCTCACGCAATACCGTTTCATTCGGCGCACGATTGGCCCAATATTGGCGACGCGTCCGCCAAAGCGGGCCGAGACCATCCTCGTGCGCCACGGCATTCTGAATGATGAGAGCCGCAACGCGTTCAGGATGAGCGAGCGGCAGTCGGAAACCAATCGGACCGCCGCAATCCTGCAGATAAAGCGTGTGGTCCTTAAGCCCGATTGAGTCCGCGAAATGCTCCATCACCTCGGTCAAATGGTCAAATATGTAGGCAAACGCTTGCGGATCTGGCGCATCGCTGTGGCCGAATCCGGGGTGGTCGGGTGCCACAAGGTGGAATCGCGTTGCGAGCCGGGTCAGGAGAGGCTCGTACATTCGCGATGACGATTGAAAGCCGTGCAGAAGCAGAAGAGTCGGCGCGTCTGAGGGCCCAGCCTCACGATACAAGATCGAGACTCCATCACCTTTGATGGTCCCGTAGTAGACAGGCGTGCTCACACACTCTCCCGCGTACGCCACGGCGTGGCTCTGTATCATCAGCGGTATCCCACAGCAGCAGATCCATCATTGGCCCGTGAGACGACACGACGGCTCGATGAAGCAACACCTGTGACCGGGCTCGGTTCGTTACTCAGTCAGCCGCATCTCGGTCAATTTGACTGCCGCCGACAACAGCAAGCATTCCCTGGCCTTGTGCTTCCTCCGGAACGACCTGGATCACGCGGTCGTGCTCGACCCAGATCCCGGTTGCCCGATCCTGGATCGAAAAGACAATCCGCTGTCCAGCCGCGAGTGCCTCGCTTGCAAGATCGGCTACCTGCAAACCAAGCATTCCCCGAACCGTGACGGAATCCTGGGGCTGCTGCCAGTCGTCGATGCCCCAATGCACCAACGCAGGCTCGGCGACGATAATGCGTAGCGCCTGACCGGCGTAGATGGTCCCGACTCTCACGTGGCGGGCCCAATGCGCCCGTGGGGCGTGGGGTCTGTTGCCACCGTAGCGCAGCCAAACCGGCTCCGGCCGATCAACCGGATGGCCCAGGCCCAGGCTTTTAGCGAGCTTGATGAATTCGGCATGGGCCCAAACCAGCGGCATCGCGGAGCCAGCCGGGCGACCGGGGAAGAGATTCTGTGCCGGCAATGCCGCGGTGTCCCAGATCTGCTCGGGAATGAGACCGCCACGGCCACTCATACTTTTCATTGCGCGCAGCATCACCTGGGTCTCGGCGTCACGGCCCGCAGCGAGCTCGTAGTGACCACGCTCGCCGGTCAGCAGCGGCCAGGCTCGGCCAATTCCGGCCCCTTGGTACGGCGAGCCGTCGGCTTGCTCGCCATAGCCGTCGCCGTTGTAACGATGCCAGCTGGGTCCGCTCGGCGTATCAACACGCAGGAGTGCATCGGTGAGCTTCAGCGTCGCGGTGATCGCCGGATCGTCCGGTTGACGCAAACCAAAACGGACGAGCTGGAGGAAATCAGTGGCAATCACTGTGTCGGCGGGCACCTGGAATTCGCCTCGGTGGTTGCGGATGGGGACGAGGTTGGCGATTGCCGCCCGGTTCTCCACAACTTCAGTGGGCGCAGCACGCACGTAATATGGCCCGACATTGAACCGCGCGGTTAGCTCCGGGTTCGTCCCCGTGCACCATTCCTCGATACGGGCATTCCAGTCATCGGCAAGAAGAAGAATATCGCTCTGGGCTTCCCCGCCAAGAACCTCGGCGCCGCAGACCAAGGCTGCGATCACTGCGGCAAGAGTGAAAGCGTTGATGCCCGCCAGCTCTTCCCAGCGGTCCTGGTCGCTGGCTGGCCCGTTCAGCACGAGGAACGCGAGTGCCCGGCGGACCATGTTCTGGACCGCGATACCGCGGAGTTCGTCGGCCTCGGCAAGATGTGAGGCCAGCAGGACCGGAAAGGCCACCTCGTCCAGTTGTGTGCCGGTCCAGCGCGGCCGTCCGCCGAGCCACTGGTTCTGCGCCCAATGCCCGTCCGCCAGTTGCGTCGCCATCAGGTAACACAGAATGTCGCGCGCACCGTCCGTCGCACCAGCCGCGAGCAGGGCGCCGGCAGTCTCCACAAGGTCGCGTGGCCAAACGAGGTGATAGCCCCCGACGTCGCCCGTGGCGTTGCCCCAAGGGATGCTGAGGCTCGCGACCATCCCACCCCGATAGGTTTTGTCGTGATGCGTGAGCAGGACCATGGCGGAGACGTGCATCAGGTCGCGGAACTCGGGTGGGCAGCCGGTCGTATCCATGTTCTCGGCGTGCCACGCTTCCCAGGCCTGGACGTGGCGGCGCCATGCAGCTTCGAATGGCTGCAACAGCGCCGAGATGGCAAGTGTGGCCGCCGCCTCTCGGTCGCTACCGAAGCCAAGCGCGAGCACCACCTGGCGACAGTTGAGTTCGCCAAGCAGTGCCACGTTTCCGGGCCCGGCCTGCGTATAGGTCCAGGTCATGGCACCGTTGGCCGCGAAGTCCTGCCAACCGTCGCTCACGCCAATGAAGCCGGCACTGGCGCGCTCCCACGCGTCGTGCTGGGAGGTTGCATCGGCAGCCGCCAGGGCGACGGCATACGGACCTTGTTCCGCGCCCAGTACCTTGCGGTCACGGTCCACGAATACTTCGGCCATGGTACGCAGGCCGGTCCCTTCAAGATGCGGCGCCAGCAGAGCGTAAAGTTTGAGGTCGGCGTCGCCGGTCAGGGTCGCTTCGATCAACAGGACATCGCGCATGAGGTCAGGTGCAATCCGCAAGCGTAGCTCGAAGCGCTCGTGCCGGTGCAGGATCTCGATGGCCGGGATGCCGGGACCAGGCGTCGTGACGTTATAATTCGCGTTCCGCTTGATCTCGACCCAAAAGCCCTGGCCGTCGGCAACAATGAAGCCCAGATCGCGGATTTGCGGCGCGTCGACGCGGGGGTAATACACCTCGTTGACGATGCCGAAACCCACGGTCATCCAAAGCCGGGATGGCCCGATGGCCGTTCCGACAAGATCTTTGGCGCTGCTCGTCCACGTCGGACGGATGCCTGGGCTGCCGGGGGCCATCATGGGACGGTCTGCCGAGTGCCGGGCGCCATGTTGCCAGGATGGAACGACTTAACGGGCTGGTGCAACATTGCGGCGGTCCTTCTGGTGTTCAGCTTCTGTTGAAGATAAACGGACCCGGCAATTTTTTCTTGTGCGAAATCGCTGAAATTTGCGTCGTCTTCGTGCGATATCGGAGCTTGCCGGGGCCGGGCCGGGCGCCTGTCAATTGTGGCAGCGCGGGCTGGTCAGGCGATGCACGCCGGCGGCGTCGCCGACAAACACCCAATCGGCCCGGTTGATGAAGAGGCCACATTCGACCACTCCGACGATGCGCCTGATGCGCTCCTCCAGTCGTGCTGGATCGACAATCGGGCCAAAGTTGCAATCCAGAATGCGGTTGCCACCGTCGGTGACGAAGGGTTTACCGGTCTGCGAGAGGCGCAGCTTTGCGGTCGCACCCAGCGCCTCGAGGGCCGCCCAGGTTGGCTGTAACCCGAATTCCACGACCTCGACGGGTACCGGCACGTGCGTGCCCAGACGATCGACCAGTTTCGAGTCGTCAACGATGATGGCGAGACGCCGACTGGCAGCAGCGACAATTTTCTCCCGCAGCAACGCGCCGCCCAGACCCTTGATCAGATTGAGCGTGCCGACTTCCACCTCATCGGCACCGTCGATTGTGAGATCGATGTTCCGATCCGCCGCGAAAGAGGTGAGCGGGATTCCCGTGGCGCTCGCCTGCGCTGCCGTGCGTTCTGAGGTCGGAAGTCCGAGAAAGCGCAATCCCTGGCGATGGCGCCTCGCGAGTGCCTCGATCGCAAAGATTGCCGTCGAGCCGGTGCCAAGTCCGACAACCATGCCATCCTGCACCAGTGCGATCGCCGCTTCCGCCGCCTCACGCTTAAGAGCGTCGCGGTCGGCTTCTGTCGCTACGCTCATGCTGCAGCCGCCGCTGCGATGGCGCCTCGACGGATGGCAGCGATGGCCGCCTTATAGTCCTTGCCACCGAATATTGCCGAGCCGGCAACGATGGCGGTGGCCCCGGCGGCGGCCGCCTTGGCGGCTGTTTCCATATTCTCTCCTCCGTCGACCTCGATCACTGGGTTAACGCCGCGTTTTATACACATTGCCCGGATGTGGCGGATCTTCGGCAACATTTCAGGCAGGAAGACCTGGCCTCCGAAGCCGGGATTGACCGTCATGACCAGAACGATGTCGCAGAGATGCAGGACATATTCGATGAGTTCCGGAGGGCTTGCCGGATCGAGCACGACGCCTGCTTTCTTGCCAAGCACTCGGATCTGGGTCAGCACGCGGTGCAGATGGATCGTGGAGCCAGGCTCGGCCTGAACCAGCAGGTGGTCGGCCCCGGCCTTTGCAAATGTCTCAAGATAACGTTCCGGCTCAACGACCATCAGGTGCACGTTGAGCGGCTTTGACGTCGAGCGACGGATCGCCTCGAGCACCACCGGCCCCATTGTGATATTAGGCACGAAACGGCCATCCATCACATCGACATGGATCCAGTCGGCGCCGGCCGCGTCCACGGCGCGGACCTCTTCTCCCAATCGCGTGAAATCGGCCGACAGAACCGACGGCGCAATCAGGATCGGCGCCGGGGTGCGCGGACGTATATCAAGAGCTTCGGGGGATCGCCTGTTCATTGTGATCCTGCATTGACCGTGGAACGGGACGACTGCCGGCACCCTCCGGCCTGTGAGACGTCATGCGGCATCGGTGGAGAAGCGAAAAATCGTGGTGGAGCGAAAGCGCTCGCCCGGTTGCAGCGTCGTTGACGGAAATCCCGGTTGATTTGGCGCGTCCGGAAACTGCTGAGTCTCAAAGCAGAAGGCGTCACTCTGCCGATAGGCCCGCCCCGAAGGACCCGCCAAAGCACCATCCAGGCCGTTCCCCGTGTAGAATTGCAGCCCGGGCGCGTTCGTCAGCACGTCGAGGATACGGCCTGATCGAGGCTCGAATGCGCGCGCCGCCTGCCGCGGACCGTCGCCGGCTGGTGCCCGAAGCACCCAATTGTGATCATAGCCGTGGGCGATCAGCAATTGCTCGTCCGCCATCCGGATGCGTTCGCCGATAGCCCGCGGTTGCGTGAAGTCGAACGGCGTTTCGGCGACGGACCGAATTTCACCGGTAGGGATCTGGGTTGCATCGGCGGGCGTGAAGTGATCGGCCGCGATCGAAACGATGTGTTCCAGCACGTCACCGGACCCTTCGCCAGCGAGATTGAAATAGCTGTGGTTGGTCAGGTTGACGATGGTCGGCTTATCGGTCGTCGCTACATAATCGATGCGCAGGTCGTTGGCAGTGCCCAGTCGGTAGGTCACTTCGACGGCGAGGTTGCCGGGAAATCCCTGCTCGCCATCCGGGCTCAGATAGCGCAGGCCGAGAACCTCGCCGCCGAGGCTCTCGGCCTGCCAGACCACCTTGTCGAAGCCGTGCCGGCCGCCGTGCAGCGCATTCGGCGGAGCATTGATGTCCAGCTGGTATTCGATCCCGTCGATGGCGAAGCGCCCGCGTGCGATGCGGTTGGCGTAGCGCCCCGCGATCGCCCCAAAATGCGGGCTGCGATGCAAATAGCCGTCGACCGAATCTGACCCGAGCACGACGTTGGCGGACTTCCCGTTGCGGTCGGGCACCTCCAGGCGGGCGATGATGCAGCCGAGGGTGAGAATGCGCACCCGCATGCCCGCAGCGTTGGCCAACGTGTAGGCGACCACCGGCCGGCCATCCCCGGTGATCCCGTATGGTTCGCTGATCATCGCCTGCCGCATGCTCCTTTCAGGTTTGCCGACGGGTTCAGGCTATTTGGCTCCGGCAGCCGCCCGATCAACGAACCAGATGAGTTCACCCACCGGCTTCACGCGCGCGGCAGGCACCCGGCTGCCACCGGCGCGGATCGTGTCGAAGATTGCCGCCTTCTCCTGTCCTGCAACGAGAAAAGCGACATGCCGGCTACTTTCGATCACCGGATAGGTCATCGTGATGCGAACCTCGGGCCGCCCATGAGACACGGCGGCGACCCACCGCTTGCGCTCGTCCAGCACCGGCTCGTCCGGCAGCAGCGATGCGGTATGCCCATCCGGCCCGAGCCCGAGCAAGGTGATATCGAACAGCGGCCGCGCCGGGTCCGTTACTGTCGCGCCGTAGTCCGCTTGCAGCGTGAGTTCATAACGCAAGGCAGCCTCATCTGGTGTGCCGTCGGCCGGCACCGGGTGAATGTTTTCCGACGGCACCGGCGCCTTGGAAAGCATCGCCTCACGCGTCATCCGGTAGTTGCTTTCGGGATGATCGTAAGGAACGAAGCGCTCATCGCCCCAGTACCAGGACGCGCGCTGCCAGGGAAAGCGCCCGCGGAATTCATCAGAGGCCAGCAGCCCATAAAGTGTCCTCGGCGTCGAACCACCCGACAGTGACACCCGAAACGGACCGGACGACTCAACCGCCGTCGTCGTCATCCAGTCGGCGACATGCCGCGCGAGCCCCAGCGGATCCGGCAGCACCTCGACGCGTCCAATCATCTTGCTCATGGTCTTGCCTCAATTTTCTTCGCCGAGAATGAAACGTTCCACCGCCTTGGCGAACCCCTCGTCGTTGTACGAGTCCGTCGTGGCGCTGGCCTGTGACTTGACCTGGTCGGACGCGTTGCCCATCGCAATACTGAAGCCGGATCGTTTGAACATGAGCACGTCGTTTGGCTGGTCGCCGAGAGTCGCGATCTCTTCAGTTGGCACGTTCAAATGACGCGAGAGGTATTCGACCACCGCCCCCTTGTTGGCGTCCTTGTTGGTGATGTCGAGATAATACGGCTGCGACCTGGTCGCCGTTGCACGTTGCCCGAACGCTGACTGGGCGTCGGCTTCGCATTGCCGCACCTTGTCGAGGTCATCGCTGATGCCAACGATTTTCGCCACGTCTGTCAACATGTCCGTGAAATCCGCCACTACTTTGGGCGGGAACTTTACGGTCCAGGCCTCGCGATCGACATGCGGCGCGTTCGGCTTGGTAATCAGCCAGTCGTTGCCTCGATAAACCCAGGCATCCATACCATGTCCGCGTATCAGCTCGATCGCCTTGGTGGCGACGTCTTCCGGTAGCGTCTTCTGTTCAATGATCGAGAGATCCGTCTTGACGAACAGCCCGCCGTTGAAGCCCGCGATCGGCGTTTCCAACTGCAGTTCGTCGAACAGCATTTCCATGCCCTTCGGTGGCCGGCCGCTGGTGATGGCGAAACGAATGCCCGCGCCATACAGGCGCTGGACCGCCGCCTGGGCCCGCTTTGTCAGCACCTTGTCTTCCGTCACCAGCGTGCCGTCAACATCCGCCAGCACCAGTGAAATCCTCGGCTTTTTCGGCATGGCAACCTCCGTGGCGTTCCGCCGGTCGAGTGGGCGGTCAGTCGAGTGGGCGCCAGGCGTGCCCGTCGCGCGCCAGCAACGCGTCGGCCGCGGCCGGACCGGTTCCGCCCGCGACATAATTCGGAAAATCCGTTGGCTTCGTGTCACCCCAGACATCCAGGACGGGTTGCACCGCGCGCCAACCCGCCTCGATGTTGTCGGCACGCTGGAACAGCGTGGCGTCGCCGATCATGCAGTCATAGAGCAATGTTTCGTAGCCGGTATTGGTTGCCATCTTGAAGAATGTCTTGTACGCGAAGTCCATGCTGACAGTGCTCAACCGCACGGTTGGGCCGGGCCGTTTGGCAGCGAAGGCGAGCTCAATGCCCTCGTCGGGCTGGACACGCAGGATCAACCAGTTGGGGTGTAGGCGCTCGACATCCGTGCCGCGGAACAGAGCGTACGGCGCCTGATGGAAGCGAATGGCGATCTCGGTCCGGCGCGCTTTCATATATTTGCCGGTACGCACATAGAATGGCACTCCAGCCCAACGCCAGTTGTCGATCATGAATTTGCAGGCGATGTACGTCTCGGCCGTCGAATCCGCGGCAACGTCAGGCTCCTGGCGATAGGCGCGAACCTTCTGGCCCAGTACGGTGCCGGCGGCATATTGGCCCCGCACCGCGTCCTGCAGTGCACGTTCCGGCGTCAACGGCTGGATCGCCTCGATCACTTCGGCCTTCTTGGCGCGAACCGCCTCGGCCTCAAACGAAATCGGCGGCTCCATCGCCGTCATCGACAACAGCTGGAACAGGTGGTTGGGTACCATATCGCGTAGCGCGCCGGTTTTTTCATAGAACTTGCCGCGGCGCTCGACACCGACGGTTTCCGATGCCGTGATCTGAATGTGATCGATATGCTCGCGACTCCAGATCGGCTCGAACAGGCCATTGGCGAAGCGCAGGGCCATGATGTTCTGCACCGTTTCCTTGCCCAGAAAATGATCGATCCGATAGATCTGGTGTTCCTGCAACGTCTTCAGAATCTGGGCATTCAGCGCCTTTGCCGAGGCAAGGTCGTGGCCAAACGGTTTCTCGATCACCACCCGGCGCCATTGTCCATCATTTTCCGTGGTCAGACCGGCGGCCCCAAGTCCGGCAACCACGACACTAAAGAAATGATCTGCGACAGCAAGATAGAACAGATAGTTGCCTGCGGACCCGTGGAGTTCGGCGAGATGCTCACCCAGACGCCGGTACATTGCCGGATCGTTGAGGTCGCCCTGGACGTAGCTCATGCGACTCGTCAGCCACTTCCAGGCGGTCTGATCGATGTGGTCGGCCTCGAACTCGCCGCCGCCGTGGGTTACGAATTCGTCCATCATGTCGGTCAGGCCCTGACGCCAGTCCTCGGTTCTTTTGGCGGCCAAATCGACACCGACAATTTGAAAATCCTCGGACAGGCGCCTGGAGTTGGACAGGTTGTAGAGTGCCGGCACCACCAGGCGTTTGGTCAGGTCGCCGGCGGCGCCGAAAATCACAATCGCGCAAGGCGGCGCGGCCGGTGTTGGGGCGTCCGCCGCCTCCGCGTTGGTTTCCGCGATCAGATGATCTTGTTGGTCCGCCATTATCCTGCTCCAATCTCGCTGACCCAGTTGCCGCTTCAATCTTTCAGCCGCGCCCAAGCATCTCCCGGGCCGTCGCGACGACTCGCTCCGGTTCGAAACCGAAGTTTCGTAGCAGTTCCTTCAGCGGTGCCGAAGCGCCGAAGGTCTTCATGCCGATGACCTTGCCGGCCGGGCCGACATAGCGATCCCACCCCAACACAGATCCCTGCTCCACCGCGAGTCGTGCCGTGACACTCGGAGGCAGCACGCTGTCGCGGTACGATTGCGGTTGGTGCTCAAAAATGTCCCAGGATGGCATCGAGACCACACGGGAACGGATCCCCTGGCTGCTCAAAACCTCATGCGCATCGATCGCCAAAGTGACCTCGCTGCCCGTGGCAATCAGGATGATTTCAGGTTTTCCGCCCGGCGCGTCTGCCATGACATAAGCGCCACGGGCAACCCCGGCAGCGGACGCGTACTTGCTGCGATCGAAGGTCGGCAGCGGCTGGCGTGAAACCACAATAACGGCCGGCTGATGGCGAAGCTGCATCACAATCCGATACGCCTCAACGACCTCATTGGCATCGGCCGGCCGCAGCAACATCAGGCCAGGCACGGCACGCAGCGAGATCAGTTGTTCCACCGGCTGATGCGTCGGTCCGTCCTCTCCGTCGCCCATCGCGTCGTGGCTGAACACCATGATCGTTGGGATTTCCATCAGCGCGGAAAGCCGCATCGCAGGGCGCGCGTAATCGCTGAAGATGAAGTACGTTGCACCGAACGCCCGCAACTTTGACAGCGACATCCCATTGACGATCGCCGCCATCGCGTGCTCGCGGATGCCGAAATGAAAATTCCGACCCGTTGGGGTTTCAGGTTCGAAATCACCCGCGCCGTCAAATTTAAGTGTCGTGCGGTTCGATGGCCCGACGTCCGCCGAACCGCCCATGAACCAGGGAATATTCTGCGCCAGCACGTTCAGCACCTGACCGGATGCGTCGCGTCCAGCAATGCCTTTGGGATTGGCCGGAAAGTTCGGCAGGTTGCGATCCCATTCCGCCGGCAGCTCGCGGCGCTGCATCTGGTCGATCTCAGTGGCGAGTTCGGGGAACCGCTGACGATAAGAGGCAAACAGCGCCTCCCAACGGGCGCTCGCGTCGGCACCGCGCTTGCCGATGCCCGCATTGAAATGCTCATACACGCCGTCCGGGACGAGGAATTTGGCGTCCTCCGGCCAACCGTAGGCGCGCTTCGTCAGTTTGATTTCTTCCTCGCCTAGTGGGTCGCCGTGGATCTCGGCAGTATCGACCTTGTGCGGAGAGCCATAGCCGATGTGACTGTCCAGGATGATAAGAGTGGGCTGGCCCTTGGTCGCACGGAACACCGCGAGCGCATCCTGGATCCGCTGGATGTCATTGGCGTCGCCAACCCGCAGCACATTCCACTGATAGCCCATAAAGCGCGCCGCCACGTCCTCGGTGAACGTGATGCGCGTGTTGCCTTCGATGGTGATGTGGTTGTTGTCGTAAACCCAGCACAGGTCATCGAGCCCGAGATGCCCGGCCAAGGATGCCGCCTCCGACCCGACGCCCTCCATCATGCAGCCGTCGCCGCAGACCGCATAGATGTTGTAGTCGAATATTTCGAAGCCCGGCCGGTTATAGCGTGCGCCGAGAAATTTGCGCGCGATGGCCATGCCGACGCTGGTGGCGATGCCTTGGCCCAACGGGCCGGTGGTCGTTTCAACCCCGGATACGAGATGATACTCCGGATGTCCCGGTGCCTTGCTGCCGAATTGCCGAAAGTCACGGATGGCGTCCAGCGTCACCGACGGCTTGCCAAGTTGCTCGTATTCGGCGTTGACCGCCTGGACCTGGGTCAGATGCAGTATCGACCACAGCAACATCGAGGCATGGCCATTCGACAGCACAAATCGATCACGGTCGGGCCAGATCGGATCCTTGGGGTCGAAGTTCATGACCCGGTTCCAGATCGTATAGACCAGTGGCGCCAGCGCCATCGGCGTGCCCGGATGTCCCGAATTCGCCTGCTCGACAGCGTCGATCGACAACGTGCGGATCGTATTGATGGCTAATCGATCAAGGTCGTCGCTGTTCATGTCACGCTGCTCCCGACGCTGGTTTCTCAAGATGCCCGCCAAATTCGTAGCGCATGGCCGAAAGCACCTTGTCGGCAAAGTCCGCCTCGCCGCGCGAACTGAACCGCTCGTAGAGCGCCGAGGACAGCACATGGGCGGGCACGCCCTCATCGATGGCCGCTTTGATGGTCCAGCGGCCTTCGCCTGAATCCGACACCCTGCCCGCGAAACCCGACAGTTCCGCATCCTGCGTCATTGCCGCCGCTGACAGATCGAGCAGCCAGGACGCAACCACGCTGCCGCGGCGCCACAGTTCCAGGATGTCCGGCAGGTTCAGGTCGTACTGATAATGTTCGGGCTCGCGCAGTGGCGTGGTTTCGGCATCGACGATACCGGCGTTCTTGCCCACATTGGCCGACTTAAGCACGCTCAGCCCCTCGGCATAGGCCGCCATCAACCCATATTCGATCCCGTTATGCACCATCTTCACAAAGTGCCCGGCACCACTGGGTCCGCAATGCAGATAGCCCAGTTCAGCGGTGCCGCCCAGTTTTTCACGTCCAGGCGTGCGTGGGATGTCGCCGCGGCCCGGGGCGAGCGCGGCAAAAATCGGGTCCAGATGCTTCACCGTTTCGGTCTCGCCGCCGATCATCATGCAGTAGCCGCGCTCCAGACCCCAGACGCCGCCGGACGTCCCGGCCTCGACATAATGGATGCCTTTTGGCGCCAGTTCCTTGGACCGGCGGATATCATCGATGTAATACGAATTGCCGCCATCGATCAAAATGTCGCCCGGCGACAGCAAGGGCACCAGATCGGCGATGGTTTCGTCGACCGCGGCAGCGGGAACCATCATCCAGACGGCCCGCGGTTTGGTCAGCTTCCCAACCAGTTCAGCAAGTGACGCACTACCGACAGCGTTTTCGCCAACCAGCTCCGCGACCGCCTTCGGCGACATGTCGTACACCACACACTGATGCCCGCTCCGCAAGAGCCGGCGCACCATATTTGCTCCCATCCGGCCGAGGCCGATCATTCCTAATTGCACAGGCTGATCCTTTCACGCTGCTTCGGTCACAGATCGGGACTTCTCGAAGATGTCGACGTATTCGCGGTATCGCCCCGAGATCGCGGCAACCGCCTGTTCTCGCGTTATCTTGCCCGCCCGCCAATCCACCAGCGGTTGCCAGAAAATGGTGCGCCCAACGGCAAATCCGACAAAGCCCGGCACGGTTGCCGCTACGCCAAGCCACTCTGTCACTTTTGCCTCATTCTCGCCGCGACCGAGGACGATGCAACTCACCATATCGCGCCCGCCGGCTCTCGCGGCGGTGACAATCTTCTGACAATCCTCCCGCCGGTCGAGGCCTTCAACCTTCCAGATATCCGGCTCAACGCCGGCCGCCTGGAGTTCCTGGATGGCCTGAACCATCAAACCAGGCCGCAACTGAAGATCATATTCCTTCTTGTCGCCGTGCATCTTGTCCAATTGCGCCTTTTCCGCCGGCACCAGCAGTTCGAACAGGAAACGACTTTCACCCCGGGCGGCCAGATAGTCGGACAGGCCCCGCAGGCGCGCCGCCTGCGCCTGGTTCAGCGCGCGGTTGCCCTCAGGGTTGTAGCGCACCAGCACCTTACTGAAGGTCGGCCCGACCGCCTCAATATGGCGAGTAAAATTCTCGCCATATTCAAACTCGAATTCCTCCTGCCCGCTCTTCTCCGTGCAGCAGGCGGTGACGAAGCCTTCCGCCTTCGCATCCCGCAGGATCGCCGCCCCGAACTGCTCATCCACCAGGATCCCGGCCTTCTCCCTCGGCGCCCCGCCCGCGATCGCTGCCTTGAAACCGTCGAAGATCACCCGCTTCGCCGCGGCAATTTCGGCTGTCTGTGCCTCGGTCAGCGTCCCTTTCCAGCCGAACATATTGCTCTGAAAGGATGCGCGGTGATCGAACGGCTGGAAGTAGAGGTCGCGATTATATCCTCGTGGCATCACACGGATCCTTTCAGCTTGCGGTAGCGCCGGATCAGATTGTTGGTTGAACTGTCGTGCTCGAGCCTGGGTTCCGTTGGGCTCTCCAATTGCGGGACGATGCGCTGAGCGAGCGCCTTGCCCAGTTCGACGCCCCATTGGTCGAAGCTGTCGATCCCCCAAATGACGCCCTGCGTGAACACGCTGTGCTCGTACAGCGCCACGAGCTTGCCAAGCGCCGCCGGCGTCAGGCGGTCCAGCAAAAGGGTATTAGATGGCCGGTTGCCTTCGAACAGCCGGTGCGGCACCAGCCAATCCGGCGTCCCCTCGGCCTTAACCTCCTCGACAGTCTTGCCAAATGCCAACGCCTCGGTCTGCGCGAAAACATTGGCCATTAGGATGTCATGATGCTGCCCGAGCGGGTTGAGCGTCTGGGCGAAGCCTATGAAATCACAGGGGATGAGCCGGGTGCCCTGGTGGATCAACTGATAGAATGAGTGCTGGCCGTTGGTGCCAGGCTCGCCCCAGTAGACCGGGCCGGTGTCATGCTCTACATGGGTGCCGTCCAGCCTCACATGCTTGCCGTTACTCTCCATTGTGAGTTGCTGGAGATAGGCCGGAAAACGTTTCAGATATTGTTCGTAAGGCAGCACGGCGACGGTCTGGGCTTTAAAGAAATCATTGTACCAGACGGACAGAAGGCCCATCAGCACGGGAAGATTGCGGTCGAACGGCGTTGTGCGGAAATGCTCGTCCATCTGGTGAAACCCGTCCAGCATGGCGCGGAAATTGTCCGAGCCGACGGCGATCATGGTCGACAGGCCGATGGCTGAATCCATGGAATACCGCCCACCCACCCAATCCCAGAAGCCGAACATGTCGTCGGTGTCGATGCCGAACTTCGCCACCTCCTCGGCATTGGTCGAGACCGCGACACAATGTTTGGCGATCGCCCTGGCGTCGCCCTGGAGCCCGTCCAGCAGCCAGGCGCGCGCGGTGTGAGCGTTGGTCATCGTCTCCAATGTGGTGAAGGTTTTGGACGAGATGATGAACAGCGTCTCCTCGGCACTCAGATCCCGCACTGCCTCCGCGAAGTCAGTCCCGTCGACGTTGGAGACAAAGCGGAACGTCATGCTTCGCTCGCTGTAGTGCCTCAACGCCTCGTAGGCCATGACGGGCCCCAGATCGGAGCCGCCGATGCCGATGTTGATTACGTTGCGGATCCGTTTGCCGGTATGGCCTTTCCAGTCGCCGCCGCGGACGCGGTTGGCGAAGCCGGCCATCTTGTCCAGCACCACGTGCACCTCGGGCACCACGTTCCTGCCGTCGACGGTTATTACAGCATCGCGTGGCGCCCGCAGCGCCACGTGAAGAACCGCGCGGCCCTCGGAAACATTGATTTTTTCGCCGCTGAACATGGCGTCGATGCGCTCGCGCAAACCCAACTGCACGGCGAGCTCGACCAACAGCGTCAACGTTTCGTCAGTGATCCGGTTCTTCGAATAATCGAGATATATTCCTGCGCCTTCTGCGGTCAGGCGCTTCCCTCGGCCAGCGTCCTCGGAGAAGAGTTGCCGAAGGTGAACGCCCTCGATCTTCTTCTGATGGTCCGTAAGCCCCTTCCAGGCGGAGCGCTTGTGCGAAGCTGCCACAGTCATCGGCCGTGCCCCTGATAGAGTGATCCCCGGTCCCGCGGCGCCCATGACGCCGCTGGTTCTGCGCTCATACGGCTGGCTGCGCCGCCGCGCTTTTCGCCTGGATGCGAGACATCAGATCGGTCCAGGATTCAACAAACGCTTTCGCCCCCACGTCCTGCAGCCCGGTCGCCAGCGCGTCGATGTCGATGCCTGCACGCGCGAAGTCCACGAGCACCGCCTCAACGTTACCGCCATCGGACGGCATGACGTCGCCGACCTCGCCGTGATCGCCGAATGCCTTGAGCGTGCCCTCAGGCATGGTGTTGACCGTGAACGGCGCGGCAAGCGCTTTGACGTAGAGAGTATCGGACGCCTTCGGGTCCTTTGTCCCGGTACTGGCCCATAACAGTCTCTGTGCACGAGCCCCTGCATTTGCAGCCCGCTGCCAGCGCGCTGAACCAAGCAGGTCGTGATACGCCTTATAGATGCGCTGGCCGACGGCGATACCCAAACGGTTGCTCAGTGCCGGGGGCACCTTACCTACGACCGCGACGTCCCAACGGCTGATGAACACCGAGGCAACCGATCCGACCGCCGGATCGAGCCCGGAGGCGATGCGGCGCTCGATGCCGCGCAGCCAGGCCTCGGCCGCCGCCACGTATTGCTCGCGTGAGAACAGCAGCGTGACGTTGACCGGAATGCCGGCGAAGATCGCCTCCTCGATGGCCGGCAAGCCTTCCGGTGTCCCGGGAATTTTGATGAAGAGATTGGGCCGCCCGGCCCGGTCATGCAGAGCCTTGGCCGCCGCCAGCGTGCTGGCCGTGTCATGGGCCAGCAGCGGTGACACTTCCAATGAGACCCACCCGTCGACACCGCCGGTGCGCTCGAAAATCGGTTTGAACAGGTCGGCCGCCTCAGTCAGATCCTCCAGCGCCAAATCGAAAAACAAATCCTCCCCGGAGCGACCCGCGCGCACGCCGCGGCGGATTGGACCGTCGTAGGTGCCGCTGTTGCTGATGGCGTGATCGAAAATCGTGGGATTGGACGTAAGCCCGGTCACCGAAAGTTCGTCGATGTAGCGTTGCAGCGTTCCGCTCTCCAGCAGATCGCGTGTGATATTGTCGAGCCAAATGCTCTGGCCCAGATCGTGAAGCTTCCCGGTTGCTTTCATCGGATCACCTCCAGGCCTGGCTCCGCTGCGCTGCTTGTTCATAAGAGTACCGGTGCTCATGGCGACTGATCCTGTAAGATGGTGGTGCACAAAAGGACGAGCGGGCTGCCTGATGCCCCGCACAACACCGAAGTGATGCCTCGCCGGTACGGGACAAATATTCGCCGTTCGGCAGACATTCTTCCGCCGTGCGATTGAATGCGGGATCCGGTCCGGACGAAAGGCCGCGTGAACCGGCGCGAACCCCGCGTTGGCACCAGAGCATCCAAAATGCCGCGCCGGCATCCAATACGCGGGGTAATCCGGTTCCCATGTCGGCTGCCGCCGTGGCGCGCGATCGGACTCGTACGGTCGCGCGCTGAATCCGGCGAAGTAACAGTGGGCCCTCAATGTGTGGAGACTGGTCATGGACGCGCTTCGCCGCAGTCGCAGGCA
>JBEKQQ010000115.1:0-19618 GCA_049519555.1 Acetobacteraceae bacterium
GTCATTGCCCGAATTGATGGCGGCGTCGGTGGCAAAACGGGACGCGACGTATGGGCGGCTCGTGTCGTACTCGCCAAAGGTGTTCATTCCGCTGACCAAACTATGCCGCGACGTGTGCCACTACTGCACCTTCGCCGAGCGTCCGCGTGCCGGTCATGCCGCCTATTTGTCCGCCGACGAAGTGCTGGCGATCGCCAAAGCCGGCCAGGACGCCGGCTGCACCGAGGCGCTGTTCACGCTTGGCGACAAGCCTGAATTGCGTTACCGCGCTGCGCGGGAGGCGCTGGCGGAACTCGGTTACCCAACCACTATCAGCTACCTGCGGGCGATGTGTGCGCTGGTACTGAAGGAGACCAATCTGCTGCCGCACGTGAACCCGGGCGTGATGACCAGCGACGAGATCGCCTCGCTTCGCGAAGTATCCGCCAGTCAGGGTCTGATGCTGGAGTCGACGAGTGAAAAGCTGTGCGAGCCGGGCGGTGTGCATTACGGCAGCCCCGATAAGCATCCTGCTGCAAGGCTGGAAACGATCCGCATCGCCGGCGAGCTGCGGGTGCCGTTCACCACCGGCATTCTGATCGGCATCGGCGAAACCCGAGCCGACAGGCTGGACGCGCTGGAAGCGATCGCCGACCTGCATGCACAATACGGCCACATTCAGGAAGTGATCGTGCAGAATTTCCGTGCCAAGCCCGATACGAAACGGGCTGATGCGGACGAGCCTGATCTGGATGATCTGTTATGGACGATCGCGGCGGCGCGGCTGATCCTGCCGGCGGAGGTGCATGTTCAGGCGCCGCCCAACCTTTCACCCGGCACGTATCACAATCTGATCGGCGCCGGCATCGACGACTGGGGCGGCGTGTCGCCGGTGACCATCGACCACGTCAACCCGGAGGCGCCCTGGCCCGAGCTCGAGGCCCTGGCGCGGCACACGGCGGAGATGGACAAAATCCTGATTGCCCGCCTGCCGATCTATCCGGCGTGGTCGGCCGATGCGGATCGTTGGCTCGATCGCAAAGTTGCGCCACGGGTCCGGCAGCAGTCGGATTCCGAAGGTTGGGCGCGTGACGATGCATGGTCGCCGGGCGAGGTGATTTCGCCGAAGCCGCGGCCGGTCCTGCTGAACAATGTGGATACGGCTGTCGAAACGATCCTGTCGCGTGCCACCGCGGGCGAACGTCTGGACGAAGGCGAAATCATCCGTCTGTTCGCCGCGCGTGACACTGACTACGAACGCGTCACCAGCGTCGCCGATGAGCTTCGCCGTGCGGTCAGCGGCGACATCGTGCGTTACGTCGTCAACCGGAACATCAACTACACTAACATCTGTTACTACCGTTGCAAGTTCTGTGCGTTCTCCAAAGGCCGGACGCACGAGGCGTTGCGCGGTACGCCATATGATCTCGACATGTCCGAAATCGTTCGCCGTTCGGAAGAGGCATGGGCACGCGGCGCCACCGAGGTCTGCCTGCAAGGCGGCATCCATCCCGATTACACCGGCGCCACATATGTCAACATCTGCAAGGCAATCAAAGCGGCGGTGCCAGGGATGCACATTCACGCTTTTTCGCCGCTGGAGGTGACCCAGGGGGCGGCAACTCTGAGTCGAACTCTGAGTGAATTCCTGGCGGAGCTGAAGGACGCCGGTCTGGGTACGCTGCCGGGCACGGCCGCGGAGATCCTTGACGACGAAATCCGCGCCATCATTTGTCCCGATAAAATCAACACGCAGCAATGGATCGATGTCGCGCGTGCGGCGCATGCGCTTGGACTGCGCACCACCTCCACCATCATGTATGGCCACGTTGAAGGCCCCTTGAACTGGGCTCGTCATCTGCTGGTGCTGCGGGACCTGCAGGCGGAAACTGGCGGCTTCACCGAGTTCGTGCCGCTGCCCTTCGTACACATGGAAGCGCCGATGTATCTGCGCGGCCTCGCGCGGAAGGGACCGACGTTGCGGGAGGCGATTTTGATGCATTCCGTCGCTCGGCTGGCGCTGCACCCGTTGATCACCAATATTCAGACGTCGTGGGTGAAGATGGGACCTGAGGGTGCCGCGCTCTGTCTCAACGCCGGTGCCAATGACATGGGCGGCACACTGATGAACGAAAGCATTTCTCGGGCTGCCGGCACCCAGCACGGCCAGGAATTTCCGCCCGAGGCGATGGAGCAACTGATTGGCGGGATCGGTCGCGTTCCGGTGATGCGCGATACGGTGTACCGCCCAGTGGGGAACGAACGGCGAGTGCAGTCGTTCGGAGCGCCGGAACTGGCGCCGGTCGTGCAGACACCGCCGCGAAAGGTGCTGGTGGCGGAGTGATTTGAGCTTCGGTGCAACGTCCACCGATTTGGATCGGGGCGCTGATGCGAACGCCCCGAGCGGATCACTCAATCGCTTCCAGGGTCTGGATCATCGCCGCCGAACCTTGCTCGTTCATCATATCGCTGATCTCTGCCAGAGTGTCGGGTAGCAGGTCGGTAATCCAGACCACACGGCTTCCCGACTCATGCGCAAACACCTGAAACGAGGCGTGATGGTAGGTGTACCGGCCTTCCACAATGGTGTAGGCAATTCGGCGCGTCGCAACGTCACGTCCGATCAGCCGCTCGCGTGCCACGACCCCATTGAAGAAGGTCAGTATCCGATCGTCACCATCCGCAGTGGCGCTGGTGAGAAAGCCCGGCGCAACACGTATGTGCACGGCGTGGAAATCGCGAACTGCGTCCCAGACCGCATCTGGGCTTGCAGCGAGCAGGAACTCTTTGGTGACGGTGGCCATGAGTGCTTTGACCTTCCATCGGCAAAGTGGAAAGTAGCAGAATGGCGGGTATCACGTTCGCTGTCTGGCAGGATTCGGACCTCACTGTTTCGTGGGAGACGCGCGCCGGCGGTTCCAACCCTGGGTGGAGGGCTCAGGTGTCACAATCCTTGGAATTACCGCCCTGTCATGCCACATCCAGGCCATGAGACACATGCGCGCCTCGCCCCCCGCGGTCGTCCTCCAGCCGCGGCAACACTCGACCCTCCAGGTCATCCTCTCCTTCGCACCCTATTTGTGGCCAAAGGGCAACCTGGGCGCCCGTGTGCGGGTGGCCACAGCGGTCCTGTTCATGGTCGGCGCCAAAGGCGCTGCCGTCTACGTGCCGATCCTGTATTCCCGCACCGTCGACGCGCTGACCAAACCGGACCGCCTGGCCGTGGCTCTGCCGGTGGCGCTGATCCTCGGCTACGGCATTGCCCGCGTCGGCGCGGCCGGGTTCGGGGAAATCCGCGACGCCCTGTTCGCCTCGGTCTCGCAACGGGCGGTGCGGATGGTGGCGCTGCAGACCTACCAGCATCTGCACCGGGTCAGTTTGCGGTTCCACCTCGACCGCCAGACCGGCGGCCTGTCCCGGATCATCGACCGAGGCGTGACCGGCATGCAGTCGGTGCTGCGGCTTGCGGTGTTCAACGTGGTGCCGACGGCGGTCGAGCTCCTGCTGGTCACCGCGATCATCTGGCACATGTTCGACTGGCGCTATGCCGCCGTCACCTTCCTGGCGGTGGTAGTCTATGTCGGTTTCACCAGCACGCTCGCCGGGCGGCGTAGCCGTTACCGCCGTACGCTGAACGAGTCCGACAACGACGCCTCCAGCAAATCGCTGGATAGTTTGCTCAACTACGAAACCGTCAAATACTTCGGCAACGAGGCGCACGAGGCGGCGCGTTACGACAAGGCCCTGGCTCGGTACGAACGCGCCGCCATCCGCGTCCAGGTCTCGCTCAACATGCTGAATCTGGGCCAGGCGGCGATCATTTCTCTCGGGCTTATGACGATCATGATGATGGCAGCAAGCTCGATGGCCGCCGGCGAGATGACGATCGGCAAATTCGTGCTGATCAACACCTATCTTGTTCAGTTGTATCAGCCGTTGAATTTCCTTGGCATGGTCTACATGACCATCAAGCAGGGTTTGGTGGACATGGAACAAATGTTCACCTTGATGGAGGTCGAGCCCGAAATCGTCGACAAGCCTGACGCTGCGGCGCTGGTCGCCACCGGCGGTGAAGTCCGTTTTGAAAACGTCCATTTCGGCTACAAGCCCAATCGAGAGATCCTGCACGGCGTCAGCTTCACCATCCCAGCCGGCAAACGTCTGGCGATCGTGGGCCCGACCGGCAGCGGCAAGTCGACGATCAGCCGGCTGCTGTTCCGCTTCTACGACGTCACCGGCGGACGCATCCTGATCGACGGAAAAGACATTCGCGACGTAACGCAGGCCAGCGTCCGCGCCGCCATTGGCGTGGTGCCGCAGGATACCGTGCTGTTCAACGACACCATTCGCTACAACATCGGCTACGGCAATCCCGATGCGTCGCCCGCGGAAATCGAACAGGCCGCGCGGTTGGCGCAGGTGCATGATTTCGTGATGCGCCTGCCGGAGGGCTACGACACGATGGTCGGCGAACGCGGCCTGAAGCTCTCCGGCGGCGAGAAGCAGCGGGTGGCGATCGCCCGCACCATCCTCAAGGACCCGCGCATTCTGATGCTGGATGAGGCAACCAGTGCGCTGGACTCCCGCACTGAACAGGAAATCCAAGGTGCCTTCCGGGCCGCCATGAGCCGTCGTACCACGCTGGTGATCGCACACCGGCTGTCTACCGTGGTCGATGCCGACGAAATCATCGTGCTGCACGACGGTGCGATCGAGGAACGGGGCACGCACGCGGCGTTGCTCGCGCGCGATGGACTTTATGCCCGGATGTGGGCCATGCAGGCCGACGAACCCACCCCGGCCCTGGTGTGAGAGAGGCTGGGCGTGAGAGAGGCTGGGCGTGAGAGAGGCTGGGTGTGAGAGGCTGGGTGTGAGAGAGGCTGGGGTATGACCGGAACAGGAGAGCGAAACATGCCATCGGAGTCTGGCCAGGAACCACCCGCCGAACTGAGCCTCGCGGGGTCGGTGGTGGACAAAGCAATCGAGTACATGATGGGGCAGCATGTGCCCCCGGTGGCAATCGCCTCGGCTCTTCTGGGCGGCTGCATGGCGTTGCTGGCCCAGTCGTTGGGGGATGAAGCGATCATCGGGATTTTGAACAACGCTGTTTCCAGCGTGCGCTCAGGCGAGTTGCGCGGGAATCGGCCAGGCTAACAGAATCCTATCAGTGCTGCCTCGGGGGATAAAGATCGCATGCCAACGAAGATGACCGCATTGAGTTTCGCGCAGTACGGCTCCCCCTTGGTGCTGTCGCTGATCGACCGTGACATTCCGCAATTGAACCGAGGTGAAGTGCTGATCAAGGTCGAAGCCGCCGCCATCAATCCAAGTGACATTCGCATCGTCGAAGGGGCGTTTCACTCACCGTTGCCGCGTGTTCCTGGTCG
Organism: Acetobacteraceae bacterium; assembly: GCA_049519555.1. Taxonomy (GTDB): domain Bacteria; phylum Pseudomonadota; class Alphaproteobacteria; order Acetobacterales; family Acetobacteraceae; genus Rhodopila. Next base: position 5,367 of record JBEKQQ010000115.1, read on the forward strand.
GGATTACGCCGGCATCGTCGTCGCCGGCGATGCGCCGCCCGGCCTGGAGGTCTGGGGCAGCGGGCCTCGGTTCGGTATCGACCGCGATGGTGCGCATGCACAATATACCGTGGTTGCGGCGGACTGGCTTTCGGCAAAACCGGCCGGTTTGTCGATGGAGCAGGCCGCCTCGGTCGGCGTGCCGTTCATTACGGCGTGGTCGGCTCTGGTGACATTGGGAAGCATCCAGGCTGGCGAAACGATTTTGATCATTGGCGCCGCCGGGGCGGTGGGTCGCGCCGCGACGCAGATCGCGTTGTGGAAGGGCGCAAAAGTCATTCCCGCCATCCGCGCCAACGGCGAGGTGCCTACCGGCACGATCAATACACTGACCGACGACATTCCGCGGGCGGTGCGCGACCTGACGGGAGGGCAGGGTGCTGATCTGGTGCTGGACGGTGTCGGCGGGGCACTGTTTGAGCCGGCATTGACCTCATTGCGAGAGGGCGGCCGGCATCTGGTGATCGTCAGCAAAGGTGTGCGCCGGGTCAGTTTCGATCTGACCGATTTTTACCACAACAAATCGCATCTCATCGGCGTTGATTCACTCGGGCTGACGGGTTCGGAGATCGCTGCGATCATGGATCAGTTACGCCCGGGATTTGAGGCGGGAGCATTGCGACCGTTCGAGGTGACGACGTGGCCGCTGGCGCGTGCAACCGAGGCCTACCAGGCAGCGGAACGAGATGGCGCCAGGGCAAAGCATGTGTTGCTGCCGGGGTAGGCCCGTCGAGCGGCGCCACGTTAAGGGCAGTGCCGCGCCGGTCTGGTTCATGCGTGTGCGGATCATGCCCGGTTCCCACCCGGTCGGCGCCTGCAGCGATTGTGTTGCTTATGCGAAACGATGCGGCGGGCTCCGGTCCAGACGAGGAAAACGCGATGAACAAAGAACGATTGACCGCCTTCAGCGACGGCGTCATTGCCATCATCATCACGATCATGGTGCTGGAACTAAAAGTCCCTCTCGGTGCCACGTTCACCGCTCTGGCCGGCTTATTGCCGATTTTCCTCAGCTATGTTTTGAGCTTTATCTTTGTTGCGATCTACTGGAACAACCACCACCATCTGCTGCATGCCTGCAGGCGGGTGAATGGCGGCATTCTCTGGGCCAACATGCATTTGCTGTTCTGGCTGTCGCTGATCCCATTCACCGCGGGCTGGATGGGGGAAAACAACTTTGCCGGCCTACCGGTTGCACTCTATGGCGTTTCGATGTTGATGCCGGCAATCGCGTATTACGTGTTGCAAGGCCGTATCGTGCAGGCCAATGGCACCGACCACCGCCTTGCCGAGGCACTGGGTCGTGACATCAAAGGCAAAATCTCGTTCGTCATTTGCGTGGCCGGGATCGGACTGGCCTTCGTCAACCATTGGCTCGGATTTCTGGCCTATGTGGTGTTGGCCTCGCTCTGGCTGATTCCGGACCGCCGCATCGAGCGGGCGATCGCCGGAAGTTGACGCCAGTCCGTGGGAGCCGGCCCATCCGGCCGGCTCCACTGCGATCCGAACAGGCCGATCCTTGCTAAGCGATCGACAACTCCGCAACGAGCTCCTTGCCTTTCGTCTCCGGCCCGACCAGCAACGCGGCGATATAGCTGGTTGCAAACACCATGGTCCCGATCATCATCGGGATCGCGTAGCCCAGATGCCAGGTGTTGGCAAAGTAAGCGATGATCGGGGCCGAGAGGCCGCCCCAGATCGCCCCCTGATGATAGCAGAAGCCGCTTGCCGTGGCGCGCACCTCGGTCGGGAACCGCTCGTTCATGAAAGTTGCCAACTGGCCTTGCATGCCACCGGCCGCCGCCGCGCCCTGCAGCACGAAGCCCCACCAGATCAGCGAGAAATCGGTGCTCAGCAGATAGACCGGTGCGAGCGGGATCGCGATGATCGCCGGGATGATCATGGCAGCCCGCCGACCCCATTTATCTGCAACGAAGCCCCAACCGACGCTGGCCAGGAAGGTGACAAGGTTGGCGGCAACGCCCACCTCACCGATTGCGGCGGGCGACATTTTCAGGTCGACCTGAAGATGCGTCGCGAACAGCACGGTCACCGAGTAGTAAGTGATGAACGCGCTCGCCATCCACCAGCAGGCGTTCAGCGTGTTGACCAGCATGCCGCGTTTGAAAATGCTGAACAGCGGGACGTGGACCTCGCGGTTCTGCAGTTTCTGCAGGCGCCGGTTTTCCACCCAGACCTCAGGCTCCTTGACAAAAAACCGCACGTAGACGGTTGCGAGGGCCGGCACCACGCCGGCGATCAACATGCCACGCCAGCCGATCGTGTTGTAGAACAAGCCATAGAGGGCAAACGACATCATGAAGCCGATGCCCCATGAGCCTTGCAGAATGCCGCCGATCAGCCCGCGGGACCGTTGTGGCCAGGTCTCCATCGCCAGAGCCGATCCGGCCGGCCACTCCGCGCCCATGAAGAAGCCAAGCACGGCGCGGGCGAGGAACAGGAAGGTGAAGGTTGGCGCGAGGCCGGCGGCGAGGTTGCAGAACGAATAGCCGAGGATCGCGATCATCAACGGCGTCTTGCGGCCGATCCGGTCGCACAGCCAGCCGGAGGCGGTGGCGCCCACCAGTCGCATCCACAACGTGATGGTAAACACGAACGTCACGTCGATGAACGGCACGTTGAACGCTTCCGCGATCGGATGCATGATCAGCAGGAAGACGGTGAAGTCGAACGCATCGAGGGTCCATCCCAGCCACGCGGCGACAAAGGCGTACCACTGATCCTTGGTTGGTTCTTTCCACCATGGGATCGTATTTGCAGTTGCTCCAGACATTTGTTTTGCTTCCCGTATTATGTTGTTGTCGATGAACTTTTATTTGCTATGGCACGTCCATACGTTTTGGTAAGGAAACTTCTACGGCACGACTTCCTGGGGCACCCGATGCCTTTACTTGCCGGCAAGGTGTTTTGGACGGTGGTATCCGACGATGTCTTCCGCCGGGTCAGTCGGACGTCGCCTTGGGTCCGCGTTTCGCCGGTACTCCCACGATTGCATTCGAGCGTCCGGAGGTGGGACCGCCGCGCCAACCGGTTCCATTGCCCGAAAACCGGAGGCGAGGCTGGAGAGCGGAGTAGCCAAGCACCCAACGGTTAGCACCCATGCGTGAGGCGCGGAAGAGAAATCAGCGTGAATAATCGTATTTTGTCGGGATATTTGGCTGCCCGGGGTCTCGCGCGAAGCATCTGTCGGTTAATCTGTCAGGAAATACCTTACGATACCGGGAGTATCCTGTCAGAAATACCGAGATGGCCGGGTCGTTTCGTGCGCGTTAGATAATTGGCGAACGACAAATGCCGGCCGGCCTGCCTCCGCGCGCATTTTCCGTGCGGCTCATCTGGTACCGCACCTCCGGGCCGCTCCGACCGTTGGGTCGCCGGTTGGACGACATCCCGGCTAATCAATCTTCGAACTTGACGCCAGCCAGGACGTGGCCGCATGGTCGGCCTATGGCAACCGTGTATACACAGGCGCGAATTATGGTCCCGGCGGCTCATTGAGCGCCGGGAGCCTTGACGTGACCTGACCGCGGCCCAATACGCCGCATTCGCCAGCCTGTGATGGATTAGCCATGAACGACGCTCCGGTAACTGGTGCCCCTCCCGGGGCCCCTCGCGACTACCGCGACACGGTCTTTTTGCCTCAGACCTCCTTTCCCATGCGCGGCGACCTGCCAAAGAAAGAGCCCGCCATCCTCGCCCGTTGGGAGGCGATGGACCTGTGGGGCAAGCTGCGTGCCGCTTCCAAGGGTCGGACGCAATTCATCCTGCATGACGGCCCACCGTACGCGAACGGCCATCTGCACATCGGCACCGCGCTAAACAAAATTCTGAAAGATGTCATCAACCGCACCCGCCAGATGGCCGGCTATGACGCCAACTACATCCCCGGCTGGGATTGCCACGGCCTGCCGATCGAGTGGCGGATCGAGGAAGACTATCGCGCCAAAAAGAAAGACAAGGACGCGGTTCCGATCCTCGATTTCCGCGCCGAGTGCCGCGCCTACGCCACCCACTGGATGGACGTCCAGGCCCGCGAATTTCGCCGCCTGGGTGTTGAAGGCGCCTGGCGCGACCGTTACGCCACCATGGATCTGGCCTCCGAGGGCGCGATCGCGCACGAAATCCTGAAATTCCTGTTGAATGGTGCGCTGTATCGCGGCCTGCGTCCGGTGATGTGGTCGCCGGTGGAAAAAACCGCGCTGGCCGAGGCCGAGATCGAATATCACGACCACACCAGCACCACGATCTGGGTCCGCTTCTCGATCATCCGGGCGCCGGTGCAGGAACTGGAAGGCGCTTCGGTCGTCATCTGGACCACCACGCCCTGGACCATCCCGGGCAACCGAGCCGTCGCTGCCGGTCCCGAGATCGACTACGCCCTGGTCCGGGTTGAGGGCACCGCAGAGGGCTCGCTCGCCCGCCATCACGAGACCATGCTGATCGCGCTGCCCTTGCTGCCTCAGGTGCTGAAGGACGCCGGCATCACCACGCACCACATCCTGCACGTCTTCAAAGGCGAGGCGTTGGCCGGCATGGTCTGTGCCCACCCGTTGCGCGGGGTTGCAGAAGCCCGCGGGGGTTACGACCAGGACACGCCGCTGCTGTTGGCGGATTTCGTTACCACCGACGCCGGCACGGGGTTTGTCCACATCGCCCCCGGCCATGGCGAGGACGACTTTCTGCTGGGTCGGGCCAATAATCTCGACATCCCGGAAACCGTCGGCGATGACGGCACATTCAATCCTTGGGTGCCGTTGTTCGCCGGTCAACACGTTTACAAAGTCGCCGACGCGATCTGCGAGGCACTGACGCAGGCCGGTGGCCTGCTGGCCCGCGGTAAGATCGTGCACTCTTATCCGCATTCCTGGCGGTCCCGGGCGCCGCTGATCTTCCGTGCCACACCGCAATGGTTCATCCGCATGGACGGACCCGAGCACATCCGCGAAAAGGCCCTGGCGGCGCTCGACGCCACCGTGTTCGTGCCGGACCAGGGCCGCAACCGCATTGGCTCCATGGTTGCCGCGCGTCCCGACTGGTGCATCAGCCGCCAACGCGCCTGGGGTGTGCCGATCCCGGTCTTCGTGCACCGCCAGACCGGCGAGCCGTTGCGCGATTCGGCGGTCGTTGCGCGCATCGTCGAGGTCTTCACGGCCGAGGGCGCCGACGCCTGGTATAGTTCGCCGCCATCCCGCTTTCTCGGCAACGATTACAATCCCGACGACTACGAGCAGGTCCACGACATCGTCGATGTCTGGTTCGAGTCCGGCTCGACCCACGCCTTCGTGTTGGAATCGCGAAAACTGCCCTGGCCGGCCGATCTGTATCTGGAAGGCTCGGACCAGCATCGCGGCTGGTTCCACTCATCGCTGCTGGAGTCGGTCGGCACTCGCGGCGTGGCGCCATTCAAGGCCATCCTCACCCACGGCTTCGTCAACGACGAGCACGGCCGCAAGATGTCCAAATCACTGGGCAATGTCGTCGCCCCGGATGAGATCGCCGACAAATTCGGCGTCGATATTCTGCGCCTCTGGGTGATGATGTCCGACACCACCGAGGATCTCCGGATTGGGCCGGAAATCCTCAAACAGCAGGCCGAACTGTATCGCCGGTTGCGCAATACGTTGCGCTGGGTGCTTGGCTCGCTGGCCGGGTTTACCGCGACAGAGTCCGTCCCGGTCGAGGACATGCCGGAGCTGGAACGTTACATCCTGCACCGGATGACCGAACTCGACGCAAAATTGCGTGCGGCGGTGGAGAGCTACGACTGGACCGGGGTTTATCCGGAAATTCATAACTTCTGTGCCACCGACCTGTCGGCGTTTTACTTCGACATCCGCAAGGACGCGGTCTATTGCGACCGGCCCGACAGCCTGCGTCGCCGCGCCGCGCGCACCGTGCTTGATCATTTGCATCGCGTGTTGTGCACCTGGCTGGCACCCGTGCTGTGCTTCACTGCTGAAGAAGCCTGGACCGCCCGCTTCGGCGAGCAGGACAGTGTGCACTTGCATTTGTTCCCGGCCCTGCCGCACGACTGGCGCGACGACCGGTTGGCCGCGAAATGGGAGCAACTGCGGAAAATCCGCCGCCGCATCACCGTCCCGCTGGAGGAAGCCCGCCGTGCCAACGTCATCGGCGCCTCGTTGCAGGCCGCGGTGACACTGAAGCTTGCGCCCGACGAGGCCGGATTGGTGTCCGAAGCCGAATGGGCCGAGCTGGCGATCGTCTCCGACGTCCACGCGGTATCCGGCGTTGGCGACGATCTTGCGGAAATTGCTTTGGCGCCGGGCCACAAATGCGATCGCTGCTGGCGGGTGTTGCCGGAGGTCGGGACCAACAAAGCCCATCCCACACTCTGCCTGCGCTGCACCGACGCGGTCGAGGCAGCATGACCAAGGCTGCCGCCACGCGTCTGGGCGTGATCGCCGCACTGGTTGTTCTCGCCGCGGATCAGGCCAGCAAATACTGGATCCTGCACGTGCTCGATTTGCCTGAGCTGCATCAGGTCGTGCTGCTGCCGGTGTTGAACCTGACCATGGTGTGGAACCAGGGGGTGACGTTCGGCCTGCTGACCGGGCTCGGGTCGTGGAGCCATTTCGTTCTGGCGGCGATTGCCCTGCTGGTTGTCGCCGCCCTCGTCGTATGGCTGCGGCGGGCGGACAATCCGGTGGCAGCGCTGGCGATCGGCGCAATCGCCGGCGGCGCGGTTGGCAATGTGATCGATCGGCTGCGTTATGGTGCAGTGGTGGACTTCATCCATGCCCACATCGGCGACTGGTCGTGGTATGTGTTCAACGTGGCCGACGCCGCGATCGTCTGTGGCGTCGCGGCGTTGATCCTGGAAGGCCAGTTGCTGCGCCGCTCCCGCCACAAGGTGAAACACCCCGCCTGACCTGACCTGGCGGAGACGTTGCCACTTGAAGCGGCCTGCGTTGTCCTGTCTGATCTGACCACGGTGCGCCTGTAGCTCAATTGGTCAGAGCCGGCGGCTCATAACCGCTTGGTTGTAGGTTCGAGTCCTACCGGGCGCACCAATGGTCACGAAGTCGCTGACACGCCACGCGGCACAGCGGGCCGCAGTGAATACATCCTGCATTCCCCGAAATTTTTCGCCATTGCCTGAACCCCGGCATATTCGCACAGAAAACGGTCGCCCGCGGCGCACGCCAGGGTCGCGGCAAATTGTTCGGTGACGAAGATCTCGCCGACCGGGGTGACAGGCTCAATGCGCGCGGTTCGAATGACTTCCATACCGCAGAACTTATCGCGCCGGATCACCCGGTCGTGGCGTCGGTGCAAGGGGCCGACATGCGCGCTCAGACGCAGTCCGAGATGGTCCGGAAGCCCCGCAGCTTCGATGAGTTCCGGCAACAGAACGTCACGCAAGGCGAAACAACATTCCGCAGCGCTAATGACGTCCGAGACGACGACGAACAATCCATCCCCCGCGGTTTCCGCATATTCGACATAACTGCACGCGTCCAGCACATCGGCGAAGCCGCCAATGACACGGTCCAGGAACATCAACTGCTGCGCTTCGTTCAGCTTGCTGAAGCCATGGACATCGCCGAACAGGATGGCGTGCGGTTGTCTGATCAGCTCCGCTGCCACGCCGGTTGCCGGCTCGCCCGCTGCGAGCTCAGCTGGGAGAGCGCTGAACCTGCTGCCGTCCGCACCAGGTGTGAACAGCTCCGGCGTGACCGCAAGGTGTTCCGCGCGCAGCCGGGCCAGCCCGCTCGCCTGCTGGCGGCACAGTTGGCGCGCAGCGGGTTCGAATGGGCCGCCCTCATGGGTCACCAGTGTGATACTGGCGGCCTGGTCGATCGTCGGCTGAAAGATTGCGTCGAACAGGCTCACTGCCGAGCGGATCGGCGATGCCGCGATCAGCTCGGGATCGCACGGCAGCACGAGGTTCACTTCGATGCCCGCATCGAGCAAGGCCCGTGCCATGGTGAGGTCGGCACCTGACAGCAACGGCCCGAACGCAATGACTTGCTGGCCGGACGACAAATCGCCCCCGAGGCCGGGGACCGAACCGTCGGGGCGCAAAGCCCAGGTGACCACGCGTGGACTGGCCAGTGATTGCAACGCCTCCGGCGAAACTCCGGATAGCTCTGCGACCCAGGTCAGTTGCCGGCGTGTGGCGGCCAGTTCGTCCAGATTCTGCCCGCCAAGCGCCGACGCGACCTTGAGTGCCTCAGCAGCGCCGGCGGCATTGCCGAGGATCAGCAGCGCCTCGGCCTCGGTGGCCACAGCCCAATACCCATCGTCTGGCGCGTTACGCGCAAGATCGAGTGCGGCGCTCGCGAATTCCGCTGCCGCCTGCTTATTGCCGGCGGCCAGGAACATGCTGGCGGCATTGATGGCGGAGTAGTATCCGCCGAACCGCCGCCAGGCGGCGGCATAGGCGTTGGCCGACATCAGCCGGTACCGCAGCGCATCGTCCGGCAGACTGCGCTGCGCGAGATCTTTCCACAGGCGACCGTCAAGCGCCGCAAAATCCTCCGCCAGCCGCGGATCGGTTATCGTTTCCAATCTGCCGCTCGCGACCAGCTTGTCGTAGCGCACCCGTGCATTGCTCGTAGCCCCGGCGCGCGCCAGAGCCAGAATTGCCTGATGCTCGAAGGCAATCGCGTCGGGCCAGTCCTGCAAAGCGCGTAGCGACAGATCGTAGGCAAGCAGGTGATTGCCCTGGCGACGTGCCAGTCCGATCCGACTGAGCCACTCGGCCTCGGTGACGTCCGCGGGCGGTTTCGCTGCGCTCATGTCAGGGCACCACTTCAACGGCCGGGGTTGAGGGGATGTCCTTCGCCGATTTGTTGCGATTAAGCAAGAGCGAGATGATCGACATCGTCTCTTGCGAATGGTCGCAACGATCCTGGTCCGCGCAGCTGTGCGGCGCCGGCAGCGACCAACGGTCGCCGTGATACAAGACGCTGAGGTCGGGTGGTACATCCGCCACTGCGGTTTTCAACAGATGGATGAGCACGCCGCCTTTACATGTCTCGTGCGAAGCATCGTACGGGATGAACTGCAGCGTAATACAGCGCTCCGGCAACCGTGGATGGGCTGCGGTTTCGGCTTCCTGGAAGGCCAGAATTTGCCCGACATAGCGGATGACTTCCAGCGTCGAGCGGAGCTCGAGAGTAAATGTCCCTGGCGTGATTCCGATCGTGACCATCTTTACCGGCGACGCCGCGCCGGCGGTCTCATCATCGTCATAACTCCCACGGGTTGAGCAAGCGTCCGCAGGTACCCGACTTGGAGCATTGTCAGAGTCGGAGAGCACACTCGCAACCCGAGCGGAATTACCTTCCGTCTCGCAGAGCACGATCATCGAGCTGTGCGGCACGGTCATCAATTGATATTGACCCGACGGCAGCCGTTTCAGTTTGTATTTCGTTGGATCGATGCTGGTGATCGCACGAAGATTGCTGTTCATCGTCAAGGTGAATGGCGGCCCTACCGGCCGGGGAGGCGTCTGGATCGAGACCGGGTAAGGCCGGTTGATATGGTTAATGATATTCAGGAACGCGAAGAATTCGGAAAACCGGTTGGCGCAGGGTTCGCCGGCTTCGAGGATTCGAAAGTTCGTCAGCTCCGCATTGGATCCGAAGACATGAGGGGTCTCGTTACAGACTATCCTTGAATCAGTCGGTGCGTTCAACACCATCTCAGAACTACCGGCAGGTCGGATACCGGAAACCAACAGTGTCAGCACCATGCGGTAGTCGACGGCCTCGTTGAGAAAGTACTTAATTGCCTCCGGCGTGATCGGCTCCATCACGCCAGCCGTGAAATCCTTCGTATCCAGGCTTGCAATATCAAAACTGGGCGAACTGCTCACAGTCGCGCCGAGGGTTGCGAGGTCCCGCGGGGCCGGGTTCGCGTGACCGATGACGCCGAACGGGAACGTTGTCGATGCTGACGCATTTGCCGAGAGTTGGCCGCGAATTTGGGAAAGCTCGCTGAAATGCAGGGGTGCGCCGTCCCGGGCATAGAGGATGTTCAACAGGATGATCTGGTTCGACGCCAGGTCGTTGACCTGGTAATAATCGAAGATCTGATGATTGATCGCATCGCCCAACGAACATGCCGTCAGAGGAATGCAGATAAGGACAAGAAGTCGCAAGAGACCACGCAGGGTTCTGTCCTTTCACACTATTACCCACCCCGCATCAGCGTAACCTCGCCTGAAACAATGTCAACTCGCTCTGGCGCCACGTGGGCGGAACCATGAAGCCGCCACGGCGCCGATCGCAGATACCAGCATGAGCAAAGCCATTGGCCCGCCCGTGCCGTCGGCCAGCCAGCCCAGTACGGCGGTCGCGACGGCGCCGCCACCGTATTGCAGGGTACTCATCAACGCCTGGGCGCTGCCCCGGTGCGCCTGGTGCTCGCGGAGCGCTCCAGGCTGCACGTTGGGCTGGACACAGGTGAACCCGGCCGAACACGCGAGCAGACTTAGCAGAATGAGTTGCCATGGCGATTGCCACCAGACCAACGGGACCAGCGTCAGACTGCCGGCCAGGAATACGCCGAGGTCGAGGTTGGCGGCACGCTCAAACCCCCAACCGGCACGGCCCACCAGTTGCCGGTTCAGGCGGAGCAACCCGATCGTGGCAACCGCGACCGCGACCAAAATCCACGAGTAAAATGCAGGACTCAATCCGTATTGGTTCATGAAGACGACGGCCGATCCTCCGAGATAGGTGAACAGTGCGGACATCGCGAAACTGCCGATCAATGCGTTTGTCAGGAAGCCCCGCTCGCGCAGCATCGCCCCATAGCGGAGCACCAGGGATTGCAACCCGATTGGCAGATGACCGTCTGGTGGCAGGGTCTCGGGGACGAACCGTAGCAGCAGGACGAGTCCGATGACCCCGTACAAGGCGGCCACCAGAAAGATCGCCCGCCAGCCCGAGACCTGCAGCACGAGGCTGCCCAATGGAGGCGCAATCAGAGGGGCGACCATCATCCAGGCGAAGATGCTCGACAGGCGCCTGGCCGCGGCATCTCCGGTTTCCAGGTCGAATACCAAAGCCCGTGGTATGACGATCGATGCGGCCCCGCCGAACGCCGCAACAGCACGGCAGGCGCAAAAACTTGCGGGCCCTGGCGCAAGCGCGCAGCCGATTGAGGCGAGGATATACAGCGCAAGCCCGGCCATGAGGGCCGGACGCCGGCCTTTCCAGTCAGATACCGGGCCGAACGTAATCTGGCCTGCGGCGAAGCCGATCGAATACCAGGCCAGAGAGAGCTGCGGGGCCGATTGGTCCCGAAACTCTTGTGCGATCTGACTGAACGCCGGGAGATACATATCCACCGAGACAGGACCGACGGCGATAATGAAGCTGAGGATCAGCGTCAGGTCTCGCCGTGGCGTCACGTCCCGGTTTCCCTCCAACACGAATCGCACGGAACCGAGGCCATCGGCCCCATCGCTTCGTCACACGCGGTCTGGCAGACGGTCGCGCCCTGGTGCTGTCCCGTGCGAATCGCCGCAATCAATAACTGAGCGGTTCCGGCACCACCGGGACCCACCGCGTCTTCTTCACCACCGACAGGAACGACTGGTTGGAGGCGTGATGATTGGTGGACGTGATCGTCAGCGGCGGGCCGCCGAAAATATCGCGCCAGTCCTTCACGCTTTCCATCGACTTCTGGAACGTGTCCAGGTTCAGGTCACGTCCGGCCCGCTGCAACACGTCGATCAGGCAGGTCGCCGCCGCATAACCTGCCTCGCCAAGATAATTCACGTCGATGCCGAACTTCTGCTTGTACTTGGTACCAAATTCCCGCACCGCAGGTCGCGGATCGTCGGGATACGCATAAACGCCGGGTGACATCGAATAAAATCCCTCGGCCGGTTCGCCAGGAGCCTCGGCAATCGCGGTCGAATAGGATGCGAACTGGCCGCAGAAATCCGCGTCGTAGCCCATTTTATGTGCCGTTTGCAGAATGATGATCGTGTCCTTCACGATCGTGCCCATGCAAACCAGATCGCACCCGGCTTCCTTGAGCCTGGTGACCTGCGCGTTGAAGTCGGTATCGGTTGGCCGCGACGCCGACACCGCGCCCAGTTTGAGACCCATCGCCTGCACCTGTTCCACTACGCCGGCATGGATGTCCTTACCGAAGTCGGTGTCCTCATACATCGAGCCGATGACCTTGCGTCCCTTCGTCTGCGCGAAATATTTCACGCAGGCGCGCATCTGATCATAGTACGAAGCGAACTGCCCGTACTTGTATGGGCTGAGCGGCAGATACATCGACCGCGCACAGGTCAGCGGAAACACGCTTGGCACGTGCTTCTCGATCATCATCGGCAGCACCGCGTCCATTTGCGGCGTGCCGCCGCTGCTGATCGAAAGGAAGATGTTGTCGAGGTTCACCAGCTTGTTCATGGCCTGCACCGCCTTGGGGACCATGTATTCCATGTCCTCGACAACGAAACGGATCTTACGGCCATTGATACCGCCTGTCGCGTTTACGTCGTCGAACGCCATGCGAATTGCGTTGGCGGCGTTGGTGCCTTGCACCGCGGTGACGCCGGACAGATCGGTCATCATGCCAATAATGATTTCGGTGTCGGAGATGCCTTGTGTCTTAGCTCGGGCCCGACCGATGATCGCCGGCGCGGCGAGCAGCCCAGAGACCCCGGCGATCACATGACGGCGGGTCGGATGGCGGAATTCTTGCATTTTTTCGGTTCCCTCAGGTGGCTTTCTCCCTCTCGGATCGGAGGGGGTTTTGGCAGGCGGGCGGCGTTGGTGTCCGCCCGGCCACCCTGCGCGGAACCCACAGCGGCGTCCAGAGGCGGGAGGTCAAATCCAGCGATTTGGTTGCTGGCGGGTCAGCCGCTCGCATTCACGGCAAATCGGGTGATTTCCGGTTCCTTCCACACGCTCTCGTTCCGGGATGGTGCAGCCCAGAGGGCAGCTATCATTGTTATGGTAAATCCGCATCCCGGGCGGTTTCCTGGCCTCGAAAGCCGAATGGAAGGGCGACACTCGAGCCATAAGCATTCTCCAAAGGAGGCTCCGGGCTTTGTCATCGGGTGATACATACGAGGTAAATCGTCTTTCTGCACGACGCGGGACGACCTTTAGCCCAGACCTTCCAGGCAGCGAATGTCAAATGCGCCCGATGGTTCCTGAGTTGAGATGTTTCGGCCGCGTTCCCGGCCGATCGAGAACTGCCCCTACCCGTCGTCACCGGGCCTGACCCGGTGATCACATTCAGCACGGTGCGGCGAGAGAGGACCAGGTCAGGCCCGGCCATGACGAAATTCAGCTCAGTTTCGCGCTGTTCCGACCGTAAGTAACGGGTAAATCAAACTGCGAGCGATGGTTTTGACGCTGACGCCCACGGGGAAAATCTTTGTATGGTCCGCCGATCACTGGTGCAAAGTTGCCTTGCGTCATGGACCCTGCGTTGCAACGGCCAGTGTCATGGTCTGGTTCGCGGCATAGGCGGAAGCCGCTTTATCGAGCCGGGTAAGCTCGATGGCGTTGAGTACGTCCGCGCCTTGGATATCGCCCATTTGCAGGCTTCCCGATTTACTCTTGTGTACGCCGTAGGCTGCAAGTTGCTGCGGCGAGAGAGCAAGTTGGGTTGAATCAGAGGCCGGCGTCGCGAGAGGTGTTGCCGACGTCGGTGCGGTCGTTGCATTGGCCGGGGCCAAAACTGTGACCGCTACCGGCGGTGCCTTATGGAACTGTGCCGCGACAATCTTCTCCGGGTCGATTCCGGTGGCCTTTTCCGCAAGCGTCACCGCGATGTTTGACAGCAACCCGATTGGGCCGCCGAGCAGCCCGCTGGCAATCATAGAACCGGTGTACCGCACGGCATCGGGGATCACGTCCCCTGTCGCTGCTCGGTAGATTGTGCCCACGACCGGCAAATATTGCAGCGGATTCAAGGTGGATAAAAAAGCATGGAAGCTGAAGCCATGGCTGTTGGCGGCCTTTTCCGCCGCTGGCGAGGGCGGGCTGACGCTGCTGGCCTGAATTGCCGACGCATTCATGATTGTTACCGGTTGCTGGTCAGAATGGTGGCGCAGCAACCCTTGTGCCAGGCGGTCAGGGCACCAACACCGCCGCGCCCTCGAACCGGCCCGCGCGCAAATCGGCGAGCGCCTCGTTCGCATGATCCAACCGATAGCGTGTCGTGCTCGTTACAATCCCGACCTT
>JBEKQQ010000116.1:0-19454 GCA_049519555.1 Acetobacteraceae bacterium
GTGGTACAGCGACAACACCGCGTCATACCGCCCGATCCGCGCCAAATGAAACACCGAGTCAGCCGGCACCGGCCCGCTGACCCGCAACCCCCTCGCATGAGCCGCCGCAATCGCCGGTTTGATCCCCTCGATTTCCTCGCGCCCGAACATCCCGTCCTCGCCGCCGTGCGGGTTCAGCGCGGCCACCGCCAGATGCGGCTCGTCAATGCCCAACTGACGCAGCGCTTTGATACTTTGCTCGATCCCCTTCGCCACCTTCGGCACCGTGATCGACGCGCACGCCTGGGCCAGCGACATATGCCGCGTCAGGAAGAAGATCTTCAACCCGACGATGGTAAACATCGTCATTTCTTCCGTGGCACCAGTAAACTCGGCAAACATCTCGGTATGCCCGATGAACGGAATCTTTGCCGCCTGTAACGACTCCTTGTTGATCGGAGCGGTGACCACCCCATCCACGCGCCCACCCATCACCAGGTCGATCGAGCTGCGGATCGCAGCGAACGCTGCTTGACCGCCCAGTGGCTGGACCTCGCCCATGCGCAGGACGGAGGGATCGGCGCTGTCCTGATGCAGCACGTCGATCACCCCTGCCGTATCCGCCAGCTCCTCCGGCCCGCTGATCCGATGCAGCCGAGCGGTCAGCCCGCACACCTCCAGCGCCTTCGCCAGGATGCGCTGATCGCCAATGACAAAGCTCCGGGAAACCTCCCGCACCTCGGGTGAGAGCAACGCGCGCACGCAAATCTCCGGCCCAATGCCGGCGGGGTCGCCCATGGTCGCAGCCAGGATCGGTCGGTTGGTCATGCTGTGGCACTCCTTCGCGAGGTGCCCAAACTCTACCTCTCACCCCGGCTGCATGGCCAGTGGCGTCTGCGTCACATGTCTGCATCACCTGTCTGCATCACCCCGCGGCCATCGGCGGCACCCGCAGGTGCCAGTCATGCGCCGCCTGGTAAGCGTACCCAATCCGCAGCGCCAACGGCTCCTCATACGCCCGGCAGACGATCTGCAACGACAACGGCAGCCCGCCCTCGGTGAACCCGCACGGCACTGCCGCCGCGCACAGATCGTAGAAATTCACCCACCGGGTAAACACCGCCGGAGTGGTGTTCTGGTCGATCGAGGCAACCAGCGGAGCCGGCGTAATCATCGTCGGGGTCAGCAACGCATCCACTGACTCGATCGCCGCGTTGAACGCCAGCTTCATGCGTTCCCGCTCCGCCAGTCCAACCAGGTAGTCCTTCGCCGAGATCGTCGCCCCGGCCCGCACCCGAGGCCGTACGTCCTGGTCCAACGGCGTCGCATTGTCGTCGGCGAGGCCGGAAATGGCGGCATAAATCTCGGCCGAGATGATGCGGCCGACGGTTCCGCCCAGAGCGGCGAAACGTTCCGGCAGGGTGACATCGAAGATCTCGGCACCCAGCGAGGCCAGGAATTCGACTGAGCGATCGTAGGCAGCCATCACCTCCGGATCGACGCCATGACGTTCCGAGGCCGGCAGGCGGCCAAGGCGCAGCCCCTTCACCCCGCGCCGCAACCCGGGCAGCGGATCGACGTCGCGCACCGTCATCGTGTGCGGGTCGCGCGGATCGGCACCTTGCAGCACGGTCAGCAACAAGGCCGCATCCTCGATGTCGCGCGTGATCGGGCCGGGCGTGTCCAGCGTATGGCTCAGCGGCAGCACGCCGTAGGTGCTGACCCGGCCGATGGTGGTCTTCAGGCCGGTAATGCCGTTCCAGGCCGCCGGAATTCGCACCGAGCCTCCGGTGTCGGTCCCGATCCCCCACGGCGCCATCCGTGCCGCCACGGCAACGCCGGTGCCTGAGGAAGAACCGCCCGGCGCCCGGTGCGCGTTCGCATCCCACGGGTTCCACGGCGTGCCGAGATGCTGGTTGGTGCCCCAGCCGCCATAGGCAAACTCGACGGTATGGGTTTTGCCCAGATTGATCATGCCGGCGGCCATCAGCTTGCGGTGCAGGGTGGCGGTGTGCGGCGCGATCCGGTTGCGCCACGCGGCGGAACCTCCCATGGCGACCTCGCCCTCGATTTCCACGAGGTCCTTGATGGCGATCGGGATGCCGTGCAGCGGGCCGACCGCGTGGCCGGAGCGGATGGCTTTGTCCGCTGCCTCGGCGGCAAGCCGGGCG
Organism: Acetobacteraceae bacterium; assembly: GCA_049519555.1. Taxonomy (GTDB): domain Bacteria; phylum Pseudomonadota; class Alphaproteobacteria; order Acetobacterales; family Acetobacteraceae; genus Rhodopila. The sequence goes on from JBEKQQ010000116.1 coordinate 2,151, forward strand.
TTGGCGGCGTTGATTGAAACAAAGGCCTGGAGTCTTGGCTCCAGGCGGTCGATCCGCGCCAGGTATTCGTCGACCAGATCGACCGGGGAGAGCCGGCGGGCGGCAATCTCGGCGGCCAGCGTGTGGACCGGGAGGAAAGCGGGGGAGGGCATGGCGAGGGGCTCCGGAGTGGACCCGGGTATCGTTGCCCGTGGCGAGTGCGACCTCAAGGTGTCGGCTGGCGAAGGTAGCGGCGCTTCCGTTACAGCAGCGGTCCTGACATTCCGGTCAAGAAATGTATCGCAGACATCGTTCCGGAGCGCAACGCCATCCCGCTGTCCGGATGGCATGACATCCGAACGGATCCTGGCCTGTCCAGGAATTCTTACCGCTCGTCGGGCCGCCGTTCCGGTGCCGGCTCCGGTCGTGGTGGCGCCGGCCTCGGCGGCTCCGCACGCGGTGGTGGCGCCACAAACCGTGGCGCCTCGACCCGAGGCGGCGGCGGCGCGCGCGGCGGAGCGGGTGCCTCGAGGTGCGGCGGCGCCTCCCGGACCTCCGGCGAGCGTCCGACGGGCGCTTCGCGGGTCGGACGCTCGACTGTGGGCAGCGGCCCCGAAGGCTCCTGGCCCTGGGCCGGCGCAGCTTGCGGGTGCGGCGCGGGATGCGGCTCATTGACAGCCGGTTCAGGCGGCCGGCCCTCATGCGGCTCCGGAATCCCGGACGGCCGGGCGCCAGGCGCCTGCAGCGGTGGAGCCCCGGGCGGATGGGCGACTTCCGGTTGTCCCTCTGGCCTGGCTTCAGGTCTGAGCACGCCAGGCTGGCCGGCCCCCCGGAATTCCGGCATCCCGCCCGGCCGTGCAGCAGGCACCACGAGCGGCAGCGGCCCCCCCGGCGCATGGACAGTGCCCGGCTCCGGCACTCCAGCCCGCGGCGCTCCACCCGGACCCACCAACCCCGGCAGTCCATTTGCCGACGCCGGCTCCTGGACTCGCACGATCGGGCCTGGAGCGGCCCGGCGCGCCGCAACCCCGGCCGCCAGGTTCAACTGATGCGCCACCGCCGGCGTGACCCCTAGCGTGGCGGGCGTGGGAGCTATCGGTTGCTCGCCGGTGACCGGGTGGGCCGCCGCGAAGGTGGTCGCTGACATAGGCCGAGCCGCCGGCCGTACCAGGCGCGAACCCAGCATAACGCCAGCCGGCACGGATGTCGCCGCATTGCGGTTCACGAACTGGTTCATGGCGACAGGATTGCTGATGGCCGCCGGGTCTCGCACGTCGCCGGCGTTGATCTTGCGCACATAGCCTCCGGAGGCACGGTACCACGGATGGTATGCCTCTCCCGGCCCCAGAGGTACCCAGCCAATGCTGCCGTTTGCGATTGCGGCCCCCACTCCGGCCCCCACTGCGGCCCCGGCGGAAAAGCCGAGAAACGCGACCAGGGCAGGCGCGTAAACCGGCCGTTCGGCGCCATGCGCCTCGCCGGGAACCCAGCCCCAACGACTGCCGAAATGCGCCCAGCGACCGTAGTGGAACGGCACGAAACCCCAGGCCGCGGCGTCAATCCAGGTCCAGCCCCAAGGCGCGACATAAGCCCATTGACCGTTTTGGTAGGGAATCCAGCCGGGTGCGACCGGCGGATACCAGACCTCGCCGTAATCCGGCACCTCGCCCCATTCGCCGGTGCCGGCCAGATCGCCAATCTCCGGCAGATAGGGCAACCGGGCGGCGACCGGGGGCGGCAGCGGCGCGGGTGGACGCTCAACGGCCAGCCGCGCGGCCAGGAATGCGTCGCGCACCTCGGGCCCAATGGTGCCCTGGAATGGGCCGTTGCCGTCCACTGACGCGGTCTGGTTGGCGGCGATCGTCAGCGACACGCCGGGCCCGGTGAGCGTTGCTGCGCCTTCCACAACGGTAACCTGCGTCGGCTGCTCGGTGGTGCCGGAAACGATGCCGTAACGTCCGGCCTGGGTCAGCCGGACCGTGCCGCGCGGGGTCTGCACCGACCACGCCTCATTCGGGGCAAGATCGGTCAGATGCAGATACAGCTCGCCCTGCGGCACCACCGCCTGCAGCCCGCCATCATCCAGCGTGGTCACGTCGAACTCAGTCTGTCCGGACAGATCGATGCGGCTGGCGGAAATCTCCAGTTCGGCACGGGCCGACGGCTCGGTCCAGAACGCGTTGCCGGAACTGACCGGGTAGTTTGAAGCAACGGCGCTCCATTGCGTATCGGCACTGGTGCGGAATGAGACGGCGCCGGTTTCGCTGGCGATCCGTCCGACCCGATCCGGCGGGTCGCCCTGGGACTGATCCGGCGGCGTAATCTGTGCTGCCGGCGGCGGCGGAGCCGGTTGCGCCAATGCCGGTAGCGACGCATTGCACAGCAAAGCGCCGATCGCGACCGAAGCCGACAGGCGGAACAGGCAGGAATTCTGGCGCATTGTAACGTCCTGGTAGTGACAAATCCGACCGTGGGTTCCCATGGCGGCGTGGCGAAGCGAAGTCAACGCCGTGGCTGTTTGATGATTGGACCGAGGGTTATTTGTCGCGGGTTACAGCAGACCAACCGAATGGGTTGCGCACCCTGGCCGTGAACTGCGGTATCGCAGCAGACGGTCGGGCTCCGGCAGGCAATTCCACCGTTGTGGCCGATGCTGCGGACGCAAACAAACCCCGGGGGACGGCGCCGCCCCCCGGGATCGTTCAGGCGTTATTTGCCCGTATCGTCACACTGCTTCTGCCTGGTCGAGAATGCGGGCATTTTCGACCAGGCGAGCGGTGCTCAGTGGTCGCCATCGTGATCGTGATGATCATCGTCCCGATCAGCGAAGTAATCCTGATCTTCGGAATGCGCCCGATACACCGCGATGCAACCTTTTCCCGGGCATGGATTGGTCGGATCGGTGCCGGCTGGGCTGCCAGGAGGCACGAAGCCGATCGGCACAAACACCAGGTGCGAGTCTTTGTCTGCGGCAACCGAATGCGCCGTGGTTGAGGTCGAATTCGACGGATCGATGGTGTGCGAAACGGCGTCGATGGTGCCCAGGATGGGATCGGCCGTGCCGGTCGAACTCAGGTTGGACCGGGCGGCGAGGAAGTAGTGCACGGTTCCGGGATCATACCACACCTCATCGCTGCCGCCGATCGGCACGGTGGCGACAACCGCACCGTCAATCGCGGTGCTGGTGCTGGTGATGTCGACGATCTTGGATACGGTGGTTGGCGGCGTGCCGAACGCCGAGCCGCAACCGAGCAACGCCTCGTGATTGGGTCCGAGCGCGAGGCCGGATGGCGAGCAGTTGCTGATGAGCAACGTGCGGACCACAGTCATAGTGTGCGGATCGATCACGGACACACCGGCGGTTGCCGGATTCGAGCCGACCTGTGGGACCGAGATGTAAAACAACCCGGTCTCGGGTGACCATTGCGATTGCTCGAGGCCGTTCGTGGCGTCAACTCCGGCTGCCGTGCACGGCCAGGCGGGCGCTGGAACGCATACCGAACCTGCTGTGGTAGTAGCGAAAACCATCTGGCCGACGATGGCTTTCTTATTGGTGTCGAATATCGTGAGGAAGGGGGGCATATCGGCGTTGTTCGCGGCGGCGATGATGTGGTCGCGCGGATCGTATGACATCTCGTCAACCCGCATCGTGCCGCCGGTCGAGATCGTCGTGATGAACGACTTCGTCTTGATATCCAACACCTTGATCCGGCTGTCGCCGTCGCCAGCCCAGACTTCCTTGTTTCCGACGGTCACGACGCCGTCCGGACCGGACAGGCTGTTGTCCGCGGCGCCGTTTACCAGCACCACACCCTGGAAGCAGAAATGCGTGGCCGCCGTGGCCATTGTACATACCGCGCCGATGCGGCCGATGAAGTTGCCTTGCTCGGAATCGAGCATGTCAACCGACCCGTTGGTCCGATCGGACAACACATAGAGGCCAATCTTCGGGTCGACGAAGCTGATGTCGAAGGCTCCGAGGCCGTTACCCTGGACGTCAACCAGTTTATCCAACGTCGGTTTTTCCTCCGGCGGCTTCTGGTGCCGGAAACCGTCCCAATCCTGCGCGAAGGCTCCCACAGTTCCGGCCATGAGTGTCAACGAGGCAGCGATCATGAAGAGGCGTCCTGGACTCCGCATTTCCTTCCCTTTCCGGTTGCTTTGGTTGATCCAAAGGCCGTCTGTTGCTCTGGCAGAGCGCAGACAGTCACGGCCCGTAACACGGCCTACACCGTAACGCAATGGCATGATGTCGAAGCGGAAACAAAATTTTTGACGATCCGCCGCCGCTCTGCCGCGAGACTGGTGAATTTGTGAAGTCGTTGATGAACACTCAGGGCTTTACACTGACCCGTGCAGCATTCGTGGGCAGTTCCGCATTGGTGCCGTCGCTCTCCGACATCAAAATTTCATAACGGCGTCCTGATCTGCGCGCATTGGTTCGCACAATGATATGTCTGGCGAACATTGCTCGGTTCGGTCCATGTGCGATGGCAATAATTCCGATGACATGCTCCGCGTTGACGGTATCGGCACTGCCGGTGGCCGGAACGACATCGGAATCGCTGCCGATGAACAATGTCACGTGCGGCCGCAGACGTTGCATAAGCTCCGGCGTCATCCCTGGCACAGCGGCGAGGTCGGCGAGCCGCGCAAACGGAACGCCGGGCGCTTTGTCGTTTCGGCCGGGAGCTTCGTCTGCACCCGTTGCGGTGCCAGCAGGGCGTTGCGGGCCACCCGGCGTACGCCAATCGACGATTGCAGCAGCAAGTGTGGCAGCGAGCCGCTGATTGATCGAGAGCTGCTGCAACAAAGCCTGCAATTCCGCGGCCGAGGCGTGGTTCGGATTCAGCTTGAGCGCCTCGTCCTCGAGAAAAACGCTGACATCCACAGCACCGATGCGTACCGCACGAATGGTCCCGTCCGGTATCCATTGGCCTTTCAACATTTCAAAGATCGCGTGCTGCGTCGCACCATCAGCGGCTGTCTCCAGCATCGCCGCAGTGCGCAGATCGTTCGCCATCGCCATGCGCTCACGTGCTGCGACAACAAGGTACGTTCCCAGCAGCGCGAGCAGTGCCACGGTCCACAGCACCACCAGCATCGCGAAACCGTGCTGGTTGCGCCGCGACTGCGAAGCAATCATCGCCGGTCCAACCGCGGTGCAACGACAATGTCCGGCCAACGGCGGAACAGGTGGTTGGTGAACTCAAGATGGATCCTGACCATCGCCGGCAATTCGGGGGATTGCCATCCGCCGACCCAACCACCCGCCGGCTGCCAGAACGATAATTCGATGCGCGAAACACAACATTGCAACTCGGTTTCATTCACCGGCTGCGGCAGATCTGTGTGGCTCGTGCGTTGCAACGGCCGCCAGCGCAGCATCAACCGGTGCTGGCCATCGACAAATAACATTGCCTCGACCGGACCCAAGCTGGCCTTATCTCCTGGCAGTTCGGTCAGGAACGTCAACGTATTGCGACGGCCCAGCAACGAGGGTTGATCCTCGGAGCCTGGATCGGTGGCTTCGATCAGATGCCGCAATGCCTGGTCGATTTCCTGCAGGCCGGCGTTCTCGCTGCCAATTCGCGCCTCGGATTGGGTCGCCAGCATGCCGAAATGAACGCCTTGCGTTAAGAGGACCAGCAACAACCCTAAAATTGCAACAGCCGCGAGCACTTCAAGCAGAGTGAAGCCGTTCTGCCGTGCAGTCATGCTCACCGCCTACCGCGCAGCCTGGCCGATTTGTTGCGTGTCGAGACGGACGGACCGCTCGGTGCCAAAGTCGTCCCAGGAGACCCGGACGCTGACGGCATAAAGTGTGAGCTGGTAATCCGGCGCGTGACGCAAACCCAGTGGATCGAATGGCTGAACTGCTGCGTTGTCGATCGGCGTGACGTGCAAACGCCAATGGAATCCGCCGCCGTCGTCGCCTTGCATATCGCCGGCAATAAGCGGGCTGCCGTGTTCGGCGATCACCAGACGGGAACGGGCGCGCGACAAGGCCTGTTCGTACCGGGTGGCAGTGCGGGTTTCATGCAGGCCGGTCAGTGCCGTCTGGTACAATACACCAAGCGCCAACGCCGCGATAACGAAAGCGATGACGACTTCAAGCAGCACGAAGCCCGCATCATCCGATGATGATACGTCACGACGTCGTGCCGGCAGGTCGTGCCTCGCCATCCCACAGTTGCCCTGATGCCCGAACTTCGGTCACGCATGCGAAGAGACTGGTTTCGGGCTCGAGTCAACCTGCTGCCCAACGCACCGGAGGCGGCCGGGTTCCAGGGTCCTGGAAATTATTTTGCCGCCGGGCCTTAGTCCCGATCCAGCCCACCGCTGACGTTTAACCGTTCGGCAGTGATATAATCCGGCGCGTCCAACGCCAGCCAGACGATCATGCTCGCCACCGTCTCCACATCCGTTCGGCGTCCGATCGGTATCCGCCTGGTTCGCTCATCGAGAAATGCCGCAATGTCGTCGCGTCCGTCGATCGCCGCCAGTTGCCGCTCGGTGATCGACTGCATCGCGGTGTCCATCATCCCGGGCGCCACACTGTTCACCCGAACGCCGAATGGCGCCAGAGCCACGGCAGCCGCTCGGGTCACTGCGTCGACGCCGGCTTTACTCGCTGCGTAGGCGAGATAATTCGGCAATGCCATGCGCGACGCCGGAGAGGTGACATTGACGATGCGGCCTGACCCGCGCGCCTTCATGTGGCGGCCGGCGGCGGCGCAAATCAGCGCCACCGCTTTCAGGTTCAATGCCAAGGTGCGGTCCCAACTGGCTTCGGTCATCGCAAGGAACGCTTCGCCGATGCCCCAGCCGGCGTTGTTGACCACGATGTCCAGTCCGCCGAGGGCCGCCAGACTCTCGGTCACTGCCAGTTCTGCGGCGCCCGGCGCCGTGAGGTCGAAAACCAGAGGGGTCACGAGACCGGATGCTGCCTCGGCGGCGGTTTCCTCGGCAGCGGGACCGTTGATGTCCAATGCCACCACCGTGCATTCCCTTGCGGCCAGGGCCAGGGCGACTGCGCGGCCCAGTCCGCCGCCGGCACCGGTGACGAGGGCGCTTTTGATCATGGTCGGGGCGCGGGGTGGCGCATGGTTTGGGTTCCTTGAAGTTGGCGCAGATTACCGCCGTGCGGCGAGCGGCGCCATTGCGTGGTTGCGCCGCTCCACTTTAAAACGATCGCCATGCGCTATATTTCCACCCGCGGGCAGGCGCCTGCCCGCGATTTCGCTGGTGTCCTGCTGGCGGGCCTCGCCGAGGACGGCGGCCTGTTCGTGCCGGAAAGCTGGCCCGGGTTCTCCGCCGCCGACTGGCGGGCCATGCGTTCGCTGTCGTATCCCGATCTGGCGGCGCGCGTGATGAGCCCATTCGTCGGATCGGCAATCCCGTTCGATACACTGACGCAAATTTGCCATGCGGCGTATGCCGGCTTCGGCCATCCGGCAGTGGCACCTTTGGTGCAACTGGAAACCCATCTGTTCACGCAAGAACTGTTTCACGGCCCGACGCTCGCCTTCAAGGACATGGCGATGCAGGTACTGGGCTTGCTGTTCGAGCATGTGCTGCGGGAACGCAACGCCCGCGTCACGATTGTCGGTGCGACCTCGGGCGATACCGGGTCCGCCGCCATCGAGGCCTGCGCCAACCGCGATCGCATCGACATCGTGATCCTGCATCCGCACCTGCGCACCAGTGAGGTGCAGCGGCGCCAGATGACCACCGTGCTGGCGCCGAATGTCGGCAACGTGGCAATCGAGGGCACGTTCGACGATTGCCAGGATCTGGTGAAAGCCTTGTTCGCCGATGTTCCATTCCGCACCGAACTGCATCTCTCCGCCGTCAACTCCATCAACTGGGCTCGCATTGCAGCGCAAATTCCTTACTACGTTGCGGCTGCGCTGGTATTGGGCGCACCCGACCGGGAGGTGGCCTTTGCTGTGCCGACCGGCAATTTCGGCAATATCCTCGCCGGTTGGGCGGCGCGGCGGATGGGGTTGCCGGTGGCGCGGCTGATCGTCGGGTCGAACCGCAACGACATTCTGTATCGGTTTTTGCAAAGTAACGATATGTCGGTGGCGCCGGTCGAGCCGTCGCTGTCGCCGTCGATGGATATCCAGGTCAGTTCGAATTTTGAACGGTTGCTGTTCGAACTGTCGGAACGCGATCCGGTTGCCACCGCCCACGCAATGCGCGAGTTCCGGGAGACCGGTCGCATGACGGTGGCCGATGCGGTTTGGCACCGGGTGCGGGGTGCATTCCACGCCTTTCGCCTGGATGATCCGGGCACCGTGGCGGAAATCCGCCGGTTGCATGACGCGTGCGGCTACCTGGCTGATCCGCACACCGCAATCGGCATCGCCGCGGCGCGTGCGCACCCGTGTGCGCATGGTGTGCCGACCGTGGCCATGGCCACCGCGCATCCGGCGAAATTCCCCGATGCGATCGAGCAGGCGATTGGGGTCAGACCGGAACTGCCGCCGCGGCTGGCCGGCCTGATGGCGCGAGAGGAACGCTTCGTGGTATTGCCGAACGATCTGGCGGCGGTCGAGGCGAACGTCCGTGCGTTGGTAGGGCGGAACCATTGAGTGTTGTTAGGAATTGGCAAGCATCGGTGAGCCGCGTTTCCGGACCCGGTCTGTTGCTGCGAAGCAGAAGTATTCTGAACACAGATACACACAGATCTGCACAGATATAATCCGGTTTCGCGGAGCCTGGGCCAGTCCGCCGTAGGTCTCATGGCTTTGGCCGTAATGCCCACGAATATCTGTGTAGATCTGTGTGTATCCGTGTTAAAGCCTGACTTGCTGCTTTCCCCACGAGGCCAAAGCCGTGACCGGCCACGCGATCGGTACCAGCATGACGGAACAGGCGATGGCGATGGCCATGACAGTGACCCACCGGCGTATATACCGCGAATAATTCCGCCATGGCGTTAGACGCAACCACGAGCGGGCCGTGGCCGCGTCTCGCGTCACGCGTCGAAGAACACCGTTTCGTTGTCGCCCTGCATGTGGATGTCGAACCGATAGAGGTTGTTGCTTTGACGCGTGGCGATCAGCGTGCCCCGCCGCTCCGCCGGCACCGCGTTCAGCACTTTGTCCGAAGCGTTCGCCGGTTCGCCGGGGAAGTAGATCCGGGTAAACGCATGTAGCAACATGCCTCGCATGCTGACGATGACGTTCAAATGCGGCGCCTGCTCCGCATCGACCTGACCCGGCTTCACGGTGTCGAACCAAAAGCGGTTTTGCGGATCCGTACCGGTGCCGCAACGGCCAAAGCCCTTGAACGTGCTGTTGCTGCCACGCGGGTCGGCCGGATGCGAATAACGCCCCATCGCATCAGCCTGCCAGATTTCTATCAGCGCATCCGAGATCGGATTGCCCGCGCCATCGAACACCCGGCCTTCGACGCGAATATGCTCGCCTTCGGTTTCGCTGTCTGCCATCTGGCTGCCGGCGATGCTGGTCAGGTTCTGCTGGTAGCCATATTGTTCCGGAGCCAGACCATACGCGAAATACGGTCCCACCGTTTGCGACGGCGTCTGTCGGAGTTTCGCCATCGCTCAGGCCTCCATCGGCGTCGCGGAATTGCCTCGCAACACGATATCGAACACGTAGCCAAGCGCATAATTCGGTTCTGTCAGTTCCAGGTTGAACCGGGCGATCAACAGGTCGCGCGTCGCCCCCGGCGTGGCCAGAAAGATCGGGTCGAGATCGAGCAACGGATCGCCTGGAAAATACATTTGGGTCACCAACCGCGTCACAAAACTGGGCCCGAACAGCGAGAAATGAATATGGTTCGGCCGCCATGCGTTATGGTGATTGGGCCAGGGATAGGCACCCGGCTTCACTGTCATGAAGCGATAACCACCATCGAAATCCGTCACGCAGCGGCCGCCACCGAAGAAGTTGGGATCGATCGGCGCATCGTGCTGATCGGTATTGTGGATATACCGGCCCGCTGCATTGGCCTGCCAGATTTCCAGCAACGTGTTGGGCACCGGCCGCCCATCCTCATCCAGCACACGGCCGGCGACGATGATGCGCTCGCCCAGAGGTTCGCCGTTGCGGCGGCCATTGCGCGTCAGGTCGGCGTCGTCGCCGGTGACACTCTCCTGGCCATAGACCGGGCCGGTCAGCTCCGAAAGCGTTTGCGGTAGCGGGATCAGCGGTTTGGTAGGTCCGCGTAACGGTGTCGATTTATAATCCGGCGCGATATAGGCCGGCTGCCCGGACCAGTCGCGAGCATTGAAACTTTCAGTCATGGGTTTGCATCCGTTTCATTCGGCGTGTTGCGCGAGACGGGTCTGCGCGGCGAGGCGGATCGGCGCATTGGCGGCGCCAAAACCGGTATAGTGCCGTCGCTGCACGACCTCAAAGAAGAACCGGTCCTCGAACGCATGCGTGTAGACCTGGAAATATTCCGCATCCCCGTCACGGTCGTACAGAATGTCCAGAGCTTTCAAGCGATCGAGTTCGTCACCGTTCAGGCCGGTCCTGGCTTCCAGGTCATCGTAGTAATTTTCCGGGATGCGCAGCAGCGGAACCCCATTGTCCCGCAGCTGCGCCACGGTGGCAAAGATATCATCGGTTTCGAACGCGATGTGTTGCACGCCGGAGCCGAATACCTCCGACAGGAACCGCGAGGACTGCGTCCTGATCGATTGCGACGCGTTCAGGATGATGCGCACCGCGCCGTCCGGCGATTGCACGACCTGGCTTTTCACCAGGCCGCCAGGATCCAGCACATCCTGCGCCGGGATTTTGTCCAGATTGAGCAACGACGAATAAAACAAAACCCAGGTGAGCATCTCTTCATAGTGCATCGACTGTGAAATATGATCGACGACGGTCAGACCGGCATCTGCCGTCGCTTCCCCGGTCGGCGCGAATTCGATGTCCCAGACCTGCGCCAGGTTGCTCGCCGGATCGGTAAAATACATCAAACTCCCGCCAACGCCCCGCACCGCCGGAATCTGCAATTCTCCTGGTCCGACCGCCTGCTGGAACGGCTGATCGAGCAGGCCACGCGCGCGCTGCAACGTGGCGGCCGCGTCGTCGACCCGCAGGCCAAGCGCACAAACCGCGGTGCCGTGGGTGATGTAATACGAATGTGCAAAGCCTTCCTTTTCGGTATTGGCAACGAGGTTGATGCCGCCCTGCGACCATCGCGTCACCGACTTCGACTTGTGCACCCCGCTGCGGGTGAAACCGAGGCTGCGCAGTAGTGCACTGAACGCTGGCTCACTTGCTTCATCCATGGCAAATTCGATGAATTCGCAGCCCAGACAGCGCGCCCGCGGTGGCAAACGGGGTGTCGACCAGTGCATTTGATCCAGCAAATAGATCAGCGAGCGATGGCCATCGATGGCAACACTCCGCGCTGACCCGGCGCGGAACTGATCGTTGAAAATCTCTAACGACAGCAATCCGTCATAGCCGGTCTGCCGCAGCGCCGCCATGAAATCGAGTATGGGGAAGTCGCCCTGGCCTGGAAAATTGCGAAAATGGCGGCTCCAGGACAGGTAGTCCATTTCCAGCACCGGTGCGTCGGCCAGTTGCACCAGAAAGATCCGGTCCCGCGGCACTGCGGTCATCGCCCGCAGATCGATCTTACGCGACAAAATGTGAAACGAGTCCAATACCAGACCGACCGATGGATGGCCGGCCCGCCGCACAACCTCCCACGCGTCGCGATAGTCGTTGATATGGCGGCCCCAGGCCAGCGCCTCAAACCCGACGCGCATACCGCGTTGCGCGGCGCGTTCGCCCAGTACGAAAAAGTCCTCGGCGGCGCGATCGATTCCGCCGGAACTTTCCGGAGAGACGTTGGAGCAAACCATCAACAGCTCGCAGCCGAGTTCCTGCATCAGATCGAATTTGCGTTCGGCGCGGATGAAGTTGCGTTCGCGCTTGTCGGCCGGCATACCCTCAAAGTCGCGAAACGGCTGAAACGTTACGATATCCAGGCCAAGGTCGGCAGCGGCACGCCTGATGTCCTTGGGCGTACCGTTGAACGAAAGCAGGTCGTTTTCGAAAATCTCGACGCCTTTGAAGCCGGCGTTGGCGATCGCCAGCAGCTTTTCGTCCAGCCCGCCGCTAAGGCAAACCGTTGCGATTGCGGTTTTCATGACGCACAACCTCCAACGCAGCCCAGTACGGTCGGGCAATTTAATGGCGGGATGTGTGGCACCAGATGGCCCGGTTGATCCCCCAAACAAGTCGAAGGAGGGCCATGCCGGGGAGGATGCGCGGTTGTCATGACAAAGCGTCCCGTGCCGCCAGGGCTGCATCGAAGGTTCGATGCATGCGTGCAACATCGGGATCGATGCCGGTGAACAAGCGGAATGCGTCGACCGCCTGATACACGCACATGCCGCCGCCGGTCAGTGTCCTTGCACCTTTCGCGGCGGCGGCCTTGATCAACTCGGTATGCATCGGGCTGTAGATGACGTCGGCCACCCAGTGATCTGGGCGTAACGACTCGACCGGCACCGGATTGCCGGGGAAGCCCGTCATGCCGATCGGCGTGGCGTTGGCGACACCGTCCGCGGCGGCGATCTCGGCGGTCAGGCGTTCCGATAAGCGGCAACGGCCGGCGCCGAAATGTGCGATCACATCGGCAGCCAGAGCCGTGGCGCGCGCTTTGTCCTGGTCGTGCACGATCAGCGTCTTCAGTCCGAGATCCATCAGCGCGAAAGCCACCGCGCTGCCGGCGCCGCCGGCACCGACCAGGACCGCGGTCTTGCCCTCGGCTGCGGCGCGCCCCAGCCCGTCCTCGAAATTCAGGCGGAAGCCGCTGCGGTCGGTGTTATAACCCGTAGTATGGCCGGTTTTGCCGATCACCACGGTGTTCACTGCGCCGATCTGCCGCGCCTCGGGCGACAGCGTATCGAGCAGCGGAATGACCGCCTGCTTGAACGGGAACGTCACATTCACGCCGACGAAACCGGCGGTCTTCACGGCGTCCAACAGGCTTTGCAACGTCCGGCCCGGCAGCTGGTCGACGTCCATCAGGTGGTAATGCCCGGTGATCCCGGCCGCAGCGAAGGCGTCGATATGCAACGCGGGCGCCAGCGATTTCATGATGTTGGCGCCGAGCAATCCGATCAGCGCCTGACGGTTGAACATGGTTTGCCTCTCTCCGCCTGGAAATCGCGTCTGGACGTCGCATCCGGTCGCCACCCTTGCGGACCGCTTCCGGCCATGCCTCCATGACCGAGCCCGCATCTGGCATCCTTCCTGTCGCGGGATCAACCATGGATCGCAAGCATCATCCCATGAAACTCTCTGACATCGCCCAGGTGATACGAAGTAAGAACGCTGGGCCGAGGCGGCTGACGTTGGATGTGATGTTCGGCAGCGACGCCGACTATCAACGCGTCGCTCAGTCGCCGGCGTTGGGCGCCGAGGCGGTCGGCCTTCTGTATGGCGTGCCGGCCGAAGCGGTCACCGTCATCCCCTATCCCGCCGGCCGCGCCATCAAAATCGTGATGGCGCGCCGCATCATGGCCGGCAATCCCGGCGACGTCGACGTCTATGGCGCACAGCAGCACGCGCCGTTGCTGGGGATCGAGCTATGAGCGCGTCCGGCCGCATCCTGTCCGAAGTCCGCCGCGCACGTCGCCCGCTGCGGCTGATGGGGGCATCCGGCCAGCTCGGCTACGGCATTCCGACGCCCGGCTTCACCGCTGGCCTTAAGCGCAAGCCGGACCTGATTGGCTGCGACATGGGCTCGATCGATATCGGCCCGACCTATCTTGGCAAAGGCGAGATGGCGACGTCGCCCGAGGCGACCCGTCGCGACCTGCGCAAAGTGCTGCTCGCCGCCCGCGAGCTGGATGTCCCTCTGGTCATTGGCTCGGCCGGGTCGGCGGGGGCCGCGCCGCATCTGGACGCTACGCTGGCGCTGATCCGCGACATCGCGCGGACCGATGGGTTGCGGTTCCGCATGGCAGTGATCCGCGCCGATCTGGACCGGCCGACGCTGCTCGAGGCACTTCGAAATGGCCGCATCGTCAGCTTCGACGACATGCCGGCGCTGACCGACGACGACATCACCGGCGCCGCTCATATTGTTGGCCAGATGGGCACCGGCGTGTTTCGCCGCGCGTTGGAGGCCGACGTCGACGTCGTCATCGCCGGCCGCGCCTGCGACACTGGCATTTTTGCGGCGTTGCCGATGCTGCTGGGCTTTCCCGCCGGCCTCGCAATGCACATGGCGAAAATCATCGAGTGTGCCTCGCTCTGTTGCGTGCCGGGTGGCCGCGATCCGATCATTGCCGAACTCGACGATGACGGCTTCGTGCTGGAGAGCACCAACCCGGAGCGGCGCGCCACGCCGACCTCGGTTGCCGCGCACAGCCTGTACGAGCAGGCCGACCCGTTCACCGTGCATGAGCCGGAGGGGACACTGGACTTGTCGAACGCGCGATATGAGGCGGTGGACGACCGGCGGACCCGCGTCTCCGGCGCGCTATGGCGCGACACCAACAGCCCGACGATCAAACTGGAAGGCGCGCGGTTGATCGGGGAGCGTGCGGTACTGCTCGCCGGCGCCGCAGATCCGCGGTTCATCGCGCAGAGCAAGGACATTTTGCCGAAACTGTCCGATCTCGTGCGCGACCTGGTGTGCGAGGACCGGGCGCAGGACTACACGTTGCGTTGGCGAGTGTACGGGGTGGACGGCGTGCGCATGGTGGTGCCGGCAGGAGAAACGCCGCCGGGCGAGGTATTCATCATGGGCGAATGCATCGCGCCCTCGCGCGAGCGGGCCTCCGAAGTGGTCCGCACCTGCAAGCAATATTTGTTGCATTTCGGTTATCCCGGCCGGCTATCGACCGCCGGCAACCTGGCATTTCCGTTTACCCCGCCTGAGGTTTCGTTGGGACCGGCGTACCGGTTCAACGTTTATCATCTGTTGCAGGTTGATGACCCCGACGCCTTGTTCCCGATGGACATCGAAACCGTTCCGGGATGACGCAGCGTGTGTCGATGCCGTAGAACCAATCCCATGACCACCGTGTTGGGACTGACATCGTGATGAAATCATTTCTGACACTGGCTTCGTTGATCCTCCTGGCTGGCTGCATGGCCAGCCCGCTGCCGCGCACCTACGTGCTGGCAACACCAGCCGAACCTGACCCCGGCGTGATCAATGAGGCCGGAAGGCCAATGATCGAGCTGCCGACGGTCGCCTTGCCGGATTACCTCGACAGCACCGATATCCTGGTGCGCAATGGGCAGAACGAACTCACGCCCAGTACAACGGGACGGTGGGGGGAGCGGCTGTCGCTCGGTATTACGCATGCCCTGGAGGTTGCCCTGGCTCGGCAACTGCCGGGCGTTCTGGTGACCCATACGAGCGTGCCAGGCCAACCATCGGTGAGTCTGCTGGTGAACGTTGAGGCGTTCGATGTTCACCCGGATGGTCAATGCGTGTTGACCGCACGTTGGATGATCCCTGGAGATGACGGGCAGCCCACCACGATTTCGCAGCAGGGCACGTTTGTGACCAAAGCGGCGGTATCGACCTCTGGTCCGCCGACGGATGCTGCCATCGTCTCGGCGATGGCGGCGTCCGTCGATCAACTCGCCGATCGCATTGCGATGAGCTTGCGACGCAGTTCCGCTCGCCCGCGGTAAATTGCAGGCTCGACAGATCATGCTCCGTGCCGGTCGCCGAAACGAACCGGGTAACAGTACCCGGAATCGCCGGAGCGCGGCACATCGCTTCCGCCATCGCGAGCGCAGCGAAGTAATCTCGTGAATGGTGCGCACTGACGATGAGATTGCTTCGCTGCCCTCGCAATCACCTGGGCGTCGTGCGACTCACGCTTCGATGATATTGAAATCCAGAGACGAGCAACTTAAGGATCCGGGCGAAATTTCGGGGAGGCGACCAGTCAGATGAGCTTCATTCCGCTGCGGGCCTGACTGCCTTGTGCTCGCTCGTCGTCGCCGTTGGCCTGGTGAAAACGGCACTGGCTGACGATTTGACGGCAGCGGGCAACCCGGAAGTTTGGGCTTTTCGACACTGCGTTTGGCGCGGATCGCGTCCTGGTATCAGCAGCATGTGGACCCCGACCGAGTGCCCGGCGCCGTCGTGGCAATCGCGCGAAACGGCAGGCTCGTGTCGCTCCAGGCGCTCGGCTTTCAGGACCACGATAAGAAAATCCCGATGCAGCCGAATGCAATTTTCCTGATCGGGTCGATGACCAGGCAGGTTACCGCTGTCGCAACGATGCTGCTGGTGGAACAAGGCAAACTTGCGCTTGATGCGCCGGTTGCGCAGTATTTGCCCGACCTGGCGGGGATGCAGGTCGTCGACATCAACACCGATGCGGCGACCGGTGAGACACGATTTGCGATGGTCCCGCAAAAGCGCCCGATGACCATTCGGGACCTGCTGCGCAACACGTCGGGGCTGATCTATCCGGAATGGGAATTCGGCGACGGTGGCATCGAAAGCATAACGATCCACTCGTTTTACAAATTGCGAGCTGTTTTCGAACGCGACAAGACTCTGGCCGATTTTGTTGCCAGCCTTGCGAGGCTGCCGCTCGCGCATCAGCCCGGGGAGGTCTGGGAATACGGTTGGGGCTTCGATGTCCTTGGCCGGATTGTCGAGGTGGTGTCGGGCCAGACGTTCGATCAATTTCTGCAAAACCAGATCTTCCAACCGTTGCATATGACCGATACCGGCTTCACCGTGCCGGCGGCAAAGCCTGGCAGGCTCGTCGACCCGCCGACAAAGCAACGGCCGCCGACCTGGGATGTCACGAAACCGGCAAAGTTGTTTTCCGGCGGCGGCGGGCTGGTATCGACCGCCGTCGATTATCTGCATTTTTGCCAGATGCTGCTGAATGCGGGCGAGCTCGACGGTGTGCGCATCCTCCGGCCGGAAACGGTTCGGCAAATGACCGCGAATGCATTGCCGTCCGACATCCGCTTTGTCGGCAACGGCGTCGGACCATCCTTAGGCACCAGTTGGGGACTGGGCTTTTGACCAAACTGTGCCGATCGAGGCAACGTCGCAGGACTAATTTCGTGCCGAAAGCGAAGACCACACCAGGATCACCTTGATCCGGGATCGCGATGGCAAAGTGTCCAGGATGGTGCTTAATCCGGGCGCCCGGGAACACCAGGGTGTGCGGCTCCCATCATCCTGAAAATGAACACATCGTCACGTCGCAGCAAACGGCCGGGGCCGTAACGGTGTGCCATGACGGTGGCGGAACGGCAGCCGAACGGTTAGCATCGGGTGCCGCCTGATCCTCTCGCACGCGCGCCTGATCCTCTCGCACGCGCG
>JBEKQQ010000117.1:0-32651 GCA_049519555.1 Acetobacteraceae bacterium
TTCCCGGCAGGCTCAGGATTTCCTTTCGGCTCACGCTTTCATCCACGGTCACTTCCATCCACGCCGACACCTGATCCCCGCCAGCACTTATCGCGAGATTCGCTCCAAGGCTTTCAGGGTTTGGCGGCCGGAGACGTGCGTCCAGTACGTTGCGTGATCGGCGCGGCATTTGTGCGCGCGTCTTCGAAGCAGCCCGTGGAAGTTAACGTGACAATGCCCTCTCAGGAGGCCGTCGATCCGGCTGAGGGTGACGGCGCCCGTTTGGCGCGAAAATTTTGCTGACATAGTGCTGACACGACTTAACCTCGTTTCGGACCGCGATATCTAAGTCATTGATATTATGGCGCGCTCTGCTGGACTCGAACTAGCGACCCACAGCTTAGAAGAAGTTGGGTTGTTCAATGATATCAATGGGGTTGTTGCAGACAGACCGCATGCTGTTGCACGGAGGCGCACACAATCCCGCCGGCGTGCAACGAAACGAGATCACCTCAGGACACGCAAACCCGGCATGCCAGTTCCCCGGCGACAGCCTGCGCAACCTCACAGCCGACGCGGAATGTTGGCTGTCTCGTAGAATACGCCGACGATCACCGGCGTCGCTGGCTGGTACGCGATCCAATACCGGCCAGCCTTGATCCACAGCCGATCCGGGCGGGCGAGGTGAGGATAGGGGCGCGGTGCCGCGAGACCAGCGGACGGAGTTACCTCAATCTTTCGGCTTGCCTCTTCCAAGGCCGCGATCAACCGGCGCGTGGCCTCGGGGCGTTCACGGTCCTCGTAATGCTCGCGAAGTTCCCGGAACTGCCGCGCCGCCCGCGCCGAAAGTCCGATCAACGCCGGTGCGTATTGTTACTTGCCCTCTTGGCGGCGGCCTTAGCTTCGAGCCGGGCAAGGCTATCCTGGAGGTCGCGCAAGACCACATCGCCCGAAACAATCCGGCCGGCGGCGACGTCGGCGTCGCTCTCGGCCAGGACTTCAAGCCAACCGGCTGGCGCTATGGAAGGGGTCGGAGTGTCGTCCATATGCGCGATAATAGGCGGTACCAGGCCGGCGTTCCAGTCCTGATAAGGGCTGCGGACACCTCCTGAACCAACTGACCCGGCGCTTCAACAGGCGACTTCCCCTATGGCCACCCCGGCACAGGCGAGCGAACATGCTTGACCTCATGCGATCCGGACACCACTTCTCAGACACAGCATGAAGGATGCGTCGTAATGTCCACATCAGAAGCGACTAATTCCTACGACGGGGTTAAGTATTCGATCAAAGAACTGAACCCAGGACATGGCCGATGGGAGTGGAGGCTGCTGGTGCCGCTGCCCGATGGCGCCTCCGCCGAGTTGATCTCCCTGACGAAGGGTGAGGTGCAAGGTACTCGGCCGTGGGCCGAAGCGTTGGCGAAAGAAGCGATCGGAAAATGGTTGGCAAAAACACGCAAAGCCAAGCATGGCACGTTTACCGACACCTGACCGCAACCAGATCTCAGGGCGCCGGACATGGCGCCATGATAGCCCACGCGCCATCCCACCGGCACCCCGAAGCGCGAGTTTGGTGGAGCGTCCGGCGGTCCGTGGTCGTTCGCCGTGCAGCGGGGCGTACGACGCAGCGTATTGGCGGGGCAAGCAGCTTTGTCCAGGATATCGGCGCGGAACGGATTTCGCACCGACGTTCGGCGGGATATTTTGAGATCAAAGATGGCGACACACTTGCTTTGCGATCTGACAGGCGGCCGGCGTACGCCTCTGATTGGACTCTTATGGCAGCAGGGTTCGTCACGAAATCCGCCTTTGGATTCTGAAGCGAAAATAAGCTACAGCCGCTCTGCTAACATGCTGCAACACCGTCTCGACACCCGCCCGCTAACCCATTGATTTTGGCGCGCCCTGCTGGACTCGAACCAGCGACCCACAGCTTAGAAGGCTGTTGCTCTATCCACCTGAGCTAAGGGCGCTCAATGGGCTACTCAACGCCGTTACGATAGCTTCGTGCGGCTAACCGTCTCAATACATAAAGCCGCGCCAGTTTGCATCGCTGCCCTTTCCAGAGTCCCGATCGCCTGTCAACCTCCGAACCTAATCCAGGAGCCGTCGGATAGCTCCAGGCCGAACCGCGAAACGGCCGCCCCGTACAGCGCGACCTTGATCGGGGCGCGACCTTGATCAGGGCAGCGCCGGAACTGCAACCATGGCTCGCGTCCCGGCGTGGTCGAGGAAACCTATGGCGTGGGTGATGCCGATGTCGCCGCCATTTGACGGTCATTCCAACCTGTTGAAATCTCCGATCAATCAGTACGTATCGGCCGGTCCTGTGGCTTGACACCCCAGCGAGAGCACGCGATCTGATCACCCATCATGCCTGCGGCCGTGGCACGCGCAGATACAGGCCCACGAAGCCATTGTGATCGGCGTACAACCGACCAGGCGATCTGGGCTTTGACCAGCAGTTGTCGTCTTCGAGCCAAACAAGGTGACCTCTGGTTCAACCATGCATCGATCTCCGGACTGAAGGACCAAAGCCCAGTACGGCCGACACTGGGCTGCAGGAGGTCGCAATCTTGCTGTCAACCTGGAACGGCGCGCGTTTTCTCCGCGCCCAACTCGATAGCCTGGTTGCGCAAACGCACCCAACCTGGTCGCTCTGGTATCGGGACGACGGGTCGCACGACAGCACTACCGACATCATGCGAGAATTCCGCCTTGGCCCAGGCCTCGGCCGCTGCGTCGACGTCTCCGATGGAAAACGTTTGGGTGCGGCAAAGAGCTTCCTGCATTTGCTCGCGGTGGCCCGGACCAGCGAGGCGCAGTTGTTCGCTTTCGCGGACCAGGACGATGTCTGGCTGCCGGAGAAACTGGCGCGCGGTGTCGACGCTCTGACCCGGGCGCCGCACGGCGTGCCGGCGTTGTATTGCGCTCGTCAGTGGTTGGTCGATGCGACCCTAAACCACCGGCGGCTTTCCGCGCCAGTGCGCCGCCCGCCCGGTTTCCTGCCGGCGCTGACACAAAACATCGCAACCGGCTGCACGATCATGCTCAACCGAGCCGCCGCCGACTGCATATTGGCCAGCAAGCCGCCCGACGAGGCGTGGCACGATTGGTGGTGCTATCTGGTGGTGGCCGGCTGCGGTGGCCTTGTGCTGGCCGACCCAACCCCGGTCATCCTGTATCGTCAGCATGGTGCGAATGCGATCGGCGCACCGGCCAGCCAGACCCGCCGCGGCGTGGCCGCAATCAGGCGCGGACGGGCCAGCTTCATGCGCATCCTACACGCCCATGTTGCCGCACTCAAAGCCGCACCACATTTGCTGTCCGGCCCGTCGCGCTGCCAACTGGATATCGTCGCGCGTGCGCTGGAGAGTGGCGTCCGCGCCAGGATCGCGGCGCTGCGAATGAGCGGCTTCGCGCGCCAGACCTTTGCCGAGTCGCTGATATTCCGGCTGTGGTTCTTACTGGGCTGACCGCGGTCCGCAGCCAGGCTGGCTGATACATTGCCGTTTCCCGGCGGGACTTCGCGGCCGCCCTCCCAGGCAATGACTGCAACAAATTGTTCGGTCGTGCCCTGCGTGACCGCCACTGCCGCCAGGACAGAGCATGTCCGGTTCGATACTCTCTTGAAGACGGTCCCATGACAGGAAATCCTCGTGCAATGGGAGTTCCTGGGCCACGATCGCGAGCGGCAGTTCAATCCGACTGATCCTGACCGGCTACTCGTAACTTGATATTGGTCAAAGAACTGCGAATAATCCCGCCACCGCATGACAGGGACCGCTATGCTTGAAAAAACGCTTGCCATGCTGGCCGAGGTCAGACCCGGCACGTATCTGTCCGACGACGTGGAATGCTACGATCCCGCGGAACTCGACGCGTTCGGCCGGGTGCTGAACCGGCTGCTCTACAGTCCCTCCAGCCTCCGCCGTCTGTTGCAACAAAAGTTCGGCGTGACGATCACGCGGGCGGACGTCTACGGCGAAATCCCGACCATCGCGGAACTGGAGCGCTCGTTCGCGGCACCGTCACTGCTGACCTTGACCGGGATTTTTCCGGACAACACGGCGATGGTGGCGGAGCTGGAGCGGCTGATGAAGGTCTCGCACGAGTTCGATCCGCCACAGACGAGCAGCCGGGCGGGCGAATATGCGTGGCAGAACGGCGCGTTCTCGTTTTCCGACGCGGTGGCGTATTACGCCATGATCCGCACCCGCCGGCCGCGCACCATTCTGGAAATTGGCGGCGGCTGGCATACCAGGATCGCGCAGATGGCCTGCGCTCGGAACGGACTGGGCCGCATCGTGTGCATCGAGCCTGCGCCCGGGGAGTTTCTGACAGCGCTGGAAGGAATCGAAGTGGTCCGCCGCCGGGTGCAGGACGTCGACACGGCGTATTGCAACGGGCTGTTGCGGGATGGCGACATGCTGTTCATCGACTCCTCACATACTGTGCGGCATGACGGGGATTGTTTGCATATTTATTTACGGGTGCTGCCGGGGGTGGAGGCGGCGGTGACGGTGCAGGTGAAGAATATTTATCTGCCGGAGACGTTGGCGTTGGGGCAGATGCGCGATCAGCAGGTGTTCTGGAACGAACAATATTTGCTGTATGCATATATGACGATGAACGCGAGAACGCGGGCAGTTTATGGTAGCCGGTATCATGTGCGGCATAACCCGGACATGCTGGAGCGGTTTATGCATGGACGGTACAGGTCGGGCGGCGGGAGTTTTTGGTTTGAGCAAACGGGTCTGTAGGAAGCGTTCTCTGACCGATATTTGAACGGCAGTTCTGGCGCTGGGGCGTATGTCGCCGATGTCCCAAGGGGGCGTTCCAGATTTCACATGTTCCATTACGAGTTCGGCATTCGTGAGGTCACTACGTCGAAGCATCTCCTTGAATATCTCTCACCACCAGGGAGACAGCTGATTTTGGCGAGTTCGTCCCCAACTGCCGTCACAGCTTTCGATACCATCCATATTGTGGTAATCTCCGTTCGATCAATCGGGCATATAAATTACGACGACGCTGTGTGTTGAGCGCTACGGAGAGAGCACATGAAAAGGCATTCGAAAGTAGCGGGATGGTGCTCCTTCATTCCCCTGATTGCACCGATTTGCTTGAGTACCGCCCAGGCTACTGGCAACCTCGTCGGGTCCCGGGGCGGTTCAGATTTTTTATATTTCGATCTTCAAGGCTGTAACCGAGATAAGTTTGCTGTCCTTCCGGATTATGATGCAAACAGAGAAGCCATTAATGACCGCCTGGCTACAATGTTTAAGAACGGGCAAAGGAGGCTGAGAACTGCAATCCCTCTGCCCGAAAACCTGATCGGCAATACGCCCGGCGCCGCGCTCAATCCAGGCTACAAAAAAAACATTAAAGGTCTCCTGTCTGCCATAAAGCGTAATGGCTTTGAAGAAATTGAAATAGGACTCGGGAGCGTGGGTGATCCTCCATTTAAGTGGAGCGAGTGGCATGAGGACTGGTATGTGCGGCGCTGGAGCATAATCGTGGAGTTACGACCTCTGCTTATAGCGTCGGGATTACATTATTATATAGATCTTTTAAATGAAGGTATCCCAGCCGACAATCAGCCTATGCTGTTGCGCTACACCCAGCGGCTTTGGACTGATTACACAAAGTCATTTGGCAAGAAGGACACGGTCGGATTCTCAATCATTACAACAATCCAGCAGGATCGCTTCACACAGATCCCGTTGGTCTACGGTAATAATCCTCCAGAAGTTTTCGACCTGCATATTTACGATAATCCCTACCAATCATTTGTTAATGCCCATGGACGTCTGAAGGCGTTAGGGTACACTAATATTCCCTGGATTATCGGTGAAGCGTATTATAACGACCAATCGGAAGCCAACGATATCGCGCGAGCGATTCAGGAAACAGGGCAGAGAGTTCTTTTTCTTCTCGAATGGCCCTTACGCAGGGTCAACGCAGCATGTGACGCAGTGGACGTGGTGCCCCTCGATTTCGGAGAATACATGAAGCGAGGTTTCTGAAGCTACCGCGGGTCAATGATCGCCTTCCGGAGACTTGAGGACGTCCAAGGTCGAAATGCCTCAACATGGGAATCCACTTCATGACGAATCCACGTTACTTTTCACCGCCACACAGACGAATATCGGTTGCGGGCGGCACTCAGCCTCGCTCAATTCTGTTAAGTACCTCCCTCAATGAGGCATAATCGAATTGATCAAGCCTTTCAACCTTGTCCATATTGGACTTCACAACGTTATCGGCGAACAGGTAGGCATCCATTGTGGCCTTTCGAAGCGCCGGATTTGAACATATTACCGAAACGCCGATAAATGAATGCATATGATTCCCGACAACATCTCTAAATACCTTAGGAAGTTCATCTGCCACCCAATTGTTCGAGATATGCCTCTCCCAGGGGTTTCCCAATTCGGCATGTTGCGGGTGGTTTCCAAGGGGTATTGATGTGACGATACATCCGCCAACGCCGGCCGCCGCCTGGACCGTGGCCGCGGCATCGGCGCGGGTCATGTGTTCCAGGATGTCGCCAAAAAATGCGACGTCAAAGCGAGGAACTTTGTTCCAGTCAAGGTATCTGACATCCGCTATGATGAGCTCGTCGTACCAGTAGTTTAGGTCGAATTGCTCGATATATGGCGACCACACTTCGATACCTGTGAATCTACAATCGCCTAGTGCACCCTTCAGCATCTTTGGATAGGTCGCGAGGCCGGCACCAACATCGAGTATCCTCAGAGGTAAGGGAGATGCCTGGCGAGCCAGCTCCTTGACAAAGAAGTAGGTGAACGGCTTACCGAATGTCACGCTGCTGGGCATGGTGAGGACCTTCCCGTCATGGTTGGATGGTTCCGCGGTGACCCGCGGATGGTCCGGATGTAGAACGAATAGGCGCTCACGCTTCTGTCGCTCGCTCCAATGCATCCCGGGCTCACGATAGCCATAATATCGATAGAATAGGATCGGGTCATCTGCATCACCCCTCAGCGGCCAAATCTTGACGCGATCGGAAAACTCGTCGAGCAGGTGGAACGGTTTGTATCGCAAGAAAAACAGTCGTGACGTAATGATCCACGCACCAGTCAATACTGCAATATTATAGGGGACATATTCGGTAGAAGCCAGTTCCTTGGCATGTTGGATTCTGATGTTTCCAATTGCGGTACTTAGCAACATCTCGACTACCGGGGATCGCGGCCGGCAATAGATTGCACCATTCGCAATTGAGATATCGCCTGCCCCATTATGCTTGTTGGTCAGATCAAACAGAAGAACTTCACATTCAGTTAGCCTATTGATCAACCTGGAAAGAGCGGCGTTAGCTCCAACCCCAGTGTGTGCGTCAATGTAAAGTCCACCAAACTCCAACAACAGGGCTAATCTCGCAATATCAGACTTACAGCTCGGCATCCTGATTCGTCGAAACAATTCTGGAACATCATCCCCCCAACGGGTGAGCAGAGGCAGAACCGCCGAGTCGTCATAAACCTTGAAGTCGCTAAATTCCGCCTGCCATTCGGCTTTCATCGGCAAAGCCGAGGCCGCATCGCGGTCCATGGAACCCGAATCATGGGTCCAATATGTAAAAACCACGCTGACCTCCATCTGGGCGGCGACCAAACAAAACCTGAAAAGGAAACCCGCATTGGAGCGTCGACCAACACGGGCTGCGATTCACATTTGTTGATATCCTATACATGGTAGCAGAGCGTCGCTCAACTGCTCTGCGGACAAACTCGGAGTAATGAAATGCCTCCGGGTTGTCGTCCGCACTTCACGGCCGGTTATGATCAAGGTGAAAACGGAACGCAGGCGGTCCGTTCTTGCCGCTGTCCGTTTCGCATTTGGGGCGTCGCCACTTAGAGCTTCCTTCGGCACCCGTTGATCGTGTGGACAGAACCGACATGTACCGTTCTCCATCAATTCAGGTGGCCCATGCCTAAAGAAGGTTGCTCGTTCCTGCTAAGGCGCAGTGTGATCCTCAGGCGTCATAAGTGCTTCCGCCGCCCGCCCGCGGGCTTCGGCGCAGTCCGGGAAGCGGTCGCACACCAATCTCCACCGCTCCATGGCTGTCTTGTCCCCGCGTCGATCAGCGCTGCGGGCAAACTCAAGGTGCACGCCAAGATCGTATCTAAGGCGCGTAACGGCAAGACCGAGAATCTTATCGGCCTCCGCCTCTCGCCCGACACGTCGAACCGCCTCTGCCCCGGCAGTGTATGCAACGGCGAAATCGGGAAACCGCTCGCGGGTGGTTTCCCAATGTTGAGCCGCCCCCTCGAGATTCCCAACGGCAGCGGCTATTCTTGCCAGTTCAACATCGGCCCATGGACTGTCAGGGAACCGCTCACTAGCTTCCGTCGCAATTTCTCTGGCTTCGTCATAGCGACCCATTTCCCGAAGGCTTTGCGCCACCCCGACAGGCCCCAGGAAATCGTCAAATCGATCCGTTAACACACGCCAACGCTCAAGCGCCTTCGGCCAGTCTTTGCGGCGCTCCGCATATCGCGCGTGTGCTACAATAATTTCGTAGTTGCGTGGAAACCTGGATGCGGCTTGCTCGATCATGGCCTCGGCTTCATCCTTGCGGCCCAGGTCCGCAAGACAAGCAGCGGCAATTGTATACCCAGCGGCGACTCCCGGAAATTTGCGATGCAACACCGCGCAGCGTCGGAGTGTCTCATCGGCGTCACCCCGGCCATGGGCGGCACGTGCGGAAATCGTGGCGAACATGGCCCGGTGCCAGGGATAGCGCCGACGCCCCACACGAATCAGCGCCTCGACTTCATCATACTGACCAAGATCGACGACCAGGTTGAGAGCTTCGTCCGATGTCATACAGAGCTTGGGATAGCACTCGTTCATGTCGCGCCATATTCTGAGCGCGCGTTCACGGTCCCCTGCCCTGAAAGCAAGCCTCGCGGCTACAATCTGTTCAGAAAAGTATTTCGCGAAACCCTGGCTGCTCTTTCCCTCAATCGCCCGCAGTTCCCGCAATGCCCGCCGCCGCTCAAACCATGCAGTCAGCGCCTCAAACACCGCCCCCTCACCCCGCTACCGCAGCCCGCAGCGCCGCCGTCACCACCTCCGCGCCGTAGCGCTGCTCAATATACGCCAGTCCCGCCTCCGACAGCGTCCGGTTGAACGCCTCATCCTCATGCACCAGCGCCAACTTCTCCGCAAACTCCGCCGGAGAACGCGCCACCAGCCACGCCAGATCCCCGCTCAGTTCCAATCCTTCCGCCGCCACCTCGCTCATCACGCAGGGCAGCCCGTGTGCAAAACTCTCCAGCACCTTGCCCTTGATCCCGGCGCCATAGCGCAACGGCACCACGGTGCAGCGCAGCTTGTGCAGAATATCCGCCAGCACCGGAACGAAGCCGAGCGGCACCACCCCGGGCCCGCGCATCGCCTGCACTTCATCCGGCATCTTGCTGCCCACCAGATAGGTCGTGCATCCCGGCGCCACCGGCCGCAACAACGGCAGAATCTCCCCCACCAGATAGCGCACCGCATCCAGGTTCGGCGGATGCCCGAACCCGCCGACAAACGCCGCACCCGACCGCGCCGCAAACGGCAGCGTCGAGGGCCGCAGGCGCACCGTCCACGGCACCACCTCCACCTGCAACGCGGCGTCGCTCTCGGCCAACAGCGCAGCCTCGACCGGGGAGTGCACGATGACACAGTCGACATTGCGCATCACGGCAATTTCATCGCGTCGCTGCGCCGCTGCCTGGGCCGCACTGACCAAGGCCGGGTCGATTTCCGCCTGACGTTCCATGCGCAGGAAATGCAGGTCGGCCACGTTGTAAACGATCCGGCACTCCGGGAAATAGCGCCGCACCATGGTGGCGTATTTGGAAGCGTTGCTATAGCGATGCAAATACACCAGGTCCGGCTTGTGCTGCGCCTTGCGAAACACCTCCTCGACCGACCAGAAATACGGATGCACCGGGCACTCAATTCCCAACTTCTGCAACTGGCCGGTATAAGGATCGATCCGCGCCATGTTGTCGGCCGGCAAGAACGTGACTTTATAGCCCAGTACCAGCAGCGTCCGCATGTGCTCGACCGCGGCGTTGGAGCCGGCGTCCTGATCCGGCGTCGGCACCGTATCGTCGATGAAATACGCCCGCTGCCGCACCAACCGCTCGGCTTCCTGGTCCGGCTGCTGGCCATTCAGCCGGTGCGTGATCAGCGTGTCCTTCCAGCGCCGGTAGAATTTGGCGTGATTGACCACCTGGAACCGTTTCATCCCCGGCCCCGAGGTGTCGGTCCCCGCGCTCACCCCCTCCAGATGCACGATTTCCGAGGCCGGCTGCATCACCACGCGCTTGCCCAACGCGCGCACGCGGAACGCCAGATCGGTGTCCTCGTAATACGCCGGCGCATAATATTCATCGAAGCCGGCGAGCTGCTCAAACAGCGTCCGCTCGATCATCAGCGCGGCACCGGACACCCAGTCGGCATCACGCAGGAACGAGAACGCCGGGTCGTTCGGATCGCGACCGCGGCCCCAGTTCCAGCCGTCGCCGAGCCGCCAGATGATGCCGCCGGCCTCCTGCAGCTTGCCGTCCGGGAACAGCAGCTTGGAACCGGCGATGCCGACATTCGGCACCTGTTCGAAAGTTTGCACCAGTTCGTCGAGCCAGCCTGGCTTCACCAGGGTATCATTGTTCAGGAAGAACAAATACTTGCCGCGGGCCAGCGCCGCTCCGGCATTGCAGGTGCGCACGAACCCGAGATTGGTCGTGTTGCGCACGATCCGCACCGCGCCGGCGAACACCAAAGCCGCCAGCAGCGTCTCGTCGTCCGAGCAGTCGTCGGCGATGATGATCTCGAAGCTGCGATCCGGCAGCGCCTTCACGATCGAGTCAAGGCAGTCATAGGTCGTGGAAAACTTGTTGTGCGCCGGAATAATGATCGAGACCTCGGGGGTATCCGACGGCTCGAAATACAGCGGCTGAAACGCGTGGCGCAGTTGGTCGACGAGGTCGCGGGTGCGGCCGGTCAGCTGCATGGAATCCGCTGCTTCGGCCGGCGGGGTTTTGAATGCCGGGTTTTGCGTCCGGCCCAGCGCTTCATAGCCGTTGACGACGTCATTCAGCAGCATCAGCAGATAGCCAAGCGGCTGACCAAGGTCGTCCGGCCTCGCCGCGGCTTCGATGGCGGACAACACGACGTCGTTCATGAACGTCATCGCGCCCTGGTCCAGCACGTTGCGGCTGATCGTCATCGGCGAGCGCGGCAGGTCCTTGCCGTCCGTTGCGCGGCGCACGCGCACCCGGTGCCGCGACAGCGGCAGGATGCCGCCCAGGTTGCGGATGGTAAAACCGTGATGCCCGGTGCCCATGCCGGCGTCAGCCAGATCGGGACGAAACTGATCCGCAGCGATTTTCAGGACCACGACATCGCCGTCGAGGATCTCGATGTCGACCGGATCCTCGGGGTGATCCGCATCCCAGACCCAACCGGCGATTTCATCAAAACTGACCCGGTCGAGGTTGCCTATCGGCCGCGCTTTCGCGGCCCCCGCCGTTGCTGCGCCTTCCGCATCGGCAGTCCTGGCAACCACCTCCACCGCCTCCACGGCAGAAACGATGCCGGGCGTCTCAACCTGGGCATTTACACCTGTGCCTTGAGCAGCGGCATCTGCCGCGACCGCGCCAGCCGCACTCTCACTGACCGGGGCTTCATCAGCCGGTACCGGGGTTGCCATCGGGCCTGCGGCATCGGGTACTGGGCTTGCGTCCCCCGGTTCCCGTTCTGGACCGATCACCGGCTTTGGCGAGCCAGGGATGTCGAGGCGATCCCGGGCGCGGCGCACGCGGACGTTATGTGGGCCGGGCGGGACGTGCTGCGCCAGATTGCGGACGAGGAAACCATGCCGTCCGTTGCCGGCACCGAGCTGCGACAAATCCGGCCGCAACCGATCGGCACGGGCGGTTACGACAACGACATCGTCGACCAGGACCTCGATTTCGATCGGCTCGTCAGGCGTGGGGCGGTACCAGGCCCATCCCAGAATATGTTGATGATCAATCGACTCGATGGCACCGATCGCCAGAATTCGCCGCGCCGGGGCTGCGCCATCGGCCGCCTCTGGGCTCGCCGCCGCTTCCGTCGCGGCGTCAGCCGGCGGACGGATCGGACGGAATTTGCGTTCCGGTGAAAACGCGATCAGGGGTTCCGCCGTATCGGAAACGATGACGTCGTCCCCCTGTTCAGCCGGGGGAGAGGCTTCCGATGTCATGGCTGATTGGTCGCAGGCATGGCGGCAAGGAATGTCCGGTTTGGGTGCGTCATGGCATGGTCTTGAAGGTGATCGAGGTCAGGTAAATGCCAAGCTGGCGTAAATCCTCGCTCAACCCCAGCTGCTGCGGCGAGATCGCGGTCGGTATCACCAGCGACAGCCGCGAGGAACGGCCGGACACCACACCACGGTTGACCGGGAAGGATCGGGCCATATGCGCGCTCAGGGTCAGGTAACCGACGAACAACCCACCCAGAAAGATGAACACATTCTGGGCTGCAAGCGCCCCCGGGACCAGGAACGGCGAGGCATTCAGTTCGACCTCGACATCCTGCCGCGCGAACGGCAACTGGACGTCCATTTCAGCAACCGGCGCGCGCGTCCAGGACCGGCCGCCGTCCTCGGAGAAATCGATACCATTACAGTTCAAATCAACCGCGTTGCCGTTTGATCCGAAGGTAATCGGCTCGTTGTAATTGATCGTCATCCATTTCCCCTGTTGGGC
Organism: Acetobacteraceae bacterium; assembly: GCA_049519555.1. Taxonomy (GTDB): domain Bacteria; phylum Pseudomonadota; class Alphaproteobacteria; order Acetobacterales; family Acetobacteraceae; genus Rhodopila. Next base: position 12,761 of record JBEKQQ010000117.1, read on the forward strand.
CAGCGCCGATCGCCGGGTCGGGTTCCTGAACCGCGATCCCAAAACGGTGCCATGCGCCTGGTAACCACCATCTTGCAGTTCTCCCCGATCCCGCGAATTCCGGGCGCCGGAGAGACCGGCGTCGAGACGATCAGCCCGCTGTCGCTGCCTCTCGCCTGGAATTTGCCGATTTTCCGGGCATGCCATATTGCGGTACGCCGCGGCTGCAACCACTCCCGCCAATGATGTATCGGTGTTGCCAATGTTGGAGGCTGCGGCCACCCACTACGAATGCTGCCTTACCACACGAGATTCGCGACGAAGAGGGGAAAGGAAAGCCAATAACGAGCAAAGGTGGCATCACTTTCACCCTACGATTGTATCGCACGATAGGATGACGGCCAATTCGACGTCAAGTACAACAAAATTAAATCTTGTGGTACGGAAAGGAGACGTGGGCCCAGAGCACTCACCTGTCCGTTTGCGGGTCGCCAAGCACCTCGCGGATCGCCGACGCGTAGTGAGCCCGATCGTTGTCCTGGCGCAGCCGGTGCAGCGCGGATTCACGCAGGTGGTGCCACAGTCCCTCGTCCCGCTGCAAAGCCACGGCGTGACGGGCGAACGCCGCCGGATCGGTCTCCTCCGCCGCCAGCAGCTCCCGGCCATGTTCCCAGCCCAACTGACGGCGCAACAATTCGGTCGCCACCACCGGCAAACCGAACGAGGCGGCTTCGTGAACCTTATAGGGCATGCCGGCAGCGAACCGGGTTGGTGCGATGAACACCCGATGCTGGTTATACAGGGGTTCAAGGTCACTGACCGGTCCGCGTAACGTGACCCGTGGATGGTCGCGGAACCGAGCCAGACTGACCTCCGACCCAGTGTAGCCGACCACCGTGAGGCGTGTCTCCCATGCGAGTTCCCGCTCGATGAGCGGCAAGACCGCGTCGACGAACCAGCACAGACTGTCGTAGTTCGGGCTGTCCATGCGATGGATCGCGCCCACGAACAACATGCCGGCGCGCTGCGAAAACGGCCGCAAGGTCGGACGCGGTTCCCGCATGTGGCCGATGACGGCAACGTCGGGAAAGTCCATATCACGCAAAATCGCTGCTTCGACGTCGTTAATGGCGATGATCGTGGCGCAGAATGCGCCATCCCGAAGCTCCGACCTGATCGCTGCGTCGAGGTCGAACGGTGTTCCTGTCAAAGCCGCCTGGCCGCCTGCGCGCAGTGACGCGATCGCCTCGGTATCCAGCACCACCGGCGGCATCCAACCGAAATCGCCATTGGCCGGGTCCATCGAAGCCTGCTCCAGCGCTGCCCGGACGGTCGCGAGGTTATGGGTCCGCGCCACCCAGATCGCATTGTAGTAACCACGACGGTGCGCAATGAACGCCTGAAACTGTTCCTTCGAGTAATCATGCATGACCTCGACGCCATCCGGCATGTCGGCATACACGCTGGCGACGTCAAACGGGCACCCATTGATCGGATAGACCGTGACGGCATACCCCAGGGCGGCCATCTCGCGCACAATGTCGTTCGAGCGCACGAAACCGGATCCGATCATCCGCAGCGGTACGGTGTCCTCGACCACCAGCACCCGCCGGCTTTGCGTGTCGGCCATCCGATCGAACACCTGCCGCTGCTCGTCGCGCAACGGCCGGCCGGAGACGTAATCCGCGTGCTTTTCCGCGAAAATCTGCCGGGCGCGGCCGATCTCCGACTCCGAGGCACGGCTGCTCACCGCACTGCCGTATTCGAGGTGATGCACGATCACGGCCGGGTCATACACGACCCGGTAGCCAGCCTGACGAATGCGCAAGCAGAGGTCGGCATCCTCGTAATAAGCCGGCGCAAACGCTTCATCGAAGCCCCCCAGCGCGTTCAGCAGCGACCGGCGCGCCATCAGGAACACGCCGGAACAGAACTCCACATCGCGCGCGAAATTCACTTCGGAGGCCAACGGCGAGGCATCGCGCCCATAGCCAAGGGTGGAACCGTCGCAATAAATGATGTTGCCGGCTTCCTGCACCAGCCCGTGGGTCCGCAGGATCATGCCGCCGACCGCGCCGACCTCTGGATGGGTGTCCAGCCGATGCAGCGCCGCGGCAATCGCCCCTGGGGCAAGCTCGGCATCGTTGTTCAGATAAAGCACCGCATCACCGGTGGCGAATTGCAGCGCGGCGTTGCAGCCGAGCAAAAATCCGATATTCGTGTCGAACCGAAAGTAATTTGCCCCTTTGACGTAGCGTTCGATATTGCAGGTTTCGTCAGTCGATCCTGAATCGATCAACACCAACTCGATGTCGCCCGGATAGTTCGCGCGCAGCGAGCCAAGCGCCAACATCGTCAGTTCGAACTGGTCGTGCAGCACCATGATGACGCTGAGCGCCGGCGCACCGGTGGTAGCGAAATGCAACTTTGTCCGTGCGTGCAATACCGACAATGTTCGCGCTCGATTGCGGAACAACGCCCGGGTCGCGACCTCAGCGATCGCCGCCTGCATCGGTGGGGCCGAGGGTGCACCGCCAGGCTGGCCAATCGTTACCCAATGCACGAACGCATCCGGGACCAGCCCTTGCTCCAGATCCCGTTTCACCCTCTCCTGCGTCGCGTACCAGGCGAGGTCGATCGGCTCGCCTGGAGTGCGTAGTTCGGCCACACCCAGGCGTAGGAAATGCGCGAAGCCGTTGCGGATGTCACCGCGCCGCACCATGCCGCCCGCGTCGTCATAACGGCCGAGGTAGTAGGCTTCGGAAAATGCCGGCAGCGGATCGAATTGCGTGGGCGTGGGATTGCAAAGGTAGTGTTCGAGCGCCCATCGCCAGCTGCCGCGAGCGATCGCTTCGGCCACTGCCGGATAGTTGCACAAATACCATTGCGGGTCGAAGCAGGAAGACGTGCGCACCTCGGCCTCACGGCGGTTCAGCCGCCGCAGGCAATGCCAGAATGGGCCATCCGCAACCGCTGCATCGGCATCCGCCGGATCCAGCGCGGCACGGTAGACGGCCGGGTCGAACAACGGGTGGCCGATGCGGCCCTCGCCGTTGCCGCGCCATAGATAATGGTCATAGCCGTTGACGAGCCCGTGCTTCGCCAGGAACGCGTCGGTGAGATCCGGATTGCGCCTGCGATATTCCAGTTCATCGAACAGCCAGTGCGGCGAGCGCTCGCAACAGCCGCCACGACACCAGGCATCGAAGGCAGAGGGAAACTCACCTGCTTCGACCAAAGCGGCGATCCCGGGATAGGCTTGCCGGTGCCAGACCTCGTCAAACAGCGTGTTCGGCGAATGACCCAGTTGCTGGCCGACATCAAAATAGAATTCCAGCACCGCCTCAGCAGGCGCGCCGAACAGATGGGCGGTGTCGCCGGCATAGGCTTCTCGATACCAGTCGGCATCAAAAACCGCCCAGGGAATGGAGGTCGCACCGGGCAGGCGGAGAATGGCGCGAGCAGGAGCGTTAAGGGGGGGCCACATGTCGGTTACCTTGGTCAGGCAGCTCGGTTATGGCGGCAGTGCCATCAGATCGGCGCCCTGTACCGAGCTTGTGGTTGCAAGCCGGTCGCGGCTGGTGCCAATGCAACCGCCGGTAATGCCGCCATGGCAAGGCAGAAACGGTTCGCGAATGTCAGCGATCATCGGTGGTCCGAATGCCGCAGACCTGGCGCGTGCCGCATCACACCGCTCCCCTTCGCCACCTGATGCAGCTTCCACTGGGCTGTTGCGTTCACGGCTCCAGGCAAATGAACTCGACACGACGAACCGAAATGCCGAGCAGACGAATGTCGGAAGGGCTCAACTGGATGGTCTCGCCGGTGTCAATTTGGATCCGGCAGAACCCCTCGCTTTTGGCGAGCAGTGCCTGTTCGATGACGAACACGCACCGGTACAGCTCACCCTCGGACCACAGTTCAAATGCCATGGGGTAGTCATTGATTTCGACGGCCAGATCGCCTGGCCCGGATGGCCGTGGATCGCTGAACGTCATATCAAACCGGTAGGACACATCCTGTCGCAACGGAACTTCCAGGGTGAAACGTCGCCCCGGACCGGTCCAACGCCAGGACGTCTGACCAGCACTTTCGGCGTGATACCAGCCGGAGCCCGGAATGATACCGGACATTTCAATCGCGAATGAATCGGGCGGCACCCGATAAACGCCGCTGCGAACCATCTGTCGCATGGACCGGTCGAAGCTCCGCCCGTTCAGCATTTTGCGGGCGAAATCATAAAGCTGCAGATCGACCGTATTATGCGCACGAACCATGTCAAGTTCCGGCCCGGTCAGTCCGAGCAACGGATCGACCCGCTCGGGATTCTCGTTGATGACCGGGAAATGCACCGGGGGGTGAAAGTTCATCTCCTCGGCCATGGTCGAAACCAGACTGCCAAGTTCCTCGGTAATGCCGACGAACTCGATGGCTTCCAGCCGGTCCGCGGCGAGTTGGAAGGCCGGCGGGTTTTCGCGGTCACCTGCGTCGGCGTCCAGATTGCAGGAGCGCGCGCCCTCAAGATAAGCGGTGACGTCGGTCGCCGGCCTTGATGCACAGAGAAACCGGGCCTGAACGTCACGCTGCAATGCCATGATCTCAGGATCCCGGATCATTTCGCCCAGAGTGAGGTGCTTTGCCATTTCGTGAGTCCGGTGAAAGTTCGGATCACGACTCAGGTGCCGCAATGCCGAAACAGTCCTCCGAAGCGGCTCGCGCAACACCACCAGCACGCACGCATCCGGAGCGACAAGTTGCCGCAGGTTGTACCGGAAATGACCACGCACGAGGCGGTACGATCCCACATCCCGCTCGAGATCAAGCAGATCCTGCCAGCGCTCCGCCGGACAGATTTCATCCGCCTGATATTGGTTATTCAAATATTGCCGCATGCTCATTCCTGCGGTCTTTGGAATATGCATGAAAAACAGCGGCGCTCTGCTGCCGGTCTTGAACGCATCCATCCGAGGTTCGATTTGACTGTCCATCGCAAGACCTGCTCACTTCATAAGCCTCGGCGCGTCGCCGCGCGTACCGCTCCAAGCCATTTTGTTCATTCAGTTCAGGTCGGCCCGACTCCCACCCCCGTGGCGGAAGGCACCACGAGAAATCCTTTGGCAAACGAGCCGTTGTACCAGCAAAGACTTACCCACGAATGTAATACAATTTGGTTAAGCATGGGTCAGACCGGCCCTTTACACGACCTTTTCGCCCGGCATTCGTTGAGCCCAGACCGCCGGCGTGCGTCGCCAGCCGGTCCCCCATGGCACCGCCGCCCGGTTCGCGGCATCATCCGCTCACTAACCTGGACGATGACACCTGCCATGATCCCTCCTCCGATCCGGTTCGGCATATGGGCGCTGGTCCACGGCAGCCGCGCCGCGCTGCAGGACCCAGACGAACCCTATGATGCATCATGGGAGCGCAACCGCAAGTTGATTCTGGAGGCGGAAGCGCTCGGATTTGACACGACCCTGGTGGCCCAGCACACCGTTAACCCGCACCACGCGCCGATGGAGCAGCTGGAGGCCTGGACAGCTGCGGCTGCGCTTGCGGCGCTGACCAACCGGATCGAGATCATCGCGGCGATCAAGCCCTATCTTTATCACCCGGTTGTTCTGGCCAAGATGGCTTTGGGCATCGAACACATCAGCCGTGGCCGGTTCGCCATCAACCTGGTCAACGCCTGGAATCGGCCGGAGCTGGAAAAGGCCGGCATCGGCTTTGCCGAACATGACCAACGCTACGTCTATGGCCGGGAATGGCTGTCGGTCGTTGAGCCCTTGTTGCGCGGCCAGACGCTCGACCATCATGGCGCCCATTTCAACGTCACCGATTACACGTTGCGTCCGGCCGACCCATACCGGGCGCGCCCGCGGATCTACATCGGCGGTGAATCCGAACCGGCACGTGCCCTGGCCGCCGAGATGGGCGATGTGTGGTTCATCAACGGCCAGCCGATCGAGGACGTAACCGACCTGATCAACGACCTGGCCGTCCGTCCGCGCACAGCGCCACCGCTGCGGTTCGGACTGTCGGCGTTCGTGATTGCCCGCGAAACCGAGCAAGAGGCGCAGGCGCACCTCATGCACCTGTTCGCGCTGGCGTCGAAGGACATGCAGATCCGGATGACGCAACATGCCAACACGGACCCGAAATCGGTGATGGCGGCGACCATGCGGCGCACCCCTCGCGTCGGCAGCAATGGCGGCACGGCGGCTGGCCTCGTTGGCAGTTACGATCAGGCGGCGGAGCGCATCGTCGCGTTCAATCAGGTGGGGATCGAGACATTCATGCTGCAATACCAGCCGTTCGAGGCCGAGATGCGGCGGTTCGCAGCCGAGGTGATGCCGCGTGTGAGAGCGTTGACCGGGGTGGTGCAACCGGCGGCGCAATGATGGCGCTGATGATCTAACGCAGAACTGCTGCTGCATCGGCGATCCAGCGTACACCGGCCGTTATACGGACCGCCGCTCTGGCGCTTGCAAAAGTCTTGTAAGCCATGCCAACGTCCGGTCGAGACCGAAAAGCGAAGATTACGGTCCTTGCTGCAACTTGCAGGATCAGCGCGATTTTGGATCGGGGGGACGAATGGCTTACACAACCGGATTTGAATATGATGTATTCATCAGTTATGCGGCGGTAGACGACATTGAGCCGGTCGCGGACAACGGCCGTGGCTGGGTTACAATGTTTGTCCGCAATTTGGAAATGGTGTTGGCGAGCCGCCTCGGCGGGCGTGAAAAACTGCGTATCTATTTTGATCGCCGCAACCTCGGCGGCAACCACCAACTTCAGGAATTGCTTGAAGCCGTCGGCAAGTCCGCCCTGTTCCTGGCGATCACGTCAACGGGCTACGCCGACCGGGAGTGGACCAAGCGCGAGCTTGACACATTCCTCAAAGGCGCACCCGATAGCCAGCGCCTGTTCGCGGCAGAGTACCTTCCCCTGGACCCCGGCGAAACCCACCCGCATCCATTGAACGACCGCAAGCGGCTGAAGTTCTGGGACGTCGACGAGATGTCGTCGTTTGCCGCCATGCCGCTGACATTGAAAGACCATGCGTTCCGCAACCGTATTCATGACCTTGCCGATCAGATAAAGAAGCAACTGGTTGCGATCAACACGGCCGAGGTCGTCCGTCCGGCGATCATCCGGGCGGCCGACGTCATCGCCGACGATGGGGCACGCCGATCGAAAGGCATCGTTTTCCTCGCGCAAACAACTGACGACCTGGAGGAAGAGCGCGATCAACTCCGGCGTTACCTGGAACAGTTTGGTTTCCTGGTGCTACCGGCGGGCGATTTGCCGGGCGGTGGCGAAGCGTTTCGTGCCGAGATCGAACGCGATATCAAACAGGCCGATCTCTATGTCCACCTGCTCGGCCCGAGGGCGGGCCGGTTTCCCGCCGATCTCGAGCACGGTTACGGCGCCACCCAGGTCAAGGTCGCGCGCGAGGCGGGCAAGCAACTCTTGCTCTGGCGGCATCCGGAGCTGGATCTGGACACCGTGACGGACCCGCGTCAGCGCGCGCTGCTGACCGACGAGGCCGTGGTGGTCTGTGGCCTGGAGAGTTTCAAGGCGGCGGTACGCAGCAAACTTGAAGCCCGCCCCAAACAGGAGGACCGCGAGCGGAAGGCGCCCTCCCTGGTGTTCATCGATGCGAGCGAACTCGACCATGACGTGGCAAAGATCGTGAAGCAGGAATTCGAGGCGCGGAAGATCCCGGTTGCGGTCCCGCTCTATCACGGTTCCGCCGAAGAGGTGCGCGACGATCTGACCGGTAACATGACAGAATGCGAGGTCCTGGTCTTTATCTATGGCATGGCGCCGCCGGCCTGGGTGCGGGCGCAGATGCGGCTGTTCAGCAAATTAAGACCCGGCGCGCAGGCCAGACTGGTCGCCATCTTTGTCGGGCCGCCTGATGAGAAGCCCACTGATATCGGGTTCAGCATGCCGGACCTGCATCGGGTTGACTTCCCGAAACAATGGTCGGCCGAACGGATGCGCGAGATGATCGAGGAATTCGGGCTGTGAGTGAGACGGGCCGCCTGCCGTATCCCGGCCTGCGCGCATATGAGCGCGACGAATCCGACCTGTTTTTCGGCCGCGAGGGATGCGTCGACGAAATGGTCGACCGTCTGGCGGCAACCCGCTTCCTCGCGGTACTGGGCGCATCCGGTAGCGGCAAATCATCGCTCGTTCGGACAGGCCTGCTGGACGCGCTGGAAATTGGCCTGCACGCCACCGCCGGCCCGCTCTGGATCGTCGCCGACTGCCACCCCGGCGGCAGCGCATTCCGCAACCTCGCTGAGGCTCTGCTGACGGCGACGCAAAATACCAGTCCCGGTAGCGACGCCATCGATACGTTGGACACATTTCTGCGGCGCGGCCCCCGTGCCATCATCGAATGGGCCAATGACGGCAATTTGCCCGCGAAGCACAACCTGTTGGTGTTGGTCGACCAGTTCGAGGAACTGTTCCGCTATGGCGATTACGCCGGACGCGAGGAGGCCGAAGCCTTTGCCGCGCTGCTGCTGGAAAGCATCCGTACGCCGGGACGGATCCACGTCGTCATCACGATGCGGTCGGAATATCTGGGTGGCTGCGCGCTGATCCCCGGCCTCGCCGAGCAAATCAATTCATCGCTCTACCTCACGCGGCGCATGACGCGAGAGGAATGCCGGGAAGCGATCGAAGGCCCGGCGGCGGTGATTGGTTTCAGCATAGAGCCGGCGCTGGTGTCACATATTCTCAATGATATGGCGGCGTTGGCGCCCTGGGAACAGGATCGGGAAAACTCGCAGTTGCAGCGCCTGTCACGCCAGGCGGACCAGCTCCCGCTCATGCAGCACGCGCTGAGCCGGCTTTGGCAGCTTGCCAGGCGCCGGCAACCGTCGGCCGCCCCGACCCTGACGCTGCAGGACTATCTCGACATCGGCATGTTGCAAGGGGCGCTCGATCAGCATGCGAAAGAAGTGGTTGGCCGCCTGAGAGAGACGGCGAGGCCGTTGGTGCGCCGGGTGTTTCGGGCTCTGACTGCCGGCACCGACCTCTCGGACGCCGTGCGCAGGCCAATGCGACTGGCAGACCTGACGGAGGCAGTCAGCGCGGATATCGCCGACGTTTGCGATGTCGTGGACGCGTTCCGGGCACGGGACTGCAATTTTCTTCGCCCGTCCGGTGGCCAGGTGTTGTCTGAGGAAACCGTCATCGACATCAGCCACGAGAGTCTGATCCGCCAGTGGAGCGATCTGGCCAAATGGTTCGACGAAGAAGCCCGCTCCAGTGTGCTATGGTCAAGGCTGATTAACAGCGAAGAACGTCATGCCAACGGGGAAGGCGAACTGCAGAGCGGTCTCGACCTCGCCACCGCTCTCGATTGGTGGGAGCGGGAACAACCCACGATCGGTTGGGCAAAAAGTCACGGCGGCAAGTACGATGAAATCGACAAATACCTGAAAGACAGTCGCGAGGCGGAACAAAAACATGTCCGCAGCGAACTGCAACGGGCCCGGCGCGAACGCCAGCGGTTACGGACCACGATTGTTGCGATTTCGTGTTTCGCCGTCGTTTGCCTGGTCCTCGCGGGGTTTACCTACCGCAGCTATCGGATTCAGGAAGCTGAGCATAAAAAAGCAGACCAGGCGGCGGTCGAAGCCTCCCAGGCCACCGCAACCTCGATCAGAGCGGCGGACCAGTTCGTCATCGACGACGCCGAACGTTTGCAGAAGATGCCGGGCATTCCTTACGAAGAAGTGTTCAGCCGATTGAAGGATGGCAGGGCGTTTCTCGACAAGCTCGCTGAGCTTCCGATGGACCGGCAGCGCTTTGGTTTGAGCCAGGCGAAGTTGCTCTTAGTGAATGGTGAAACATTGCTCGACAGCGGCAAGCCTGCGGAGGCACTTAGTTTGGTGACCGATGCGGAGGCGAGCCTCGGGCGCAATGTAACGCGGTCCGATCTCGCCGCAGATCGCGACCTTCTGCTGCTGAAATTGGGCGTCACTGCAATATCCTCGCTGCTCGATCTCGGACGCTATCCTGACGCTGTTGCGGCTGCGCGACAGGAGGTTCAGTGGGCCGATGGGCGCCCGGGTGCTGACCCGAGCACCATACTCGAACGAGCCAAAGCACGGTTTTATCTGATGTTCGCGCTCGCCTGGTCGAAAGCCTACTCCGAGGCCCTGGACTATGCCGGGCAATGCCTGGATTACCTGAAGCGACCCGAGCTGGCCGGCATGGTAGAACGCGACTATTACAGCGCCAGATGCAATATGGACTACGGTGTTATCGTCGGGCGGCTGCATCCAAAAGCCGAAAACGATCAGTATTACCAGCGTGCCGAGCGGGATTTTGATCTGATACCGTCCACCGAAAAATCGGTCCACATGTTGAGTGTGGAATCCACGACGCTGAGCAACATTGGAGCGACGTATCAGGATTCCGGAAAAAGCGATGGAGCGCTGAAATATTACCTGAAGGCCGAACGAGTCATCGAGCTTTCGGCAATTGACCTGCACCAGAACCTCTCGGTCCGATCCATGCTGGTAGAGCGAGCGAATAAGCTTGGCGAGGTATACGACGCACTCAACGACCGTGACAAAGCAGACACCTGGTTCAGGAAGGCGATCGACGTCGGCATGGCTGACGAACGATGGCACGACCTCCCGGACATGGCCGATAAGATCGATACCGCAATGGGCAACCTCGAACACAACCTGGGCAATATTGATTGGACCAGCAACCCGGCAGTGCTCAAGGAATACGCCGACTCGATAAAAGTCCATGTGCCGTTGCGTCAATTCCTGATCAGCTCTGGCAAAGCAGCATGGTGTCAGGGCTGCCTGTTGCTGGATAAGGAGAGCGAATTCACCGCGCTGATAAGATTCGACCGCCTCCGCAAGGAAGATCATTATCGCGAGGCGATGCAGTTGGCAGATGAGATTGTCGCTGAGGCGAAAGCAGGCCTCGTTAACCCGCCGAATGAGCGAACCGCCATCAATGTCCGACGCGCCTGGTTCTGGACGGTACATGCCTTGCCTGACAGCCCTGAAGAAATGCCGTCGGTGACCGGCCTGCCGAAGCCAACCGAGCAGGTAAACACGGAAATCGAGCGATTGACTGCGACCAGGGACCGATTGGCAGCATTCCTTAAGGCGTTTCCGGCCGCCTGGCTCGCCGAGCAGCATTTAGGCGTCACATACAGCAATCTGGCGAAGCTTTTTGCATGGGTCGGACGCAAGGACGATGCTATCGCTGCGGCTGAAGCAGGGGCCGGTCTGTTCGACAAAACCAGTATCGAGCTGTTGGAGGGCTGGTACCGGACCGGGTCCGGGCCGGTAGCTCGCGATCTGGCCAAAGCCGACAGTTTTGCCAGGACCCTTGGCAGTCGGAGATGGGACATTACGCATCTCATCGTGCATCACGCCCAGCCACTTTGGCTGAACGTTGGCAATGAGATGGATGTGGACATGTATATTGAAGATCCGCGCTTTGAAGGCGACGATCCCGTCGCACGCTCCATCCACCAGATCGAAGATGTTCAAGGGTTGAAACTGAAAGACAGCATCAAGAAGGTGCTATATGACGATTTGACGGAAGCCAACCAGAAGAAAGTCAGTTTCAGTGGACTTGTCCTACGGGATGTCGGGTCGGCCATGCCGGCGGACGAGATAGAACATCGGCTGGAGCAAAGCGCGATGAACAATGATCGCGACGCCGCCACCAAGGAGCTGATCACACAATGGGGCCTGGACAACGGTGAGCAGGCGGTGAGAACCGCCGTCATGGCGTTGGTCAATGACAACCCCGGTCGAGATTTTGTGCCCTGGCTCGCAGATGTCGCAGAGCATGCCGAAGACTCCGGGAAGTACGGTCTGACCGTGGCCATCGTCGACACGTTGCTGACAAAACAGCATCTGCCGACCGACAAAGTGGTACATTTGCTGGAGCTTCGGGGCAACGCCCGAGACGATATGGGAGACTTCAATGGTGCCGTTGGAGACTGGTCTATCGCATTGGCCCTGAAGCCCGATGATGCTCAGACGCTCAATTCGTTAGGGTGGGGTTGGGTTGACAACGACAAGAACCTCGACCTTGCGATCGATCTCCTCACCCGGGCGGTGCACCTTGCGCCAAACGACGCGAATATTCGCGACAGCCTCGGCTGGGCCGAGGTGAAAGTCGGAAAAACCGAGGAAGGTCTCAAGCTTCTGCAATCCGCTGCCGCGCAGAAACCCGACATGGCCGAGATCGTTGCTCATCTGGCGGATACCTATCGGCGCCTGGGCCGTGACAAGGAGGCATCGGCAACCTTCGCGCGTGCCGCGGCCCTGAAGAAGAGTGACAGAGTCGACGCGTTCATTAAACGACAGCAGAAACTGCTGGATAGCAGCGCGGCGCAATCAACCGCAGTGGATGCGGTGGAGCATACGCAATGACGATGGCGGTCGCCTGATCTTTTCGGGATAACGTGTCAGGCTTTGATTAAATTCCAGAACAACGCATGGCCGCACGATCAGCCGGCAATCGTTGTGCGCACATGGCGGCCGTTGTGGTTCCAATTGGCCCACGTCGAACCGCAGTCCCACCCCGCCGGGGCAGTTCGGATGCCCGCGGTCATCGCCATTCCGCCCGCATTCGCATCCTGCTTCAATCAGGCCTGGCTTATTCGCCAACCGGTGGCGTTGTCTGGTGGCCGGACGGCCGCGTCCTGGCCAGATAGGCCCTGACCGGACCGGTCACTGCGATGCCGCATAACGTATCCGGCAGCCAGAGTTGCGCACCGATGATCTCCCGATTGTCCAGCCGTAAACTGGGCGGTTGCGCCAGCCGCAGTTCGAACAGGTGCACCTGGTCGGGGCGGTCGTCCCAGATGCCTCGGACACTTCCGGCCGGAACCAGCGACGGCACAGCGAGGCCGATTTCCTCGATCAGTTCCCGGCGTGCCGCTGCTTCGGGCGTCTCGCCCTGGCGTACGCTGCCACCCGGAAAATTCCACTCCTTCCGGTAGGAAGAGCGCACCAGCAACAGCGCCTGATCGACCCAGACCGCGACGAGCGCACCCTGATGGTGCTGCCCGCGCAGCCGCCACCAGCGGCGGGCAAGCGGAAATGCCAGACGGTAGATCGTCTGCCAGGCACGGTCGCGAAGCGAGAACCGCGGCGTCTGGACCAGGTCCGGCATCGAGTGACCTTTCGTTGGTCTGGCCCTTCGTGCGGGAGCTCTTGCCGGAACCCTGCATCATCATTCAAGGATTTCGTAGGCGACGTGCCGCCTGCAACGAAACCGCATTCTCTGCATCGACCGGCAGCTTGTCGCAGACTGGGCGAAAAGGATCAATCAATCCTGGCATCCGCGGTCCGAGACCGAAGAATTGTTCACCGTCGGTAATCGCTGGAACGGCCGCCCACGTCGAGCAACGTCCCGTCCTGGTAATTGCCTCGCTCCGCGAATACAACACACAAATCACCGGCCACGGCGAACGCCCGTTTACCCATCAAGCTGCCAGCCAAAGCATGGTTCCCGAGTGACGGATCGAATGGATTTTCCACGAATAGGTCAAGCGTGTGGATCACCGCGGTCTTGTCACCTGGGCCAGCCTTCGAAGCGAGGCGACGAATCGCCTCGAATACCTCACGGTCATCTTTGACGGGAGCAGCCAGTTCCTCGATCACATCGTGCGCGGGCCGGAATGGGACATGATCGGTCGCTTTCTCGGCGTCCAACACGCCATCCTCGAACGCTTCAGTGAACCGATTTTCGGTTAACCGGCGCACTGACACCAAAACCGTCGTCTCCACGTCCAGGTCGCCGCGAAGTTCGGGCGGAAGTTCGCCGGCTTTGATTAATTTTTCGATGATATCGGGCATGAAGCAGTCCCCGCAGACGAGCGCCAATGTATCGGAAACCAGGCCTAGACGCCATGTCATTTGGCCCGGCCCGCTTTGTCGCCCCCTGTGAACGGGCCGAACGGCGGTTGACGCTGGCCCGCGCGCGTCCCTTTGATGCTGCCATCCACGGACTGAACGGAGCCCCCGATGTACGCCCCCATTCGCGGCACCCGCCTCTATTTCGACATCGAAGGCGCGGGCCTCGTGCCTGACGGCCCGATCATGCGCGAAAAGCCCGTCGCGTTCGTCATCCATGGCGGGCCCGGAGGCGATCACAGCGGATTCAAGCCGGTCATGAGCCCGCTCACCGATACCGCCCAGTTGGTGTATTTCGACCATCGTGGGCAGGGCCGGTCGGGCCTCGCCGACCCGGACAGCGATCCGGCGCGCTTCACGCTCGACGAAAATGTCGAGGACATGGAGGCGTTGCGGCGCTACCTCGGTTTTGGCCCAATCGTGTCGATTGGCACATCCTATGGCGGCATGGTCGCGATGGCGCATGCCGCGCGCTACCCCGAGGCGGTCTCTCGGCTGATCCTGGTGGTCACTGCGGCGCATGGCGGGTTCATTCCGCGCGCCATGGAAATCGTCCGCACGCGTGGCACCGAAGCACAGCAACGTGTCTGCGAAACCCTCTGGGCTGGCGGTTTCCGCACGCGGGAGGAACTGCGCCATTACTATGACGTCATGGGCCCGCTTTACGCCCTGCGCCACGATCCGGCAGCGGCGGCAGCGACCCAGGGCCGGGCAATACATACCCCGGAGCCACTCAACCGTGCTTTTGGCCCGAACGGGTTCCTGCGGTCCTTCGATCTCCGCCCAGAGCTCGGCCGTATCGTTGCACCAACGCTGATCCTGTGCGGCCGGCACGACTGGATTTGCCCACCGGAATTTTCCCGGGAGATCGCCAGCCTGATTCCAGGCTCTCGTCTAATGGAACTGGAGAACAGCAGCCACTCGGTGCGCGTAGACGCGCCGGACGTGTTGTTGCGCGAGGTGACCGGCTTCATACAAAGTACCTGATCGACCACCACGGCAGCCCGGTGTGCGGAAAAGCCCGTCCTTGCACCCTCCCCCACCCGCCGCTATACCCCGCGCCTTGTCTGCGAGACCGGGCCTGAAATGGGCATGCCCGGCCGCGACAGCCGTCCGTCGGCTTCCCTCCGGATGGCCCCACAGAAAGGAGACCCAAATGCCCAAGATGAAGACCAAGTCGTCGGTCAAGAAGCGGTTCAAGATCACCGCGACCGGCAAGGTGCTGGCCGGCCCAGGAATGAAGCGGCACGGGCTGATCAACCGCAGCCAGAAGATGAAGCGAACCAATCGCGGCAGCCAGACGCTGACCGAAATGGATGCGAAAACGGTCAAGCAATGGGCCCCGTACGGGCTGGTCTGAGGGAGCACTGCAATGGCACGCGTCAAACGGGGCGTTACCACCCACGCCCGTCACAAAAAAGTCCTGAAGCAATCGAAGGGCTTCTACGGCCGCACCTCCACCACCTATCGCGCGGCGCGCGAGCGGCTGGAGAAATCGCTGCAATACGCCTACCGCGACCGGCGGGTGAAAAAGCGCGAGTTCCGGGGGTTGTGGATCCAGCGCATCAATGCGGCGGTGCGTGAGCACGGCCTGACCTACTCACGATTTATCAACGGCCTCAAAAAGGCCGGGATCGAGATGGACCGCAAAGTGCTCGCCGCCATTGCTTACGATGACGCCGAGACGTTCAAAGCCATCGTCGATAAGGTCCAGGCCGCGCTCGTCTGACGCGGCGTTCCCCAAGGGGAGTTCATGGACCTGGTTCCGCGGCCACCCGGGCTCGATCTGGGTGGCCGTTCGCGTTAATGGGCGCCACGGGACGATCCAACCTGGCGCCCCTCGCATGAGACAAATCGATGACCGATGACCTGCTCGCCCTGAAGAACGAGACGGATGCGGCGCTCGCCGCCGCGACCGACCTGCGCACCTGGGATGCCGTGCGCATCGCCGTGCTCGGCCGCAACGGTTCGCTGACCGGATTGCTGCGCGATCTCGGCAAGACCCCGCCCGAGCAGCGCCGCGAACGAGGCGCCGCGCTGAACCAACTGAAGGATGCACTGACCTCGGCGATCGAAACCCGGAAAAGCCAACTTGAAGCCGCCGCACTGGACGAAAGACTGGCGCGCGAGCGGATCGATCCGACGTTGCCGCCGCGCCCGCGCGACACCGGCCTGATCCACCCGATCGCCCGCACCATGGAGGAAATTGCCGCCATCTTCGGCGCCATGGGCTGCACCCTCGCCGAGGGTCCGGATGTTGAAAGCGACTGGTTCAACTTCGGCGCGCTGAACATCCCCGCGCATCATCCGGCGCGCGCCGATCACGACACGTTCTATTTGCCGCCACCCAAGGGCAGGGAAAGCAACGAGCCGCCGCCGGTGCTGCGGACCCACACCTCGCCGGTGCAGATCCGCACCATGCTGACGCAGCCGCCGCCGATCCGGACGATCGTGATTGGCCGGACCTATCGCGCCGATCATGACGCCACGCATTCGCCGATGTTCCATCAGTGCGAGGGGTTGATCATCGATCGCGATCTGACCCTCGGCCATTTGAAAGGTTGCCTGATCGACTTCCTGCGCACGTTCTTCGCCATCGCCGATTTGCCGGTGCGGTTCCGCTCGTCGTATTTCCCGTTCACCGAGCCGTCGATGGAAGTTGACATCGGCTGGAACCGCCGCACCGGCGAACTCGGCCGGGGCGATGACTGGCTGGAAATTCTCGGCTCCGGAATGGTGCATCCGCGGGTGCTGGCCAATTGCGGCATCGACCCGCGCGAGTGGCAAGGCTTCGCCTGGGGGATGGGCGTCGAGCGCGTGACCATGCTGAAGCACGGCATGTCCGATTTGCGGCCATTTTTCGATTCCGATGTGCGCTGGCTGCGGCATTACGGGTCCAACCCGTTGGCGCCGACCATGCTGCACGAGGGGGTCTGAGCGATGAAGTTCTCGTTATCCTGGCTGAAGACCCATCTGGAGACTGATGCCTCGGTCGACGACATCACAAGCACTTTGACCCGGATCGGCCTCGAACTGGAGGGCGTGGAAAACCGCGGTGCCGCGATTGCATCGTTCCGCATTGCGCACGTCATCGAGGCAGCGCCGCACCCCAACGCCGATCGCCTGCGCGCCTGCAAAGTGGATACCGGCGACGGCATCGTTTCGGTCGTGTGTGGTGCCCCGAATGCGCGGACCGGCATGAAGGCCGTGTTCGCCGCGCCCGGCAGTTTCATTCCGGGCACCAACGTTACGCTGAAAGTCGGCGAAATCCGCGGCGTGCAAAGCGCCGGCATGCTGTTATCCGCCCGCGAAATGGGTCTGGGCGAGGATCATTCAGGCATCATCGAGCTACCTGCGGATGCTCCGGTTGGCGTGCCCTACGTGACGTATTCCGGGCTTGATGACCCGGTCATCGAAGTCAGCGTCACGCCCAACCGCGGCGATTGTTTCAGTGTGCGCGGTGTCGCTCGCGATCTTGCCGCCGCCGGCATCGGCTCGCTGAAACCGTTCCAGCCCAGAAAGATCACGGCCTCGATCGACGGCGGTCCACACTGGCAGATCGACTTCCCTGAGGCCTGCCCTTGGATTCTGGGACGTGCCATCCAGGGCGTGCGGAACTCGCCATCGCCGAGATGGTTGCAGGACCGGCTGACCTCGATCGGTTTGCGGCCGATCAATGCGCTGGTCGACGTGACGAATTTCTTCACGATCGATCTGGGCCGGCCGCTACATGTATTCGACGTCGACAAACTGACGGGTAACGTGCTGACCCTGCGGCGCGGCATGGGCGAAACGTTGCATGCGCTAAACGGCAAGGACTACGTCCTCGACCCGGAGGACTGCGCGATCTGCGATGCGGCCGGCGTACAATCGATCGCCGGCGTGATTGGCGGCGAGGCCACCGGCTGCGACGAAACCACTCGCACCGTCTTCATCGAATGTGCACTGTTCGATCCGGTGCGGATCGCATTGACCGGACGGCGGCATCAGATCGTCTCCGATGCGCGGCAGCGGTTCGAACGCGGCCTTGATCCGGCCCTGATGCCGGACGCGATCGAAGCCGCCACCGCCATGATTCTCAATTTATGCGGCGGCGAACCTGGGCCTGTCACCACAGCCGGAGCGCAGCCGGCCTGGCAACGCGATGCCACCATGCGCTTTTCCCGTATTGCCGGTCTGGGTGGTTCGAGCATCACTGCCGATGAAGCAGTTGCATCCCTGGAACGGCTTGGCTTCACGGTACTTTCGCGCAATACTGACAAAGTAACGGTCGCAGTGCCGTCCTGGCGCAATGACATTGCCGCACCCGTGGCCCTCGATCTGTCGCCGTCGCTGGCGCCCGAGGTTGCAGCGAAAGTGGCCGAAGGCTGCGCCGTCATCGAGCCGGAATGCGACCTGATCGAGGAAGTGCTGCGGCTCAAGGGGCTCGACGCGGTGCCGCCGGCATCGCTGCCGCGGATGGCGCCGGTACCGCTCGCGACGCTGACGCCAAAGCAGCAGCGCACGGCTTTGGCCCGGCGCACTCTGGCAGCGCAGGGTCTGGTGGAATGTGTGACATTCAGCTTCATGGCTGCGGCTGAGGCGGCCCTGTTCGGCCCGACCCCGGAACAGTTGCGGCTGACCAATCCGATTGCCGCCGATCTCGATCAACTGCGGCCCACCCCGATCGCGACGCTTGCGCTGGCGGCGCAATGCAATGCGGCGCGTGGTTACCCCGACATGGCCCTGTTCGAGGTTGGACCGGCGTTCCGGACCGGTGCCGAACATGGCCAGTGCCTGACCGCTGCGGGCCTGCGCACCGGTTCCACACCGCGGTCCTGGACGGCACCCGCGCGCGCCGTGGATGCGACAGATGCCAAAGGCGACCTATGGGCTGTCATGGCAGCCGCCGGCGTGCCGATGGAGGCGCTGATGGTCACGCCGGATGCGCCAGGCTGCTACCATCCGGGCCGCTCCGGTACCGTGCGGCAGGGGCCGAAGACGGTGCTCGGATCCTTCGGTGAGTTGCATCCGAGGGTTCTGGCCGCTCTCGGCCTGACCGGTGTGGCAGTGGCGTTCGAGCTGAACCTGGACGCGGTCGCCGAACCGAAGCGCCGTCGCAAAGCCCCGCCCGATCTGCCCGCGTTTCAGCCGCTGCGGCGCGACTTTGCGTTCCTGGTGGACTCGCATGTCACCGCCGACGCCGTGCTGCGCGCCGCGCGCGGGGCCGAGCGCAATCTGATCGCTGGCGTTACGTTGTTCGACGTCTACGAGGGCGACAAGCTGCCCGAGGGCAAGAAATCGTTGGCGATCGACGTGGTGTTCCAGCCGCGCGAGCGCACCCTCACGGATGCCGAGATCGAGATCGCCGCGCAGAAGGTGGTCGCGGCAGTGGCGAAGGCGACCGGGGCGGTGTTGCGGTAAGAAGCCAGGTGGGGACTGGAAATTTCAGCCAGTGACGGTCGTCGGAATACGATCGTAGCGTAGCGAGATCACGCCGGGTTCCTCAATCTTTCCTTCACATATTCGGGTCAAAATTGAAAAGCCGGCGGGATAATCCCGCCGGCTCAACACCTGGAGGCGCAAATGCTGACAAACTTGCTCCTCTTATTGCTGATACTCGTGATTCTTGGCGTAGAAGCGGTATCTTGGCGCAAACACAAAACGAAGTCCCTTGATCCTGGCTGGCGCTTTGCCATGCTCTGTGCATGGGCGACATTATTCTCCTGCAAAACCTGAAGCGCAAGCGGGCATATCTGCAAGGCGAGATAGAAGCCAAGGAAACGCAGCTCGGTTGCCTCAGGGACGACCTGGAAACCATCGACCGGATGTTGCGGCTGGTGGACGCGGGCAGCGACCCAACCGCCATCAAAGGCATTCGGCGTTATTTGCGGTTGGATGGCTTTAACCAGGGCGACATAACGCGCCTGACATTCGAAGTGCTCCGTGATGCTGCCGAGCCCTTGGCGATGCCGGAGCTGGCAACGGCGATCGGGCAACGAAAA
>JBEKQQ010000118.1:0-19159 GCA_049519555.1 Acetobacteraceae bacterium
CGGCGCGATCCGCAACCACCGGCCGGACATCATGCTGAAGGCCTTCGCCATCGCGGGCTACAAGCCCGAGGAAGTGGAGGCTCGCTTCGGTGGCATGTTGAATGCGTTCAGGTTCGGCGCACCGCCGCATGGCGGGTCGGCCCCAGGCATTGACCGGATCGTCATGATGCTGGCGGACGAGCCGAATATCCGCGAGGTGATCCTGTTCCCACTGACCCAGCAGGGCGAGGACCTGCTGATGGGCGCGCCGGCCGAGGTGACGCCAGCCCGGTTGAGAGAGTTGTCGCTGCGGATCGATCTGCCGCCGAAACCGGTTCGCTAATACCCACTATCATTGGAGCGTGGTTCATGCGACGCTCCGGGTCATTGCGAGCGTAGCGAAGCAATCTCCTCCTTAAGTGCGCACCTTTCACCAGATCGCTTCGCTGTGCTCGCGATAACAGAAATGATGTGTCGCGCCGCGACGATTCTGGGCATTCGGCGCGCGCCGAATGCCGTGGCGAACTGTAGCGCCCAGGCGGTACCCTGCTGGTTGCGGCGGCATCGGTGCCGGTAGTCCCGCCGCCGCGTGACGGGCGGGCTGGTCGATGAACTCGCCCGGCGCCGGCGCTTGCGCCGCGCCAGCCCGGAGGTTCATTGACGGCATGAGGTTTGCGTGTTGACACCAGGAGCTCAGGTCACCATTTTGCGCCCGCGTCGCCCAGGCGGCGCATGCGCCGGGATGGGGCTGTAGCTCAGTTGGGAGAGCGCCTCGTTCGCAATGAGGAGGTCAGGGGTTCGATTCCCCTCAGCTCCACCATCCCGTTGGCACCGGCCCATCCGTCGGGCGGCTTGAACTTGCGTTGGCGTGTCAATCCGCTGGACGGAACAAATCATACTCATTGGCCATTTTTCGACCGTGCCGCCGGGCTGCCCCGGTCAGCTCCACAGATCGGACGCCAAAGAGCCAACGATGGTCACGTCCGAAGCGAAGTTTCAGTTCGGGTCCTTCAGCCGGGGGGACGTTGTGCATCTCACCTTCAGCCATTATAATAACCATTATAATGGCGTGCCTCTGGAGGTTACATGGTCAAGCTCAAAGTCACCACGGTCGGTAGCTCGGCAGGAGTGGTCCTGCCGAAAGAGGTTCTGACCCGCCTGAACGTCGAGAAAGGTGACAGCCTCTTTCTGACCGATGCGCCGGGCGGTTACAGGATCACGCCGTACAATCCCGATTTTGAGCGTCAAATGACCCTGGTCCGCCGGGCCATGAACGAGCGGCGAAACGTGCTAAAAGAATTGGCTAAGTACCCCGATTCGTAATTACGGTGACGTATTCCGGGACCGTCTCTTCCGATGTGGCGATGAGTTCCACCGTGTGGAGGCTGCCTTTACGCACAGGTTCCTCTTTCTTGCTCGCAAACTTCGTCATCGTATTTATGAAACAGAGTACTAAGTGACCTCGGCCGATCATGACTGGAACTGGATCGACGAGGACGTGGCGCTGGCGGCTCATGATGCCATGTTGGCGGAGTTCGGTGGATTGGCGGGCATTCGTGACCTGAACGCAATGCAATCCGCCCTCGCGAGGCCGCGCAACCTCGCCGCCTGCGGGTCGCCTGATGCCGTCGCTCTCGCCGCTGCCTACGCCTACGGGTTTTTGCGCAATCACCCTTTTTCTGACGGAAACAAGCGCACCGGTTACGCCCTCGCGATCGTGTTCCTGCTCGACAACGGGTCTTCTTTCATGGGCTCGGATGTTGAATCAGTCGAAGCAATGTTGGCGGTGGCGGCAGGCACCATGAGCGAGGACGACCTCGCGGCGTGGTTTCGCGGGCGCCTCCGCGGCGTTTGACGGCGCATCGCTGATTGGTTTGGAGTTGCATAACTTCAAGACTTCAAGGAATTTCCGGACTGACGATGCAAATCCGAGAACCTTTGTTTTCGAGTCGTTTCCGTCGCGTCCAGTGACTGACCCTTTCCGCTACGATTTCGTGCCCCCTCATGTAGCGGGCTGCAAACCGCCCACCGAACCTGCAATACTCCCCCGGAGAGGCACCGTCGCGTCCTACCCCCCGAACAATTGCGCAATGGCGTCCTGCGCGTCCTGCTGAATGCGTCTCAGGTGGGCTTCGTCTCGAAAACTTTCAGCGTAAATCTTGTAAACTTCCTCGGTGCCGGACGGCCGTGCGGCGAACCAGCCGTTATCGGCAACGACCTTGATGCCGCCGATCGGTGCGCCATTCCCGGGAGCGGCATTCAGCACCGAGCGGACCGGTTCGCCAGCCAGTTCGGTCATCCCGAGTTGCTCCCCGGTCAGGCTTTTCAGCAAATTCTTCTGTGCCGCCGTCGCCGGTGCATCAATGCGTTGGTAATACGGAACCCCGAGTTCGCTGGTGAGCCTGTTGAACATTTCGCCCGGATCCCGGCCGGTATGCGCGGTGATCTCGGCGGCGAGCAATCCCGGAATCAGCCCGTCCTTATCGGTCGTCCACACGGATCCGTCGCGCTTCAGGAACGACGCACCGGCGCTTTCCTCGCCGCCAAACCCGAGCGAGCCGTTGATCAGTCCGTCAACGAACCATTTGAACCCGACCGGAACCTCGACCACCCCGCGGCCAGCCTGCGCGGCGACGCGGTCGATAATGCCGCTGCTGACGATGGTCTTGCCGACGGCGGCGCCGGCAGGCCAACCCGAACGATTATGGAATAAATACGCGACGGCGGTCGCAAGGTAATGATTGGGGTTCATCAGCCCGCTCGAGCGGGTCACAATGCCATGCCGGTCGGCGTCAGTGTCATTGGCAAAGGCGATGTCGAACTGCTCGCGCATGCCGATCAACCGCGCCATGGCGTAGGGCGAGGAGCAGTCCATGCGGATTTTGCCATCCCAATCAGCGGTCATGAACCGAAACGTCGGATCGATCGTTTCGTTGACGATCGTTGCCGCGATGCCGTAACGCTCGATGATCGGCTGCCAGAAATGCACGCTCGCGCCGCCCAGAGGATCAATGCCGATTTTGACACCGGACGCGGCGATTGCGTCCATGTCGACCACGTTGGCGAGGTCGGCGACATAGGGCGTGATGAAGTCGTGGCGATGGACGTGCGGCGATTTTCGCGCCCGTTCGTAAGGCATCTGCCGCACGCCATGTAATTCGTCCTTGAGCCAGGCGTTCGCGGTACGCTCGATCCAGGATGTAACGTCGGTATCGGCCGGTCCACCATGCGGCGGATTGTATTTGAAGCCGCCATCCTCGGGCGGATTATGCGACGGGGTAATGACGATCCCGTCGGCGAGACCGCTTGTACGATCCTTGTTGTACGTCAGAATTGCATGCGAAATCACCGGTGTCGGCGTGTATCCGGCGTGCGCATCGATCATCACATCGACGCCATTCGCGGCGAACACTTCGAGCGCACTGACCAGAGCGGGCTCGGACAGAGCGTGCGTATCGATCCCGATGAACAGTGGGCCGGAAATTCCAGCCTGTTGCCGATGCTGGCAAATGGCCTGACTGATCGCCAGGATATGCCACTCATTGAATGCAAGTTCGAACGCTGAGCCACGATGTCCCGAGGTACCGAAGGCGACGCGTTGCGACGCGATTGCCGGATCAGGCCGGCCGGCAAAATACGCCGTCACCAGCCGGGGCACATTGACCAGCATCGATGCCTCGACCGGCTTGCCCGCGAGGTCGCTTATCCCGACAGCCATTGCGTTGCCTTTCTCAGACCGATCCTGATCGAGGCCTCCGGCAATGTCGAGACGATTGTCATGGGACCGGAGGCCGGATCGTCAGCGATCCTTGCCACTGAGAAATTCAACCTGCCAACTCATTTCTTGCACCGACATGGGAAAACTGTTGCAGGGCCCCGGTTTTAGCACCGAGCCGGGCGCCAGGCCCGCCAACAGCACCTGCAGCGCGCAGCCGGCTTGCATCGTGAAGCCGGCCTTCCACGCCAGGCTCACCAGCCCTTTGGCACTGCGCAAGGTCGCCGCTCGCCGCACCGCCGGCAACGGCACGGCAGCCGCCGCGGCGAGCAATCCGGCCGCCTTCCGCGCGTCGCCTTCGCGTGCCGCCGCGAGCAAGTCCGCTTCGGTCGGCTTCCCTGTCTGAGGTGGAGGCTTCACTGCTTCCGGCGCGCGTTGCATCTGAGCTGACACCCGTTTGCGTAACTCCGCCGCCAGCGCCGGATCGAGATCGCTGCGTGCTGCCAACAGCTCGACCATGTGGTCGGCGACGATCCGCGACAGGGTTTTCGCCGATTTTTCAGACAATGCGGGCCGGCGGATCAATGGATCGTGCCAGTCGGGATGCTCGATCGAACGCTCAACCAAAGCGTCCAGCGTTGCCTCTCTGATCTGCGCCGAGCCGTTCATCAGCAGTGCGAGAACCGCGTCGTCGGTGCCGCCGGCTGCGATGGCGTCGCTGACGGCAACGTCGAGCGCCGCCCGCCTCGCCACGGCAACGCCGGTGCCGGACGATGGCGCCGCCGCCACCAAAGCCACAAGATCGTCCGTGGTCAGCAGCGGGGAGAACCGGATGACCGGCTCGCAAACCAACGTTTCGGCGTCATGTGCAAGGCGCAGGATAATGGCGCGGGGTGCCTCCGGCAGATCTGCGACCGCCTCGGCGATTGCGGCGCGGACCCGAACGGTGGCATCAGCTGCCAACGCGGTCAGTGTGTCGAACGTCTGCTGCCTCAGCCGCTCCTGACCACCGGCAGACAGGGCCGGGACGAGCGAACCGAGTTTCCGGGCGAGTAGCGCCCGGACCCGATCGTCCGCATCGGCGGCCAACACGGCATTGGTCTCGGGCGGCGTGGCAGGATTCACGGCAAGTGACGCCCGCACCATGACCGAGGCGTCCAGCAACTCGCGTGCCGCACCGGTCCGGGCTTCAGGGCGCACCCGCGTTGCTTCACCCAGAGTCATGTCAGGGCCGTTTGCGCAGCGAAACACGCCAGTGGCCGCGACCACCGCGCTTGACCTCATACATCGCCCGATCGGCGCGCCGCATCAGGCTGTCGAGCGGCTCCGCATCAGCCGCGTCGCGGCAGGCGATCCCGATAGATACGCCGACGCGCGGCAAATCCGGGCCGGTGATGTCCGCCAGTTCACTCGGCACGGCATCGCGGAGGTACTCGGCCCGCTCTGCTGCGGTCATATGGTCGGCGCCATTCATCCAGATTGCGAACTCATCGCCGCCGAGGCGGGCGACAAGGTCGGTGGGACGGAACGTTTTGCGCAGCAGGACGGCAGTATGCCGCAACACGTCATCGCCTGCCTCATGGCCCAGTCGATCGTTGACCGGCTTGAAATTGTCGAGATCGACGAACATCAGAGTTGCCGGTTCATTGTCCCGCCCCTGGCGCGCAGCATGCCGCTCCATCTCCTCCAGGAACGCCCGGCGGTTCAGCAAACCGGTGAGCGAATCGGTGCGCGCCTGTTGTGCCATCTCAAGGTGCATCGCCTCCCGCTCCAGGATCATGCGAATGATCGGACCGCATGAGGTGATGAGATGGGTGTCATCGGTGTCCCAGGGCCGTCCCTCGGGCAGGCGCCAGGCGACGAGGCGGGCGTTTTCGCCAAATCTCGTCTGACAGGGTGCAATCAGTACGGGGCGCGTGTCGACCGTGCGCATCGCCGGGATGCCGCTTCCCGGTGACCACGGTTCGCCTTGGCCTGGGCTCTGCGCTGCAATGCGCAGCACCGCGTCCGCCCCGGTGCCGATCACATGGGCGATCTGGGCTTCGTCCACGCTGGTTGGGACGATCACCACCGCCACGCCCTGTGCGCCGGTCACATTGGCCAGCACGTCGAGGGCAGCGTCGATCATGCGAGCCGGCAGGAACTCCTGCCCCACGCGCCACAAAATATTGTCCATCACCTCCGCCCGTCGCAGTGTGCCGGCGGTCAGGGCGGCCAGGCTGTCGAGCTCGGTGGTATCGAACCCAACCCCTCGGGCACCAATGATCCGGCCGTTAGGGTCATGGATTGGCGCAGCGCTGATGGTGAGGCAGGCGATCGCTCCATCGCCGCGTTTCAGCCACGCCTGACGGTGGCGGACTTTGGCACTGACGCGAAATGGATCGAATACCCCGCCGCCGTCCGGAAGTAAGGTAGTCGACGGCTGACCAATCAGGGCATTGGCAGCCCAGTCGAGGGCGGGATCGGGGGAGATGAGGGTGAAACGGCCCCATTCGTCGGTTTCAAAGGCGAAGTCGGCAGCCAAATGCACCAGTTCCCGCCAGCGCTGGCGGCTGTCGATCAGGGCACCTTGCATAACCTCGGCCGGGGTGGCGGCAGGAGGGGGGGCGGTGATGGCGAGCTCGTTCATGCCGCTTCGGTCCTGGAGGCGAGGGGCCGGATTAGAGACGAAATGGATGAACGAAGCCTTAACCGCGGGCACCAATGGCCGCTTTATTCCTGGGCTGGGGAAGTCGGGCGTTTTGCAGGGGCACGCGGGGCTTGCTGGGGCAGGGGCGAGCCACTATGAACGCGCACGGACGCGTTCCGGGCTGCCGTAGCTCAGTGGTAGAGCACCCCCTTGGTAAGGGGGAGGTCGTGAGTTCAATCCTCCCCGGCAGCACCAGGGTTTTGCATTGCGCGCCTGCTGCAGATCGACCGCATCGACGGCATGCGGGCTCATGATTGGTGGACGGCCATTGTTTCAAGCGGGGAGGCCTCGCGCCATCCGGTCAAACACCCAGATCGACGAAATGTTGCCAAGCGCATACGCGGTGCCGCCGATCGCGAAAAACAACCAAGGGTCCTGATAAACGGCTGCCCGAACGATAAAGATTTGCACGCCGCACAGAAACACACCCATCAGCGCGGCCGGCAGATAGTGACTGCGGGCGACCGCTTTGGTTTGCAGACCGATGCCGAACGTCCAAAGGAACGCGACCAGGAATACTGTGGCCCAATACAGCATCATGACCGCCCCTCGTGCACACCTGGATTCATAAATTTTGTAGTGTACATATAAAACTCCTGCCATTGCAGTAAATCTGTTCCGCACATGGCGGGCGTGTTGCCGCTTTACGAGGGCCCAGCCCCAATTTTTTCCTGCCACCAGACGGAAACAGACCATCCGACTGGGCAGTACTTCCACCGGCGCCGACCACAGCCCACCCCGCCCGACTGGTTAACTCACCCCCGGCCCCCTACATTCCCCGGCGAAACACACGGAGTCCCCCCATGGCACTGTTCGGACGCAGCGGCACCCAGACCCAGGAAACCTACAGAGTCCAGCACACCGACGATGAGTGGAAACAAATCCTCAACCCGCAGCAGTTCCAGGTGCTGCGCAAGCACGGCACCGAGCGCGCCGGCACCAGCCCGCTCAACGACGAAAAACGCCCCGGCACCTTCATTTGCGCCGGCTGCGAGCAAGCCCTGTTCGACACCAAAACGAAATTCGAAAGCGGCACCGGCTGGCCAAGCTTCTGGGACCCGCTGGAAGGCGCCGTTGGCACCACCGAAGACCGCAGCTTGTTCATGACCCGGGTCGAGGTGCATTGCGCCAATTGCGGCGGTCACCTCGGCCACGTGTTCCCGGACGGGCCGCGCCCCACTGGGCAGCGTTACTGCATGAACGGCGCAGCGATGAAGTTCAAACCGGACTGACCCGGATCACGCCAGCGCCGTCAACTCGCGCGCCGAGATCGACTGAATGTCCGCCAGCCGTTTGAACAGCACGTCGGCCGGAATGGCGGAGTCTCCCGCATCCAGGCAATCGGCGAATTTGTCATAAAGCTGCGCGTCGGTCAGCGGCCGTGTCGGATGGCCCGTGGCGCGCGCCACCGGCTCACCGGAGAGGGTGCGGCCGTCAATCAGTTCGACGGTCACCATGTCGTACGGCGCCGCACCTGGCATCTCCGGATCATATTCGGTTGTCGTGCCGACCTCGACCCGGCGCATCAGCGCCTGCACGTCGGGCCGTTGCACAAACCCATCGGTCAGTTCGCGCAGCCCGACGCGTTTGGCAATGATGCCGCTCGCCATCGCAAACTGGATGCTGAATTTTGCGGCAAGCCCGGTATCCGGCTGCTTGTTGCGCAACACCTGGGAGGCATTGTCGCTGATGCTGACGTTGATTTTCTTCACGTCGCCTTCCTGGATCGTGCTGTTGGCCACCAGATCAAGCAAGCAATCGATCGCTCGGTGCGTGGCGTAGCACATCGGATATTTCTTGATTCCCAGGCCGTGCGTCAGAATCGCCCACTGCTTGCCGGCTTTCGGTTCGCTGGTGCGATCCTCCCTGCCTTCCGGTGAGATGGCGTGCAGGAATCCGCGCCGGTGTTCCAGCGCGTCGGTGTTGGCGGTGAACCCAGCCGCGGCGAGGCGCGCTGACATGATCCCGGCATGCGCCGCTTTGCCGGCGTGAAATGGTTTTGTCATGGTGCCGAAATTCGACATCAGGCCGGCGGCCTGCGATGCGCCAAGCGCAATGGCAACAGCGGTCTTCTCGGCGTCGAGCTTGCGGAGTTTGGCACAGGCTGCCGCTGCCGCCGGAGCGCCATACAGCCCGGTCGGATGCCAACCCTTTTCGTGCAACAGCCCGGTTTCCCGCAGCGCCAGTTCAGCCCAGACCTCATAGCCGGCGACGTAGGCAGTGATCATGTCGGAACCGGACGCGTCGAGCGTTTCCGCCTCGGCCAGGATCGCCGGCACCAGCACGGTCGATGGATGGCCGCGCAACGAAACATCGTCGTAATCCAGTGCATGCGCTGCCGTGCCGTTGATCCAGGCGGCCTCGGGCGCTGGCGCCTTGCGCGTGCCGAACGTCAATGTCGCCGGCCCCTCGGCGGGGGCCAGAACCTCGGTCATGATCCGCACGCTCGCTTCCTTGCGGCCCACCATCATCGTTCCGATGGTGTCGATGAAGCCCATGCGCGCCACGCGGACCGCGTCCTGCGGGAGGTGATTGGCGGAGAGATCGGCAACGAACCGACCCAGATATTTGGTGAGTTCCATGCGTGGTTTCTCCTGTTATTTGCCGGTCCTGCTATTTGCCTGTGAATCGCGGCTTGCGCTTTTCGTTGAAGGCCAGCACGCCCTCGCGCCGGTCGTCGGTATCCACCAGCCGGTTATACGCCTCGATTTCAAACATCAGGCCGCGTTTCAGATCCATCTGCAAGCCGTTATGAATCGCCTTCTTCGCCTGGCGTACCGACAGCGGCGCATTGTCGCAAATCGCCTGCGCGGTTTCCAGCACCGAAGGCATCAGTTCGTCAGTTTCACAAATGCGGTTGAGGATGCCCCAGTCCAGCGCCTGCGCCGCGCTGAATGGTTTCCCGGTCAGGATGATTTCCTTGGCCCGTCGCTCGCCGACGACCCGTGGCAGGGTTTGCGTCCCGCCGCCACCCGGCATGATGCCAAGCGTTACCTCGGTCAACGCGAACCGAGCGAATGGCACGGCGTAGGCGAAGTCGCAGACCAGCACGGTCTCCAGCCCTCCGGCATAGGCGTGGCCGTTGACAGCAGCGATCACCGGTACTGGGTTGTCCAGCAACGCGTCGCGGCCGCGCTCGAAGATTTCGTGCTGATGCTGCCATTGCTTCGGGGTCAGGTCGCGGCGTTGCTTTAAATCACCACCGGCACAAAAGATCCGTTCGCCGGCGCCGGTCAGAATGACGCAGCGAATATCGCCCGGATCGGCGATCAACCCGGTCCATAAATCGAGCAGATCCAGTCCCATTTGCGTGTTCTTCGCATTGCCAACTTCGGGGCGGTTCATTGTCACCTTCAGCAGGTGCTCGCCGATCGTCTCGGTCAGGATCGTCTCATAGGGTTTCATGCAGGTTTCCGTCGGCGCGCGGCGAGCCGGTCTATTCCTCTGCCACGATCGGATTGCGCAACACGCCGACATTGCTGATCTCCACCTCGATCGTATCGCCCGGCTTCATCCACAGCGGCGGCGTCTGATAGGCGCCGACCCCGCCCGTCGTTCCGGTTACGATCACATCCCCGGCTTCCAGCTGGGTGAACGTCGAGCAGTATTCGATCAGCGTCGGGATATCGAAGCACAGGTCGTCAACCGTCGCGTGCTGCTGCTCCACCCCGTTCAGGCGGGTCATCAGGTGCGCCTGCTTCGGATCGCCCATTTCCTCCGGCGTGACGATCCACGGACCGAACGCACCTGATTTGTGAAAATTCTTGCCCGGAATGAACTGACTGGAATGGCGCTGCCACTCGCGGATCGAGCCGTCGTTGTAACAGGCGTAGCCTGCCACCACCTTCTCCCAGTCGTCCTTTTTCACATGACGGCATTGCCGCCCGATGATCACCGCCAGCTCGCCCTCGTAGTCGAACGTGATCGAGGCACTCGGCCGCACCATCTTCTCCCCATGTCCAACCTGGGAATTCGGATAGCGCGTGAAAATGATTGGCTTCTCCGGTGGCTTACCGCCGCCTTCCTTGATGTGGGACAAATAATTCAGACCTACACACAGGATTTTGTCTGGATCAGGGATCGGCGGCAAAAAGGTGACATCGCTCAGCCGGAAATCCGCATGCCGTTCCGCCTCCTCGGCGAGCGAGGTGATCGCCCATAACGCATGTTTCAGGCCGGGTGCGCGCGAGCCCATGTCGATGACGCCCTCGGCCTTGATGATACCCCAGCTTGGGGTTCCGTCGGGGCGGCGGAAGCTCAGCAGTTTCATGACGGTCTCCTGTCAACAATTGATCCGGTGATAGGCCTGGGCTGGCACGGCGGCAAGCTGGACCATGGCCGGCACAGGGTGATCGCCTGAAGCGACGAAGCGCCGGGGCTTCCGCCCCGGACCCCGACCAAGAGGCGCTGCCTCTTGGAACTCCGCCAAGGGCATTGCCCTTGGAACCATTCCCCAACCAATGGACAGATTGCAAAGGGCCTCGCCCTCTGCTGGAGGTCCAGGAGGCAAGGCCTCCTGATGGGTTCAAGGGCGAAGCCCTTTCACCTGGTTGCCTCGAGCGATTGCCCTCTGGCCTGCTGCGGGCCTAGCATCCGGCACGGAGGTACCAGGATGACCCAGACAGGAAAATTGCGTGAATTGCTGCGCGCACCAGGCATGGTGATCGCGCCGGGAGCCTATGACGGGCTGACCGCAATGCTGGTGGCGCAGGCTGGATTTCCGGCGGTCTACATGACCGGAGCCGGCACGTCCGTGTCGCACGGCTACCCTGATTTCGGCCTGCTCACGGAAACCGAAATGGTCGCCAACGCCGCCCGCATGGCGCGCGCGGTCGAGGTTCCGGTGGTGGCCGACGCAGATACCGGATACGGCAACGAACTGAATGTGGTGCGCACCGTGCGCGACTACGAACGCGCTGGCGTCGCCGGCATCCATATCGAAGACCAGGTCTCGCCGAAACGCTGCGGCCACCTGGACGACAAGGAAATCGTGCCGCGTGAGGACTGGCTGGCGAAAATCCGTGCCGCTGCCGCCAGCCGCAGCGATCCCGATTTCCTGATTATCGCCCGGACCGATTCGCGCGCCGTCGCCGGGTTCGAGGAAGCCATCGCCCGTGCCAACGCCGCAATCGATGCCGGTGCCGACATGGCGTTCGTCGAGGCACCACAAACCATGGAAGAAATCACCGCCGTCCCAAAGCGAGTAAAAGGGCCATGTCTGCTGAACGTTGTCTGGGGTGGCAAAACCCCGCAGATCGATCTGCGTGAGGCTGAGGCTCTTGGCTTCAAACTGGCGATCGTGCCGGGCTTGCTGCTGAAAGCCGCGATCGGTGCCTGCGACGCAGCGTTGATGGCCCTGAAGGAGACCCACATTCATCCGGCCCCGCGCGACGGCATGACGGTCCGCGCCGCGTTCGACCGCGTCGGCGCCCCCGAATGGGATGCATTTCGCACGAAGTTCCGTGGCCCGGAAGCAAAGCGCGCAGCAGAATAGCGCTACACACCGCCGGAACCCAACGAAACGGAGGAACCCATCATGGTCACCCTTGGCAGTGGTGATTACACCTACGAACCAGTCGAAAACTGGGCTCGGCTACCGCCTGGCTGGTCGTTCAAGGAAATCGGCGGCGTCGGCGTTGACTCGAAGGACAACGTTTACGTTTTCAATCGCGGCGAGCACCCGATGATCGTGTTCGATCGCGATGGCAACTTCCTCCGCTCCTGGGGCGAAGGCGGCATGTTCCCCCGGGCGCACGGTGTCTTCGTGGCGCCCGACGAAACCTTGTGGCTGACCGACGATGGCGATCACACCGTCCGGCAATGCACGATTGAGGGGAAAGTGCTGTTGACATTGGGTACATCCGGCAAACCTGCGCCGTACATGAGTGGCGAACCATTCCACCGCTGCACCCATACCGCGATGGCACCGAACGGCGATCTTTACATATCCGATGGCTACGGCAATTCCCGGGTGCACAAATACTCGCCGGACGGAAAGCTGATCATGTCATGGGGCGGACCCGGTACCGATCCGGGCGAGTTCAACATCGTGCATAACATCACCTGCGATGCCGATGGCTGGGTCTATGTCGCCGACCGCGAGAATCATCGTGTCCAGGTGTTCGACGGCAACGGCAAATACGAAACCCAATGGAACAATTTGTTTCGCCCCTGCGGCCTGTTCATGCCGCCAGGCAAATGCCCAATCTGTTATATCGGAGAGTTAGGGCCGGTGCAGCCGGTCAACCGGGACATGCCAAACCTTGGGCCTCGCGTTACCATCGTCGACAACACCGGCAAGCGCCTCGCGCGACTGGGAGGCCTGCACGCCGGCCTCGGGCCGGATCAGTTCATGGCGCCGCATGGCCTGACCGTCGACCGCCATGGCGATATTTATGTCGGCGAGGTGTCCTGGACCAACTGGCCACAGAGTTTTCCGGACAAGCCGCGGCCCGCCAATCTGCGGTCGCTGCAAAAATTCCGCCGGGTGAACCAGGCCGCCTGACACCGGGGGTTTTCAGCCCATGACGGACCTACTCGCCGCACTTCCCGAGGATGCCGCGACTGCCACCTTGGCCGGGCGGGTCTGGCGGCCTGACCGCAACGGCCCCTCGGTGGTCGCCGTCCGCGAGGGCGCGGTGTTCGACATTTCAGCGATCAGTCCGACCATGCGGGACCTGTGCGAATGCGCCGATCCCGCCGCCCGTGTGCGATCCACGCAAGGAGAGCCTCTGGGCCGTCTGGCCGACCTGCTCGCCAATACGCCGCCGCCAACCCGCGACCGCAGCAAGCCCTGGCTGCTCGCCCCGATCGATTTGCAGGCGATCAAAGCCGCGGGTGTCACTTTTGCGGTTTCGATGCTGGAACGGGTAATCGAGGAACGCGCGCGTGGCGACCTGACCGCCGCTGTCGCCATCCGGGCTGAAGTGACCCGGCTCGTGGGTGACGACCTGGCAAGGCTAAGACCAGGATCGCCCGAGGCAGCCCGCCTGAAGCAGGTGCTGATCGAGCAAAACGCCTGGAGCCAGTATCTTGAGGTCGGCATTGGCCCCGACGCCGAAATCTTCACCAAAGCGCAACCCATGGCCGCCGTCGGCACATTGATGGATGCCGGCGTGCATCCCGCCTCTTCCTGGAACAATCCGGAACCAGAGGTCGTGCTGGTCGTCGCCTCGACCGGTCGCATCGTTGGCGCCACGCTTGGCAATGACGTCAATTTGCGTGACGTCGAAGGCCGCTCGGCGCTGCTGCTGAGCAAGGCCAAGGACAACAACGCCTCCTGCGCCATCGGGCCGTTCGTTCGACTGTTCGATGCCGGCTTCACATTGGACGACATCCGCACGACGACGGTGAGCCTGCGCGTGAAAGGGCTCGATCACTTCGTCCTCGAAGGTACTTCGTCGATTGCGAAAATCAGCCGCGATCCGGCTGACCTCGTCGCGCAAATGGTGAGCGTCCATCATCGTTATCCCGATGGTGCCGTGCTGTTCCTCGGTACCATGTTTGCGCCGGTCGAGGACCGCGACGTCGAAGGTCAGGGCTTCACCCACAAGACCGGTGACGTCGTTACCATTTCGGCCCCGAAACTGGGGGTGCTGGTCAACCGGATCATGCCCACCAATCAGTGTGAGCCCTGGACCTTCGGCGTTGCCGCTCTGATGCGCAACCTTGCGGCGCGCGGTTTGCTACAGGACTGACTGTGCCAGTTCCGCCAGACTGTTGAAGCGGAAATCGTAGTGCACGCCGGGTGGCGGAGGCACTGTCGCCCCCCATCCGGTGGCGTCGTGACGGCGATCAATCCAGGCCGAGGCAAGGCCAACTGCATTCGCCGGCGCATGATCGTGAAACAGGCTTTGTGCGACGTGCAAAAAATCAGACTTCTGAAAGCCGTCTTCTGCCAGCCGTTCGATCAGATAAGCGAAATTGCGTGGATCCGGCTTATACGAACCGATATCCTGAGCGGTATAAATCGCATCGAACGGCACGCCCAACCGGTGCTGGGTGGCCTGAAAACTGCGTCGGTCAACGTTCGACAAAATCACCAGCCGATAGCGCTTTTGCAACGCCCCGAGCGCCGCCACCGTGTCGGGGAACGCCGGCCAGTCGCCAACCGAAGCCCCAAATCGCTCATTTTCCGCCGGATCATCCGCCACGCCCCACGCGCTGGCCAGTCGCGCGTGCACTCGGCTCAGCAACTCAGCGTATGGCATGTCCGGCGTTGCCGCCTGTTGCGCCGACTCATGCGCAGCGAATTCGGCCAGTGTGGCATCGTTGTCCGATCCCACCCCGGCGCGGCGTACCAAGGGATGCAACGCGGTCAGAATACCGGTTTCCCAGTCGATCAAAGTTCCGTAACAATCGAAACTCAATGCTTTAAAGTCGGTCAGTTTCATGGCAACGCAGCCCAATCACCGTGCGCGGCGGTGACTCGTAGCCAGGCCCGCACGCCGGCGGCATTGCCGAACACGTCGGGTACCCACAATCCGGCACCACCCATCGCACGAGCAACGCGCAGCCCATCCTCATCGGTAACGTCGTCACCAATGAATACCGGTACGCGGCCACGAAACGGTGCGTGCTGCATCAGTCGCTCAACCCCGTGGCCTTTGTCGACGCCGCGCGGCCGAATTTCCCACATCATTTGGCCCGACAGCAGATGGAAGTCCTCGGATTCGGCGACCATGTCGGACAGCGCTGCGTAGATGGCCGGGCCAGACTCCGGCGCCAGACGGAAATGCATGCCGAAACCACGCGGCTTTCGCTCGAACCGTGTGCCGGGATGTGTTGTCTCCAACATCGCGCCACGTTCGAGCCAACTTTGCGGCGGTGGCTTCAGATCGGGACGTTCGACCGCGGCACCCGGTCCAGGTCGAACCGCACCGCCATGCTCGCCGGCAACCCCATGCGGCACGTCGCTTAGCAGCTTATCGATCATTTCGATGGTTCGGCCAGTGATCACCGCGAGCGCGCCGCCAAGCTGATCCCGGATGGTTCGCAACGTTTCCGGCAGCTCAGGCGGCACAACGACCGTCTCGGGCGTTGCGGCAAAATCCAACAATGTGCCGTCGACGTCGAGCAGCAGTGCAGCGTTCCGGTATGGCGGCAACGTGTCGTGCGTCACGGCGAACATCCTGCAATGCGAACGTCGTAGATCGGATGCGCCATCATCGACATATAAGGCGCCAATCGATCCATCCAGCCACTGAACGTCGGCGCATCCGAGTGCTGATCGCGGATCACCAGGAAGGCGGTCGCGTCCGCAGGCTTGTCCGGCGGACGCACGAAACAGCCTCGCACAGCGATGTCCAGCGACGCGAACCGCCCGGTGTCGCCAACTTTGACGATCAGCGTTTTTTCAACTGCATTGGCTTTATCCAGTGCCTGCAACGTTGCGGTGCCCATCCTCACCCACCCGCCGGGCACCGGCTGCCCCTGAGGTTGCGCCGGCTGGCTTGGTCCGGGGACTGGCGGTGCGTTGGCAGTGTCCAACGGATTGGGGACCACTTCCACCGGGGAATCCGTCTGATCCTCGGCCGGTGGAGCAGGTGGCAGCGGCGTGGAGGTGACCGAGTTGTCCAGCGGTGCCTGACCGGCTGGGTTGCCCAGTGGCGGCGGCGCGGTGGTGACTGTGTCGTCCGGCGCTGGCGGCGCGGTCTGATCGTCCGGGTCCGGAGCCGGCATTTGCGTCACCGTTCCGTCCTGCGGCGCCTGGGTTGCCCGATCATTCGGAGGCGGCATCACGATCACCCGGCTCACGACCGGGGCCTGCGCAAACCTGTCGTTATTTGTTGGCCGCTGATCCAGCGATTGCGCCTTCAGGCCCAGCGGGAAGCACGCCAGCAGCCCACCCAGCAGCAGCCGTCTCATTGGCCCGCGCGCTTCGGCGATTCGAGGCCTTGGATCATGTCGGCCAGAATGCGGCGCATCGCGGTCTCATCGACGCCCATCAGGATCGCGTCCTCAAACGTGTCCTGCAGCGTCTGTGCGAGTTCGGCATGATTTTCCGCCAGAACCTTTAGCTTGTCGCGGCAGGACAGCGGGTTGCCGTCGTCGCCCGGCCAGATCGTCGGGGGTTCGGGGATCATTTCGGTGCCTCCGGATCGGTCGCTTTCGACCCTCCAGTTTTTTGCTCAGGCCCGCTGGCGTTGGCGCCATTAGACTTGTCCGTCAAGGAAGCGGCACTAAAAATGAATTTGCCAAGAAGCTGTTCGAGACTGATCGAAGACTGAGTGATCGTAATCGTTCCGCCCTGCGGGATGTCCTGCGCATCGCCTCCTGGGCTCAGGTTCAGAAACTTGCCGCCAAGCAGGCTCTCGCTGGTGACCTCGGCGGCGGTGTCCTTGGGCAAACGGATCTTGTCGTTCACCGACAATGTGACTTCGGCGAGAAACGACTTCGGGTCGACGTGCATGTCCAGGACATTGCCGACCTTCACCCCGGCGATCCGGACGTCGGCTCCGAGGTTGAGTCCGTCGATATGATCGAAGCTGGCGTGCAGCTTATACCCGGAAGCGGCGGTTCGGCCCGAATGAGCCACGGCGAAACCGAGGAAGCCGGCGGCGACCAGCAAGACCGCTGCGCCGGTCAAAACCTCGCCGATGCCGCGACTGGCCATCGCCGTTACTCGCTTCCCGGCGTCCAGGCTTCGTAGTCACCGGTGGCGTGATCACGCTTGCCACCTACATAATCGTGTCCCGGCGGTCGGTAGCCGGCGGGCGTGCCGGTTTGATTGGAGATATGCGCCTTGCTCCATGGCCGGCGCGCCGACTCCTGAATCGGCTTTTCGGTGGTGTAATGCAGCCACGCGTGCCACTCGGGCGGCACAGCGGAGGCCTCGACCGGTCCATTATAGATGATCCACCGGCGTGCGCGGCCGTTAGGGCGAATGGCCCGCTCTTCGTAGTAATTGTTGCCGGCCCCGTCGGTGCCGACGAGGTGGCCTTTGAAGCGGGTCAGGAGCCAGGTGCCGAGGTGCATGCGGGGACATATAAGCGTGCGTGGGCCGCTGGTCCACTGTGGGATTACCCACAGGATTTTGTGGTCTCAGGGGCAAATATTTACAAAATGTGCTTTTCAGCCCGAGTCGATCGGCATACCGTCAGGGTATGAGAGTTCATCGGACCTGGCACGGCACCCGCACACGGCGCATAGAGATCGGCGCCGATCCGGATTCGCCATTGCGTTTGGTGACCCTGCCGGCGGCATGGGAAGATCACGCGGCAGCGGCGCTCGCAGCGCTGGCCCCCGGGGACGGGGTGGTCAGCCTGGCAGGAGCGGCGGCCGCCTGGGCATCCAGCCTCGGGCCTGACCTCGAAAAGCGCGTTCTCCGCCTGTTGTTGTTGCGTCGCGCCGCACCGACCGAGGCAACCTGGTCGGGGCGGGCCGCAGATGATCCGGGTTTCGTGCTGAACCTGCCTGCGTTCCTGACCAGCGACTGCCAGTTCGATGTCGAAGCGTTTGCGACCGCCGTGGAAACCGCGGTTGAGGCACTGGTCGTGCTGGCACCGGCTGCGCGCGACCTTGCGGTCGGTATGGCCGACCTTTGCCGGCTGCTGGCTGCTCTCGGGTTGCGGTATGATTCAGAGGCGGCGCGCGACGTCGCCCGTTGCCTCGCCGCGGTGCTACGGGGCCATGCTGATTTAGCCTCAGCGCGATCCGGTGACGCGGGCGCATTGCAGTCGGTTTATCCCGCGCCGCCCTCGCGTTGTGTGATCCCGGGTTTGGCCGAGGCAGCCCAGTTGGCGCGGACGGAAGGGACGCCGCGGCATCTGGTAACGACTGCGATCCGATTGGCTGGCGCGGCGGAAGCTTTGCTGGGGATCGAGGCCGGAGGCATCGCGCCATGCTTCGCCTGGGTTTCCGAAGATGCCGATCTGACCCGCACCGCCCGCGCCTGGCTTGGCGCTCGCGGCATGAGCGGGGAACGCGCCTTGGCAATCCAGTTGTCGGGTGGCTCGCCGTTGCCGGTTTTTGATGATGCTGCGCACGGTGCGATGCACGACGCGGTGGCCCCGTTCATACACCGGATGCCGCCGCGGCCCGTTGCTTTGTCGATTCAATCTCCCCCCGTTGTTAAGCGCGACCTTCCTGGGCGGCGCCGTGGCTACACCCATCAGGCGTCTTTGGCTGGTCATAAGGTGCTGTTGCGCACCGGTGAATATGACGACGGCACGTTGGGCGAAATCGTCATTGCGTTGAGCAAGGAAGGTGCTGCCTTCAAGGGACTGATGGAGGCCTTCGCCACCGCGGTGTCATTGGGTTTGCAGCATGGCGTGACGCTGGAAACCTTTGTCGAGGCATTTACCTTCACGCGGTTCGGACCCGCCGGTGCCGTCGAAGGCGATCCGGCGGTGAAGCACGCAACCTCGTTTCTGGATTATGCGTTCCGCCATCTCGCGGCGAATTATCTCGGGCGGCGCGACATTCCGCCGGCGGAGTTCGAGCCGGCCGATACGGTTGGTGACGGGCATCGCGATCAGGCACCGTTGTTGCCGCTGGACCTGCCGGCGGAGGCGTCGCCCAGAGCCAGGCGTCGGGGTTTGAGGGTGGTGGGACGGTAGTCCGTGCAGCCGCCAACAACCGTTGTTGCGTGGTTGCGGGGAACCTGGCGACTGCATTGCTGGCATACCGGTCCATGTAATCACCGAGATCACGGAGTGTTGGGGTGGACGGCCCCACGGCATCGCTGTGCCAGAATTGGGGCTGTAAGCAACCAAGACCGGAGCCGTCCATGACCCAATATAAGCGCATCGCCATCGACACGTCCAAGTCCGTGT
>JBEKQQ010000119.1:0-18981 GCA_049519555.1 Acetobacteraceae bacterium
AACAAAACGGACCGCGGATCAGGTTCTCCTGAGGCCGGTAGCCGGCGAGGCCAACCGGTTCGGTGTCCCGCCACGCCGCCAGAATGCGATACCCTGCCTCAGCCTGGCGGCGCACCCTGACGCCAAGTTCCTCGGCGCTGGTGAGGTGTGGGCGCAGCAAATGCATCACCGGGAAGCAGGCAGCGATTTCGGCACTGGTCTCGGCGTGGCGAAGTATCTCGGTCATGCCGCCCTCGGCATGGGTCTGTGCAGGCCTACGGCGATACGGTTCCACAGATTGCTTATGCCGATGAGCGCGGTGAGATCGGCAATTTCCACCGGCGTGAATGCCGCCTCCAACGTCTGATACACCGCATCGGGCGCACCATCGGTGGCGAGCCGGGTCAGGCACTCGGTCCAGGCCAAAGCGGCGCGTTCGCGGTCAGAGTAATACGGCGTCTCACGCCACGCATTCAGCAAATACAACCGCTGCTCGGTCTCGCCCTGCCGGCGCGCGTCCTTGGAATGCATGTCGAGGCAAAAGGCGCAGCCATTGATCTGCGAGGCGCGTATTTTCACCAGTTCGACAAGCGCGGGTTCCAGGCCGCTGCGCCCGATCAGCGCGTCGAGATCGCGGATCGCCGCATAGGTGTCCGGGACGGTCCTCGGGAAAGATACTCGATCATGCATCGACGAGCCCTCGTCATTGGCCGATTTATCTGGCCGCGCGAATGGACTATCAGCCAGAGCCAGAAATTGCCTGGTTGACTGGTCCATGATTACGCCTGACCCCATTACGCTTGACCTCATTACGCTTGACCCCATTACGCTTGACCCTGGGGATTCGGGGCCAATCTACCTGCAGATCGCGACGCGTCTGCGGGCAGCCATCGCGACCGGTGCATTGGCGTCCGGCGCACGGCTGCCGTCGGCACGCACGTTGTCGGCGCAGCTCGGGGTCGCGCGCGGGTCGGTCGTCGCGGCCTATGATCTGCTGGCCGGCGAGGGTGCGATCGAACCGCGTGGCGCAGCGGGAACCATCATTTCCACCCAAATGAATGGGCTCGGGCAAGCACCGGCACAGCACGCCCTGCGGCTGGGGAGGGCTCATGCGACGACGCTCGAGCCAATATTGCCGTTCCAGCGCGGTTTGCCGGCGCTGGACGCGTTTCCTCGCAAGCTGTGGTCGGCGCTGACGGCAAAGGCGGCACGGGCGGTCACCGAGGCGGACCTCGGCTATCCGGACGTGTGCGGGACGGTATCATTGCGGCGGGAAATCGTTGCGTATCTGGGCGTCGCCCGCGGTATCGTCTGCGCTCCGCATCAGGTGCTGGTGACGGCCGGGTATCAGGGCGCCCTGAGCCTGGTGCGCCAGGCGCTGCTCCGGCCCGGCGATGCGGTGTGGATGGAGGATCCGGGCCATCCGCCGGCGTTCCAGGCCATGGCGATCGGCGGCGCAAGCCTCGTGCCGGTGCCGGTCGACGCCTACGGGATGCGTGTCGCGGCCGGCATAACGGCACACCCCGGAGCGCGCCTGGCGGTGGTGACGCCTACGCATCAATCGCCGCTCGGGGTGTCGATGTCGCTGCCTCGCCGGTTGGCGTTGCTCGCCTGGGCCGAGCAAGCGCGGGCGTGGGTGCTGGAGGACGATTACGACGCGGAATTCCGCTACACCGGGCCGATTCCGCCGTCGCTGAAATCGCTCGACCGCGGCGATCGCGTGCTGTTCGCTGGCAGTTTCAGCAAGACGCTGTTTCCGGGCCTGCGTATTGGCTACCTGGTCGTGCCGGATGCGTTGGTTGAAACGATGACCCGGGCGGCGCGGCTGATCACGCGTGGCCCACCGGTACTTGAGCAGTCGGTGACCGCCGCGTTCATGGCCGGAGGCCATTTCGCACGGCATGTGAAGCGCATGCGCGGTCTTTACCAGCGGCGCCGCGCGGCGCTGGCTGAGGCGCTGGCCGGTCACTTTCCGGTGGAGCTGGCGCCCGGCGGGATGCACTTGCTGATCCGGCTGCCCGATGGCGTCGATGACGGGGAGGCCGCGCGGAGGGCGCTCGCCGCCGGACTGGCACCGACTGCGTTGTCCGGGCTGTCGATTGCGCATCATTCCGGCGATGGATTGTTGTTGGCGTTCACCAACGTGCGGCAGGAGGACGCGGCAGGCCTGGTTGGACGGCTGGTGGAGGCGATTGGGGGGTAGGGAGCAACCGCGGCGACGCGACAGTGCGCGGTCAGTCGGTCTCGCCCACCACGAGTTTCAGCCCCGTTATGAACAGCTCGCGGTGCTCAGCGTTCCTCAGGTAGCTTAGGTCCGGTATCACGACCGGGGTAATGGTCCGCAACCGCGTGATTGCCTCGCTCGCGTCGTCGAGCCGTCCCATATGCGCGTAGCAGGCGGCGAGATATCGATACGACGTCGAGTAGCTCGGATCCTGCTGGATCAGGAGCAGTAGCTTCGGCACAGCCTCCTCGAAACGTCGGCTGAACAAGAGCGCTCCGCTCACGGTAATGAGAGAGGCGCCGACGCGGGCGCGGGGGCTGAGTCGTAGCGCTGTTTCGACATGCCCGATCGCGACGTCGAGATGGCCAGCCCATAGCCTGAGGACGCCGCTGGTGTGCCAGCCACGTGCGTAGTTCGGGTTGAGCGTCAGGGCCTGGTCAACCAACGCCATCATGGCACCGATGTCCTCGCCAAAATAGGCCAGCGCATGGGCGGACTCCGCCAGGATCACCGGATCGTCGCCAGCCACTTCCAGGGCACGTCGGGCGAATTCGGCACCCTTAAGTCGGTCGGTCTCCCGATCCTCGCTCCGACCATCGAACAGCAACCGCTGGCAGAGGAACGCGGCCCAGGACAATGCCGTCCCATAGCGCGGATCGATGGCGATCGCCTGCTCGATGAGACGGAGCGCCTCAGGAGCTTGCCGTGCCGACGACCAGACCATTGCATAGGAGCGCAAATACAGGTCGTAGGCAGTCAGGTCGGCAATCGCGCGGCCGGCCGAGCGGGCGGTCTCGGCGGCCTGCAACGCCGGTTCGATAACGCCCGCGACGCTCGACGCCACCCTGTCCTGAAGCTCGAACACCTCTTGCAGGGCGCCGTCGAAACGATCGGCCCATAAATGCGCGCCGGTGATAGCGTCAATCAGCTGTCCGGTGATGCGAATGCGATTGCCGCCCTTGCGGACCGAACCTTCGAGCACATAGCGCACGCCAAGATCGCGGCCGACCTGCTTCACGTCGGGGGACTGGCCCTTGTAGGAAAAGGTCGAGTTTCGGGCGAGGACAAAAAGCCAACGAATTCGCGATAACGCGGTGATGATCTCCTCGACCATGCCATCGACGAAATATTCCTGCTCCGGGTCGTCGCTCATGTTCTGGAACGGTAGTACCGCGATCGACGGTTGGTCCGGCAGCGGCGGTGAGCGGG
Organism: Acetobacteraceae bacterium; assembly: GCA_049519555.1. Lineage (GTDB taxonomy): Bacteria > Pseudomonadota > Alphaproteobacteria > Acetobacterales > Acetobacteraceae > Rhodopila. The sequence continues at coordinate 3,413 of JBEKQQ010000119.1, forward strand.
CGAGGGGCCGTACGGTTTCGGTGATCCCGGCTGGCGCGCCGAACGCCGGCTGCTCGTCGGTCCCGAGCGTCACCTGAGCCGCGAACAAATAGCCGCGCCGGGGCAGCGTACGCAGCAATTGTTGCTCGTCATCGCCCAGAGCGCGGCGAATATCTCTCACACACTGGGCGATGCTGTCGTCACTGACAAAGATGCCAGGCCAGACCGCGTGCATGATCTCGTCACGGCCGATGATTCGCCCGGGGTTTTCGGCAAAAAGCTGCAGGAGCGCGAAGGATTTGGGCCTAAGGGAACGCTCTGCGCCGTCCGCCAGGAAAGCGCCGCGCCCAAGGTGCAGAGCAAAACGGCCGAATTTGTATACCGCGAATGCCGGGGTCCCCATTTCTATGCCCCCCGGAAGAAATTTCAGCGAAATTTCAGCCGGGATTCAGCCCTGCGTCAAGACATCTCGCTCCGGATACGATTTGATCGCTGGTAATGATCCGACAATCAAGACGGATTCGCGTCATGGGAGAACGCTTATGCCGGCCCGTCCAGGGTTCCGGACTCGACTCGTTTCCGGAGGAGGTTCACGGGCACAGGTCATCGACACTTCAGATGGTCGACACTGGCGCATTCATAAAACCATGAAACAGTAACAGCAGGGGCCGACCTGTCCGTCGGGGTTGCATGCCGTAATTGTATGGGGAGATGGACTGCTATGAACCTTTTACCCATCTTGACGACAATCGGCTTTAGTCCATCAAGCACGTTCGTCGAATTTGTCCGCACCTACCAGGGGCCGCGCGCGACAGCCGTTGCAGGCGTCGGACCCCGTCTTCCGCTCGAAACCCCAGACGGACAGGCCGCTCTGGCCAATGTGGTTCAGCACGCTGCCCCCCAGCTGCTGGACCTCGCCGAAGCCATCCGCGGCATCGTCGCCACCAATGCCGGCGCCGTCCTCGTCAAGGGGCTTGGATTCGAACGCACCGCCGCCGTAAATGGAGATGCCGTGCGGGACGCGCTGGTCCTGGCGCTGACTTCGGCTATCGGCGAACCGACCGATCACTGCGCGGACAAGCGCGTCATGTGGCCCGTACATAGCCGGCCGGTCGCTGCCGGACACCAGGCAACCTTTTCTGAAACTCTGGGCGAGGCGCCGCTTCACACCGATTCAGCGTTCTCGCGCTACCCGGAACGTTACAACGCGCTTTATGTGGTCCGTCAGTCTCGCTGCGGCGGCGGTCAGACGGTCGTTGTGAACGGACCAGGATTCCTGAGGGACTTCGCCAAGACCTCGCAAGGCGCCGACTGCATTCGGTTCTTGCGGGAAGCCGACTATGCTTTTCGGGTGCCTGACGCATTCTTCACCGGCCAACGCTTTATCATCGGCAAAATTCTTGCCGAAGCGCCAATGATAAGATTCCGTCACGACTGCATCGAACGGGGCTTCGACCTGTGCCCCGAGCTGGCAACCAAGGAGCACCGCTTCAACTACTCGCTGTTCCGCAACGCCGCCGAAGCCCATGCGTCGCGCACCGAGTTCCTGATGGCCGACGGAGAGATGATCGTGTTCGACAACACCCGGTTGTTGCATGGCCGGACCGACTTTCAGGATCCGGTCCGTCACCTGGTCCGGGTCCGGATGCATGACCGCCAACACGCCGAAGCGCTACAACTTGCCTCGTAGCTCCCCTTTGGGTTCCAAGACAACCGTCGAGCATTACACCCTCATCGCCACCGCCTCCGACGCGATCCGAGGGCCGGCAGACTTCCCGTCCGGCGCTGCTCGTTCAGCACTACAGGGATTTCCAACCCACATCGTGATGCTGGCTGGCGCCCTCGGCGTGGCGCTCCTCGCAGAATCGCAACATTCGGCCGCTGCTTACGGCGTGCTGGCAACGGCTTTGGCCCTTGGTCTTGTGCCAACACGGAAGTACTGGATTGGACGTCGCAGCGGCAAGGTGGCAATTATTCTGGCGATCGGCGCGATCCTCGGCTCGCTCGCCGTTGGCGGCGACCTGATCCGCATCCTGGTCGCGGCGTCACAAATGGCGGTCGTTATCGTCCTCATCCTTTGCGTCGCGCTGATCCGCCCGGCCCTCGCCGAACTCGGGCTCGACCACGCCGTCGCCGCGATCGCCGCGCGGGCACCAAGATCGCTCCGGGGTTGTGCGATTCTCCTCGGTGTGACGATCGCCGGCCTCGGCCTCTCGTTCGGCGCCGTCAGCATATTTGGCGGGTCACTTCGAGGACGAACGGACGACGACGCGACTGCGGCACGAGCTGCCATGCGCGGCCTCGCCCTCTCCATGACCCTCGGCCCGTCCACCGCCTCGGTCGCCGCAGTTATGGCTGCATACCCGCACGTCGGCTGGGGCGACACATTGCGGATCGGGCTGCCGATCGCGCTCGTCGGCATTGTCATCGGCTCCATCGCGGCCCGTCGTCTGACGATCTCCGCCGAACCGGCATCAGCCGGGGAACTGACCCGTGCCATTCTCGCGATCCTGGCCGTCCCGGCAGCGGCGGTGTTGCTTCGTCTTGTCTTTGGTCTGTCCATGACCCTCGCCATTGCAACCGCTGCTGTCATCGTCGCGGTGTGGTTGCTAACCTGCGCTACGCGCGCCGCCACGGGGAAACAGCGCGGCGCCGTGCGTCAGGTGCTCCTGCGATCCGACGTCCAGCTCGGCGAGGCATGGGCACAGGCAAGCGCCGAGACCGCACTCTTCCTGGCCTGCGGCCTCGTCTTAGGCTTCATGCGGGAACCCGTCGTCGCCGAGTCCGCACGCGCCGTCTTCGCGTTCGTGCCACGCGGATATCCTGGCCTCCTTGTCATGATGGTTGGCGTCCCCCTTGTCACCACCCTCGGCATTCATCCAATGGCACTCTTCGCCATCCTCGCGCCGGTGCTGACGCCCTCCCTTCTCGGCATGTCGGAACCTGGTGTGTTCCAGGCCTGGATCGTCGCCGTCGGCCTGTCGATGATCGTTTCGCCGGCCTCAATCCTCACCGTAACGACGGTATTAAGCTTCGGCGTGCCGGCCGATCGGCTGTGTTTGCGCGGCAACGGCTTGTATGCCGCCGGCGTTGCCGTCGTCGCGACGTGCCTCTGCCTGGTTCTGTCCTGATAGTGCATCTCCCGACGGATCGCAAATGGGAGAACGGCTATGCGGGCCCGTCCAGGGCTGCAAGCGATACCCAGCCTCACAACCTCCTGTACCCCACCTGGTCCTGCTGACCTGGTTCCCACTGTCCTGGTTCCCACTGTCCCGCGTCCGGCGAACTGGTCGCGCGCCGGTTGGCAAGGAATGACGTGCCGGACGGCAAGGCAGACGCCCGCGAGGTGAGGACCGGAATGACGTTCATTCGGCGCGGCGGGAGCTATCTGAAAACGTAACCGGGCTCATCGAACGACTTCCGGGGCTCGTGCGTCGACGCCGAGCCGCCGCTTTCTCATACCGGCCCACGGCTGCGGTCCCGCGGTTTACCCCGCCGCTGCTCTGGCCCTACCATGTCCCTCCGATGGACAATCTACCAGGCCGCCTGCCCTCGCTACATTCCCTGCTGGCCAAACCGGAGGCCGCCGGCCTGATCGAGCGGTTCGGCCGCCCGGAAGTCGTCGACGCGTTACGCCAAACTCTGGACGTCCACCGGACGGAGCGCCGCTTCGGCCTGCCGGCAACTTCGGTGCTGGAAGCCGCAACTGAAATGCTTTCCCGTCGCTCCACCCCGTCCCAACGCCCGGTCTTCAACCTCACCGGCACCGTGCTGCACACCAACCTGGGCCGCGCCTTACTGCCTCCGGAAGCCGCCCAGGCTGCCGCGGCAGCGCTCCAGGGGGCCACCAACCTGGAATACGACCTCGAATACGGCAGCCGCGGCGAACGCGACGACCACATTTCCGGCCTGCTGCGCGAACAGACCGGGGCCGAAGCGGCCACCGTCGTCAATAACAATGCAGCCGCCGTGATGCTGGTCCTGAACACGCTGGCGCTCGGTCGTCAGGTGCCCGTCTCCCGCGGCGAGTTAATCGAGATCGGCGGTGCCTTCCGCATCCCTGACATCATGGCCCGCTCCGGCGCGATCCTGCGCGAGGTTGGCACCACCAACCGCACCCACAGGCGCGACTACCAATCCGCCATCGGCCCGGAGACTGCCGCACTGATGCGAGTCCACCAGGCCAACTACGCGATCGCCGGGTTCACTGCCGCCGTGGCCACGCCAGATCTCGCCGCCATCGCTCATGCTGCCAGCCTCCCCCTGATCGAAGATCTGGGCTCCGGCAGCCTGATCGACCTGGAACGTTGGGGCCTCCCGCACGAGCCCACACCCCGAGAGGCCCTGCAGGCCGGTGTCGATCTCGTGACATTTTCCGGCGACAAGCTTCTCGGCGGTCCGCAGGCAGGATTGATCGTCGGCCGTGCCGATCTGGTGAAGCAGCTCAACGCCAACCCGCTGAAACGCGCATTACGTGTCGACAAAGGCCGGCTGGCGGCGCTGGAAGTTGTGTTGCGGCTGTATCGAGATCCCGATCGGTTGGCAGGGCGGCTCCCGACCCTGCGGTTACTGACCCGGACCGAAGCCGACATTCGCGCCACCGCCAACCGGCTGGCACCGGCTTTGCGTGCCGCTTGGCCGGATCGGCAAATCACGGTGGAGGCCTGCCACGGCCAGATCGGCTCCGGCGCGTTGCCGGTCGATCGGCTGCCGTCGGCCGCCGTCACCTTGGCCGGCAGAGCACTGGACGGTCTCGCCGGCGAACTGCGAGCGTTGCCTCGTCCGGTCATCGGACGGATCCACGACCGGCGGTTGTGGCTGGATTGCCGCTGCCTGGAACCCGACCAAGAGGCGATCTTCCTGAACCAGCTTCCCAAACCCGGCTGACCGGTGGAACATAACCGGCGGAGGAGAAGCGGCCCCGGTGGGTCGGCCGGACTTCAAACCCGGTTGGGGTCGCCGAGCGATCCCGGGCAGGTTCGACTCCTGCTCTCTTCCGCCACAGGAGGTGACATCGCTGCCACAGGCATGTGGCATCGCGGCCGATGGGCCTGTGACATAGGTGCAACAAGGCCAGGCAAATTGCCAATCTGCCCCTCGTCATATTGCGCCTGCGTAGCTATTAAGGGTTGCACGGTTAACGACACACCGTCCTGACTATTGCGACCAGTTCAACCAGGAGATGACGAATGAAACTCCGGAGTGCTCTGTTGGCCTCGGCCATGATGGCTCTGCCACTTGCTGCTGCAAATGCCCAGGCGATCGACGGTCCGTATGTTGCCGGTGGACTGGGCGCGAATTTGATGCAGCGGGAGGATGTCACGATCGGAGCCCCGGTCAATCGCAGCGGTAACGTCCGCGTCGACCTCGGACCTGCACTCGTGGCCAGTGTGGGATGGGGCTTCGGCAACGGACTACGGGCCGAGATTGAGGGCGACTACCGGCAAAACAACGGGTTCAGCGATCCGGAAGGTTTCGGCGGTGCTGCGAGGGCTTCCGGCCGAGAGCAAAAGGTCGGCGCCATGGTGAACGTGCTGTACGACTTTGTCGCGGTTCCGTTCGTGCAACCTTATATCGGCGCCGGCGTCGGTTATCAGGACGTGATCTGGCAGGGTGTTGGTGCGGGGGCCTTCGGTGGCCCCACCGCTTCTGCGCAAACCTCCAACCGGGGCAGCCTGGGATATCAGGGTATCGTCGGTCTTGCCGTGCCGATCCCGAGCGCCCCTGGTCTGGCGTTTACTGCGGAATATCGCTTCATGGGACTCGCTGGCGATCGGACCTGGGGCCCTGCGTCGCCCGGAGGTCCTTCGTTCAAGTCCACCAACGACTACAATCACAGTGTTCTGTTTGGTCTGCGTTACGCGTTCGGCGTAGCGCCGGTGCCGGCACCCGCTCCGACCCCGGTGGCGGAGGTTGGCGCGAAGACGTTCCTGGTGTTCTTCGACTGGGATAAAGCCGACCTGACGGCGCGCAGCGAGGGGATTGTGCACGACGCTGCGGCCTATTCGACCCACTCGCAGTACACTCGCATCGATGTGAACGGGAATACCGATACCTCGGGCACGCCCCAGTACAATATGGGCCTGTCGGAGCGTCGCGCCCGCGTGGTCGCCGCCGAACTGGTTCGCGATGGCGTGCCGCAGAATGTCATCGACATGCATGCGTACGGCGATACGCATTTGCTGGTCCCGACCGGGCCAGGCGTGCGTGAGCCGCAAAACCGTCGCGTTGAGATCGTTTACCACTGACCGACTTTGGTTGACGGGCTGAAACGGGAGGCGCTGGCAGGCGCCTCCTTTTTTCATCCATCGGGGCGCGGCGCGTTCCAGTGGCTCAACGATCGGGCTTGAGGAGGACAGCGGTTACGCGGCAGCATTTCTCGCAACCTCGTGCCACCAAATTGCGTTAGGAAACCCGTATGTCAGGCCGCACGGGCTGTAAGCCATCGGGACTTCGGAAGATGGCGGTGTCTGACGGCCAATGGGGAGCAGCACGAATGAGGCTTCGATCGATTCTCCTGGCCTTCGCGGGCTGTATTCTCATCTGGGCTGGTTTTCCCGGCGCCGCTCGGTCGCAACCGATCCAAGGGTTTTATATCGACGGCGGAGCGGGTTTGCGGTTGGCGTTCCCGCCCAAGGCCACGTCGCTGGAGCCAGGGGTCCCTGGCACATTCGAGCTCCGGCAAAATCTGGGCTATTTGACGCAGTTCAGCGGCGGGTACGCGCTCGGCGATGGGTGGCGGTTTGAGTTGGAAGCTTCGTTTGGACGAAGCAGCATCAGCTCGGTCGCGAATACGCCATATCCGGCCAGACCGGCCGGAGCGGTGCAAAATCTGGGCTTCATGGCCAATGCGATCTTCGACCTGGATGTGCGTTCGCCCTACGTCTACCCGTACCTGGGTGTCGGCCTGGGCTACCAGAGCACCCGGTTGGACGGGTTGGTGAACACGCCTCTGGGGCGGCCCGGGTCGTTCTCGGCGAGCGGCTCCAGCGGAGCGCCGGCCACCCAGATCATTGGCGGGTTCTCCTTCCCGATCCCGAACATGCCTGGGCTGTCGCTGACGGTGGATTACCGGGTGATGGATATTCTGGGCGGCGGACGATACGACGGAGCGTCGTCGATCGGTATGACCGCAGGGTCGGCGCCGGGGGCGGTCAAACTGCATAACCAGTTCGTGCAGAACGTGCTGTTTGGTGTGCGTTATGCGTTCAATACGCCGCCACCGGCCGCGGCCACGTCGCAGGCGGGGGAGGTGCCCACGGCAGCAGTGCACTCATACGAGGTCGCGTTCGCGCCGAACGCAACGACGCTGACCGGCCGTGGTCAGGACGTGGTGCGGAACGCCGCCATGGCGTCGACGCGGCAGGGGGTCACACGGATCGCAGTGACCGGCAGCGGGGACGCGCCCGGAGCGGCGGCGTTGTTGGGCCGGCGGGCAAATACCGTGGTCGCGGCGCTGGTCGCCGACGGTGTGCCGCGGGAGCTGATAGCGGTGCGGGATGCGGCGGATACGGCGGGTGCGCAGGATGCGAGAGTTGAGGTCGTCACGCGGTAGTGCCGATCGAAGACCTGGCGCCATGATGGGGCCGCTGGCCCCAGGGATGCGATAGACATTGTGTCAGTGGTCGAGAGAGGAAACGCGAGGCAAGAATTCCATGTTCAGGCTAAATGGGTGAGCCTCCGATCCCGAAACGGTTTTTGTCGCTAGCCTGTTCAAAACCATATATACATACACGCGCGGGGTTCCAGCCATGACTCATTCGAAGACCGAGGAGATCGACCGGAACCTGGAGAGATTTCTGAAGGTGCTGCCGACATTGGTATCTGAGCACGAGGGCGAGTATGCACTCATCAGACACGGCGAGATTCTGGGGTTCTTCGATTCAGCGTTGGATGCTCAGATCGCGGGAAACCAGAGGTTGACGACCAGATATTTTCAATACAGTGTGTGAAAGAGACAGCCGAAGAACTCGGATATTTCTCTTATGCCATTGATCCGCGGCACGCATAGCGGCCGGGCTGCTATCGTCACAATAGCAATCGTCGATGCCGCGAAATACAACGAGCATAAGCAATCTGCTCGACCTGTATTCAAGGGGGGCTGTCCCATTCAAGGCTCTCATTGACACCGGCGCAACCAGGACAATGATTGCGAAACGGGTGATTGCGCGGCTTGGACTTCAGCAGGTTAATAAGATTGAATTCTCTGGCCTCGGAGGCACTACGTGGAGGCCAGGCTATCTTTTCCATGTCGCATTTATAAATCACCTCCCGCCGACCCATCGGACATCAGCAAAATTCAAGTCCTTAATAGAGCCATAAATGGGGGTGAGCTCCTGGATGAACACACGTTTGATGTTCTCTTGGGAATGGACGTTCTGACAACTGGAAACCTGCACATTAGCAAGGACGGCAGCTTCCGGTTCTTGTTCGGAGAATAAGTAGATTTAGGTACGCCGTTGGGCGAGATCAGACTTATCCAAACGATCCCTCTCCCGAGGATGTCACATTCGCTGATTGCCGCCACGTTGACTCCGCGTTAAGGACCGGCTGCCCATAGAAATTCAGGTTGAGCATCAGTCGAGAGAAAAAATCCAATGCCCAATGCCTCGAACGCTACCAAAACCGCAGCAAATCGCGATCTGCCGGCCGACATCAAGGATCGCCTGATCGTCGCGCTCGACCTGGACAGCATAGCCGAGGCACAGCAGATGGTCAGGCAACTGGAGGGCATCGTGTCGTTTTTCAAAGTCGGCCTCGGGCTGCTCTACGTGGCAGGTTTCGACAGCCTGATCGCATCGCTGATTACGTCGGGCAAACAGTTGTTTCTCGACACAAAGATGTTCGACATCCCCCAGACGGTAGCCCGCGGCATCGCCTCCGTCGCGCAGCGCGGCGTGAGCTTCGTTACCGTGCATGGCGACGAAGCCATCATGCGAGCCGCAGTCAAGGCAAAGGGCACATCCGACCTGAAGATCTTCGCGGTCACCGTGCTGACCAGCCTGGACGACGAGGCGGCGAAAGCCATGGGTTACGCACACTCCGTCCGCGATCTCGTCACGTTACGCGCGCGCAAAGCCGTCGAATGCGGCTGCGACGGCATTATCGCCTCGGCCGAGGACGATCCGAACCGGCTGCGTTCACTGGCGCAAAGCCAGTCCTTGCTGATCACCACCCCCGGCATACGGATGCCCGGCGGCGAGACCCACGACCAGAAGCGTGTCGCCACCCCGAGGCAGGCAATCGAAAATGGCGCCGACTGTCTGGTGGTCGGCCGGCCCATCATTGCCGCCCCGAACCCTCGCCAGGCTGCGATGCGGATCATCGAGGACATGCGGGCCGGCGCACAAAGCGGGTAGCACCTGCCCTTCCCCCACAACGAGAGCCAGCGCAATCTCCGGATGGCGATCCGCCAGGTGGCAGCCCAGATTAGGCTCATGAACGACATGCTCACCATCGACCAGATGCCGGACGAGCTTCTCTGGCAAACGGTCCTCACCCGCCAGCCTGGCGACTTCATCTACGCCGTCACCACGATGGGCATTTACTGCCGCCCTGGCTGCCCTTCGCCGCCCCCGCTACGCAAGAACGTGCGGTTCTTCGACTCGACCGCCGAAGCAGAGGCCGCCGGGTTCCGTGCCTGCAAGCGGTGCGATCCGAAGGGCGAGCGGGCGCGATTGGCCCAGGCTGTGGTTAGCGATGCGTGCGCAACCATCGAGGCAGCGGAAACCATGCCCTCACTGGATATGCTGGCGACCCGCTCGGGCTACTCGCGCTTCCATTTCCTGCGGATGTTCCGTGACCACACCGGTGTCACGCCGCGCAGTTACGCCGAGGGCGTGCGTGCCCGCCGGCTGCAAACCGCCCTCGCCGGCGGAGCCCGCGTCGCGGATGCCGTCGCCGAGGCCGGATTTGGCTCGGAAAGCCGCGTCTATGAGAAAACCGGAGCCCTGCTTGGCATGACGCCAGGGGCTGCGCGACGCGGCGGGGAGGGCGAGGAAATCCGCACCGCCTTCGCCGATTGCCCCTTCGGCCGCCTGCTCATCGGCGCCACCGACACCGGCGTCTGTTTCCTGGGCTTTGCCGAGCCGGACGCTGAGCTGATGGGCGACCTGCGGCGGCGTTTCCCGCGCGCCCGCATCGCCCTTGACAATGCCGGGCTGCGCCAGACGGTGAACGCGGTCCTGGCCTTCCTCGAGGAACCGAAGCAGTCGCTCGACCTGCCGCTGGACCTCCGAGGCACCGCGTTCCAGCAACGCGTCTGGCGGACGCTGTGCCAGATCCCTCCGGGTAAAACCCGGACTTATGGCGAGGTGGCGCGGCTGATGGAGCAGCCGAAGGCCGTCCGGGCCGTGGCGCGCTCCTGTGCTGCCAATCCGGTGGCGCTCGCGGTGCCCTGCCATCGGGTGATCGGCCAGGACGGGGATCTGACCGGCTATCGCTGGGGCGTACCGCGCAAGAAGGCATTGCTTGAACGGGAACGCGCGGCGGCCGAGGCGGCGGCGTAGGCGGGGACAGCGCCTCCCCCGGGCGGCGTCTTTCCGGTGGAGGTGGCTGCGTCCATGGCGATTGCGTGAAGCGTGACAGCCCTGCCGTCGATTGCCGCGGTTGGGGCTGTCATTCATGGCCTAACCGCACTATGTGTGCGCCGCACCAATCAATCCCCCATGGCAACCCAAGGCCGTTATGCAAATCCGCAACGTCGCCATCATCGCTCATGTCGATCATGGCAAGACCACTCTCGTCGATAAACTGCTCTCGCAGTCCGGCACGTTCCGCGACCATCAGCATGTCGCCGAGCGCGCCATGGACCGCAACGAACTCGAAAAAGAGCGCGGCATCACCATTCTCGCCAAGTGCACCTCGGTGTTGTGGAAGGACGTGCGGATCAACATTGTCGACACCCCTGGCCATGCCGATTTCGGCGGCGAGGTGGAACGCATCCTGAACATGGTCGACGGCGCCCTCGTGCTGGTCGACGCCGCCGAGGGCGTGCTGCCGCAAACCAAGTTCGTGGTCGGCAAGGCGCTGGCACGCGGCATCCATCCGATCGTCGTGGTCAACAAGATCGATCGTCAGGACGCCCGCCCGGACGAGGTCCATACCGAGGTGTTCGATCTGTTTGCCGCGCTGGACGCCTCGGACAGCCAGCTCGATTTCCCGATGCTGTATGCTTCCGGCCGCCAGGGTTGGGCTGACGCCACGTTGGATGGGCCCAGGAAGGATCTGAGCGCGCTGTTCGATTTGGTGGTGAGCCACGTGCCGCCGCCCACGGTTGACCGTGATGCGCCCTTCGCCATGGTCGCCAGCATCCTGGAGTATGACAATTTCCTCGGCCGCGTGCTGACCGGGCGGATCGAGCAAGGTTCTGCCCGCATCAACATGCCGGTGAAAGTGCTGCGCACCGACGGTTCCGTGGTCGAGACTGGTCGCCTGACCAAATTGCTGACGTTCCGCGGCCTGGAGCGTGTGCCGGTCGACGAAGCCGAAGCCGGCGACATCATTGCCGTTGCCGGGCTGTCGGATGCCACCATCCCTGACACGATCGGCGCGCCTGACCTGGCGGCGCCTCTGCCGGCGATCCCGGTCGATCCGCCGACCCTGGCGATGACGTTCCGAATCAACGACGGCCCTCTGGCCGGCCGCGAGGGCAAGAAGGTCACCTCCCGGCAAATCCGCGAACGGCTGTTCCGTGAGGCTGAGGGCAACGTCGCCATCAAGGTCTCCGAGTCAAACGAAACGGAAGCGTTCGAGGTTGCCGGCCGTGGTGAACTACAACTCGGCGTGCTGATCGAGCAGATGCGCCGCGAGGGCTTCGAACTGACCATTGGTCGGCCTCGGGTGCTGACGCGCCGCAACGAGGTGACCGGTGTCCGCGAGGAGCCGATGGAAGAGGTGCTGGTCGATGTCGACGAGCCCTATGCGGGTGTGGTCGTCGAGAAGCTCAGCCGCCGCAAGGGCGAGATGCGCGACGTGCGCCCCTCCGGCGGCGGCAAGGTGCGGCTGACGTTCATGATCCCGACCCGTGGCCTGATCGGCTACCACGGCGAATTCCTGACCGACACCCGAGGCACCGGCATCATGAACCGGCTGTTTGCCGGCTACGGTCCCTGGAAAGGCCCGATCGAGGGTCGCCGCGCCGGCGCATTGATCTCCACCGAGCCTGGCGAGGCGGTGCATTACGCGCTGTTCTACATCCAGGAGCGGGGCACGCTGTTCGTCTCCCCCGGCGACAAGGTCTACCAGGGCATGATCCTGGGCGAGACTGCCCGCGACAACGATCTGGAAGTGAATCCGATCAAGGAAAAGAAGCTGACCAACATCCGTGCCGCCGGCAAGGATGACGCCATGCTGTTGATCCCACCGCGGAAGATGAGCCTGGAGCAGGCAATCGCCTACGTCGAGGACGACGAGTTGGTGGAAGTGACTCCGGCCGCCATTCGGTTACGCAAACGGTTCCTCGATCCGAACCAGCGGAAGCGGCATGAGCGGAGGATTGATACCGAGGCGGTGGCCTAAGGACGACCGGCACACAGCCTCCCGAGACAACGGAAACTTCGCGCGCCAGATTCTGCTGGAGACACGTGAGGTCCGGACTGCAGTTATGGGACAAGCACGATCTTACCGGCCCGATGCTTGCCGTCTTCGAGCATCCGATGCGCAATTCGAGCCTCGGACAATCGCAGCACCTCGCCGACTCGTGGCCGCAGCTGGCGTATCTCGAAAAGCCCGGCAAGGTGGAGCAAATCGGCGGTTGTGACATCCACCAGAATGAACCGAGCGCGCACCCGATGTCGCAAGGCGAGGCCTTGGTCGGGCTCTGCCACCGCTGATATCAGCACACCGCCGGGCCGCAGCCACTCAAAGGCCTGGGCGAGCGCGGCACCGCCAACCGTGTCAATCACGGCGTCCATTTTTGCCGCGAGGCGCGGCGGCGGGGGAGCACCGGCCGCGATCGGCTCGACCGCTCCCAACGTTCGCAGGAAATCGAACTGGTGGCCGCGGGCGGTGGCGACGACCCGCGCTCCACTGATCTGGGCCAGTTGCACCGCATAGGCGCCCACATTGCCGGCACCCCCCAGGACGAGCACAGTCTGGCCCGCAGTTACCGCCGCATGTCGCGACAGCATCTGGTATGCGGTACAGACAACCACGGGCACAGATGCTGCCTCAACATCGGTCAGCGCGGTCGGCGTCGGGGCGATCATCGAGGCCTCGGCCAGAGCATATTCCGCGTAGGCACCGGTAAACCTGGCGTTCGTTACACCGAAGACCGCCTGGCCCAGAGCGAACCCTGCCACCTCTGGCCCTAAAGCTTCGATGACACCAGACAGGTCGGCTCCGGGCGTCAGCGGCAGAGGCTGTGGCAAAGCGCTCTTGCCGGCGCGAACCCAACCGTCCCACGGCCCTACTCCCGCAGCGGCGACGCGAATCAGGACCTGGCCAGGTCCGGCAACAGGTCGCGGCACATCCTCGTAGACCAAGGCGTCAACGCCGCCGAAGGCATGCACACGGACCGCTTTCATGGTGCCTGAATCGGAGAGTTCAGCGGTGATCGGGTTTTCAGCGTCACGCCGGAAGCCGCGACGAAGATGACGAGCAGCGGCACCGGTTCGGCGGTGCTCCGACGGGGATCATGGAGGCCGAGCGGGACCACCACGCGGGCGGGAAAGCAACCCTGCATCACAGGTTGCTCATGCCGTCGTCGATGACGAATTCGTTGCCCACCGTGAAGCCGGACTCGTCGGACACGAGGAACACGATTGCGTCCGCGATCTCGTCCGGTGTGCCGCGGCGTCCCAACGGGATCTGCCCTACGAGAGCGGTGAGCGCGTCACCGACCAGCTCCAGCCGATCATGCAGCGGAGTAGCCACTGGTCCAGGGCTCACCGCATTGACGCGAATGCCGCGTGTGATCAGCTCGCCCGACAGGGTGCGGGCCAGCGACACGACGCCTGCCTTCGTTGCCTCGTAAATGCTGGTATTCGGCATTCCGATGCGGGCGTTGATCGACGCTGTCAGGACGATCGAAGACGGATTGGCGAGAACCGGCAGCAAGGCGCGGACCAGGAAGAAGGGACCCTTCAGGTTGACGGCAATCGAGCGGTCGAAGGTCGCCTCGTCCCACTGCTCGATCGGGCGGAAATCGCCGATGCCCGCATTCAGAACGGCGCCATCCAGCTTGCCGAATGCGTCGGCTACAGTTTGCGCCACGTCCTGCTGCGTCGTGACGTCTCCGGCGTCCGCACGGATCGTCAGCACCGTGTCACCGAGCGTCTGGCGTGCCCGTGGCAAGCCCCGAGGCACTACTGCCGGTGATTGCGACCCGCGCTCCCTCGGCGAGGCAACGGCGCGCCGTCGCGAGGCCGATTCCGCTCGTGCCTCCAGTGATCAATACCGCTTTGTTCTGAAGCCGCGCCATGACTCCTCCGTTGCTCGCCGTCGGAAAGACTGCTGTCACTGGCTAGCCGGGAACGGCCCCCCGGTATTGTCGAAAATTGCCTTCCTTTACAGGTGCTCGACGTCTCCGGGTGGCGTGGCGTCGCGAGGCCGGGGTCGCTGCCAGATACCAACCGGTCAAAACCTCTGCGCAGACCTGGCAAGCCTCGCCCGCGGCGGGATCAAGCCGCTGACCGATCGGTCAATCCTCAGGTCTGCCCGCGGGACGCTGGATCGATGATCGCAGCAACCGCTCTCCGCTCAGAACCGATCCTTCTTCCCCCGCACATCGGCCAGTGCCGCCGCGTCCTTGGCCAGCAGAAACGGGTTAGCCCGCTTCTCGTCGCCCAGTACCGAAGGGATCGTCGGCTGGCCGGCGGCACGTTGCCGATGCGCCTCTGCCGTGCGCTCCTGCAGCGCCTTGTTGTCCGGATCGACGCTGAGGGCGAACTTCGCGTTGGCTTCGGTGTATTCGTGGCCGCAGCACACCAACGTGTCGTCCGGGAGGGCGGCGAGCTTGCTCAGGCTGGCGAACATCTCCGCTGCGGTGCCCTCGATCAGCCGGCCGCACCCCAGGCTGAACAACGTGTCGCCGGATAGCAGGATCGGCCCGCTCGGGAAGAAGTAGTTGATCTGGCCCCGCGTGTGACCGGGCGTGTCGATGATTCTCCCCACTGCGTTGCCAAGCTGAACCGTGTCGCCTTCCCGCACCGCCTGGTCCAATTTGGGCAGCCGGTGCGCATCCGCTGCCGCGCCGACCATCTTGCAACCCGGAAACCGGGCCCGCACCACGTCGGCGTCAGCAATGTGATCGCCGTGATGGTGCGTCAGCAGGATCATGTCCAACCGTCCGCCCGCTGCCTCGATCGCGGCAATGATCGGCGGGCCCTCGGCCGGATCGACGATCGCGGTGGCGCCGGTTTCGGTATCGCGCAGCAGCCACGCGTAGTTGTCCTTCAGGATCGGCACCGATTGAGCGGTTACGGCCATGTCATTGTCTCCTGTGCAGGCATCGTTTGCAGTTGCAGTTGACCGGCTGCGGAAACGAAGTGTGACAGCGTTTCCGGCAACGGTCAGAAGTCGAGATCGACGTAATGCTCGGGTGGGTTCATTCCCGGCACTCGGTCGGTCAGCAAGGTGCGGAAGCCGGG
>JBEKQQ010000120.1:0-18948 GCA_049519555.1 Acetobacteraceae bacterium
CGCGGATCGCGCGCTCGGCCTTTTCCAGATCGACAATACTGCCGCCGCGCACGCCGAGACCCTGGCGCCAGTCACAGCCAAGCACGCGCAGATCACCATCGCTGTCGACACGCGCGATCAGGCAGGCGATCTTGGTCGTGCCGATATCCAGCACGCCGAATGTACCCGACCGATGTGGCCGCGAACGGTCCGGTTCCGGGGGGCCGGTATCGTGGGTCAGCACGCGGTGCGGATTGTCGTTCATCGGTCGCGTGCTCCTAAGTTGGCTTCTTCGGCGGCACTGGCGGCGAGGCGGATTTGTCGGATGGGTTGGCCCCTGAACCCGGCTGGGGCCGCAGCACGAGCCGGTCACCCAGACGCATATCGATCGCCTCCAGCGGGCGATCGAGCAGCGCAGTCTCTTGTTGCAATTGCAACAGTCGATCGAGCGCCTCGACTTCATGGCCTTCCGGCAACAAGATATCGGTGCCGTTCTTCATCCGCAGATTCCAGCGGCGCTCGCTGATCCGCATCGCAGCGACGACCCGGCTCTGGATTGCCGGTCGGTCGGTCAGCGCGTCCAGCAACACGCGCGCTGCTTCGGGCGCACCGGGCCCGACGATCAACGGCAGATCGCGGAATTTGGCAACCTGTTCGTCGGTGACCGGCTGCCCGTCACGGTCGATCAGCACATATCGACCCTGATTCTGCCAAATGGCGAACGGCCGGCGCTCTGACAACGCCACGACGATGGTGCCAGGCAGGCGACGTTCCACCGTCGCATGTGCCACCCACGGCAACTTTTCGATCCGCATCCGCGCCTGCTCGAGCGAGAAGCCGATGATAGGGTCGCCTTTGCTAAAGCCCAGAGCAGCACGCAGGACCGGTTCCGGAGTGTTGGCGCGACCTTCGATGATGATGTCGGTAATGCGCATGCCGGCATTGGCGGTTAGCACGCCGATCTTCTCCCGCACCGAGGCAATGCTGCTGCCCGGCTGTGCATTGCGCAACAACACCACGCCTGCCGCGGTGGCTGCGAGTCCCACGCAAAACCATGCAAACGGACGCACCATCCAGCGCTGACGGCGCAGGAACAGTTTCCAGGTTGGCGGGCGATCGGTGACGGAGGCTCTGCGGCCTGCCATGGTCAGGTTCCCTCCCGGCATGTCGCGTGTTCCACCATCCAGGCGCACAGGCGCGGGAAATTGATGCCAAGGTACGCAGCCTGTTCCGGTAACAATGAGGTCGGGGTCAAACCTGGCTGCGTGTTGATTTCCAGCAGCACCAGCCGGCCTGGCTCACCCTTTGTGTCATCATAACGGAAGTCGCAGCGGGTGGCGCCGCGGCAACCGATCACCTTGTGCGCCCGCAGTGCCACCTCCAGGGCGCGGGCGTAGATGGTAGGATCTATTTCAGCCGGAATGATATGATGCGAACCGCCGTCGGCGTATTTCGATTCGTAATCGTAAAACGTGCCGGCGTCGGCGATGATGTCGGTCACCGCCAGCGCACGATCGCCCATGACGCTGACGGTCAGTTCGCGACCGGGAATGAACTCTTCGACCATCGCGGATCGGCCGAACCGCCAGGCCTGCGCCACCGCGGCACGGCGGTTGTCGCCTTGACGGATGATTTCAACGCCGACCGACGATCCCTCGCTAACCGGCTTGATGACGTACGGCAACGGCATTGGATCGGCGACCAACAACTCCTCGACGGGAATGATCTCGCCTTTGGCAACCGGCAGGCCCGCGGCACTGAACATCGCCTTGGAGACCTGCTTGTCCATCGCTATCGCCGAGGCCCGGACGCCGGAGTGCGTGTAAGGAATGCCTAACCAGTCGAGCACGCCCTGGATCGCGCCATCCTCGCCAAAGCGTCCATGCAAAGCGTTGAATACCGCATCGGGTTTGGGCGTCAGGGCGGTAAGCAACGCCGGCAAATCGTCGGTCACGTCGATCAGCGCAACGTGGTAACCCGCTTCACGCAAAGCGGCGGCAACCTGTAGGCCGGACGACAGGCTGACCTCGCGTTCGTTGGAGATGCCGCCATAAAGGACTGCGACGCGCGTCATGGGCGAGGCTCCGCAGTCCTGGCGGGCACACCAATTCGGCGGATTTCCCATTCCAGCGTGACCCCGGTGGTCGCTTTGACCCGGCGGCGAACTTGCTCGCCCAGACCCTCAATGTCGGCAGCAGTCGCGGTGCCGGTGTTGATGAGGAAGTTGCAGTGTTTTTCCGACACCACCGCGCCGCCGACGCTGAGACCACGGCACCCCGCGGCGTCGATCAGTTCCCAGGCCTTCATGCCGCCATCCGGATTGCGGAACGTGGACCCGCCGGTGCGCGCGCGTACCGGCTGCGAGGCCTCTCGCGCGGCCCGGATTTCAGCCATCTTTGCCGCGATCACCGGGGTCGCACCGGGCTTCGCCGCCAGCCGCACGCGGGTGATCACACTACCCGGCGGGACGCTGGCATGGCGATAGCCGAATGCCAGATCGGTCGAGGACAGGCGGCGCCTTTCTCCATCCCGCGTCACACAATCGGCCCAGGAGAGAACGTGCGCCATTTCGCCGCCATACGCGCCAGCGTTCATGGCGACCGCGCCGCCGATGGTGCCGGGAATACCGGACAGAAATTCAAGCCCGGTCAGGCCGGCCGCGGCAGCGGTTTCTGCCACTGTCAGGTCGAGCGCGGCAGCACCGGCAATGACGCCATCAGGCTCAACCGCGATAGCCGAAAAGCCTCGCGCGAGGCGGATTGTCACTCCCGGCAGACCACCGTCACGAACAATCAGGTTGGACGCGGCGCCGATCACCTGCACCGGCGTGGTTGCCGGTAACGCCAGCAGCAACGTGGCAAGGTCGGCGGCATCGGCTGGCCGGACGAGGAACTCGGCATGGCCCCCGGCGCGGAACCAGGTGAACGGCGCAAGTGGGGCATCCGCCTGGACGCGTCCGCGGATTGGCAGCAAACCCGGCTCGATCAAAGGCAAATCCTTGCGGACTGCGGCGGCCGTCATGTCCCACCTCCACGCCGAGCATTGGCCTGCAACGCGGTCAGTTCGGCGGGTAAACCGGCAGCCCATTGCGTGATCGAACCAGCGCCGAGGCAGACGACGAAGTCGCCCGGTTTGGCGATGGCATGCACCATCTCCGCGAGGCGGGCTGGTGCCGGCAACGGGACGACGCTGCGGTGACCGCGCGCGCGCATACCTTCAACCAAAGCATCGCGGTCGATCCCTTGGATGGGTGCCTCGCCTGCTGGGTAGACGTCGGCGACGATCACAGTACCGGCGTCGTTCATACAGGCGCAGAACTCGTTGAACAGCGATTGCAACCGCGTGAAACGGTGCGGTTGCACCACCGCCACGACATCGCGCGCGCCGGCCTGCCGGGCGGCTTTCAGTACGGCGGCGATCTCTACCGGGTGGTGGCCGTAGTCGTCGATGACAGTGATGCCGCCGGCCTCGCCGGTGCGCGTGAAGCGCCGCCTGACACCCTTGAACCCGAGGAACGCGTCGCGAAGAACGGTATCGCCGATCTCCATCTCCACACCGACGGCGATCGCGGCCAAGGCGTTTTGCACATTGTGCTCACCCAACATCGGCAGGCGGAAAGGACCCATGCGGCGCGAGCGGTTGCGCGTGCGGTCGGTCACCACGACCTCGAACGTCGAGCCGGCTTTGTCCGGCCGCACCTTGTCGGCGCGCACATCGGCCTGGGGTGAGAAGCCGTAGGTAATGATGCGCCGATCGGACAGCCGCGGGATCATCTGCTGCACTGCCGGGTGGTCGATGCACAGCACTGCGAAGCCGTAGAACGGGATGTTGGCGACGAACTGGTCGTAGCCGGCGATCATTGCCTCGGGTGTCCCCCAATGATCCAGGTGCTCGGGGTCCATGTTGGTGACCACCGCGATCACGGCGGGCAGCCGAAGAAAACTGCCATCGCTTTCGTCGGCCTCGACGACCATCCAGTCGCCGTCGCCCATGCGGGTGTTGGTGCCATAGGCGTTGATGATGCCGCCATTGATCACGGTGGGATCGAGGTGGGCGGCCTCCAGCATGCAGGCGATCAGGCTGGTGGTGGTGGTCTTGCCATGGGTGCCGCCAACGGCGATGGACCATCTCAAACGCATCAACTCGGCCAGCATTTCGGCACGACGGACCACTGGAATGAAGCGGGCACGAGCGGCCACGACCTCGGGGTTGTCGGTTTTCACGGCGGTGGAAACCACAACTACCCGAGCATCGCCCAGATTGGCGGCGTCATGACCGATCGTTACCGGGATACCTGCTTCGCGCAGCCGCCAGACGTTGGCGGAATCAGAAATGTCTGAACCCTGCACGGAATAGCCAAGCGTATGCAGTACCTCGGCGATGCCCGACATGCCGATGCCGCCGATACCTACGAAATGCATCCGGCCGATCGAAAGTGGCAGTGCCCTCATGACTGGCCCGCCCTCATGACTGTCCCGCGCTGGGCAGTTCGCTGGTTCTTCTCGTTGTTGATCGGCCGGATTGCCCCCGTGACGGTCCCCCGGACGCCGGCTCTATCGCGGGTGCAGTTTCGCGCATCACCTGTTCCACCAGGTCGGCGAGGGCGTCGGCCGCGCCCGGTCTCGCAACCAGCTTCGCGTGCATCGCACCCAAAGCCAACGCGGCCGAGTCGGCCAACAGGCCACCAAGGTGCTTCGCCAAAGCATCGACCGTGAACCCGGATTGCGGCACGACCCAGGCTCCCCCGGCGTCAGCCAATGCCCTGGCATTGGCGCTCTGATGATCGTCGATCGCACCAGGCAATGGCACCAGAATCGAGGGCCGTCCGGCGATGGCAAGTTCCGCGACGGTCGATGCTCCGGCGCGCGCGATTACAAGGTGCGCAACCTGGAGTCGATCAGCCACGTCTGGGAAGAATGTCGCCAGCTCGGCGCTGATCCCTTTGGCGGAGTACGCAGCCCGTACCCGGTCGAGGTCCTCGGCGCGGCACTGCTGGGTGACCATCAGCCTGACCCGAATGTCGTCAGGTAGCCTCGCGATTGCCGGAGGGACAATTTCGCTGAATATGCGGGCACCAAGGGAACCACCCAGCACCAGAACCCGGATGGATCCACCAAGGATCGATCCATCGTGTTTCGGGCCGGGCGGAGGCTCGTATCCGGCCTCGCACAATGCGGCAATCGCCGGCCGAACGGGATTGCCGGTCACAAGGCGGCGCACTCTTGCCGGCACGCGGCTGGTGTCCGCAAAACTCAGCGCCAGCACGCTGGCGTGACGCGCCAAAAACCGATTGGCCCGGCCAAGCACCGCGTTCTGTTCGTGCAGCACAACAGGCGGACGCCCCCGCACCAGACGCGAGGCAAGAACGGGAGGAACGGCGGGATAGCCCCCGAACGCGACCACGGCGGCGGGCCGGATGCGGGCCAGGATGCTGCGCGCACGCGCCACTCCGGCGGCCAAGGCAAAGACCGCTTTGCCGGCTCGCGCCGCACCACGTCCGGCGATCCCGGCGGCCGGCAAAACGTACTGGCTACGCGCGTCGAACACACTGCCACGCGGCACGACGGCGCGGGCGTCAGTCATCAGGACGACCCAATGGCCGCGCCTGACCAATGCGGAAGCCAGAGCCTCGGCCGGATAGAAATGTCCGCCTGTGCCGCCGGCGGCAATGATGATGGGGCGCACTTCCGGGCCTCTCATGGCAGATGCCTCCAGGGCCGACCGGATTGCCGCGATGCGGCCAGGCAGTGTGTCCAAGAAATTTGGTGCAGCACGCTGGCGGAGGACCGCGAGCGGATCAGCTGCATTGCCATCGGACCAGGGATTGAACGGAGTTGAATTAGCTCACCACCGTCATGGTCAGGCCTGTCCAGACAACCTATACCCGCGCGAAGATCAACCTCAATTGAGGCAGTGTGCGTGCGTATCGATCCTCGGGTCGAGCCCGAGGATGCCGGTGAGGAGCGGATCATGCCGTGCTTCAGACGCAGGTTGGCGCACTTGCGAACGAGTCGTGGCATCAGGGCGGCCCGCATCATGCTGCCTCCCGAAGCATCATTGCATCGGGCGAACGACTCTCGCGCGTTCGCTCGTCCCGCGCCCTGGCACGGGTCAGCGACAGCAACATCCCCATTCCCAGACCTACCGCGACCGCCGAAGAACCGCCGTATGAGATCAACGGCAACGTCATTCCCTTGGTCGGCATCATTCCGAGGGTGGAAAACAGATTGACCATCGTCTGCAACCCGAAGCCGGATAGCAGACCCGCTGCCGCGAAGACGTTGAACAAGTCTTGCTCACGCATCAACCGCAGCAAGCCGCGAAGCACGATGAACGCGAACACGCCGACCAGCAGCACGCAGACGATCAGACCAAACTCCTCGCCAACCACGGCGAAAACGACGTCGGCATGCACATCGGGAATGCTGTCCTTGACCATGCCCTCGCCCGCGCCGCGACCGGTCAGCCCGCCATTGGCGAACGCCTCCATCACCTTGCCGATCTGATAATTGCCACCGTCTTTGCCGTACAGGAACTGATCGACCCGGCGGTGCACATGCGGCAGCAGGGTGTAAAGCAGCACGCCACCGGCGCCCGAGAGGCCAAGCAGCAGTGTGATGAAAAACATATTGATGCCGCTGACAAACAACTGGATCAGAAACACGGCACCGATGACTGCCATCATGCCCACATCCGGCTGCTTTTTCAGGATCGCCACGATCACCAGGAACAGTCCGAGCGCAATCAGAACGCCCGGAAATTTTGGATGGCGGCGCTGCCGTGCCAGCAGCCAAGCCGTCGTCAGCGCAAAGCAGGGCTTCAGAAATTCACTGGGCTGAATGCGGTTGCCGGCGATCGAGATCCACCTTGCCGCACCTTTGGCCTCGACCCCGACCACCAGTGTCATCGCAGTGGCGAGCAACGCCAGCACACACCCCACCAACGCCAGCCGCCTGACGGTCCGCGGCGGCAGCATCGACACGCCAACGATGACGGCCAGTGCGAATGCAAGAAACATCAATTGCTTGATGATGAACATGTCCCGCTCGGCATGGATCCGCTCCGCGACGGACGGGCTTGCCGCAAGAACCATGATGTAGCCGCACCCGATCAACAGACAGAGCGCGCCCAAGGTCCAACGATCGACCGTCATCCACCACCGGGCGATCATCGTATTGTTGGCACGGGTAAAGCCGCTCATCGGGCGATCCCCTCTCTCCGGTCAACGCGGGACGAAATGCTCTCGCCGACAGCTGACGTGGAGCGATGGTCGGAACCAGAGCACCTACCGTCGACTCCCTTTGCGAGCGCCAGACCCCGGGCCAGTTCAGCGAACCGTTCACCGCGATCTTCGTAACTTCTGAACTGGTCCCAACTTGCAGTGGCGGGGGACAGCAGAACGACCGGGGTGTGCTCGTTTTTCGCGGCAGCGAAGGCAGCGGGAACGGCGGCGTCCAGAGTTTCGACCAGGTCGAACGGGACACCATGTTTCGCCAACGTTTCGGCGAAGATCGGGGCGTCACGGCCGATCAGCATGGCACGCGCGATGCGCGGGAAATGCGGCACCAACGGGACGATGCCGCCCTCCTTGCCCATGCCACCGGCGATCCAGATCAGACGATCATAGCAGATCAGCGCGCACTCGGCGGCATCGGCATTGGTCGCCTTGCTGTCGTTGACAAAGCTAACGCCGTCGACGGTAACAATGTGCTGCTGACGGTGTGGCAGACCGGGATAGGAGGCAATGCCGGATGCAATATTTGCGCGGTCCAGCCCCAGAAATGATGCCATCGCGAACGCGGCAGCAGCATTTTGTGCATTGTGTGCACCGGGCAGTGCGATCGCGTCGGCCAAATGAAGGACTGGACCAGTGTTGTCGCGCAGTACGCCGTCCCGACGGAATACATCGACGAGTGTAGGACCCGCGACGCGGTCCGCAGCGGAGCCGGACACACGGGCAACCCTTGCTGGTTGCCGATCCAGCCAGGCGGCCATGGTGCGGGATCCCTGGTCATCGACACCGATCACCGCAAGGTCAGCGTTGGTCTGGCGGTCAAAGATCGCCCGCTTCGCCATTGCGTAACCGGCCATGTCGCCATGGCGGTCGATGTGGTCGGCGCTAAGATTGAGCATCGCCGCCACATCGAAGCGAACGGTTACGAGTCGCTCCAACATGTAGGACGACATTTCCAGGACATAGATCCCGTCGTCCGGCAACAGCGGCAGCGACAGGGCCGCGGGACCAAGGTTGGCGCCGGCCTCGGCGTTGCAGCCGGCCTGTTTCAGGATATGCGCCAACAGCGCCGTCGTCGTCGATTTGCCATTGGTACCGGTGATGCCGACAAAACGGGCACGCGAGCCAGAACGGCGAACGGCCTGATACAGCAGCTCCACGTCAGATACGATAGGGACACCGGCAGCGACGGCGCGCGCTGCGATCGGGTGCGGCTTTGGCAGGCGATGCGGAATGCCTGGCGAGAGCACGATGGCGTCGAAGTTGAACTCGCCCTCACACAGATCCTGCAACTTCACCCCCGATACCGCGGCGCGAGCGGTTTCGGAGTCATCCCACGCGGTGACCTCGGCCCCCATCGCGCGCAAGGCGTTGGCCGCCGCACGACCATTCAAGCCAAGACCAACCACGGCATAGCGTTCGCCGGCAAACAGGTCGGAAGAGAACACAGTCATCTTATCTTCAAGGTCGCGAGCCCGACCAGCGCCAGGATCATCGATATGATCCAGAATCGAATGACGATGGTCGGTTCGGCCCAGCCCTTCTTTTCGAAATGGTGATGCAATGGTGCCATGAGGAAGACACGGTTGCCGGTGCGTTTGTACCAGAACACCTGGACGATGACCGATACCGTTTCGACAACGAACAGCCCGCCAACAATGCACAACACGATTTCGTGTTTGGTGGCGACCGCTACCGCGCCCAGAGCGCCACCAATCGCGAGGCTACCGATATCTCCCATGAACACCGCTGCCGGTGGGGCGTTGAACCACAGGAACCCCATGCCGGCGCCAATCAATGCCGCGCAAAACACCATCAACTCACCGGCTCCGGCAACCCAGTGCAATTGCAGATAATCAGCGAAGATACGGTTACCGACGAGGAAGGCGATCAGCGCGAACACGCCAGCGGTGATAATTGTCGGCACGATGGCGAGCCCGTCCAGGCCGTCGGTCAGGTTGACTGCATTTGACGCTCCCATCATCACCAGCATGCCGAACACCGGAAAGAACATGCCAAGCGGTAACGCCAGTTCCTTAAACACGGGAAACATCAGCGCGGTGCCCAACGGATCGCGCGCCAGCCAGCTAATCCACATCGCCGCGAGCAGACCCACGCTACCCTGTACGATCAGTTTGAGCCGTCCATTGACACCCTTGGTGTCGCGCTTCGTCACCTTCAGATAGTCATCGAGAAAGCCCAGTGCGCCGTAGGCCAGCGTGACAAATAGTACAGCCCACACGTAGCCGTTGCGCAGGTCGACCCAAAGCAGCGTCGAAATGCCAACCGCAAACAGAATCAACAGTCCGCCCATGGTGGGCGTACCTTTTTTCTCGAGCAGATGGCGCTCCGGCCCATCGGTACGGATCGGCTGACCCTGGCCCTGCACCGATCGCAACCAGCGAATCAACGCCGGGCCCAACAAGAAACTGACGACCAAGGCTGTGAGACAGGCGCACGCCGAGCGAAACGTACTATAGCGCAACAGATTCACAATCGCGAAATGTTCCGGGAAAAATCGCGATAAATTGAAAATCATCCAACGCGACCTTGGTGCAGGTTAGCGGGCGCCGCCAACGCCGCATCATTACTGCGCGCGACCTGCGTCATGCCTTTTGTCTGCACGTCTGACACCGCGCCGTTGCTCGGTGCGGCTGCCGGGCCGGTCAGCGCATCGAGCGCTGCGACAATTACTCTCATGCGGCTTCCGAGGCTGCCTTTCACCAGGACCGCGTCGCCTGGTTCGATGCACGTCGCGACAATTGGAGCCAGCGCCGCAGCATCCTCAGCATGGTGACTCCGGATCGATAACGGAATGGCATCGAACACCCGCTGCATGAGTGGACCACAGGTGAACACGAGGTCGGCCGAGCGCGCGACGTCGTCGGCCAAGGCCGAATGCTCGGCTGGTCCGGCCGTGCCCAGTTCGAGCATGTCACCAAGCACAGCCACGCGTCGTGTAGCGGGTTGCAAGCGCAAGACGTCCAGGGCTGCCCGCATCGACGCACCGTTGGCGTTGTAACTTTCGTCGAGCAGCAATGCGGCCCCGCCTGGCAACATCAACCGCCGATGGGCGCCACGGCCAGGCAGCGGTGCGAAAGTTTCCAGGGCCTCGGCGGCAATGACCGGATCGAGCCCCAAAGCGGCGATTGTCGCAAGGGTGGCAACAGCGTTCATCGCCATGTGCCGGCCAGGCGCGTTCAGACGCATCCGCAACTCGCGGCCGGCGACATCCGCGAGCAGGATGGAAAAGTTGGCGCCCGGTTCGATATGCGTCAGTTGCGCTGCGGCCCCTGGAGCGGAGCCGAAACCGAGGACCTGGTGTCTACCAGCATGACCGCGTAGCAGGGGAAACCATGGTGAGTCTGCAGGCAACACCGCCACGCCCGCCGCACTCAGGCCTTGCAGGATCGTGGCCTTCTCCTCGGCGATCGCCTCCATGCTGCCGAGTTGGCCGATATGCGCTGCCTCCACCGTGGTGATCACGGCGACGTGCGGTTTGGCCAATCGCGCCAGCGGTGCGATCTCTCCCGCATGGTTCATCCCAATTTCCACGACGCAAAAGGTGTCACGCGCGGCGTGCGAGGATGTATGGGGCATCGAAGAGGTACTGGCCGCACGCGGGATGCGTGCCAGTGTAAGCGGCACGCCCCAGTGGTTATTGTAGGATGCGACCGCAGCATGGACCGGCCCGAACGCCGAGAGTGCGATACGCAACATCTCCTTCGTCGTGGTCTTTCCGGCGCTGCCCGTCACCGCCACCAGGCGTCCGGTGAAGCGCCCGCGGGCGAACGCGCCGAGACGCGTGAGCCCGGCAAGCGTGTCGTCCACGACAAGGCGATGAGCAATGGCGAAAGACTCCCGATGCACCATAACGCCGGCGGCGCCCGCCTCTATCGCCTTGGCGGCGTGATTGTGGCCGTCCCCGGATTCGCCGAGCAGCGCGACGAACAGATCGCCTGGCTGGATCGTGCGCGTATCGATCGAAACACCCGACGCATCGAATTGCGCACCGAAGCGCCCGCCGGTAGCCTCCAACAGTTCGGCCGCAGTCCACAGCGGGAGTTCGGCGGACATCATGACAGCACTCCGACCAATCCGTGGATCACGCTGACATCGTCGAATGGATGCACAACACCGCTGATCAGTTGCCCCTGCTCGTGGCCCTTGCCTGCTACGACCAACACATCGCCGGAGCCCAGATCGTTCAGTGCCGCTTCGATTGCGCTGGCGCGATCGCCGATTTCCTGTGCACCGGGGCAGCCGGACAGAACTGCAGTCCGAATGGTCTGGGGCGCCTCGCCGCGCGGATTGTCATCCGTGACGATGATCCGGTCCGCGAGCCTGGCGGCCACCTCGCCCATTAACGGACGTTTGCCACGATCCCGGTCGCCACCGGCGCCGAACACAATGTGCAGCTTACCCGCGGTGTGCGGCCGCAATGCGGACAACAACCGTTCCAATGCGTCGGGCGTGTGCGCGTAGTCGACATAGGCGACCGCGCCGTTCGGCAATTGCGCCGCCAACTCCATGCGGCCCCGAACGCCCTTCAACCGCGGCAGAAGGTCAAGCACCGCGTCCAGGCCCAGTACGTAAGCGAGACCGGAGGCCACAAGAACGTTATCAGCCTGGAACCGGCCGGGCAGATTCAGCCGAACCTCATGGCGCACGCGCCCAGAACCACCATTGGCCTCCTCGGGCGCTTCCACAGTCAATAGTTGGCCATAGGGACACGGCACCGCTTCGATCAGGCGGAACAGAGAGCCGGCCAATCCCACCGTGTGAAATGCCAGACGCCGCGCGATGGCGACGGCGCGTAGTGCTTCCAAAGTCACCGGGTCCATGTCGGAATGGACAACGAACGGCGAGCGCGGCGGCAACAACGCCCCGGCCAGCCGCAATTTTGCCGCGCGATACGCCGCCGTGGTGACGTGATAGTCCAGATGATCGCGCGTCAGGTTGGTAAAGCCCCCCGCGGCGAGGCGCACACCGTCCAGCCGGAACTGATCGAGACCATGTGACGACGCCTCCATTGCCACGTGCTGGACCCCATGCCGGGCAAGATTGGACAGCGTTTCCACCAAGGTGACCGGGTCAGGGGTGGTAAGCCCGGGGCCCGGGTCGTAGCCGGGCGCAATCAGACCCAAAGTGCCGATACTGGCGGCGCGATGGCCTGCCAGGCTCCAGATCTGACGCAGGAATTCGACGGTACTGGTCTTGCCGTTGGTACCGGTAACGGCAACGACTGTCTCAGGCCGAACACCTGCCAGAACAGCGGCAATCAGCGCCAGCATCCGCCGAGGCTCCGGATCGGTCAGCAAGACCCGAGGCGGCACCTCGGGCGGCCAAAAGGTACCGTTTGGCGCCAGTACGGCAACGGCGCCGTTGCGGACGGCTTCAGGGATGAAGTCGCGCCCATCCACAAACACGCCGGGCACTGCGACGAACAGATCGCCGGGTCGAACCTGGCGGCTGTCCGCTGTCACACGCCCGATCTCCAGTCCGGCCACCACCCTGGGCAGCGGCCGGACCGGGCTGTGGAAAGGAAGGATCTGGCGGTAGATATCGCTAAGCAGCAACGGACGATGCCAATGACGAAATCCCACAAGGCCGGTCTGGCGAACAGTTCCTGAGGCGGGGAGAACTCACCAACCCAGCCGAAGCCTCGATGAAGCGAATGGGGCGCAGCAGTCCTGACGATTGTGCCTCAATGGGACCCTCGGGGGGTACAACCACGGGATTTCCGGGCACGGCATCGAACCGGGTCTTGTGCAGCCAATCGGGTTGCGGCTCCTCGGCCGGGGAAGCCTGGGGTCGCGCCGGCGGACGACGGGCCGGTCCAGTTTGCACTTTGTGCAGCAAACCGGGCTTCGACAGGTGAGCTGGGACAGGGGCCGGCCGTGCCGGAGCATTGGCCGGATCCGCCTGGGTCCGATGCGTCAGATCAGGCTGCGCCGTCTCGTCAGGGACCGGGGCAGCCAACGCCTCAGGACGGCGAAACTGCGGATCGGTCGACGGCTCCATCACCTTGATCGGCCCGAGTACCAGGCCATGCGCGGGTTGCAGGGGGATCGAAAGCGCCTGCTCAATTTCCGGCGCGTCCTTGATGTCTGGCATCAGGCCCATGATCGGCCCAACCCGGGCAATGACCTTGCCGGCAGCAGGGGCGGCAACCTGGCCCGCCGTCGAATATCCGCCGGTCGAGGCGTTCCCATGTGGTTCGTCCAGCATCATGTAAACCGCGTAACGCGGCGCCTGCATCGGGAACACGCACATGAACGCCGAAACGTTGGCGTGTTTCTCATAGCCATGGCCTTTGTTCTTTTCGGCGGTGCCGGTTTTGCCGCCAGGAAAATACCCGGGCACCTCGGCCTTTTTGCCGAACCCGTTGGTGACAACCAGCCGCATTAGCCGGCGCATCACGTCGGACGTGGACCTTTGCATGACCCGCCGACCCTCGGGCGGCTTATTGGGATCCACGGCGAGGATGGTGGGCTTCATATAAACGCCGCCATTGGCGATTGCCGCGGTCCCGGCGACAATGTTCAGAGGCGTCTCAGAGATACCGTGGCCGAACCCGACTGTCATGGTCACGACCTCACCCCAGGCGGCCTCGGAATGAATCTGCGGGGGCGCGGCTTCCGGTAACTCAATCGGGACGCGGTCGAACATCCCCATGTTCCTCAGCCAGGCCCGCTGCCGGGCAGCTCCCATAACCATGGCGATGTGTGCGGCGCCGAGATTGGAGGAGTACGCCAGAACTTCCGGCAACTGCAGGAAGCGGTGCTTGCCTTCGAAGTCGCTGATCGTGAACCGGCCGATGTGAATATCGTGCGCCGCGTCGAATGAGTCCCAGATGTGCACCAGACCGGAATCCAGCGCCATAGACGCGGTTTGCAGTTTGAATGTGCTGCCTGGCTCGTAGCGTCCGGTCAACCCCCGATCGAACCGGTCGTCCGGGGCTGCCGAGCCCAGATCGTTGGCATCATAGTCGGGCAGCGAGACCAGCGCGAGCACCTCGCCCGTGTTCACGTCCATAACAATTCCGGCGGCCCCGATGGCATGGAATTCGTCCTTGGCCGCCTCCAGTTCCTCCCGCACAACGTTCTGGACCCGCACGTCGATCGACAATCGTAACGGCTCACCATTGGTGCGGAGCCGCTTGTCGAACGCGAGTTCCGCGCCGGCGATGCCATTCTGGTCAATACCGACGCCGCCGAGCACATGCGCCGCAACCCTGCCAAGAGGGTAATTGCGCTCGAACGTGTCGTGGAAATCGACGCTTGGAATGCCGAGATTATTGATGCGGGCTTCTTCGTCGGGCGTGATCTGGCGTTCGATATAGACGAAGTGCTTACTCGTGTCGGAAAGCCGCTTGATTGCGTCGGCCAAATCCAGCCGGGGCAGGATCTTCTTGAGTTGGTTCGCGACCACGACAGGATCGCCAATCGCATTGGGATCTGCGAATGCCTCACGCGTCGGCTCGGAGATTGCCAGCGGCTGACCGTTGCGATCGACGATCATCGCGCGCTGGCCCGGCGTGACGATGTCCGTGATCGGTTGTAGGGGCCCCTTGGCAATCAGCGGCATGGGCGGCTGCACGAAAACCGCGTGAACGGGGCGGATAACAGTGACCCAGGCGACCCGGAAACAGACCACAGTGAACAGGAACGCAAACATTCCGGCGGTTAGCACCAGTCGACCGCGGCTGCGCTCCATCGCCTCGCGCCGGCGCTTTTCGGCTGCGGTGACGTGGAAATGCTCCATCCGCAGCACTGCATCCTGGGGCGGCGCACCGCGGCGCATCCGAAGACGCCCAAAACGAGGCGTCGGTCCAACAGAGCCAAATGAACTGTCTGAGCTACTCATCGGTCCACCTTACCGGCCAGGGCCAAGGGAGCCGGTCCCGCCTGGACCCGACCAGTTTGCGTTGACCGGCGTCGGAGCCGGCAACGGCAGGGGCACAGAACTGCGCGACATCCCCAGCAAGGAACCGCCCTGCACCGGAGCCACCTGGGCTTGTTCCGTTTGGAGCTGACCTTGACGGCCAAACGGGGTTCTTGGATCGTGCGGCTCCATGGCCTGGCGCGGCCCTGGCTGAGGCTCGATCGGCCGGGTTTCCCGCGGCGGCTCGTTCAGACGGGTTTCCGTCGTGCGGGGTTCAGCGGGCCGGAGTGCTGACTGCCCCGACGCCTGGCCAATTGCGGAT
The DNA here is from genome assembly GCA_049519555.1 of Acetobacteraceae bacterium. Classification (GTDB taxonomy): domain Bacteria; phylum Pseudomonadota; class Alphaproteobacteria; order Acetobacterales; family Acetobacteraceae; genus Rhodopila. The sequence continues at coordinate 15,423 of JBEKQQ010000120.1, forward strand.
CCAGGCACATGTCCCTGGCCCTGGGCTGTGGGCCGGCCTGATCCTTGTGCCACCTCACGAGTCTGCCCCTGGGTCTGTAGTGGCGGCAACCCCGGAGCGTTCCGCGGCGCTTGCGCCTGCAACGGCGGCAGGCCCTGCACCTGCACGCCGGGACCTTGTGCGTTGATCGGTCCTGCCGGTCCCTGATGTGGCTCGCCTGGCGTCACTATTGCCGCGTCGGCGCGGAGGTCGTCTGACCCTTGAGACGAGGCAGCGGCGCGGGGCCGTGCCGCCTCTGGGTCCATCTGGTCGTCAGCCAGCCGCGGTGGTGAGACCGGTCGGGCCTGGAGCGGCAAAGCAGTTGCTGCTGCCGCTGCGGTGGCGGCCACCGGGACGGTGGCGGGCGGAATGGGAGGTACCGGAATATCGTCAGCGCCGGCAGTGTTTTCGCTCTCCTGGTCAGTAGCGGCAGGGTCCGAGGGGGCAACCTGGACACTATCAGCCTGATTGCCCGAGGGTTGACCTTCAGGTGAAGCAACTCCAGCCGACGCACCACCGGACGATTGCGCCACGACATCAGCCTGGTCTGCGGGAGGATCAGGCTGTGGCGGCGGCAGGCGAGCCGGCAGGTCACTCACTCGGGCAAACTGACCGGGGGCAATCGGCTGCAGGCCAAGATATTCATCGGAATACCTGTGCAATTGCTCCGGCTCGCCCAGACGGATCCATTCGTCCAGCAGACCTCGGCTTTCCACCCGCAGGTCGGCAGTTTGTTTCGCAATTTGGTCGATGTGCTGATCTATCAACTCCACTTCGTGCTTCGCGTGATACAAATAGAGCCCCGCGCTGAGCGCCAGGATCCAGCAGACCAAGGTGACGGGTCTGATCATGCGATCACCGATTGGTTGGGAGCAGCGCTCATGCGGCCACCTCAAGGCGTTCAATGGCGCGCAATCGGGCAGAGCGGGCGCGCGGATTGGCCGAGGTCTCTGCCGTACCCGGGCGAAGCGCCTTCGGCGTCAGGAGCCGGAAGCGAGCGGAACCTGCACTGTCTCGTGTCAGGCCGCGTGGGTCATGGCGGGAAGGCGCCGGAGCACGACCGGAGACCTCGGTCATGAAACGCTTGACGATCCGGTCTTCCAGAGAATGAAACGAAATCACGACAACGCGTCCCCCGGGGTTCAGCAGCAGCGCGGCCTGCGCCAGACCGCGCTCAATCTCCCCCAGTTCGTCGTTGACCTTCAGGCGAAGTGCCTGGAAGGAGCGGGTCGCCGGATGATGCCCAGATCTATCCGGCGGAAGTACGGCGCGGATGATGCCGGCAAGACGCCCTGTCGTCTCGATCGGCGCCTCCGCGCGTGCGACTACGATAGCACGTGCCACGCGACGAGATGCACGCTCTTCTCCGAGTTGGAACAGAATATTCGCGAGTTCGTGCTCGAGCAGAGTATTGACCAGCGTGGCAGCGGTTAGTTCGCTGCCAGTACCCCCAACCGTCCCATGCCGTCCCATGCGCATATCCAGCGGACCATCCGCCATGAAGGAAAACCCTCGTGCCGGATCGTCAATCTGGAACGACGAGACACCAATATCGAGGACGATGCCGTCCAGCGCGTGCACCCCAGCTGCGGTCAGCAAGGTCAGCATATCGCCGAACCGTCCGTGCAGCAGATGGAGCCGGTCCGGGTACTGGGCTGCGAGGACGCCGCCGCGGGCGATTGCGGTTTCGTCGCGATCGATGGCCCAGACATGGCATTTGGCACGCTCGAGAATTGCCCTCGTGTAACCGCCACCGCCAAAAGTGCCGTCGAGATACACTGCCCCATCACGCGGCCTCAAGGTTGCCAACATTTCCGCCAGCATTACGGGAATGTGGGTTCCAATGGTCTTGCTTCCGGTGTCATTTGCAACTTTGGAAGAAGTCATGCAGCCACCTCTCGCTGGCGTGCCATCCGCGCGCGATTGGAGGCCTGGGCCAACGCTTTTTGCCCAGTGACATTGTCGGGGTGCCAGAGCTGAAACCGTGTGCCCATGCCGACGAATGCGACACTTCCTGTGCGGGAGATGCCGGCATGGCTCAACAGCGTGTCATGGATGATGATGCGACCTTCTTTATCAGTCTCAATCGGCCAGGCGTCGGCGAACAAAACGGTCGCGAGAGCGTCATATTCTTCGCTGAGCGGATCAAGCTTTTCGAGTTCGGCGACGAGAGCGTGATGCTTCACCTCCGTCAGGGCCTCAATGCATTGCACTTTCTCTGATGGGCGCAGCACCAAAGGTACGCTGACCGGACCTTCGGTGTTGGCTTGGATGGTCACGGCACCGGCGCGCAGCGGTATGCGGAACGAGGCGGGGACGGAAACCCTGCCCTTCGCATCAAAGTTCTGCACGTAGGTTCCGTTGAACAAAGCCATCGCAGCCCGGCCACCTCCCGGCATGGGTCGTCACGTCAGCGAAGGGCGGAGACTGTGAGGCGAACAAAGCGGTCCGATCAGGTTGTCCGCCAAACAACCTGATCCAGGCCCGCCATGGATCGGGTTGGAATTTCTTGGAAATCCATGGGCCTGCATGGGATAACATGGGATTCCGTCTCCTTACAAGGTGATTAGAAGGTCCCACGTTAAAAAAATGCGCTCGATGGAACGATTGGCCCACCGGATCGAACAACCCGCTGCTTCGCTGCATCGATTGGAGTGACTGGCTGTAAAAAACCACATGGATTCCGCACAAGACTACGCCGAGTTAATTCTGCCAGCTTCTTGTTTTGTTCTGAAGATTTCAATGCGCCTCAGGTACGGCGGGAGCCTGGCGCATGGCGACCTGGACTGGCATAGGGCAGACGGATTGCATTCGCCAACAGAACGCCGGCTCAGCATGGGGTTTTTGCAATCCGGAGCGAACCGACAGTGAGATGTCAGACGGCCTGTAAGCCGGGTTCTGTCCGCGCGATCAGCCGGATAAGCCGGAGGACCCCGCGAGGCGACCATTCCTCTGGGACGCACCTCACGGCGCGCCTCACGCGACCAACCCGGGTGGCGGGACGGGAATGTCCCTGAGCCCCCCGATCAGGTCGGAGAATGGCTCCGCCACCCCTATTCGGTCTTGCTCCCGGTGGGGTTTGCCCTGCCGCCGCCGTTACCGGAGGCGCGGTGCGCTCTTGCCGCACCGTTTCACCCTTGCCCATGAGATATTGACCCAAGGAAGCGTTCCTCGGGCCCGGATCGCACGGGCGGTTTGTTTTCTGTGGCACTGTCCCTGGGGTCGCCCCCGCCGGCCGTTAGCCGGCACCGTATTCCCGTGGAGCCCGGACTTTCCTCCATACCCCGGATGAACCGTGGCACAGCGGCCGCCCGACCGTCTGACAAGAGGGACATGGGACTTCGTGGGCGGTAACGTCAAGCCGAATGGTTTTCGGGCCGTGGGAAGATACCAAAAATGTTACTGAATTCTTGACAATATTCGCTGATGACGCGGATGGCAGAGGCTTGGGTGCGGCGGCCACGCTGAAGTCCAACAATATTGGTTAATCAAATAATCACTGTTCAGG
>JBEKQQ010000121.1:0-18866 GCA_049519555.1 Acetobacteraceae bacterium
ATGGGTTGGCCGCGACGAGACGACGCGCACGGAGCAGACGCGCTCGTCGGCGATCTCCGCCACGATGGACAAGGCTCCCGGCCCCAGCGCGCCGAGGTCGGACGCAGAGTTCATCGCGCCGCCTCTTCGCCTCGCGGCGGGCCGCGCCGCAAGGTGAGCAGCGCGCGCCGGTCCAGCCTTTCGCCCGTCGCCCGCGGCTTCGCCGGCGCGTCGTGCAAATGCGGATCGAACAGCGCGCCCAGCGCCGCCGTCGCCGCGGCGCGCGCCGCCTGCTGGTCTGGAAATTCCGACATCGGCGAGAACAGCGAGCAAGAGGCGAGACGCCCGAAGCCCTTGAGTTCGCTTAAACCGAATTCGACGTCGCCGGCCGGAAACCGCAGCCGCAAAGCGTTTGTGGGGAGGGCGGATTGGCCTACCCCAGGCGATTCCGCGACGATCAGGTTCAAAAACCACGGCGTCACGACAATGCCGAGGACATAGCCGGCGAAATTCTGAAACCCGATCGCCTCGACGACAAGCACGTCATTGCAAATCGGCGCGCCGCGCATCGCGGTCGCCTGAATCTCGCCATAAATCGCGGCGATCCTGTCGCCGATCGCCTCAGGGCTCATCTTGGCGCCTTAGGAATTTTTCCCGTGGCGAGTCGCATTCGGGACAGCGCCAGTCGGCGGGTAGATCTTCGAAGGCGACGCCGGGCTCGATCTGCCAAACGGGATCGCCCTCGGCCGGATCATAGACCCGCCAGCAAACGCCGCATTCCATGAGCGGTTTTGGCTCCGCGATGCGCGCGGACGTGTCGCCGATGCGCGTTTCTGCGCGTTTTTTCATGCGAAATAGGCCTCGTGGATTTCGCGCAGCCGTTCGGCGGAATCCCCCAGCGCGGTGACCATTACCACCGGGATATGCAGGGTGTTCTGATCCTCCTTGAGGATCCGGCAGCATTCGAACCCGTCCATGCCGGGCATCATCACATCCAGCAGGATCAGGTCGGGTTGCCATTCGCAAGCCCGCTTGATCGCTTCAAACCCATCGCGCGCGCTCGAAACCTGATAGTATTCGGCCGAAAGCTTGGCCTCCAACAGACGCGTATTGGCCGGGACGTCGTCAACGATGAGAATGCGCGCTGTCATGATCCGATGATGTTCATCTCACGCGGCTGGTTACGACGGATTGTCAATTATCGGGAATACGACCTCCTATCATTTGTGAGACGTGAGGGAAAGCCTGCCCGCCGGACGGGAATCAAACGGTGACGGAAGGCCGGCAACCCAGGGGCAGCACGAGACTGCACCCGGGCGGGCGCCATCCGAGCCGGCGTTCTGCCGCCCGTTCAGGTTTTCGGTTTGCCCAACCAGAAATTCTCCGGCCAGGGGCCCGACGCATTGGGGTCGAACGGGCTTCCGGCAGCGTTGGCGGCAGCCAGGAACGCTGGACTTGGCTGCTCGATGCCCAGGGCCCGGGCGAAACCCGCGGCGTCGCCAGCCTGGATAGCCGTCGCTGCTGCTGCTGGATTGACGCTGCCGGCGGCAACTGCTGCCGCGGTTGGTCGATTAACCGCAGCCGGCGCATCGAGGCCTGAAACTGCCGGTGCGGACCCGGCAGGGGCGACCGGCGGCGGTTGCACCGCCGCCATTTGGTCCGGGTCGGTTGACGCCAGCGCCTGTGTTGTCTCAACTGGAACGGCTGGTTCCCTGGCGGCGGCTACCGAAGCCGGCGCCTCGTCGATGCCGGCTTGTGCCTCGCGGTTGCCCTCGGCGGGGCGCTTCTGATAGTGCCGCAAGTGATCCAGATTGCCGCAAAATGCCTTGTTCAGTGCGATCAGAGTATGCACCTCTGGGCGGCGCGCCTTGGCTTCCCGGGCGCACAGCGTGACGTGTGCGCTGTCGACCATCAATTCGTGGAACATCACGCAGTGGCTGGCGAGCAAAGCCTCGATCACGTCGCGCGGCAGCAAACCCATGATCATGTGGACGGCGGCCTGGGCGCGGGCGAATTGCTGCTCAGGTGCTTCGCCGTTGCGCTCGGCGAGCGTCCGAGCCATGTCGCCGACTATCGCGGCGCAACACGCTTCGAAACCGAATGCCGAGATTGTATCCATCCAGGAGGCGCCTCGTAGGGGGTGTCTGACCAAACGTTAGTATTTCTGACGAATATGCGCGTCAAGCAGTTCCGGGCAGGCAGGTGATCATTTTGCCGGACGCCGGAATGTCCCCCATTGGGGCGGCATGAGATGCCGCCTTTTGCGTCGCACAATTTTTTCGTTTCGAGATGGCCTGGCGGAGTGGACGGCCCGGGCATGCACCGTCATAGTCTGCGATTCATGAAGCACATTGCAGTCCTTACCAGTGGTGGTGACGCACCCGGCATGAATGCAGCGATCCGCGCCGTCACGCGCAGCGCGCTCGATCAGGGCCTGACAGTCTCCGGCGTGCGCCAGGGTTGGCAGGGTCTGGTCGACGGCCAGTTCCGGCAACTGAATGCGCGCGACGTGGGCGGCATCATTCAGGTCGGCGGAACCGTCCTCGGCAGTGCTCGTTCCGCGCAATTTCGCGAGGAGAGCGGTCGGTCCAAGGCGCTGCGCAACCTCGCCCAGAGAGGTATCGATGGGGTGGTGGTGATTGGCGGCAATGGATCGCAAACCGGGTCGTATATGCTCAGCCAGCTTGGGGTCCACGTGGTCGGCATCGCGTCGACCATCGACAACGACCTGATTGGCACCGACATTTCCATCGGCTGCGACACCGCCATCAATGTCACGCTGGAGGCGATCGACCACCTCCGCACCACCGGTTCGTCGCATAATCGCGCTTTCCTGGTGGAGACCATGGGACGCGATTGCGGCTACCTGGCGATGATGGCAGGCCTCGCGGGTGGTGCCGAAGTGATCTCGACGCCAGAGTTCGAGGTCTCTGCCAGCGACATTGCGGAGCGGCTGCGCGCCGCCTACGAACGTGGCAAAACCCACGCGATCGTCGTGATCGCCGAAGGCGTCAAAGAAAATACCAGCAAAATCCTGGCCTATTTCGAGGCCGATAAGCAGCGGACGGGGTTCGAGCTGCGCACAACCACGCTTGGCCACGTCGTGCGGGGCGCTCCGCCAAGTGCCTTCGATCGGGTACTGGCAACCAGGTTGGGCGTTGGTGCGGTGAAGTCGCTGAGCGATGGCGAGACCGGCGTATTGGTTGGTTGGCAGCGTAACGAGGTGACACGGACGCCGCTTACCGACATTGTCGGACGCACGCAGCCGCTGCATAGCGAACTTCTCGAACTGGCGCGCATTCTGGCGAAGTAATTGTGCCGCGAGATTTCGGCGTCGGGTAGCGCAACAGCAACGACAGCACTTTCGCTGCTGCGACCGTCGCCCGGTGCACCGGGACGACCTCAACCAGCCTGCACCCGAGGAATCCGGCGAGCCGGAGCATGACGTTGACACTTCGGACACGCGGCAATCGGTGCAGCGTTGGAGATGATATCGGACGCCTTCACATTGCTTGCGTTATGGCCCGGACGGATCGTTCCATGGCAGGCGTTGCCTTCCCAGGATTACCGCACCGCGAACTGCGTCTTGCCGAACATGACCTCCCGCTCGGAATCGGTCATTGCGCCCTTGCGCTGGTTCTCCGCCAGCACCCCGCAACCGCGCTGCACTGCCGGCCGCGCCGCCATCGCGTCGTGCCAGCGCTTCACGTTCGGGTAATCGGCAAGGTTGATGTTGCGCCGGTCGGGATTGCGGATCCACGGGAAGTTGATGATGTCGGCCATCGAGTATTCGTCGCCGGCCAGCCAGGTCGCCTCGCCGAGGCGTTTGTCCAGCACGCGATGCAGCCGCTGCACCTCGTTGGCATAGCGCGTGATCGCATAAGGGATTTTCTCGATCGAATAGTTGGCGAAGTGGTTGTACTGGCCGAACATCGGGCCGGTGCCGCCCATCTGGAACATCATCCATTGCAGGCAGAGATAGCGGCCGACCGGATCGGCCGGGATCAGTTTGCCGCCGGTCTTCTCCGACAAATAGATCAGGATTGCCGCTGACTCGAACAGTTTCAGCGGTTTGCCGCCAGGCCCCTCGGGATCGACGATGGCCGGGATGCGGTGGTTCGGCGTTATCGCCAGGAACTCCGGCTTGAACTGATCGCCTTTGCCGATGTTGATCGGGATCACCTTGTAGGGAAGGCCGAGTTCCTCGAGCGCGATGTGCACTTTGTGACCGTTCGGGGTTGGCCATGTCCAGACTTCGATCATTGAGTGGTCCTCCGAGGAGATGCGGCGAGCCATGTGACGATTCCTGGGCTGGCCGGTCAAGCGTCGCCTCGTATGGTGCATCGCGATATCACGCGGATCCTGCCATCGCCTGTGCCGGCGAACTCGTCTGACCTGACCGGGAAGCAGCGGTTCGCAGCGGACCTGCCAACGGCCGATTCGTGCCAGAAACCTTGTTGACACTTCTTGCCGCCGGTGAGATCATTTATGCAACCAAATTCGGGCGACGCTGACCTTTCGCAGCCGCTGCAAACGATCTTCAGCTTTGGCTTCTGGCTTACGAGCAGTGCTTGTTTGCGATTCCGGGAAGTTCTGCAAGGGAGTACAGCAGATGCGGACGGTCTGGTTCATCGGCTTCATCGTGTTATTTTTGGTTATGAGCGTGGTATCGTCTTTGCTGGTATTACGGCTGCCGCAAAACCTGATCAAGGAGAAGAGTACTTGGAAGGAAGAGCTTTCCATTTATGCCGTAACGCTGATTTTCATTCCTGCATCGGTGTACCTCACTACACGAAACCTGCATCTGATCTTGCTGCTTGAGATTTGCGGAGCTCTTCTGTTGAGTGTAGCGGTGGATTTCCTGATGACCGCGATCGCAGGAGGCAATAAGACGGCCGCGTTGAGACATTTACTTGCGGTCGAGCTTGAGGCGGAGCTGAATCCGACGGCGCGTCTCAACTTTCTGCAGATTGTGGCGGCAATTGTATTCTTTGCTTTTCCTGTTGCAGTCGGTATCGAGTATTACTCGGATACGGCAAACAATGTATCGCGTACGGTTATTGGAGGCTGGGCGGTATGGACATTCGTCGGCGGCCTTTTCCCGGTTCGGTATCTTGGCGCGAAGAATTTGGCCGAAGATGCTCGTACTCGCGCCGTGATCGCGCCACTGGCCCAGTATATTTTCATTCTGGGTCTGATCTATATTGCGATCTGGCAAGGTGAAGGAAATGATGCAGGAAGCGCCACGGGTTTGATGCACGGCAACGCTGTTGTGCTGGTGATTTTGATGGGAATGGCGCTATTGATATTTGTCGTGGTGTTTGTCGTCCCTTATGCAGTCGGCACCCACCGCGCCGCATTGTGGGCAAATCAACTCAGTTACTTCGAGTCGAATTCGATCACTACCATCGTCACTGTGCTCAATCGCCCGCGGCCGATTACCGGAGTCCGTGACTCGCTTACAAAAGTGGTTGCGAGTATCGCGGCCGAACGGACAGTAATGATGGAGCGCGAGGGCCTGGCCGCCATCGTGAACTTCGTCGCATACGTGAACGAGCAGATCGAAGCGAGCAAGGCTTCACAATCAAATCCCGCCTCTCCTGGCGACATTCCGACGCCGTCGGTCGGTCAGTTCGATCGCCTCAGGAGAGATCTGTTTGTCCGAACCCTGGAATCCGATCCGCGCCAGCTCCATGTCTTTCAGCTCGACGAGATCACCAGCGACCTCGCCGAAATTTGTCAACGCCTGAGTGATCCGAAAGCGAATGAAGAGACGATGGAACGATTGGGTGCAAGCTATTCGCGTGTGCAGGCGCAACGAGTGCCGCAGACTGTAGCCGCGGGAGAGCACAAACCACGGCTGGTCGTGCTTACCGGGTCCGTCATTTCCTTGTTAACACCTCTGGCCTCTGAGTTCGGGAACGGTTTTCTTTCGTCGATCGTTACGATGGTCCGACCCTTACTGGGCTTTTAACCTCAGCAATCACACTGATTGTAGCATGGCGTTTGCGAGCAGCGGAAGGTCTCTGATTCGCTTGCTAAAAACGATCGGAAGGCGACGCTTTGGTTTTCATTCCTTCTCAGGCTCTGTCCTGATGGCGGCTATCAGGGACCGCGGTTACGGATCAAAAAACCCCAGGGATCGTGCGTCTGGCAATGTTTTGCCGCCGTATCAGGCGTTGCCGGCCAGATAATCGATCGCTGCCTGCGCGCCGCCAGGCTTGTGCGGCACGCCGGCTACCCGCAGGCCCATTTCCACCCCGCCCAGTGTGCCGATCAACTGCAGATCATTGAAGTCGCCGAGGTGACCGATGCGAAACACGCGGTCTTTCAAAATGCCCAGACCATTGCCCAGGCTCATGTTGTATTTTTCCAGGATGGTGGCGCGCAGACCGTCAGCGCTGTGACCCTCGGGCAGGCGCACCGCGGTCAGCGAGGACGAATAATGCCGAGGCTCGGCGCACTGTACTTCGAGGCCCCAGCTGTGCACGGCGCGGCGGGTCGCTTCGGCATGGCGGTCGTGGCGGGCGAAGACGTTGTCCAGGCCTTCCTCCAGCAGCATCTTCACGGCCTCGTTCAGGCCAAACAGTAGGTTCGTTCCGGGCGTGTAAGGGAAGAACCCGGTCTTGTTGGCCTCCAACATCGGCCGCCAGTCCCAGTAGCTGCGCGGCAATTTTGCCGACGCCGCGGCTTTCAGCGCCTTGTCGCTGATCGCGTTGAATGACAGACCCGGCGGCAGCATCAGGCCTTTTTGTGAACCCGCGACGGTCACATCGACTCCCCAGGCGTCGTGCCGGTAGTCGATCGACGCCAACGATGAGATCGTATCCACCATCAGCAGGGCCGGATGTTTTGCCGCGTTCATCGCCGCGCGCACCTCATCGACGCGAGACACGCAGCCTGTGGACGTCTCATTGTGTACCACGCAGACGGCTTTGATCTTGTGGGCAGTATCGGCGGCCAGCGCGGCGGCGAGGCCAGGGACGTCGGCGCCGCGGCGCCAGTCGGTGTCGACCAGGATCGGCACGAGGCTCAAACGTTCCGCCATCTCCTTCCACAAGGTCGCGAACCAGCCGGTGCGGCACATCAGGACGCTGTCGCCGGGGGAGAGCGTGTTGGTCAGTGCTGCCTCCCACGCGCCGGTGCCCGAGGCGGGGTAGATCACCACCGGTCCCGTGGTCTGGAAGATGCGACGGAGGTTGGCCAGCAGTTCGATGCCTAGCGCGCCGAAATCGGGACCGCGGTGGTCGATGGTTGGGCGGTCGATGGCGCGCAGCACCCGGTCCGGCACGTTGGTGGGCCCAGGGATCTGGAGGAAATGACGGCCGGCGCGGTTCATCGTGGCCATGGGAGAACTCCGAGCTGATCAATGGCAGGATGCACTGGATGGCACCTTGCTACCAGACCATCCGTCATTGGGCAGACCCGTAACGCCGGCCGCTGGCGCCACGCACGCCAACGCGCCACATTGCGCGTGACAGCACGGGAGCCGGCACCACCATCATGAGCGCGTCCACTGTTTCAGCCGGGGGCACCCTGGCCCATCGGACAGAAATCCTCCCGGGCGATTCCGGCCTTGCGCAGCGCCTGGGCCGCGAAATCCGCGGCGCAGTGCTATTCGATCGCGCCAGCCGCGGCCGTTACTCCACCGATGCCTCCGTTTACCAGGTTGAACCTCTGGGCGTCATCGTGCCGGAGACGATCGACGACGTGGCCGCCGCTCTGGCGATCGCCCGCGAGGTGGGAATTCCGGTGCTGCCCAGGGGAGGGGGGACCAGCCAGTGCGGGCAGACGGTGAACCGGGCGCTGGTGATGGATTGCTCGAAGTTTCTGCGCCGCGTGCTGCATGTGGATACCGCGGCAGGTTTCGTCCACGTCGAGCCCGGCATCACCCTCGGCGCCCTTAACACGGAACTGCGGCGGCATGGGGTATTCTTTCCGGTCGATCCGTCCACCCATGCGCGGTGCACCATCGGCGGCATGGCCGGGAACAATTCCTGCGGCTCGAAATCCATCCGTTATGGGCTGATGGCGGATAATGTCCGAGCGATCGATGCGATCCTGGCGGATGGCACGCGGCATCGGTTCGATGCGGTGCCGGACAATCTCGGCGCCGATATGCCGGCGCGCATTGCCGATCTGATCCAGCGGCTGCGGGTGCTCGGTGCCGCCGAGGCCGAGGAAATCGCGGCCCGGTTCCCGAAGCAACTGCGCCGCGTCGGCGGCTATAATATCGACGCCCTGACCCCGTCCGCGCGCGCCTCCGGACGCGACAATCTGGCGCGGCTGCTGGTGGGATCGGAGGGCACGCTGGCGTTTTCCGCCGCGCTGGAACTGACCCTGCACCCCATCAAGCCGCGCAAAACTCTGGGCATTTGCCAGTTTCCGACATTCCGCAAAGCAATGGAGGCGTCGCGGCATATCGTGGCGCTGGATCCGGAGGCGGTTGAACTGGTCGACCGCACCATGATCGATCTCGGCCGCAGCATCCCGATGTTCCGCGCCACAATCGACCAGATGCTGATCGGCGAACCCGATTCGCTGCTGATCGTCGAGTTCCATGGCCACGAGGACGAACCGCTGCACCGCAAACTGCGCCAGCTGGAGGAACTGATGGCCGATCTGGGCCATCCCGACGTGGTCCGCGCCATCGACCCTGGTTTCCAGGCCGATATTGCTGCCGTCCGCGAAGCCGGCCTCAACATCATGATGTCGATGAAAGGCAACGGCAAACCGGTTTCGTTCATTGAAGATTGCGCCGTCGATCTGGATGATCTTCCGGACTATACCGAGCGGTTGAATGCGGTGTTCGAAAAGTACGGATCGAAGGGGACCTGGTACGCGCATGCCTCGGTCGGCTGTCTGCATGTCCGGCCGGTGCTGAACATGAAAGACCCCGCCGACGTTACAAAAATGCACGCCATTGCCGAAGAAACTTTTGCCCTCGTGCGCGAATACAAAGGCTCGCACAGCGGCGAGCATGGCGATGGACTGGCACGCAGCGAGTTCCACGCGCAAATGTTTGGCGAGCGCATCGTTCGTGCGTTCGAGACGGTCAAGGATGCCTTCGATCCAACCGGCATGCTGAACCCGAACCGGATCGTGCACCCGCCGCGGATGGATGACCGGACCTTGTTCCGCTACGGCCCCGGCTATGCTGCGGTCACCGATTTCACCCCGAAGCTGGATTGGTCCGACCACCCTGGTCCGCTTGGCGGCATGCTCGGTGCCGTCGAGATGTGCAACAACAACGGCGCCTGCCGCGCTTTCGACGCCGGCGTGATGTGCCCGAGTTTCCGCGTCACCCGCGACGAGCAACACCTGACCCGAGGCCGCGCCAATACCTTACGGCTGGCGCTGACCGGCCAGCTCGGCGCGGAAGCCATGCAGTCCGAGCCGCTCGCCGAGGCGATGAAATTATGCGTTTCGTGCAAGGCGTGCCGGCGCGAATGTCCGACCGGTGTCGATATGGCGAAGATGAAGATCGAGGTGCTGGCAGCGCGGGCCGACCGGCACGGCGTGGGACGGCGGGACCATCTGGTGGCGGAGTTGCCTCGCTATGCGCGGTTCCTGTCGCGCCTGCCCTGGCTGGCGAACGCGCGCAACCGTTCGCCGGCGTTGCGGCGGCTGATGGAGCGCTATGGCGGTCTCGCGGCCGGCCGGAGCTTGCCGGAATGGAGCCACGTGCCGTTCCGCGACCACGAAGCCGCGTCTCCGACCGGCCCGCGCGGCGCTGTGTTCCTGCTGGCCGACACCTTCAATCGTTACTTTGAACCGGAGAACCTGCGCGCCGCACTGCGCGTGCTGCGAGCCGCCGGCTATGGCGTGGTGATCCCGGCGAGCGGCCGGCGCGCCGTGTGTTGTGGCCGAACCTTCCTGGCCGCTGGCATGGTGGACAAGGCCCGCGACGAGGCGCGCCGCACCATGGACGCCCTGACTGGGCACGCCCCGACTGGGCACGCCCCGACTGGGCACGCCCCGACTGGGCACGCCCCGACTGGGCACGCGCTGGCCGGCGACATGCCGGTGCTTGGCCTGGAGCCGTCCTGCCTGTTCACTCTGCGTGATGAATTCCGCTCGTTGCTGCCTGGCGCCGATGCCGATGCGCTGGCTGGAAGGGCGATGCTGCTGTCGGAGTTCCTGGCCAAAGAGCAACCCGACCTGACGCTGAAACCGTTGCCTGGACTGGCGCATGTGCACGGGCACTGTCATCAGAAATCGTTTGGCGCGTTTCCCGATGCTCTGGCCGCGTTGCAGCGCGTACCGGAACTGGTGGTGAAACCCATCGCGTCATCCTGCTGCGGGATGGCCGGATCGTTCGGCTACCAGACGGAAACCCAGGATGTCTCGCGCGCGATGGCCGAGGCCGGTCTGCTGCCGGCAGTGCGGGCAGCTTCCGTCGAGGATTTCATTGTGGCCGATGGCACATCCTGCCGGCACCAGATCCGCGATTTGTCCGGACGCGAAGCGATCCACTCGGTCCGGCTGCTGGATCGGGCATTGCCGCGATGACGCCTCTGCGCGTCCTGGCCCAGTTCGACCGGGCCATCTGGGCCAGCACTGGCGTGTGTGGTTGGTCGCCGTGACAGGCGCAGAGTACCGCGTATGAACCTGCAACCATCCGATATTCTCGATTTCTGGTTCGAAGGCGACGGCTCCGAACAACGCGACAGGTGGTTCGAGAAAGATGCTGGGTTCGACACCCTATGCGCCCGCTTCACCGCCGCCATTCGCGATGCCCGCACCGGCCGCTTTGATTTCTGGGCTGCAACACCGCGAGGCGCATTGGCACTGATCATCCTGCTGGATCAACTGTCGCGCAACGTCTTCCGCGGCCTGGCTGAGGCATACGCTGCCGATCCGCACGCGCGCGAGATCGCTCGTACTACCATCGCGGCCGGGTTCGACACGCTGTTGACCCCGATCGAACGCATGTTCGTCTATTTGCCGTTCGAACATGCCGAGACGATTGCGGACCAGAATGAATCGGTTCGGCTGTACGAAACCTTGCGCGACGACCTCGGTGCGAAAACCATCGATTATGCGGATCGCCATCGCGATGTGATCCTGCGGTTCGGCCGCTTCCCGCATCGCAACGCCGTGCTCGGCCGGCTCAGCACGCCGGAGGAGGAAGCCTACCTCGCGCAACCGGGTGCCGGGTTTTAGGGAGGCAACATGCCCATCATTGGCGAAGGGGCCTGGCGTTACGACTTCCAGCGCAACTGGGCGAGCCTGCCGCGCTGGTGGAATTTCGGCGAGACCACGCCGCAAGGCTGGCCGCAAACCTGTGTGCAAGGCGCGGTCGCAGCAAATGGCGACGTTTACGTGCTGTGCCGCGCGGCGCATCCCGTATTGGTGTTCGACACCGATGGCCGCTTCATCTCGTCCTGGGGCGAGGGCAGGTTTTCCGCATTCGTGCATGGATTGTCGATCGACCCGGACGGCAAAATCTGGATCGCCGATGCCGGCCTGCATACCGTCACAAGGCACGAGCCGGACGGCAGGTTGCTGCAGACGCTCGGGACCGCAAACGTCGCCGCCGCAACATTCTATGGTCAGCCGTTCAATATGCCGACCGGGACGGCGTTCACTTCGGATGGCGATATTTTCGTCTCGGATGGCTACGGCAACCGGCGGGTGCACCGCTTCGCCTCGGATGGGACACTGAAACACTCCTGGGGTGAGCACGGTACCGGCCCCGGACAGTTTGTCCTGGTGCATTTCATTGCGGCGGACCGGCAAGACCGGCTTTACGTGTGCGACCGGGACAATCACCGGATCCAACTGTTCTCCCCGACGGGTGAGACGTTGGCCGTGTGGACTGGATTTAACATGCCAAGCGACCTCGCGTTCGGGCAGGAAGTGATCTATGTCGCGGGCGGCGACGGGCTGTCGATTTGGACCCGGGACCAGCAGTTGCTCAGGCGGTTCGACCCGGATGTGGCGGGCAAGGGATCGTTAAACGTTCATGGGATCTGGATCGACGCGAATGAAAACATCTATCTCGCGCAGTTCGATCGCACGGTGAGCAAGCTGACGAGGGTGAAGGCTTGACGGCTCTGGCGTGGCTGCTCGGCCTGATTCTGCCCGCCTGTGGGGCCGACGGTGCTGCCGGCCTGCCCAGACCGGTCGTGATGGACATGACCCGCATCGAACGTCCGGCGACGCCGAACACGTTTCTGGCCGGACCGGCCGGCATGCAACCGAAGCCTGATCTGGTGGTCGAGCAACAACAGCTGCCCGCTCCGGCGCTGTACGAAAAAGCACGCGATCTGTTCGCCGGGGAGCCACGGACCTATATCGCCGCGGCGTTTCCCAACCAGCTTCAAGTGCACTATGTCGTTCGCAGCATGCTGCTGAATTTCCCCGACCTCGTGACGGTCCAGGTCAACGCCGAGGGTGCGGATCGGAGCACTTTGGTGATCTGGTCGCGCAGCGTCTACGGGCGAAGCGATTTCGGCGTGAACCGAGAACGAACGCTGAGCTGGCTCGCCGCACTGCAACAATCCACAGAGAGATGATCAGATCATGGGTGGCGTTGGTACATTCCTGAAAGACGCATGGCTGCTCGCGCGGCCGTATTTCGTCGAGTCAGAGGAACGTTGGCTGGCGCGCGGCCTGCTGGCGGCAGTGATCGCTCTGGCGCTGACGAATGTCGGCCTGTCGGTGCTGATCAATTTCTGGCGCGGCGCGTTTTACACCGCACTTGGCGACAAGGACTGGACCAGTTTCATTGAGTTGCTCCTGTTCTGGTGCCGCAACAAGAATGGCTTTACCTTCGGCTTTACCTTGCTGGCCTTCATCCACGTGGGGGCATTCATTTATGAGTATTATTTGATGCAGCTGCTGCAAATTCGCTGGCGCCGCTGGTTGACCGACAAATACCTCAACGATTGGATGGCCGATCGGGCCTATTACAAAATCAGCCTCGCCGGCAGCCATGAACTGGGAACCGACAACCCGGACCAACGTATTACGGAAGATATCCGGGATTTTTGCGACAACTCGCTCAGCCTCACTTTGGGTCTGATCTCCCGCATCGTCACCTTGTTCAGCTTTCTGTCGATCTTGTGGGGCCTGTCGGCGGCAATCCAATTCTGGGGCGTGTCTGTGCCGGGTTCACTGGTTTGGATTGCGTTGGTTTACGCCATTATCGGCACGATCTGTACACATTACACCGGCCGCCCGCTGGCAGCGCTGGTGTTCCGCCAACAGCGGGTCGAGGCGGATTTCCGCTATTCCCTGGTCAGGGTACGGGAAAACGTCGAAGGCATTGCACTGTACCGCGGCGAGCATGAGGAGACGACCAACCTCCTGCACCGATTCATGGCAATCTACGGCAATTTCCGCGCCATCATGAACCGCACCCTTTTGTTGAACCTGGTAACCGGCACGTACAGCCAGGCCGCGCTGATTTTTCCCTTTGTTTTTGTGGCTCCTGGTTACTTTGCCGGCAGGTATCCGCAGGGCGTGATCTTTCAGACCATCGATGCGTTCGGCCAGATCCAAAGCGCCTTGTCCTGGATCGTCGACCGCTACGGTACGTTGGCGTCCTACCGGGCGATCGTCGAACGGCTCGCCACGTTCCACCGTTCGATCGAGGCCGCGCGCGTGGTCGATGCCAACCTGATCCGGACCGAGAGTGCCGACAACACGTTACAGGTACGCGACCTGGACCTGGCACTGCCGAACGGAATGAAGTTGTTGGAGCACGCTCACCTCACCATCACCGGCGGTCACTCGGTCGTCATCACTGGGCGGTCGGGTTCGGGCAAGTCGACCTTGTTCCGAGCATTGTCAGGGATCTGGCCGTTTGCGCGCGGGGAATTTCAGGTGCCGAAGAACATGTTCTTCCTGCCGCAGCGGCCGTATATCCCGCTGGGAACGTTGCGGCACGTCATCACCTATCCGACCGATGCCACGCATCATGACCGCGGCGAACTTGCCCAGTTGTTGCGTGATGTGGGGTTGCCGCATTTGGTCGACCGGCTCGACCGTGACGACAACTGGCCGCAGAGCCTCTCAGGCGGCGAACTGCAACGAGTCGCGGTCGCGCGTGCGCTGCTGGCCAAACCGTCCTGGATCTTCCTGGATGAAGCAACCGCGAGCCTCGATCCGAAATCCGAGGCGGAGATTTACCAGGTACTGAGAACGCATTTGCCCGATGCCACTTTCGTTTCCATTGCGCATGGTCAGTCAGTTGCCGAACTCCACGGCGGCCAGATCGTATTCGAGCGGTCGGGCACGATGCCGGGAGTCCTGACCGCGGAGGCGCCGGCATGATCAGCTTCGACGCCATCTCCGCCGCCACACCGGACAAGGCGGGTCTGACCGCTGAGTATGCTGCGCTGGACCGCATGCTGGATGACGGTGACCTGACCGGAGCCCTGCGTACCTGGGATGCCATGCGGCGTGCGTTCGAGACCTGGAGCTCACTGGTGCACCTGAAGTTCTCGCAGGACACCACGGATGCTGCGGCCAAGGCGGCGCGTGAATACGCCGACGGGCTGGCCCCGGAGGCGGCCGATCTGGAAACCTCGTTCAAACGCCGGCTGCTGGCTTTGCCCGACCGGTCCGGGCTGGCCCACGCGGCGGGCGCGCATGCCGTGCGGTTGTGGGAGACCGACGTCACCGCGTTCGATCCGGCGATCAAGCCGGATCTGGAGGAAGAATCACGGTTGACCGCACGCTATACCGAAATTCTTGCCTCGGCGGCTTTGTCGATCGGCGGCAAGACGGTCAATCTGGCCGGAATTGCCCCGTTCGCCGAGGATCCGGACCGTGCCGTACGCCACGAGGCCGAGACCCTGCGCTGGTCGTTCTTTTCCAAGAACGGTGCGGAACTGGATCAAATTTACGCCGACCTTGTGCGGTTGCGAAACGGGATGGCTCGTAAGCTCGGTTTCCCGACTTACACGCCGCTGGGTTATCGCCGGATGCGCCGGGTGGATTACGGGCCGGACGACGTGGCGCGCTATCGCGAGCAGGTGGTGACCCATGTGGTGCCATTGGTCGCTCGTCTGCTGGAGCAGCGGCGTGTCGCATTCGGCTGGGACCGGTTGCGGTACTGGGATGAGGCGCTGGTCGATCCCGCCGGCAATCCCAAACCGGCCGGAGGACACGATTTTCTCGTAACCCAGGCGCGAACGATGTTCGATGGCATGGATGCGCGGTTGGGCGGGTTCTATCGCGAGATGGAGGCGGGAGGCTTCCTCGATCTGCGGAACCGGCCGGGCAAGTCGGGCGGCGGCTTTTGCACGTCGTTTCCAACCGTTGGCATGCCGTTCATTTTCGCCAACTTCACCGGCACACATCATGACATTGGTGTGTTTACCCACGAGATGGGCCACGCATTTCAGAACCACCGGTCGCGCGATCTGCCGAATGTCGACTATTTGTGGCCGACGATGGAGGCAGCCGAAATCCACTCCATGAGCCTGGAATTTCTGACCTGGCCATTCATGAATTTGCTGGTGGGCGACGCAGCCGCGGACCGGTTCCGGCGCATGCACCTGATCGGGGCGCTAACGTTCTTGCCTTACGGGGTCTGCGTCGATCATTTCCAGCATGAGATTTACGCGCACCCCGATGCAACGCCCGAGCAACGGCATGCGATCTGGCGGCGGCTGGAACAGCATTACATGCCGTGGACCGATTTTGGCGATCTGGCCTACCCCGCGAAAGGCGGGCGCTGGCAGGCGAAGCAGCACATCTACAACTCGCCGTTCTATTATATCGACTATACGCTGGCGCAATGTTGCGCGATGCAGTTCTGGTCGCGGGCGCGGCACGATGCCAAAGGCGCGCTGAATGCCTATGTCGGGCTGTGTGATCTGGGTGGCTCGGCGCCATTTCAGGAGCTGGTGCGCGATGCCGGGTTGATTTCGCCGTTTGCCGATGGTGCGCTGGCGGATGTGGTGCGGGAAGCGGAGGCGTTTCTGGCCTAGCCCGCTCCCGCCAGGAACGCTGCCACGGCGGGATTGGAACGCATGCGTGCCAGATCCTCCTCGTTTGGCAGAACCGGCCGGTCACGGGTCATGTTGACCATGCACAGAAAGCCGAACTTCTCGCCTGCGTTGGCGCGGAACTGGTGCCAGGTCCAGCCCGGGATCGTGATCAGGTCGAATGGTTTGACGTCACGGACCGCGTCGCCAACCATGCACTGGCCGCGGCCGCGCAGGATCATAACGGCATGCGCGTGCTCGTGCCGTTCGAGTGACGAATAACCGTTCGCATCCATTTCGAAATACCGCAGCTCGCATGCCAGCGCGTCGTCGTGAAACAGAGTCTGGCGGGAGATGTCTTTGAACGGCGCCTCGCCATCCTGCTTGTAGGGTTGGTGGGCCACGCCATCCCAGCGGAAATCGCTGTGCGACAGCCGGAAGTTGGGTGGTTGTTCACTGTCCATGGTCAGGTCTTCCCGTGCAACGCGACGGCCCTGGCGAAGGCAGCGGATTCCTCGGTGATCCGGTCCCCGGCCAACAGCAGATTGCCGCCGATCAGCAACATCGTATCGGAGCCGTAGAAGTCAAGTAACTCGGTGACCCGGTTCAGGGTGATGCCGCCCGCCGGCACCGCCAGGGCAGGCCGCGCGTTGGCTGCCAGCTCATGGCAGGTCGCCGGCGAATAACCAAATCTGCCGCCGTATGTGGGGAAGATCACCGCGCCGCAACCAAGTGCCGGAAACAGCTTGCCGATGAGCAGTTCCGGCGCAATGCGGGCCGCTCCGCCCATGGCCGGATGGGCGAAAAACGTTACCTCGGGCAACGATTGTGTCAACACCCGAACGGATGAAAATCCGGCGATCATCGGGGCGACCATCATACAGTCCAGGCCGCAATCGACCGCGATCTTGGCCCGGGCGCGCAGCTGGTCCAGATCTCCGGTCAGGCTGGGGATGTAACGGGTCGGATGGCCGGTGGAACGAACCGCCCGAGCCACCGTCTCGGCGATTTGCGGCACGCGGACGTCGAACGGACTGTACGTCTGATTGGCCAGACCGTGGTCGTCCTTGATGAAATCCAGCCCACCAAGTGCCATCCGTTCCGCCAGTTCCGCCAACCGTTCCGGGGCCAAACCTTGCGGTTTTAACGCGGAACCGGTGAAGGCCCGCCTCGCAACACCCAGACGCTGGCGCAGCAAGGGCGTGCCCTTGGTTGTGCTGCACAATTGGTCTGGAATGACCGCATCGCGCAGGATCACGTCGTCGTGCAAAGAGGTATTGCCGAACAGCATGTTCAGCAACTGGCCGGGATCGTCGCCGATGGTCGCCAGCGCCAGACCGATACAAACGGAGAACGTACCAGCGCCAAGATCGTCGATCTGTTCGACTTTGCCGACGATGTTGAACAGCACCTCGGGCTCGTCGATCGCGGCGAGCGGCATTTCCACGCTTTGCTCGACGGCAATCGCCCATGCGCGGGCTTCGATCGAGGCGGGATCGGAACGGACGTGATAGGTGACGGTAAAGCGCTCGGTCATGGCGCCGGGATCACCAACGCATCGACCGCGATGGCGCCATGGGCGCCGAGGATCACCGGGTTGACATCGATGGCGTGCAGCCGATCGCCAAGCGACAAAGCAGCATTTTGTAATGACATCAGCACATCGACAAAAGCCTCCAGCGCGCCGGGATGTTTCCAGCGAGGACTGGTCAGCACGCGCCCCAGTGTCGTGGCAGGCAGCGTTCGTTCGATGGCCGCGCGGTCGATTGGAATGGGCCACATGGTCACGTCCTTGAACGCCTCGGCATAAATTCCGCCAATACCGGCAAGCAACACGAGACCGACGCCGTCGGCACGCGTGACACCCGCGATCGCTTCAAGATCGCCTTTGATCATCGCCTGAACCAGGACCAGCCCGCCGCCCATTTCCTCGACCGCTCGTCCTACCTCCTCCTCGTTCATCAGGCCGGTGCGCACGAGATCAAGATCCGATTTGTGCGCGACTCCCTCGACAACTTTCTTAACGACCACAGGAAAACCGACGGACGTAGACTCGGCGGCGGCCAACAGCGACGACGGGACGGACGTCAAGGGCGCGCATGGTATCGTCATGGGAACCGGCACGCCGAACTTTTCGAGTAGCGCAAGGCTCTCCAGTTCGGACAATTGCCGGGACGGCAGTTCGGCAATCACCGGTACCACGAACGACGGCATGGGGGAGGGCGGGGCAGTCAACATCGCGCCGATCCCCTCGAGGACAATATCCATTTCGGTGAACACGTCCATGCCCATGGTTTCATAGGTGGCACGTTCCGCGTCCGGCAGCCCGCCGGGGGAAACGATCAGCACCGGGCGGCCGGTTATATCTCGCGCGCGATCCATCGCGGCCCGGTACGGATCGCCCTGCCATGGGTTCATCGAGTGCAGCAGTGCCAGCACCACTGAAACGCCGGGATCGCCCATTAGCAACGCGGGGACCTCGCCAGACCGCCGCATACCGCCAAAAATCCCCAAATCGAGCGGGTTGCCGATGCGGGAAAACATCTTGAGTGCATCCAATGCCGCGCACGTTTCCCCGGTCAACCGGGCCAGCGGAACGCCCAACGCCTCGCAACGATCGGCAATCAAAGAAGCGCCGGCACCGGAGGTGGACAACGCACCCAGTCGTCCGGGTCGCCGCCCGTAACGAGCCAGCAGCGCGCTGGCGGTCAGCAACCCTTCCAGAGTCGCAACCACCGCCACGCCGCTGCCATCGAACAGCGCGCGATACGCCGCAGCGTCACCCGCGAGCCGCGAGGAATGCGCAACCGCTGCCACCGCACCTGCTTCGGAACCGCCGATTTTCAACGCGACCACGGGTTTGCCGGCCGCATGGGCTTGCAGAGCCAGTGCACGGAACCGGCGACCGTCCGGCAGGCTGTCGATCAACAGCGCAATGACTTT
>JBEKQQ010000122.1:0-18621 GCA_049519555.1 Acetobacteraceae bacterium
GTCGAGGTCGAACCGCGCCATCGCTGCCAATGCTTCCCGCGTCATGTCGTCGTTGAACGCGTTCAGCCGCGCCGGCCGATTGAACGTGATGGTCGCCACGCGGTCGCGGCATTCGTACAGCACCAGCGGTTCGGGCGCGTCGGCCATGGCTCGTCTCCTTTGCTCGGGGTCGCCGGAACTTCGCCGGCTATGGTGTCCGGATCAGAGCTGGCGGGCAACCACGACCAGTCCGCTGCTCCAGGCGAGGCTGACAATGCGAAAGTCGGAGCGGCCCGCGAGATCAGCGATGAGGCGCGGAACGCGCGGCGCATGGCCCTCGGGCCAGTTGTCTTGCGGTAGCATGTCGTCAATCACATACAGACCGCCAGGCCGCAGCAGGGCGAGAGCTTCATCCAGCAATTCGTATTTGCCCAACATGGCGTCAGCGAATATCAGGTCGAATGTCTCCACATCCTGGCGGCGCAGGAATTCGGCAGCGTCCAGAGTGACGATCTGCAGCCGGTTATCGCTGCCAAGGAACTCGCGCGCCACGGCCTGCACGTTTGGGTCGACGTCGACGCTGATCAGGCTGGAGTCCTGGTCCATGCCGTCGAGTAGCCAGGCCGTGCAAAGCCCGGTCCCGGTGCCAAGTTCGAGCAAACGTCCGCGGGGTTTCGAAGCAGCCAGCACCCGCAACATCGCGCCCGTGCGCGGTTCGGACGGCATGGGGAACGCCAGCGCGTCAGTGCGGCCAAGGATTGCCGGCAGTGCGGCCGGAGGGTTCAGATGGGCAAAGTCGTCCATGGCGGGAGCCTGCCACAATCACATGGTCCGGCCAAATCGCGTTGCGTGCTGGCTGGTTTGGGGACCTCAAAGCCACTCTTGCAACCCATCCCCTGCCGCCCGATACATCGCCTTATGAACGAAACCAGCGCCCCCATTGCCCCTGGTGTCGCGGCCGAAGGTCCGCGCTATGATTTTCGCACTGCCGAGCCGAAGTGGCAGGCCGCCTGGTCCGACCGCGCCTGCTTCGCCGTGGCCGACGTCCCCACCGACGGCAAGCCAAAATACTACGTGCTGGAGATGTTTCCTTATCCGTCGGGCAAGATCCACATGGGTCACGTCCGCAACTACACATTGGGCGACGTGGTCGCGCGCTACAAACGTGCCCGCGGGTTTAACGTCATGCACCCGATGGGCTGGGACGCGTTCGGCCTGCCGGCGGAGAACGCCGCCCGCGAACGTGGCATCCACCCGGCCAAATGGACCTACGAAAACATCGCCACCATGAAGTCCGAACTTCAGCGCATGGGGCTGTCGCTGGATTGGGCACGGGAATTCGCCACCTGCGATCCCGAATACTACGGACATCAGCAGAAGCTGTTCCTCGACTTCTTCCGCGCCGGGCTCGTCGAGCGCAAGGAAAGCTGGGTCAACTGGGATCCGGTCGACGGCACCGTGCTCGCCAATGAGCAGGTGATTGACGGCAAAGGCTGGCGCTCGGGCGCGCCGGTGGAGAAGAAGCAGCTCAGCCAGTGGTTCTTCTCGATCACCAAATACGCGCCGGATTTGCTGAGTGCGCTGGACACCATGGAACGCTGGCCGGAACGCGTACGGTTGATGCAGGCGAACTGGATCGGCCGCAGTGAGGGCGCGCGGCTGCGGTTCGATCTGGCCGCGGCAGTCCCGGCCGACGCATCGGCAATCGCGAGTGTCGAAGTCTACACCACCCGCCCTGACACGCTGTACGGCATGTCGTTTCTGGCGATCGCGCCAGAACATCCTCTCGCTGCCGCCGTTGCGACCCTGGACCCAAAAGCGGCTGCCTTCATTGCCGAATGCCGCAGCCTGGGCACCAGCGAGGCGGTGATCGAGACCGCCGAAAAGCACGGTTACGACACCGGCCTGCGGGTAAAGCACCCGTTCATCGAAGGTGCGACCTACCCGGTCTGGATCGCCAATTTCGTGCTGATGGAATACGGCACCGGCGCGATCTTCGGTTGTCCGGGACACGACCAGCGGGACCTGGAGTTTGCCAGAAAATATCGGCTGAACGTCGTTCCGGTCGTATTGCCGACAGGCGCCGACCCGGCAACATTCTCAATCGGCAAGGAAGCCTATGTCGGTCCCGGCACCGCGTTCAACTCCGGGTTCCTGAACGGGCTCGACGTTGAGGCGGCGAAACGGGCGGCCATCGACGCGCTGGCTGCCAAGGGCGTCGGCGAGGGCGTGACCAACTGGCGGCTGCGCGACTGGGGTGTGTCACGCCAGCGTTACTGGGGTTGCCCCATTCCGGTCATCCATTGCGATGACTGCGGTGTGGTGCCGGTCCCCGACGATCAGTTGCCGGTGCGGCTCCCCGACGACGTAACCTTTGACCGGCCGGGCAATCCACTCGACCATCACCCGACCTGGAAACACGTGGACTGTCCGCGCTGCCACAAGCCGGCCTTCCGCGAGACCGACACCTGCGACACGTTCGTCGACAGCGCGTGGTATTTTGCCCGGTTCTGCTGCGCCTCAGCGACCGACCAGCCGTTGGTGCGGGCAGCCGTCGATCACTGGATGCCGGTCGATCAATATATCGGCGGCATCGAGCACGCGATCCTGCATTTACTTTACTCGCGGTTCTTCACGCGAGGGATGCGGGACACTGGCCACATCGGCATCGACGAACCGTTTGCCGGATTGTTCACTCAGGGCATGGTGAACCACGAGTCCTACCGCAGTGCGGCGGGACCAAACGGCGTATGGCTCTACCCCGAGGAGGTCGACAAGCGCGCCGACGGCACCGTGGTGCAGAAGGCGACGGGCGAACCAGTCATTGTCGGCCGCGTCGAGGCGATGAGCAAATCCAAACGCAATACGATCGATCCCGGCGACATCATCCACCGCTACGGCGCCGATACGGCACGCTGGTTCATCCTGTCTGACAATCCGCCCGACCGCGACATGGAGTGGACCGAAGCAGGCGCTGCCGGCGCCTACCGGTTCACCCAGCGCGTGTTCCGTCTGGCTGAATCCGTCGGACCGGGGGGCGGCCCGGTCGGAGAGACGGCCGAGTCCTGGAACGCCTGGAAGGCGGCAACCCGTCCCACCGCGTTCGGTCCACCAGCGACCACCTTGCGCCGGGTCACCCATAAAACCATTGCTGCGGTTAGCGAGGCGTTGGAGAGTTTCGCATTCAACGTCGCCGTCGCGCGGCTCTATGAGCTCGCCAATGCCATTGCCGACGCTGAGCGAAGCCACGGTTTCGGCACCGCTGAACCCGGCCTCGATTGGGCGGCACGCGAGGCGGTTGAAATGCTGGCCCGCCTGAGTGCCCCGATGATGCCGCACCTCGCAGAGGAGGTTTTGGTTTGCCTCAACCCAGGAAATACGACCCTGGTTGCTGAACTGCCATGGCCGGAGGCAGAGCCCGACCTGCTGATCGCCGACAGTATCACGATCGCAGTGCAAATCATGGGCAAGCTGCGCGGCACGGTCGCCATGCCACCCGATGCTCCCGCCGATGCAGTGATCGCTGCCGCCGAGGCGGAGCCACACGTCGCGCACGCCTTGGAAGGGAAACGGATCGTCAGGCGCATCCACGTCCCCAATCGCATCGTCAACTTCGTGATCGCCGGATGAAGCGTAGTCCCCCGGGCGGGAACAAGGCCAAACCGGTTGGCCGCCGGGCCGTGCTGCTGCTTGGCCTCGGCGGAGGTCTGGCCGGGTGCGGGTTCCATCCGGTCTACATGCCGAGCGGCAACGATCCCGGGGCCGCGGCCGGACTTGCCGAAATCGACGTTAAGCCGATTTACGAGCGACCCGGCCAGATCCTACGCGAGGCCCTGTTGGGACGGATGGGGATCGAACCTGGCACCCCGCGCAAGTTTGATCTCGACGTGAAGTTCTGGATTACCGGCGAGGCGCAGGGCATCCTCGATTTCACCCAGCCCACCCGCATCCGGCTGGTGGCGAACGCAAACTGGGCGCTGTACAGCCACGACCACCCGCCCACGAAACTTGCCGAGGGTGCCGACAGCCTGGTTGACGGCTTCGACATCTTCGACGCGCAGTACTTTGCCCAGGATCTGGCGAACGAAGCGGTGCAGCGCAGGCTGGCTGAGGCGATGGCCGACCGGATCACACTCCGCCTCGCCATGTGGTTCCACGAACATCCGACGTTGATTGGATGAAGCTCACTCCGGCGCGGGTGGAAGCTTTCCTGCGCGAGCCGGGTCCTTGCCGGGTTGTGCTGCTCTATGGCGAGGACGCCGGCATGATCCGTGACCGGGCGGCCGCCTTGGTCCGCACGGTCGTTGGCAGTTTGGACGATCCGTTTCGCGTGGTGGAACTGGCGCGCGACGAGATCGCACAGCTGCACGATGAAGCCGCATCGCTGCCGCTGACCGGCGGACGCCGGGTGGTGCGGGTGCGCGAGGCGACCGATGCCGCTGCAGCCCAGATCAGAACCATATTGAAGTCCAATGCACCGGGATTTGTTGTATTGGAAGCGCCGGGCCTTGCGGCCCGATCCCGCCTGCGCACCGAGTTGGAAGCGGCGCCGGACGGGGTGGCGATCGGCTGCTATCCGGAAGAGGGCCACGCGCTGGAGGCCACGATCCGTGACACGCTGAAGCAAGCCGGTGTGACGATTGAGCCGGACGCGCTGTCCTGGCTCGTTGGCCAACTGGGCGCGGATCGCGCGGCGACACGGGCGGAACTTGAGAAGTTGGCATTATATGCCGGCGCTGGCGGGCGTGTCGATTTGGACGCGGCGATGGCCTGTATCGGCGACCTCTCGGGTCTGTCGCTCGACGATGCGTTGTTTGCTGCGACGATCGGCGATGTAGCAACTGCCGACCGGGCGCTGGAACTGGCCATTGCCGAAGGGGCGGCGCCGGTCCAGGTGCTGCGGGCCGGCATCATGCATCTGCAAAGATTGCAACGCGCCCGCCTGGCCATGGACGAGGCCGGTCTCAGCGCGTCGGACGCGACCAAGGCGCAACGGCCGCCGCTGTTCTACCGCCGGGTCGCCGCTTTCAACCGTGCACTGGGGTTATGGTCTGGTGGCGCCATTACCGCCGCGATCAATGGGCTGGTCGAGGCGGAACGCGGTTGCAAACGGACCGGATGGCCGGATCAGACGCTGTGCCGCAATGCGATCCTGGTTGTGGCCCGGAGGGCGGCGGCGAACCGGCTGGCGCGCGTTTAATTTATTCTTAGACAATAATCGGTTAAAAAAACTTTTCGGCTGAGTGATATTGTGCAATCCTGGTTACACGGTGGTTTCACCCAAGGGCAATGACGCGCCCTTTAAGAACGATTGTGATGACGCGGTTCATTTTAAGCCAGACGGCGCATCGTGCCAATTATAAGGGAATGGACAATGCCTGAACCGATTTATGCGGCGTTTCCCGGAGGGCGTGCCGAGGAGTCGGCGCTGTTGAATTGGGATGATCTGGAAGTGGTGCAGGACCTGCTGGCGGAGATCGCACCGGGTTGGTCGGCGGAGTTGAATCATGCCAGCCAGGACGAATCAACGATCGTGATAACGCCGGCCGGGGCAAACGACATGATCGGCCCGGCATTCGTGCTGCATCGCAGCCATGGGCGCGTCCATTTGGACCAGTTTCGCTGGGATGAATACCGCAAACTAGGTGGGCTTCGCACGTTCAATGAAGCGCTGGCGTTGCTCCGCAGCAGGCTTGTGCCACTGGTAACCTGGCGGGCCCCCTTCGCTGATCGCTGAGCGGCGGAGGCGTACGATGAGCATCAAATCCCTCATGACCAGGCGGTTTTGCCTGGCGTTCGGTGGGGCGCTGGTTGTCGCGGCCGTGTTGGTGACGCACCGCAGCGTGCAGACGCCAACGCCCGACGGAGACGGCGTGGTATTTGTTTATTTCCCATCGCTGTGCGCGGCTCCTGGCGATCCAAGCAACTGCCGGGAAATCCCGCGTCCGGAGCGACCGGCCTTCGACAGCATGGCAGCGTGCTCCGCATATGCAGATACGCAACTCCGACGCGAGAACAATCCGCGGCTGATGGCCAGCTGTATGAAACAATGGGCAGGTTGACCGCTGCTGCATCCATGCGGTGACACCGGCGACGGGTCTTGCGCCATCGCCGGTTGAGCGGCGAAAAGAATCGCTCCTGCGTCCGCCTTAATGTTCTGATGACGGGCAAATCATGCCTGGCCCCGCGTCCACCCGATAGTTGCGGTTGGAGCAGCGGAGTGCCCGCGGATCGCCAGACTCTCGTCTCAGTTGATCGTTTTCTCTTATCATAAGTCTGGGACGAGCCTGCTTCTGCACGTCATGACCAAGGTCAGCGAGCGACTGGGCCTGACCCTGGTCAACCACTTCGGGCTGGTCGATCACATCCCGCCTGATCCGGACGTCGTGCTGCTGCCCCACTCCCTGCTGTCGCAGTCCGCATTGGCTGCCCTGCGCGACCGGCCGTACCGGGCGATCCGCATGATCCGCGACCCACGCGATATGTGGGTTTCAGGCTATCTGTATCATCGGCATTGCGTCGAGAAATGGTGCACCACCACTGATATGGATCCAACACCGCCGATCCGATGGCCGCAGGTCGACTATTCCTTCGCGCACCGGCCGGAAGACTGGAAACGCCGGTATCTCGATCGCCTGAACGGCAAATCCTATCAGCAGCATTTGCTCGACCTCGACGTGTCGGAGGGTCTGCAGTTCGAACTCGATGGCTATACGGGTTGCACGCTCGCCGCGATGCGCGAGTGGACGTCGTACGCTGTGGCGGCGATGGATGTGAAACTGGAAGCCGTGATGGCGGACTTCGACGGAGCAATGCTGCGGATCTTCGACTATTTCGGCTTTACTGTGGAGCAAAGTCTGGCGGCGTTGAATGTGGCTCGCTCGGAGGATATTCGTCGGATGGATGAGGCTACTCTCGCCATGCGGCCGCAGGTTCACTCACGCGTGCTTTCGAAATGGAGCGATGTCCTGTCGGCGGCGCAGGTCGTCGGGCTCGAGACAAGTTACGGCGACCTGATCCGGGATTTAGGGTACCAATTGGCGACGATGGCTTCCGACATTCCGAGTCCTTTGGGCAGCAACGATCGGGTTCCTCCGGCCGACGTTCCGCGTCGGGACGTTCTGCTTGCCGGGGACATTCCCCTCGCCGCGGATGTGCAATTCACTGTGGAGGTCGACGAGTCCCGGCTGATTTGGCCGCCTTTGAGCCGGTCGGCGGAGGCAACGGGGCCGACGGCAACCATGGCACAACGTGCCGCTGTATGGTTGTCAGCCGATGGCGTTGCCATTCTTCCAACGGTCAGTGGCCCAGGGATGCATCGCTTCGTGGTGCCTCGCGGTGCAGAACGCGTTCGGCTTGAGTCGCGCCGGGGCGTCCCGGCTGACCCGAGCGCACCGTATCTGGGTGGCGGCCGCTGCCTTGGCGTTAAGGTCAGCGCGATTGCCATTCGGTCGCGCTCCGGTGAGATCGTGATCCCGGCCGACGATCCGCGCCTGGTTGCCGGCTGGCACGAGATCGAACATTCCGGCCTCGGCTTATGGCGTTGGACTGATGGTTCGGGCGAGCTTCCCTGGGCCGGGGTAACGGGCCCGGCGGTAGTTACGGTACGGTGTCAGTCGCCTGGCTTGTATCCGGACCAGGACGCGACATAAAATTTAGCAGTTTATTAACGGACGATTAATACCGGCCCGATGGCAACGCAGTTTGCGAGCCCGTTTCGTTGTTCACGTCATCGCCTGTACGATCCAGACAGCCACACCCTGTGGCATTGTTGAAGTTGCAGTGCCAGTGCCAGAGATCGCTGAAGCGCAGCACGCCCTGCTGTCATCGCGAGCGGAGCGAAGCGATCTCGTGACGAATACCCATCGACGACGAGATTGCTCCGCTGCATACGCAATAACCGGCGAGAGTCGCACGACTTGCCTTTCAATTATGATTTGCACCCGGGGAATTCACGGTTTGATTGCCGTTGGCATCCGTCGGAGAATTTTACAACCTTAGTGTGCTCGCCGAGGTGTCGTGCACTAACCAGTTGAACTGGCACCATTCCGCGGAATGGCACGAGGCTTGCTTATGTCTGACCCGGCTACAATTTGGCAGGTTTAGGGATCGTACGATGAAAATTCTTGGCATTGCGTCTGGGTTGATGGTGGTCCTGGCCGTTGGATCAGCACGCGCGGTGCCGGTGTATGACACGATCACGGGCCAGACCAACGTGAACGGCTTGGCACCGACCACGACGGCGGGGCACGGACCGCTTGGTGATTCGTTCAGCGCAGGATCCACCGAAACAATCACGTCGGTGACGCTGGCGATGGAACTTAAATCAGCCGGTGGAGCGGGATCCGAGTTGGTCTATCTGGTTCCCGATGGCTCGGAGGGGCCGCCGAGTCTTCCCTCATATACGGCTGGGACTCCGGTGACGCTGACCAGTGCAACTTTGCTGGGTACGATTTTCGACAATAATCCGTTATTGTCGACCTCATCTTACGCAAATATAACGTTAACGCCAACTTTGACGATCGGCGCCGGGAATTACTGGATTGACCTGGTGGATGGCGCCAGCGCCAACAACGGTAATGGCGATGGCACCACGACTGTCGACAAATGGGGCTATGATACTGACATCACCGGCCTCGGCGTGCCCACCAGCGGCAACATCGTAAGCACCGCGAGCGCTCCTCCGGGAAGCCTTGTCGGCGACGGTACCGCCACCGCGGCACTGACAGGCGAAGTGTTCGAACTGCAAATTCAGACGCCCGAGCCGAGCAGCGTCGCGTTGCTCGGCGCAGGTTTGCTGTGCCTGGGCTTTGGCCGCGGCCGCCGTGCCAGGAAGTCGCAAGGGTAAGTCTGCCGGCGCGTGGCCTGTCGAAGAATTTTACACCCGGCAACAAGTGATCGTGGCGTAGAACACTCCCGCGAAACAGCGAGTCAACGCAACGCTGCAGTCTGCAAGGCTGCATTCAATGATTCGCCGGTGGCTGATCCACGGAGTTGTTCTGGGGCCGGTCGAAACGCTGCAGATTTGCTGGCACACCGGGTTTTTGTGCACCACACTGCACTGGCATGACCTGGCAAGCAAACCGCTTCCCATCGCTGATCAGATCGGAGTAGATACCTCCGCTTTCCAGCCTGGACCCGCAGTCGGGCGTGGTAGGCACGGTGGTGGATCATTCTTGCCATGTTGAGTGCAATGGATCCGTTGTTTGCGGTGGGCAGAATGCATGACGGTGATCCCTTTTGCATCGCACGGTTCAGTTTGGCCGGTGCGAGTAAGGCCATCGCCTATCGTTGTTGGAAATGAAACTTCCCGAGGGCGTCACGCTGCTCGCGACGATCTGCAACACGGTCGGGGTGGCCAGCGCCTTCGCGCTCTGGCTCTCTGACGGCGAGCAACAGTACGTCGTCGATCTGTCGGAGCACATGCAGGATTCGGGAGGGCTGACGGGCATCGCGTTCCATGGCGAGCGGATTTATGTCGCGGTGCAGTCGGGCCAGCCGCGAATCCTGGTGCTCGACCTGGCATTGCGTGTCGTTGAGGTGATCCAGAATGATCATTTC
Source organism: Acetobacteraceae bacterium (assembly GCA_049519555.1). Lineage (GTDB taxonomy): Bacteria > Pseudomonadota > Alphaproteobacteria > Acetobacterales > Acetobacteraceae > Rhodopila. The sequence goes on from JBEKQQ010000122.1 coordinate 9,541, forward strand.
AACGACCTGCACTCGCTGCATATCGCGGGCGATGCGCTGTTCATCGTTTCGACGAGGAATGGTCAGCTGCTGAAGCGTGACCTGGCGACCGGCGCCACGTCGGTCATTGCCGACTTCGATCCGGCAGCCTGGGTCTCCGGCGTGCTCTGCCGGCCGGATGACATCTGGCTCTGCTGTCATGAGGTTTGGCGGCTTGATCCGACAGCCCAGGGAGGCGGGGTCTTCAGCATCCGGCGGGGCCGGAAGCTGTTGGATGGTTTGCTCAGGCCGCATTCTCTGATCGGCTATCGCGGTGGGTTTGTGGTACTCGACAGCGGCAATGCGCGGGTTGCGTATTTCGACCACGACGGGATCAAACAGTCCTGCCAGTTGCATGGCTTTCCGCGTGGTGTTGCCGTTGCCGGCGAGGCAACATTATTGGTCGCGGGCGGGCCGCATCGCACGATTTCTCGCAAGAACCCAGCCGGTGTGGCCGGCAAAAGTTTCCGTGATGTCGCGTACGAACGCCTCAAGCTGTTTGAGGTGACGCATGGCGAGCACATCCGGACTTTTGTGCCGGAACTGCCGGGGTTCGAGATTTACGACCTGATCGTGCTGCCCGCGAACGCCGCAATCAGGCCCGCTGACGACCGCGTGGTCAGGCTTGAGCACGGCATGTTTGCACGGCTTTACTATGTCACATTGGTGGATGCTTTGCTTCGTCTGAGCGGCGCGCCCGACAAACCGCAATAAACCGAATTGCAGATAGCAATGGCCCGGCCGGCGGCACAAATGCAACCTTGTGCCCGGTTATTCCCGATCGCCCGCTTCGGGAGCGAAGCGAACCCCCATCGCGGCAAGGATTTTCATTTTCTCAGTATCGTCCTTCGGCGAGTTCGGATGACAAACCACCATGTCCGTCAACGAACTCGTGATCCAGTGATGCCGCCAGAATTTATCATGCGGCAGCGCCAGAAGCTGCAGCCCATCTTGGCTGAGCTCGCCGGTTATTGGAGACTTCATCAGTCTGGCGAATGCGGCCCGAAGATTCGCCCGGTCCTGGTGGACGACAGTGCCTGGCGGCAGCCAATCGTCGTGGTCGCAGTGCCATTCGGGTTTCCCTTGCAGCAGGGCAACGTTCATTGCGACCTGATCACAATGGAGTGACTGATGCTGTTCGATACAACGGTCCAGCAAGGCCAGGGTTTTCGCGCCATGACGAAAGCAGACGAAGCCGGTGCATGCGGCGAAACCCCATAGTCTCGCCACGGGCGCCGGATGATAGTCAATCCTTTGAAATGCGACGTCACCCCATTGCAGATGAGGCGTCGGATCCTGCAGCCATACCGCGTCGGCATCGGAGAATATGACGCTGTAGCCCGATTTGACCAGAAACCGTGCGACCGGAAACTTGAGCGTGATCATGGCCAGTCCTTTTGAGGAGAATCCGACCTGGCTTATGAACGACGGTTCGAAATCGCGTTCATCGATGGCAGCCCGTACCGAGTGAATGCCCCTCGCCTCAAGCATGTCATGGGTGAACTGATCTCCGGCAACAACGAAGAAATTGTTCGTTCCGATCCTTCGCATGGCATGGATCCAATTGAGGCCGGTCTGAATATACTCCCTGGATATGAGGGTGAAGCCAAGCCTTTGCTGGTGGCTTACCGCCGCCGCCACCGCATCCAGTTTGCCGAGATCCATGACGGTACTTAAATCCCACAGTGACCTGGTCAGTGGAATGAGCGGCGCCGGCCATGCGAACCGGTGGGTCAGTTCATCCAGGATGTGGGCATTCAATTTGCCTCCTGGGGCCAATTGCGAGGTGGGCTCAAAGCCGCTATTGGCGGCCGGCGGAGGCATTTTTCGCTGCTTCATAGAAGGCTCTCGACATTGCGTATTGATTCGGCACCAGCAAACGTCCGGCGGGTGAGTCCACCGTATCATGCCCCTCCAGCACCAGAAGTTCGTAAATCTCAAAGCCCGCGACCAATGGGAAGTGAGTTCTGCGCAAGGCCAGCGTTTTCTCGTCAAGTTCGTGAATACAAACCCGTTCGCTCAAAGCCTCCCAGCTGGCGCGTGCGCTCATCGGTTGCGGATGCTTGCGCGAAATGATGCGGCTGACGCTCCCTGCAACAAACAGACATCCCGCGCCCGCAGCGGCACCGCGCAGGAACCCCGTTAGCGCTTGCTGTTGGACAATACCGCCCCGGTCAAAGCGAATGACACGTCCTCCGCTGCTGTCGAGTACTATGAATTTATTGCCGCTCGGTTCAAGTGAATGGGGATAGCCGAGCCCGTCGATGACGACCCGTTGATTGGCGGCATCGATCACGCCACCTTGTTGCGCCGTGCTGAACATGTGCTTTGGCGACTGACAGCAGACCAGCAGCCCGATGGTGTCGCGAATAACCGAATTGGCATGGATTTTGTGCTCGGTTCGGAACAGCGTGGTCGCGCCATGATCCTTCAGGTCGACCGCGATAACCGATTGATTGCCGGTGGAGACGACAAGCAAAACACCATTGGCAATATACAACGAATGGATGTCGGCGAATTCCGGATGCGAGATGGTCTCGATACACTCCAGATGGCGGTCGAACACGAGTATGCGCGGATTCAGCCCGGTCTGAACGGCAAGATAGATTTTTCCCTTATGGTAAGCCAGACCGGTCAATCCGACGTCGTTCTCTTTACGTAACAGGTCGGCCAGATCCACCAAATACTCATTTTCACCTTTGGCAATCCAAAGCGACCAGGGTGCCATGTTGGGCGTCGTGTTGCACACGGTGGCGAATAGAGTAATTCCCCCCGGTAGAACCACGCTTTGTCCTCCCTCGCAAAGCCAGGTGGTGATTTGCCACAGCTGCCATTGCGCCTCAAGGAAAAACAACCTGTCGTTGTATTGCGCTCGACGTCCCTACCGGAAGGTTGTGGGATATCGGTTGGTTTAGCCCGGGGACCGGAAGCAGCGGCTGCGGCGACCCCTTGCTCGCATGCATCTCCCGCCGGCCTTCGTGTGGTCACAATACCGCCATCCGGACGTTATTCCCTGGCTTGGGAATCGGCGCGCGGAGGTATGCCGTCCCGGCTTCGGCGTACAGGGGAGAATGTCGCCATGACTGTGTTTTCGCGCATCGGCTCCGCCAGCCCCCAGCTCGCGCGCTGGCGTTTCGCCGTCATCGGTATGGCCGGTTTGGCACTCACGGCTTGCCAGCAAGGGGCCGGCGGCGAGCAAACGCTGGTCGACCGCGCGGCGCTGGCGGTGCATGAGATCATGACGCAGACCGTCTCGCAGGACCCGAAGACCATGCTGCAGCGAGCCAAGGCGGTGATGATCTGCCCGCAGGTATTCAAGGCGGGGTTCTTTGTCGGCGGCGAGGGTGGGAGTTGCGTCCTGTTGGCGCGCTCCGGCAACGGCACCTGGTCGTATCCGACGTTCTACGATATCGGCAGCGGCAGCTTCGGCTTCCAGTTTGGCGTGCAGGACAGCCAGTTGGTTCTGATGATCATGACCAATCGCGGACTGGACGCTGTGATGGACAGTCAGGTGCGGCTTGGTGCCAATGTTTCCGTGGCGGTGGCCTCGATCGGCGGAGGCGTATCGGGCGCGACCACAGCCGCGGTGGGCGCTGATATCATTGCCTTCGCGGAGGCCCGCGGTCTGTTCGGCGGCGTGTCGCTGGAGGGCGGCGTGATGTCCGCCCGGGTCGATGAGAACCAGGCCTATTATGGCCAGCCCCTCGTGGCACGGCAGATTGTCCTGCAAATGCAGGGGCAGAACCCCGGGGCGGACCCGCTGCGTGAAGTGCTGACCCGGTATGGCACCGCCGAGCCGGCATATCAGGGTGCGCCCGGGGGTGGCTACCCGCCGCCAGGGGGCGCTTACCAACCGCCGCCCGGTCCGGCGCCGTATCAGGGGCCGTCGGCTCAATCCGCCTATCCGCCAGGATATCAGGCCCAACCGGCCTATCCGTCGGCGCCACCATCCTACCAGCCGCCGCCAGGCCAGCCGGCCAGACCGCCAGCGTATCCGCCGCCGCCAACGCCGGCCTATACGCCGCCGGCTCCGCCCGCGCCGCAAGCAGGTTACTCGCCGCCGCCTTCCGGCTACCAGCCGCCGCCCGGCCAGTACACTTATCCGCCGCCGTCCGGCAATGGACCGATCCAGGAGCAAAACCTGCCGCCTCCCGGTCGGTAATCTCGCGGGCATGGCACGATAGGACGCTGAGCCGACAACTGGCGGCCCAGGCTTCGTCGTTGCCCGGTGCTCCCGTCGTCGTGATCCCGCGCGGGACGGTCAAACTGTGACACTGGCCGCGATCCTCTGGCGCACCGGTCCGGCGGTCTGTAGGGTGGAGCTGCGATGCCCGCCGCCGCACCATTCTGGAAGACGAAGACCCTCGAGGAGATGTCCCACGATGAGTGGGAGTCGCTGTGCGACGGCTGCGGCCGCTGTTGCCTGCACAAGCTGCGCGATGACGTCACCGAGGCACTGTCGTTCACCAATGTCGCCTGCCGCCTGTTGGATTCGCATTCGTGCCAATGCTCCGATTACTCCCGGCGGCAACGCCGCGTGCCGGATTGCGTCAATCTGACACCGGCATTGGTACGAGAGATCGACTGGTTGCCGCCGTCCTGCGCCTATCGCCGCGTGGCCGAGGGGCACGACCTTGCCTGGTGGCATCATTTGGTGTCCGGCGACAAGAACACCGTGCATGAGGCCGGCGTTTCGGTCCGCGATCGGGTGATTTCCGAACGCCTCGCCGGTCCGATGGAACATCATCTGGCCGACTGGCCCGGGCGACTGCCCAGAGCGAGGCGGCCGCGGAAGGAGAGCGAAGAATGCTGAAGAATGCCCGCTTCGGTGGGGTCAACGCCGCCGTACTAACCGCCATGAACGCCGATCTGTCGATCGATCTCGACCGTATGGCCGCGCATTGCCGGTGGTTGCTCGCCAACGGTTGCAACGGGCTCGCAGTACTGGGCACCACCGGAGAAGCGAATTCGCTTGGCATTCAGGAACGGATTGCGTTGCTGGAAGGTCTGATCGCCCGCGGCATTCCGGCCGCGAAAATGTTGCCCGGCACCGGCACGACCGCGATAACCGACACCGTCCTGCTGACGAAGACGGCGGAATCACTGGGCTGCCGCGGGGCGCTGCTGCTGCCGCCGTTCTATTACAAGAATCCGTCCGACGATGGGCTGCTCGCCTATTTCAATGAGGTGGCGCAACGGGTCGGCGGCGCGATCAGCCTGTATTTATATAACTTTCCGCAACAATCGGCGATCCCATTCAGTGTCGATTTCATCGCTCGCCTGCTGAAGGCCAACCCCGGCAAGTATGTCGGGATCAAGGACAGCAGCGGTAGCTACGAAAACGGCCTATCATATGTCGAGAGTTTTGCCAAGGACGGCTTTGAGGTTTATGCCGGTGATGACACTCTGCTGAAGCCGCTGCTGGAGCAAGGCTCGGCCGGCTGCATTACCGCGGCGTCGAACGTGAATTGCGCGATCGGCGCGCAGGTTTACGCGGGTTGGAACACCGCTGCCGGAGCGGCCGCGCATGAGGTGCTGGCGGCTACTCGCAAGGCGGTCATTTCGGTGCCGTTGATCCCGGGTCTGAAGGCTCTGGTGGCGCGCAACACCGGTGATGCTCGCTGGAACAACATTCGACCGCCGCATTTGCCGTTGACCGCGGCGCAGCAGACGGCGTTGTTCAGCGCATTCGACGCCTGTGGGCTGGCTTTGCCAAAGGCTGCCTGAGCGCACGCGTCCTAGAATTGTTCAGCGTTCGTTAACCATCGAGGTGCATGCTGTCCGCAGACGCGGACGTGCACCTCGATGAACCTTTCAATTCTGCTTGAAGAAGCCTTGGCCGATCGTGGCAACGCGGTAGCGCTGATCGCCCGGCCTCGCGACGGCGAGAATGCGGTGATCCAGGCGGGCAATGGACCCTTTACCCACATCATGGGTTGGCCCGCGAATCGCATCACCGGCCTGCGTCTGGCGGAATTGCAACCCTTGATCGAGCGGCCGGAAGACTGGACCACCTTGATCGCTGCAGTACGTTCGCTCTCGGCTCTGACGCTTGACCTGCGGTTGCAGGTGAAGGGTCGAGAGGTCTGGTTAGGCTTCAACCTCACGTTCAAAATCGACGCCGCCGACGGCGATGGCTATGGCATCCTGATTGGCCGCGACATCACCGAGGCGCGCGAACGCAACCTTCGTGCCAGCGAGTCGCAACGCCTGTTGGCGTCGGTATTCCTGCGCATCGGCGCTGCGGTTGCGATCATCGATGGTGACAGCGCCATTTTGATGGCCAATCCGGCCTGTCAGCATTTGCTCGGCTACGGCCCGGGCGAAATCACTGGTAAGCACGTTGAGGACATAATTGCGCCCGAGTCCGCTGCGGCGGTGCGCGCCGCCCGGGCCCGCCAACTGGATGGCGCCGGCGATTACGTGCTGCGGATGGCAGTGCTGGCGAAAGCCGGCACGCGGGTTCCGGTGACGCTGCACTCTGCCCTGTTACGCGACGCGCGCGATCGGCAGTTGCGTGTCGCCACGTTGCTTCCCGATCCCTCGCCGCGTAACCCGTTGCCCGCGGAATCGCCCGGGGACACCGGTCAGGTGCGGGTCGTCAGCCTCGCTGCGCTCAAGACGGCCCATGGCAAGGAATGGCCCCTGGTCGCCGATTGTGCAATGCGGCTGGCGCAGCAAATCCTCAAACGTTATCTGGGGGTTGCGGACGTGTTGCGGCGCCGCAATGACCACAGTTACCTGGTTTGGTTCGACGGCACGAACGAAGCGCGCAATGCTGCCGTGCTGGCGGCCGCAACCCAGGAAATCCGTCAGCGCCTGTTGGAGGACGCCGACGACGTGGCGCCCGTTTATATTAGTGCAGCCCCGATCGGCGCCGAAGCGATCCCGGTTGAGCCGTTGGCGTTGCCTGCGGTCGCGCGTGCCGGGCTCGAGCTGGATCCAGCGGATGGCGAGCGTCCGCCACCCGAGCGCGATCCCGATGCGCTCATGCAGTACTTGCGCGCGGGTGCAGTCGCGAAGGTCGAGATCGTGACCGGCCGGGACGGCGTCGAGCGGCCGATTGTCCTGGTCGATTTCGAACCCTCCGTGCGCGGCGGCCTCTACTATCTGGCACCCTCGCTGACACGTGAGCCGGTGTTTGGCACAGGGTTCGACCTGATGCGGCTCGACCTTGTCGTCCAGGTGCTGGCCGAACAGGGCGCGGAAGCCAAGGTTCTGGCGCCGGTTTCCTGGCCGGCAGTGGCAGACCCGGATTGCCGGCTGTTACTTGACCGCCGCCTGGCCCAAATTGGGCAGAGTTCACGGTCGCGTATCATGCTTGCGGTTTCCGGCGTGCCGCGTTTGTTGAGTAAGCAACATTGGACGGATGTGGTCGGCGGGTTGCGGCGTCAACTGGATGACGTCGGGCTGTTGCTGACCCATCGCGCGGGCGAGCTGGCGGCAATGCAGAACGCAATCACCAGTGAATGGCCGCTGTCGCTGCTGGTGGTAGACAGGACCGAAGGCCCGCCGGTGGTGATCGAGGAATATCGTAGCCTGTTCGCTGCCGCGCGGCGACGCGAGATTGCGGTGTTGGTACGCACCACTGCGCGGAATGACATTGTCGATTGGCGGAAACTCGGGGCGACGATGTTTGCGGCCGCGGCCTGATGCGGGTCAGTCCGGCGATGCGGGTCTGTGTGGCAGCGAGCGGCCAAATGCTGCGACTGCGCCAAGGCGCTCGGCGGCGGTCTGGCTGACCGGGGGTTAACGCCGCCGCCGCCGCATGGCACACCTTGCGTGGTTGTTTGCGGAGGGAAGAACGCCATGGCCAAGGTCATCATCAGTTGCGCCATCACCGGCGGCATTCACACGCCCAGTATGTCGCCGTATTTGCCGATCACGCCGGAGCAGATCGCGAAAGACTCGATTGATGCAGCGGAGGCCGGTGCGGCCATCATCCATCTGCACGCCCGCGACCCGATCGACGGCTCACCGACGCCGGATCCGGCGGTGTTCATGCGCTTTCTGCCGGTGATCAAGCAGAGCACCGACGCCGTCATCAACGTCACTACCGGCGGCGGATTGAACATGACCCTGGACGACCGGCTCGCGGCACCCCTGGTGGCAAAGCCGGAGATGTGCAGCCTCAACATGGGCAGCATGAACTTCAACATTTCGCGGGCTGGCGACCGCATCAAGGAATGGAAGTTCGCCTGGGAGAAGCCGTATCTCGACAACACCGACAACTTCATTTTTCGCAACACGTTCAAGGATATCGAAGGCATCGTCGAGCGGCTTGGCCGCGCGCATGGTACGCGGTTTGAATTCGAATGTTACGACATCGGGCATTTATACAATCTGGCCTATTGCCTCGACCGCAAGATCGTCGAGCCGCCGCTGTTCGTGCAGTCGATCTTCGGCATTCTGGGCGGCATCGGCGCCGAGCCACGCAATCTGCTGTTCGCCAAGGAAACGGCTGATCGGTTGTTCGGGAAAGATTACGTTTGGTCGGTGCTGGCGGCGGGCCGGCATCAGATGGCGTTCACCACCATGGCCGGGATCAATGGCGGCAACGTGCGGGTCGGGCTGGAAGACTCATTGTACATCGGCAAGGGCGAACTGGCGACGTCGAACGCCCAGCAGGTGGCAAAGATCAGGCGGATACTGGAGGATCTGAGTTTGGAAATCGCCACGCCGACTGAGGCGCGGGAGATCTTGCAGCTGAAGGGCGGCGACCGGGTTGGGTTCTGAGGCGAGTCAACCATCGTTCAGGGGATTGCCACCGCACCGAGTTGTCAGGGGATACGCCGCCAGGTGCACGCGGCTTTCCGGCGCCAACGACCTTTACGAAGCGCGGCGCCCGCGGAAGGAGTTCAGGCGCCTCGCTCGGGTTGTCGCAATGACAAAAGACTCCTCGTTGGCCGCGTGTTCAACTATGTTTGGCGTGTGAGCGACATCGATCCGATTTCCGATGCGATGACCAAGACTGCCCCGATACGGGAGGCAGAGACATCTGGCACCACCGTGCCCATGCATCCACCGGTGCCGCTGGCCGATCGCTGGAGTCGGCTGTGGAGT
>JBEKQQ010000123.1:0-18584 GCA_049519555.1 Acetobacteraceae bacterium
CGGAACCCATCTGGGCCAGCGGTCATGATGCCGCGTCAACAGGCCGGACACATGATCGCAGTCGACCCGCCCGTCAGAATCCTCATCGAAACTCTTGAATTCAAGGGGCCGTCCACACAAGACTTTTAGGCAATCCTCGTCGTGGCCCGCCCTCGGGCCGGCCATCAATCACCGCACCGCCCGAGATCACCGGGTCAAGGCCCGGTGATGAGGTCAGAGTTGCTGCCGATAGCCTGGCAGCTGACGGAAGTCGGTGTTTACACCAGCGAACATCCACCCTGGTTCATCGGCCGGAACGCCTCGGATGCCGGAACGGTCCGCTTCAGATTGTAATAGTCCCAGGGCTCCTTGGATTGTTCCGGCGACTTCACCTCAAACAGATACAATTTGTGAATGACCCGGCCGTCCTTGCGCACCAGGCCGTCGCCGAACAAGGGATCTTTCGTCGGCATTGCCTTCATCGCCTCGACCACTGCGAGGCCATCGGCCTTCGCCTTGTCATAACCGACCTTGGTCACAGCCTTCAGATAATGTGTGACCGCCGAATACTGGCCGGCATGCACCGAACCAGGCACGTTGCCTGGCATCTTTGCCGCGAACCGTTTCGCGAAAGCCCGCGTTCCGTCATTCAAATTCCAATAAAACGGCTCCGTCAGCATCACGCCCTGGGCTGCCGCCAGCCCGACGCCGTGCACGTCATGGATCAGGAAGATCAGGCCGGCAACCTTCATGCCGCCTTTCATCAGGCCAAACTCCGACGCCTGCTTGATGCAGTTGACCGTGTCGCCACCGCCGTTGGCGAGGCCCAGTACCTTGGCGCCGCTGCTCTTCGCCTGCACCAGGAAGGAGGAAAAGTCCGTCGTGCCTGGAAATGGCGCCAGCGCCTCGCCCAGCACTTTGCCTTTGGCTGCTGTGACGAAGCTCGCGGCATCTTTTTCCAGAGAGTGCCCGAACGCATAGTCGGCGGTGATGAAAAACCACGTGTCGCCGCCTTCCTTGACGGTTGCGTCGACCACGCCGTGCGGCATCGACCAGGTGTCATACACCCAATGCAGATGGTTCGGCCCACAATGGGCACCCGTGATGTCTGCCGAGGCGCCGCCGGTGAAGATCGCGACCTTGTCCTTCTGCTTCACCAGATCGCCGATGGCGAAAGCCGCCGAGGACAACGGCACATCGGTTATCAGATCGACCCCGCCGGTATCCAGCCACTGGCCTGAGATAGCCATTGCGACATCGGGCTTGAGCTGCAGATCGGCGGAAACGACATCCACCGGAAAACCCGGATTGGTCTTCAAAAAATCCTCCACCGCCAGCTGCGCACCGACAACCGAACCTGGACCGGTATTGGCGGCATAGACCCCGGCCATGTCGGTCAACACGCCGATGCGAATCGGCGGCTGTTCCGCCCTCGCCCGCCGGGTCAGAGCGGTGGCCGCAAGTCCGGTGCCCAATGCGGCGCGGCGGGTAATGGATGCTGTCATGCTACGGTTCCTCTGTTTTTCCTGGTCTCACCCGGTGACGAGAACGCCAGCCTGGATCAACGTGTCGATCTCCGAGCGTGAATAGCCGTGCTCGGAGAGAATCGCCACACCGTGCTCGCCTTTCGAAGGCGCGATTGTACGGGGCGAACCGTCCTGGAACGGTGGCATACCGATAAGATTCGGTAACGGAATCGGCTGCGGCACGTGCGGATGGCGCGTCCATGCGACGGCGCCGCTCGCGGCGACATGCGGTTGTTGCAGAAATTCCGGATAGGAGTTCAGTGCCTCATGCATGATGCGGTGCTCGGTGAATTTCGCTGACCATGCCGTAGTCGTATCGGTCGCCAGCAATGGCCGCAGCACCGAATCAATTTCCGCGGCATGCGGTTCGCGCCCGACTGGCGTCCGGAAATGTTCGTTTGCACCAAGTGCGGGTTCGTCCACGGCCTTGCAATAAGCTTCCCACTCCCACGGCCGCACGACCGTGATCGACATGAACCCGTCCTTGGTCTGGTAAACGCCGCTCGGTGGAATGCCGGGACGCACGGCACCACCTTCCAGATGCGACGACATCAGCCGCACCACCTGCAATCCCGCCGCGGCCTGCATCAGGCTGGCGTCAATGTGCCGTCCGCGCGGCTCGTGCTGACGCGCAAGCAGCGCCACGGCGAGAGCAGAAAACGAGAAAATCGCCGTGCTCATGTCAATCGAAATGAACGGGATGCGATGCGGAATGCCGTCCTGGCCGCGATTTTCCGACATCATGCCGGTATAGGCCTGCAAGACCGGATCCATTGCCGGCCGCTCAGCCAACGGCCCTTTCTGACCGAAGCCGGAGACCGACAGATACAGAATTCGTGGTTCCCGTTCCGCCACCGCGTCATAGCCAAAGCCGAGGCGTTCGATCACGCCGGGCCGGAAGCCTTGCACAAATACATCCGCGCCGCGGACCAACCGCCACAACACGTCACGGCCGGTCTCCTGCTTCAGATCCAGCGCGATCGAGCGCTTGCCGATGTTCGATGGGATCGAATACGCGGTATGATCGCCGTATTTCGTGCCCAGTACACGGGCCCAATCGCCGGTGTCGGTGGGCTCGACCTTGATGACGTTGGCGCCGTACTGGGCCAGCATCATTGCGCAATAGGGACCCGCGACGCCCTGACTGACGTCGATCACTTTCAGGCCGGCGTACGGCGCCGCGTAGCTCATGACTTCGTTTCCTCCGGCGTTTGAGGCAGGATAGCCCGCGCGCGACGAATGCGCGACCAGCGTGCGAGCCCGCCTGCCAAGGTGGATACGCACGGGGCAACCCCCAAGGGGCAACCAAAGGAGCAGATATCATGATCCACGTCCTCGCCGTCATTACCACCAAACCCGGCAAGCGAGCCGAAGTGCTGGCGGCGTTCCACGCCAACATGCCGGCCGTACATGCCGAAGCTGGCTGCATCGAATACGGCCCGGTGATCGACGCGCCGAACTCGCCGGCCAAATATGGCGACGACACGTTTGTCGTGGTCGAGAAGTGGGAAAACCCGGATCACTTGAAGGCGCACGCTGCCTCGCCGCACATGGCGGCCTACGGAGCGAAGACCCGCGACCTGTTGGCGGACCGCCAGATCCACATCATGCAGAACGGCTGACGCTCTGGTGAGGATGGTGCGGGTGCGCCATCCTCACGCCGGCAAAGGGAGAACACGATGGACCTGAGTCTGTCCGAGGAATACCAGGCGTTGCAGGCGGAAATCCGCGCCTTCATTGCGACGCACGGGCATAAATCGCCGAAGCCTGGTGGTGGACGCAAACGGCCGGACCAGAAGACGCTGGACTGGCAGAAGACATTGCTGGAACACGGCTATGTCGGCCGCACCATTCCGGTGGAATATGGTGGGGCTGGCAAGACCCCGGACGTTATGGAAGCCGCCGTCATCGCCAGCGAGTTTGCCGCTGCAAACATTTATGCTGGCCTGACCAATCAAGGTGTTTCCATGTTGGTTCCAACTTTGCTCGAACTTGGCACCGAGGAGCAGAAACGCGCTTACGTCGGCCCGACCATTCGCGGCGATATCATCTGGTGTCAGGGTTATTCCGAGCCGGGCAATGGCAGCGATCTGGCGAATGCGCAGACGAAAGCGGAATTGCGGGACGGGTTCTGGGTAGTGAACGGTCAGAAGATCTGGACCAGTTCCGCCCACTACGCCGACATGATGTTTTTGCTGTGCCGGACCGAACCGGACCGGCCGAAACACGAGGGTCTGTCTTATCTGTTGCTGTCGATGAATTCCCCCGGCATCGATCGCCGCCCATTGAAAACGATGACCGGACGCAGCGAGTTCAACGAAGTGTTTTTCACTGACGTCAAGGTGCCGGAGACCCAAATTGTCGCCGGCCGCGGCAAGGGATGGTACGTCGCGAACGTCACGTTGAAGCACGAACGCTCGATGATCGGCAATGCCGACAAGGTGACCACGCGGCTGGAACAATTGATCAAACTGCTGCGATCTTCGGAGATCGATGGCGTTCCCTTGATCCGTCAGGCTGAGTTCCGCGACCGGCTGTTACGGCTGCAAGGCGAGGTGATCGCCTGGAAAGCCCATAATTTGCGACTTTTAACGGAGGCAGCGCAGGGAATTGATTCCGGGGTAAACCGGATGATCGTCAAGTACGGTGGGACGATGCTGGGGTTCCGTTTGTCCTCACTGGCGGTGGATGCGCTTGGCGCGGCAGGCTTGCCGTTCGAGTCAGCGGGTGAAGATGCCGAAGACGATGACGCGACCACCTGGAACATCGATTACATGTACGATGTCGGGCTGATGATCGGCGGCGGCTCGAACAACATTCAAAAGAACATCATTGGCGAACGTGGCCTCGATCTGCCGCGCGAGCCGAAGGTTGCCGCGGCGACGGCGGTTGGGAGAGGCTGATGGAATTCGGATTAAGCCTCGAACAGCGCCAGTTCGATGATTCGCTGCGGTCTTTCCTGACGGATCGGCTGCCGATGGAGCGGTTGCGGGCTCTGGCCGAACCGGGCGGTGGTTACGACGAAGGATTGTGGCATGGCCTGGCGGAACTCGGCCTGCACGGCCTGATCGTGCCGGAACGATTTGGTGGTGCGGGTCTTGGCGTGCTGGACGCCGCGGTGGCGGCCGAAGCTCTTGGTTATGCCGCCGCACCGGTGCCGTTCGCCGGCACGACGGTCATGGCTCCGCTCGCCTTTATGAACAGTGCAACCGAAGCGCAGCAGGACGAGTATTTGCCGATGGTCGCAGCGGGCGAGGCCCGCATCGCGGTCGGGTTTGCCGGCCTTGCGGGTCAAACGGGCACGGCTTCGGCCACATTGGATGGGTCCAGACTGACCGGAACGATAAGCGGCGTCATGGATGCCGGCGCCGCCACGCATTTTCTGGTGTACCTGCGTGACGGCACCGGCGCGCTGGTTGCGGCAAACGCTCCCGGTGTGACCCAGTCGCTGCACCGTTCGCTGGATCGCACCCGCCCTTTGGCGGATGTGTCGTTCGACGGCTCGACAGCGGAACTGCTGGTGGCCGCCAATGACAAGCTTGCAGCGGCGCGGCGGGTGCTGGACGCCGGACGGGTCGTGCTCGCGGCGGATACACTCGGTGCGGCACAAACCATGCTCGATCGCGCCGTGGCATTTGCCAAGGAGCGGGTGCAGTTCGGCCGCGTCATCGGCAGTTTCCAGGGTGTGAAATACATGCTGGCCGATTGCGTGACGATGCTGGAGCCGTGTCGCGGCATGGTTTGGTACGCTGCACACGCCCAGGATGGATTGCCGGATGAGGCGAGGCTGACAGCGTGCCATGCGAAGGCGCATGTCGCCGACGTTGCGCGTGAGGTGGCGCGCATGACCACCGAGACGCATGGGGGAATGGGGTTCACCGATTTGCTCGGGCTGCATTACTGGTTCAAGCGCATCAGCTTCAATCGGCAGGTACTGGGCGGTCCGGAACGTTGCCGCGAGGAAGCGGCTGCATTACAGGGGTGGTAAAGCCCCTGGCCTTCCCTTCCACTCTGCGGCACAATTCGTCTCACCAACGGAGGACCGGAGCATGACGTCTCTGCCGATCGATCAACTGATCGACACGCAACGCGGACTGATCAGCCGCGAAATTTTCGTCTCGCCCGGGTTTTACAAGGAAGAACTTGAACATCTGTTCAGCCGCGCCTGGCTGTTCGTCGGCCACGAAAGCCAGATCCCGAAATCCGGCGACTATTTCGTATCGCGGATGGGTGACGAATCCGTCATCATGTGCCGCGACGCGCAGAGCAAGGTGCATGTCTTCTTGAATTCCTGCCGGCACCGGGGGATGAAAGTTTGCCGCTATGAACAGGGCAATACATCATTGTTTGTTTGCCCATACCACAGCTGGAGCTACACGACAGACGGCAAATTGCAGGGCGTGCCGCTGTACCGGGCGTTGTACGAAGGCACTTTGGACCGCTCGGAATGGTCACTGATCGAGGTTCCGAAACTTCAAATTTATAAGAGCACCGTCTGGGCTTCCTGGGACCCAACGGCTCCTGACCTGATGACGTATCTTGGCGATGCAGTCGACCATCTCGATCAGGTACTGGACTGCCGGGATGGCAGACCTGGCGGTTCCGAGGTCATAGGCGTGCACAAATGGATCTTTCCCTCCAACTGGAAATTTGCTGCCGAGAATTTTCTGGGCGACACCTATCACAACCCGTCGCACCGCTCAGTGGACATGATCGGGATTGGCCCTTCAGCGCAACGCGGCCAGCGGCGCGACAACGAATATGCCAAGGGCCAGCACGTCTGGGTAGGATTCCCGCAGGGGCATGGCATGCACAGTGTGCATATGCCGGAGCAATTCGACTATCAGCCGGGCTACGCACAATATCCCGAAGTTGAAGAATATTTTCGCCAGGCGTTTTATGAGCGGCAGCGCCGTCTCGGCAACAAGGCGAGACTTCTGCCGTTCACCGGAAACCTGTTTCCCAACACGTCGTGGCACGGCCGCCAGCCTCGGGCGCTGTGTGTCTGGCATCCGCACAGCACGACCGAGACCGAGGCATGGCGTTTCTTCCTGGTCGATGCCGACGCGCCGGCTGCGGTGAAGGACGTGCTGCGACGCTTCTACATGCGGTATTCCGGGCCGGCCGGGATGACCGAACAGGATGATATGGAAAACTGGCTGTACGCGACGCAGTCCAGCAAAGGCACAATCGCTCGGCGCTATCCGTTCAATTACCAAATGTCGATGGGTGCGTACAAGGTCGACGATCCGATTCCCGGCATGGTTTCAACCCAGATCACCGATCAGACACCGCGCAATTATTACCGGGTGTATGCTCGGTATCTGAAAGGTGAGGCATGGGATTCCCTGCTTGGCAGTGATCTGGCACCGCTGCGCGCCGCGGCGGAGTGACGCAAATGATCGACCTCGCCACCGGCACCGTGGATCGTGAAATCTTCACCTCTCCCGACGTTCATCGTCAGGAACTGGAGAAACTGTTTGCGCGCACCTGGTTGTTCGTTGGCCATGAGAGCCAGGTCGCCAAACCTGGAGACTTCTTCGTCTCTCGAATGGGCGACGAGTCCGTCATTATGTGCCGGGACGACCGCGGCGGCATCCATGTGTTCCTGAACTCCTGCCGGCATCGCGGCATGAAGGTGTGCCGCTACGAACAGGGCAACACCTCGCTGTTTGTCTGTCCCTACCATTCGTGGAGCTACACGACTGACGGCAGGCTGCAGGGCGTACCGCAATATCGCACACTTTATTCCGGTACGCTGAACCGCGAAGAATGGGGTCTCGTTGAGGTCGCCCGCATGGCAAACTACAAAGGCACCATCTGGGCTACCTGGGATACCGACGCGCCCGACTTCGTCACCTGGCTCGGCGACGCGGTCGAGCATTTCGACCACGTCATCGACTGCCGCGACGGACGGCCCGGTGGCGCCGAGGTGATCGGCGTGCATAAATGGATCTTTCCTTCCAACTGGAAATTCGCCGCCGAGAACTTCCTTGGCGACACTTACCACAACCCCTCCCACCGCTCCGTCGACATGGTCGGCATGAGTGTGTCCGCCCAACCTGGGCAGCGTCGCGACAACGAATATGCGAAAGGGCAACGAGTCTGGGTCGGCTATCCGCAAGGCCACGGCATGACCAGCGCGTATGTGCCGGACGACGTAGAATATACGCCGACCTATCAGCAATATCCGGAAGTCGACGAGTATTTCCGGCACTGCTTTCACGAACGCAAACGCCGGCTTGGCAAGCGCGCCAACCTGCTGCCCTTGGTCGGCACGATTTTCCCGAATGCATCGTACCATGGACGGCAACCGCGAGGCATTTGCGTCTGGCATCCACATGGCCCGACGGAAACCGAAGCCTGGCGCTTCTTCCTGGTTGACGCCGACGCACCCGCCGCAGTGAAAGACGTCCTACGCCACTACTACATGCGCTATTCCGGACCCGCCGGCATGACCGAACAGGATGATATGGAAAACTGGCTCTATGCCACCGCCGCAAGTAAGGGAACGATCGCGAAACGTTATCCGCTAAACTACCAGATGTCGATGAGGCTGCCGAATGCCACCCATCTCGGCCCAGGCGAGGTCGCAACCCAGATGACCGACCAGACGCCGCGCAATTTCTACCGCGCCTGGCAACGTTATCTAAATGGCGACGATTGGGGTTCCCTGTTGGGCCGAGACCTCCAATCAATCCAGAGGGCGGCAGAATGAAACACGGGGTCGCATATTTCGAACTGAAGCAGGAAATCGAAGAGTTCCTGTATCAGGAGGCCGATCTTCTGGACGGCCGAAAATTTCGCGAGTGGCTCGATTTGTTGGCGGACGATCTGGTCTACTTCATGCCGATCCGCCGCAACGTGAAATTCGGCGAGCAGGATGAACGGGAAAACACCCGGCAGGGTGAAGGCATTTCCTGGTTCGACGAAGACAAGTGGACAGTAACCAAGCGCGTCGAGCAAATCCTGACCGGCGTGCACTACGCTGAGGAGCCGTTGTCCCGGGTCACCCACATGGTCAGCAATGTCCGTCTGCTCGAGGTGACACCATCGGTGGAAAATCCGCAGGAGGTTTCGGTCGGATGCCGCTTCCTGGTGTTTCAGAGTCGCGTCGAATACGAGAATTACACCTTCATCGGCAGGCGTACTGACGTGCTGCGGCGGAATGGCGACTCATGGCTCATCACGCGGCGGGAACTGATCCTGGAGCAGAACGTGTTGCTGGCAAAGAATCTTAGCATCCTGTTTTGATGGAGGCTGGACATGATCGAACTGATCGCCGTCAAAGTCGGCGCAAAGCTCAGCCTGATCGGCGATATTACCGCCGAAGTGATCGAGAAAATCGACGACGAATGGGTGAAAGTGCGTCTGATTGAGGTGCCCGAAGGCAAAGGCACTCCCGGTGACGAGGAACTCTGTCACGCCACAGACGTGAAGGAGGTTCTCTGAGTGCTCCGGACACTCAGCGCAACGTCAGAGACGGGGAATACCATCGGTCCATTTTCGTGGCGCAGTCGCTTGAAGCAGAAAGGAAGTAAAGGACACGAAGGAGCCACCACGCCGCTCCGCGGTCAGCGATCAACGCAAATGAAAGGGCCGTGGTGCGCTTGCGTTGCTTTGTGAAATTGCGGTGCCTGCCAGGAAGCCCTGGCGGCGACGCGGTCTCCACCAACCCGGGCCGCCCCCGTTATCCCCCGGAGCGGTTTCCCAGCAAGCGCGCCCAGCCATGCGGATCCGGCTCGGTGCCGTATTGAATGCCGACGATCGTATCGTACAGCTTCTGCGTCAGCACTCCAGTCTTGCCGTCATTGATGACGTAGCGCTCGCCCTTATAACCAAGCTCACCAACCGGCGAGATCACCGCGGCTGTGCCGGTGCCCCACATCTCCAGCTGGCCGGCTTTGGCCGCATCCAACACCTCATCGATTGAGACCTGGCGCTCCACCGCGCGCATTCCCCACTCGCGCAGCAGCGTCAGTACGGAATCCCGTGTGATGCCCGCCAGGATCGCGCCGCCCAGAGGAGGCGTGATCACCTCGTCGCCGATCTTCACCATGATATTCATAGTACCAACCTCGTCGAGATACTTGTGCTCAAGCGCGTCCAACCATAGCACTTGCGTATACCCAGACTTTTGCGCTTCCTCGGCGCCATACAGGCTCGCCGCGTAGTTCGCCATCGTCTTCGCCGCGCCAAGCCCACCTTTGACCGCACGGACATGCTGGTCGGAGGCCAAAATCCGCACCGGGTTCATGCCCTCTTTGTAATAAGCGCCAACGGGGCCAATGATCACGTAATATAGATACGAACTTGACGGATGCACCCCGAGAAACGTCTCGGTCGCGATGACCGTGGGCCGGATGTACAAGGAGGTTCCCGATTTCTTCGGCACCCAGTGCTGATCCACCTCCACCAGCAGGCGGATCGATTCCTCGACCAGCGCCGGATCGAGTTCGGGGATACACAAATAATGCGCCGAGCGATTTAACCGCCGCGCATGGTCCGGCAAACGAAACAGCCGCACGTGGCCATCCTGACCGCGAAACGCCTTCAACCCGTCGAAAATGCCTTGCCCGTAATGCAACACGCAGGTCGCGGGATCGAGCGTGAATGGCCCGTAAGGCACAATCCTGGGATCATGCCAGCCCTTCCCCGCATCGTAGTTCATCAGGAACATGTGGTCGGTGAACACGTTGCCGAACGTAAGGGAGTCATCCGATGGCGGGGTTTTCGGCGAGGTGGTCCGGGTGATGCTGATGTCTGGCATGGTTTTTCTCGTCAGCTTTCCTTGGATTATGATTCAGTCGGGCAGATAGGTCAGTATTTCTGCCATATCTCTTAGCCACGGCGCAAGGCCCCTTTTCCGGGCATTCCGTCCAGGCGGCAAGACACGGCAACAGGATTACGTTCCAACAGGCCCCACGGTCATAATGTTACGCGCAACCCTCATACCCCCAGCGGCGACCAGGCCGGGTCAGTGGCATCGGTCGGCGTCGGGGCTGGCTGCTCATTGAACCCCGTTATGTCGATCGAAAACAACCTGGCCGAGTACCCGCTCCCTTGCGCATTGCCGGGCGTCTCACGCCAGAACATCAACACACGGCCATTTGGGGCAAAAGTTGGTCCCTCGACCAGCCAACCTTGGGCCAACAAGCGTTCGCCTGATCCATCCGGATGCATCACGCCAATCGAAAAGTTCGAGGTATCGCCCGCGTAACGCGTGAACGCGATCAGGTCTCCACGCGGCGACCACACCGGTGTGCCGTAACGGCCATTGCCATAACTTATGCGCTGCGCGCTGCCACCGTTCGCGCTCATGATATAGATCTGCTGGTCACCGCCGCGGTCCGAAGCGAACACGATCCGCGAACCATCCGGACTGTAACACGGCGTGACGTCGATTGCGCCCGAGTTCGTCAAACGTCGCACCGCCCCACCGGTAACTGCGATGATGTCCGAGGCGCCCCCGTCGGTCGTAGCCATCACCACCGTCCCTCCATCGGGCGACCATCTGGGTGAGAACGTCATCGTACTGAAACGGCCCAGAGACGATTGCGCCCCGGTCGCCACGTTCATCACATAAACTCGCGGCTGGTTGTTGGCGTAGCTCATATAGACGATTTCGTTCCGCTTCGGATTGAAGCGTGGCGTCAGCACCATCCATGTCCCATCCGTCAGATAACGCTGGTTCGCACTGTCCTGATCCATGATCGCCAACCGCCTTATGGCGCGTGCCTTGGGACCTTGCGATGAGACGTACACGATCTGCGTATCGAAATAGCCTTGCTCGCCAAGCAGCCGCTGATAAATGGCGTCGGCCATGATATGCGCCACACGCCGCCAGTTAGCCTTCGGCGCAGTGAATGCAGTGCCCTGAAGTTGCGTCCCGGGCAGGATGTCCCACAACCGGAATTCCACACGCACGGTCGCGCCGTCATCGAATGCCTGGCCTGTGACCAGTGCCTGCGCGCCGGTGGGGCGCCAGTTTTGGAAATTTGGCGTGCCGCTGTCCGACGGTCCACTCTGAATGAACGCCGCCCGGTCAATCGGCCGGAACAAGCCGCAACGTGCCAGATCGTTCGTCACGATGGCAGAAATATCTGGGCCCATTGGACCACCGCCGAGATCGGTGACGGCAACCGGAATGGGTGCATTGCGCGCACCGTTCACATCGATCACGGCTGACCCGCCGGTACCGCCGGTCGTCTGGGCCAGAACGGGACGCGGTGTGGAGGCCAGCGCAGCGGAGCCAAGTGCGGTGCAAATGAAATCGCGACGGCGGAATTGTGGAGACGGAAGCAGCATGGGTGGTCACCTCAGGTAGGAAACGACCTTCCCGTCATGGCGCCCGTGGTGTGGACGATAACGGTAAAGTCGACGGCGAAAGGCATCGCGCCTTGGAGTTGGTGGGTCAGACGGAACATTCCAATCTCGATACGCCCCAACACGGCCGTGCAAATCCATTACGGCTACTCATGGGCGGAACCGGAACGTCAGGTTGTTGGTGTGGCCGAGCATCTGATGCGGCAACGGTAAGGTGGCGCAACGGACATCCATGACCGCACGGACCGCACGTTCGGCGAAAGCCTGGAACACCGGATCCGACAGTTTGCTCTTATCCTCGTCGGCTACGTTGGCGAGCCGGGTCGTGCCGGTGGCGTCGGTGACGACGTTCAATACGACGCTCATCTTATCGATACCTTCAGCGCCGGCGTCCTTGGTCCAGCACTCCCGCACATGGGCACCGATCTCGCCGCGCGCCGCCGCGCTCAGAGCACTGGTGTCGTCGCTTGCGGGGTTGCCGCCACTGTCAGGCTGCCCGCCCGCTTTCGGATTGGGATGGGCATGCGGTGGCACTTTCTGCGCCTCCAGTTGCCGCAGGCGTAACAGCGTCGCGTCCAGCGCGTTACTGTTCGCTGCCATGTTCTGCGTCGCGTTGGGCTGGGCGGTCTGACTGGGCGGCGCCGGCGGTGGCGGGATCCGCGGCGGCGGCACCGGCGGCGTAATCAGATGAGGGGTTGCCTCACGCGGCGGCGCCGGTGGCGCAGGTGGCGGCGGGATGATCGGCGCCTCGATCGGACTTGGTTCGGGCGGCGGCACGTCGGACGGCGGCGTCGGCTGCGGAGCACTGACCCGCGCTGGTTCCGGCGGCGGTGGAGGCGGCGGTGGAGGCGGCGGCGCCTCGATCGGTTCAGCTGTCGCAGACTCAGTCACCGGCGGCGCGGGCGGCGCAATTTCCTTCGATGGTGCGGGGATCGGTGCCGGCGCCGGCGCTTTGATCGTGGTTTGCGCCTTACCATCGAAAATCATTTCGACTGTTGCATCCGGTTCCTCTTGTTGGTCGGGCGTCCAATTGGGGATTGTGATCATCAACGCGAGGATGGCCAACAGATGGCCAACGAGAGAAACGATCCCACCGGTGCGCAGCCGCGGATTGCGCGACAGGAACTGCCTCATTGGCGCGGTCAGAACGGGAGGGGACCGTTGCAACATCGTGCCGACAATCAGCCCGGTCCGGGCCGTCCAGATTTCGGGGCCGCCGGAGGAGCGGAGGGCGCGGCCGCCGTTGGGCCGGTTTGTTCGGCGAGCAGCGCGACATGGGTGAACCCACCCTGGGTGATGATTCCCATCAGCTCCATGATGCGGCCGTAAGGCAGATCTTTATCGCCGCGCACAAAGATGCGCCGGTCCGGATTGTTCGCCGCAATCGCCTTGAGTTTGTCGACCACGTCAGGCAACGGCACCAGCTGGTCCTGCAGATACACGTCGCCGTTCGCTCGCACTGATACGGTCAGCGGCTGGCTGTCGTTGTTGATCGGTTGGGCGTTCGTCTTCGGCAGATCAACCGACACGCCCGAGGTCATCAGCGGTGCCGTCACCATGAAGATGATCAACAGCACCAGCATGACATCGACCATCGGTGTGACGTTGATTTCCGCCAACGGCCGATAACGGCTGCGTACCAAGCCCTTTTGGTTAAGCGAGAACGCCATCGTTCAGGCCCCCGCCGCGGCTTCGCTCTGGCGCGAGAGGATGGCGCTGAACTCGCTGCCGAAGCCCTCCAGACGCGCAGCAAAGCGGGACAAATCGGTACTGATCTTATTGTAGGCGAGCACGGCCGGGATAGCTGCAACGAGGCCGATCGCGGTGGCGAACAACGCCTCGGCGATGCCGGGTGCGACGACCGCCAGGTTCGTATTGTGCATCTGTGCGATGGCGGCGAAGCTGTGCATGATCCCCCAGACGGTGCCGAACAGTCCGATGAACGGTGCAGTGGCTCCGACAGAAGCCAGAAACACCATCCAGCGTTCCATCCGCTCCATCTCCCGCGTCACCGTGACGGTGATGGCGCGATCGATCCGTTCGCGGACCGAGGAGTGAGCGATATCGGCGCCGGCAGCGCGCTTCGACCGCCGCCACTCATTCATCGCAGCTGAGAACACCGAGGCCATCGGATGTTTCGGGTTGTCGCCTTCCTGGTCGAACAACTCATCCAGGCTGCCACCTGACCAGAAGCGGTCCTCGAACGCTGTCGCCTCGCGGTTGACCTTGCGCAGACTGACGACTTTCTCGAATACGACGGCCCACACCCAGACGCTGGCCAACAACAGGCCCAGCATCACGAGCTTGACGACGAAGTTGGCTTCCAGGAACAGGCCCCAGAGCGAGAAGTCGGTCCCTTGGGTAACCAGGTTGGCCGCGTCCACTGTCGAATTCACGTCTTTTGTCCCCTTCGATGTCCTGTTACCAGCCCAGACTGCAGCCGGCGCACCTGTATTACCGTCTCGCCTGGACCACATCGCCATGTCGGTCCGGCCCACATCATCAGCACGGCATGGTTCGCGTTATCGTCATGCCCTGGCTCGCCCGCCGCCTGCCCGACCTCACATTTCGCCAAACGGCCCACTCGAATCGGGCCATGACGAGGGTCACGATAGCGCACCTGTGCCGATGGTGCCGCCCCGGCGCTAACAGTTCCCGTCCGCCGCGCGCCGGTCTCGAATGGCCGAAAGTCTTTCCCGCCACGGCGACGGAATCCGCCCGGGTTTGTTTCCATTCACGCGCACACAGGCCAACCGGACGGTGAGCGCCGCACAAATGCCGTCCTTGTTCCGGACGGTTTGCCGCAATCTGGTTGTGGCGCCGCCAACTTCGAGTACCTCGGTCTCGACTGTCAGCGCCTCATCCAGGCGCGCGCCGCGCTCATAGTCCACTTCGAGGCGGCGCACCATGAACATCAGCCCGAATCGGTCCACGAGGTCCGCGTGAGGAACGCCGAGGTCGCGTAGGGCCTCGGTGCGGGCGCGTTCGGCATAGCGCAGATAGGTGGCGTGATAAACGACTCCGCCGGCATCAGTGTCTTCATAGTAGACCCGTATGGCATAACGATGGCGGCCATCTGGCGGGATGGAAGCAAGGTTAATCGTCATTCATCCAAACCATTCTCCTCGATTCGCGTGGTGTCCAAGGCCGGCTCATCGAGCAACGTTCTCTGTACAGCGGCGTTTGGCGGCATCAGGCCCAGATGCCGCCAGCCCGACTGACCCAACACGCGGCCCCTGCTGGTGCGCTGAATCAACCCCTCCTGAATGAGGTACGGTTCGACCACGTCTTCCAGCGTATCGCGCGCCTCTGCCAACGCGGCGGCCAGAGTCTCAACGCCGACCGGCCCGCCGCCATGGTGCTCCGCCATCCGCCGCAGGTAACGCCGGTCCATTTCATCCAGCCCGCGCTGATCGACCTCCAGTCGCGTAAGGGCAGCATCAGCGATGGCGCGGTTAACCGGGGATTGGCCGGATACTGCGGCGATGTCGCGTACCCTGCGCAACAACCGGCCGGCAATGCGAGGGGTACCGCGGGAACGGCGAGCGATCTCGGTCGCGCCGTCCGGTGTCAGGCTCAGGCCAAGCAACGAGGCACCACGATTGACAATCAGGCGCAATTCCTCTGGCGTGTAGAACACCAGGCGCAGCGGAATGCCGAACCGATCCCGTAACGGCGTCGCCAGCAGGCCCGAGCGGGTGGTTGCGCCAACCAAAGTGAACGGCGACAGATCGATGCGCACGCTGCGGGCCGCCGGCCCCTCACCGATGATCAGGTCGAGCTGGAAGTCCTCCATCGCCGGATAGAGGATTTCCTCGATTGCCGGCTGCAGGCGATGGATTTCATCGATGAAGAGCACGTCCCTCGGCTGCAGGTTGGTCAGGATCGCCGCCAGGTCGCCCGCGCGCTGGATCACCGGTCCCGAGGTTGCACGGAAGCCAACCCCAAGCTCGCGTGCGATGATTTGCGCCAGCGTGGTTTTGCCCAGTCCGGGGGGGCCATGCAGCAGCACATGATCCAGCGCCTCGCCGCGGGCTTTCGCCGCCTGGATGAACACGGCCAGATTTTCCCTGGAGGCTTTCTGCCCGGTGAATTCCGCCAATGTTTGCGGTCGCAAGGAGGCCTCGGCCACATCCTCGTCGTGGCGCTCGGGCGACACCGTGCGGTCGTCAGTCGCCTCGGGTTCCGAGGTCGCGCGAGGCCGCCTCATACGCCGGTCCTGCCGGCAAGTTCTTTCAGCGAGTCGCGTATGATCGCGTCCAGAGCCGCCGTGTCACCCAGCCGCTCCACCACACGCGCGACCGTCGCCTGGACCTCGGGGCGGCGGTAGCCGAGATTGACCAGCGCCGAGAGCGCATCCCCGGCAGCACCTGCAGGCGAGGACGGTTGTATTGCAGTGGCAGCGCCCGGCGAGGAAGGCATCACGCCGACCTTGTCCTTTAGTTCGGTCAACAATCGGGCCGCGAGCCGTGCACCAACGCCCGGTGCTCGGGTCAGGCTGGCCTGATCTCGCGTTGCGATGGCGCCGATCAGATCACGCGGCGAAAGCGCCGACAGGATCGACAGAGCCACCCGAGGCCCCACGCCCTGCACCGTCGTCAGCAACCGGAACCAGTCGCGTTCGGCAGTATCGGTGAAGCCGAACAACTGGATCGCGTCTTCCCGAACATGGGTTTCCACCAATAGTTTGGCCGCTTCAGGCGGCCGCGGTAGGGCCGCGAGCGTGCGCGATGAAGCGTGTACGAGATACCCAACGCCCGCCACGTCAATGACGCAGCGCCCGTCCTCCAAAGCATCAACCAGGCCGGTTAACTGAGCTATCATTTCGGTTTAATCATAAATGCGAATCGGGTGAACCGCTGTCTGACCGGACTATACACCGTCAGCGGCGGTAGCACGCCGGGCAACCTTCCTTCAGCGAGCCGGACCCGCGCGCTGGCCAGCGGTTACCTGCGGCGGCTCAGGTTTCGGAGCTGAACCGGCTCGGGCGGAATGGCCTCGTCAATCGCCGACAGCAATACCGTCCAGTCATGCCGGGTGTTCACCGCGAAGCGTTCGAATTCCGCCGCGACATTAACGTCGGCGAAAATTCCCGCCGGATCCTCATGGAAGTGAAGAAAAGGCCTGGACTTGCGATAGAAGATCCCGAGCTTTTTCTCCTTGATCCCAGCTCTCAATCTGATCTGATCGAGCAACGCCGAGATACCGGCCAATGTCGTGCTGGAAGCGTGCT
Source organism: Acetobacteraceae bacterium (assembly GCA_049519555.1). Classification (GTDB taxonomy): domain Bacteria; phylum Pseudomonadota; class Alphaproteobacteria; order Acetobacterales; family Acetobacteraceae; genus Rhodopila. The sequence goes on from JBEKQQ010000123.1 coordinate 17,065, forward strand.
TCACGATGAAGGGGCTTCGTGGTGGGTGCTAATCCAACACCCATTGCGCCGCCGAGGCCTGCGCGATCTGCCGCACCTGGCTCAGCAATCCGGGCCCGACGGGGATCCCCTCCGCCATACGCTGCTTCGCGTAGTTCCATTGTGGGTCGCCGGCCACCATCACTGGCCGCGCCGGATCCATCGGCGTCGTCGCCCGCAGATCGCCACAGAATTGCGCCACGTCTTTCTGGAAGTCGTCGCTATCACGGAACAAACCCGGGTCGATGGCCATAAAGAAATGGCCGATATCCATTCCCTGCGGCTTCTTTGTGTGCATCGGATCGGTGATCAGCGTTGCTCCCGACAGGCAGGACCCCAGAATATTCACCATCGCCGACAGGCCATATCCCTTGTAGCTGGAGTTCTCCGGCGATCCACCCAATGAGGTCAGGAACCCGCCCTTCTCACGCGCCACCAACGGATCGTTACTCGGCCTGCCCTCGCTGTCGAGCACCCAGCCGTCGGGAGCCGGCAGACCTTCATTGGCTTTGTTACGAATGCGACCGGCGGCCACCGTCGTGGTCGCCATATCCAGCAGAAACGGCACCCCGTCGGCACTGGGCGCGGCGAAAGACCATGGATCAGTACCGAGGCGTGCCTGCTTGCCGAAGGTGGGCGCCACCTGAATGCCGGAGGCCGAGGTGCAGGCCATCCCAATCAGCCCCGCCTTTGCCGCCATCAGTGTATAGTACCCGGTCGCGCCGAAATGTGCCGAGTTGTTGACCGCAGCGATCGCCATCCCGACCTTCTTCGCCTTGTCGATCGCGACGCTCATCGCGAAGTGCGCCGGCACGTGGCCCAGTCCGCCGCCGCCATCGACCAGGGCAGATACCGGTGTCTCCTTCACGATTTTCGGCTGCGCGTCCATCTTCGCCCGTCCCCGGCGGCGCAGCGCGTCATAGCCGGGAATCATCGACATTCCGTGGCTGTCCACCCCGTGCAGGTCGGCCCAGGAGAGGATGTCCGAGGTGGTTTCGGCGTTATCCTCCGGCATGCCCCAGGACAGCAGAATCGCTTTCAACTGGGCGCGGTGTTTTTCATAAGATGCAGGCATGGGTTTCCTCCGTCTGGCTGCAACCTTGCGCGATCCGGGCGTTCCGGCAAGGGTAAACCCGAGGCAGGAGAAGGGGGACACAGGTCATGGTCGATGCACAGGCGCTGCTCAAAGCTCGCTTCGGGATGGAACTGCCCGGCGTTGAGGTGCCGGATGCGATCGCTCCGTTGCTCGACCGCCGGGTCGTGCGCCGCTACACCGATCAGCCGGTGCCGGATTCACTGCTGGACGCTCTTTTGGCTGCCGCGCAATCGGCCCCGGCGAAATCGGATTTGCAACAATACTCCGTCGTGGTGATGCGCAATGCGGCGCATATCAAGCAAATTGCCGACTGGATCGGCACCATGGACTGGATCGCCACCGCGCCGGTGTTTTTGGTCTGGTGCGGCGACATGCGGCGGGGCCAGCGCCTGTGCGAATTGCACAA
>JBEKQQ010000124.1:0-21635 GCA_049519555.1 Acetobacteraceae bacterium
CGGGCCATGACGAACGGGCGCGTTTACGAAATCAGGCCGCGCCGTTGCTCGTTCAGATTGACCGTCTGTGGCCTGAACGCCGCCTTCAGCGCCGGCAGGCTGTCATAAGGATCGCATGCCCCGCACATGAAAATGTCGATCGACGCGAAGGCCCGTTCCGGCCAGGTGTGGATCGAGATATGGCTTTCCGCCAGCACCAGCACACCGCTCACCCCGCCATTGGGCGAGAAGTGATGGAAGTGGCCGTGCAGAATTGTCGCATTCGCCGCCTCGGCCGCTTCGCGCAGCGCGCGGTCGATATGCTCGGGATCGCACAGGTTGGTGGCGCCCCACAAATCCACCAGCAAATGCATGCCGGCGAATTTCTGGCCATCCTTTTCTACGAAGTAATCCTTCTCGGCCTCGAGACCCAAGATTTCGGACTGGTTGCTGCTCGGAGTCTCCGAGACCATCCCCAGTGGGCTGAGTGCGTTCATCGCGTACCCCTTCCTACCAGCAGACGGCCTGTTGGATGGCAACGACTGCCATCCCCTAGGGCCAAGAGGGGCGGAACATGGTCAGAAGGGGGGGAGGGTGCAAGCCCTTTTTTCGCCCCGAGCCCCAAAAAATAATTCAGGGCGACGTGGCGGCGGTCTTTTTCGGATTCATGTCGTCGGCGACCCCGCGCAGCGCGCCCAGATCCGCCCGCACCCGCGGCAGATCCGAGGTGCCGCGCACCGGCGGCGCGGTCAGCAGGCGGAACATATCGGCCTGCGCTCCGCTGCCGATGCGTGCGCCCAGTTTGTCGCGGAGCGACGCGAGAGTGGCGTCATCGTCGGCGCGCGCCGCGGCAGTCGCCAGCCGGAGCACGACCTTGCGCTGCGCGTCGTTCAGCATGCCACTATCCGGTACTACGCGCGCTGCCAGGCGGACGAGCGCATCCCGCGCCGCCGGCCATTCCTGCGCGTGTTCCAGGATGGCGGCCCGTTCCTCGTCCGCCTCCAGGGTCAGATTGCCCGACAGTGTCGCCACAGCCTCGCCGGGGTTGCCCCGTTTTGCTTCGACGCGCGCCGTGATCAGCGCCCGCCGCTGGCGAGCCGCATCGTCCATGTCGGCGGAATTGGACTCGCTCAACGCGAGCAATGCACCATCGGCATCGCCTTCACGCAGACGCAGCGTGGCCAGTGTCGCACCGAACCCGGCGCGTGCCGGACCAAACGGAGCCGTCCGCATCAGTTTGACCAGCAGCGGCTCGGCCGGCTTCGGCAAATCGAGCGCCATCAGCTTCTGCGCCAGCAACAGGCGCATCGGTTCGCCGTCAGGTCCGTCGGGCATCAACTCGGCGTTCTCGTCGAGCATCGCGATCAGTTCCGTCGGCTCCATCTTTTCGAGTGACGGATCATGCGCAACGGCGGCGAAGGCGTCCTTGAGCCGGCGGTCGATTTCCACCGCGTGATCGGGGAAATCGGCCTTGGCAGTGCGCAACGTCGCGAACACCGCGCGCCAGGCTCCATCCTTCTGACGCAGTTCGGCAATCCGCAGCAGCAATGCGAGATTCCTCCCGCCACCACGCCAGGCATAAAGTTGCCCCTCCAACGCATCCGCCGCGGCTTTGTTATCAAGTTTTCCCATTGCCAGCCGCAATTCCGTCGCGCGAGCCATGGCACGTGCATGGTCGAAGTCGGATCGCGAGTTGGTGAGCGCGTCGAACATGACGAGTGCGCCTGCATTGTCGCCTTGCGCCTGTTTCAGCATCGCGCGCGCGTAGGCGAGGCGAGGGTCGTTCTCCCGCTCGGCCAGCAGCGGTGCGGCGGCGGCGCCCTGACCGCCCCTGATCATTGTCTCCATTGCCAGCGGCAGCACGCGGTGGCGCATTTCGGGCGGATAGGTGAACAGCAGCGGCGCCGTCGTGGCCAGCGTCGCCGCCGCCGCAGGCGACGCATCGTCCTGCATCGCCAGCAGGATGGCGCGCCACAGGGCGACCTCATCGGTTCCGTTCAGCCGCGGATCTGCAAGGCCAACGGCCTCCGCCGGCCGGTTTGCCAACAACGCAGCGATCGCAGCGAGGCCAATCGTGGTGGGAGACTCCGCCTCATGCGGGTCGTCCTTCATGGTGACCTGCAGCAGGGTTTGCGCCTCCGCCCCCCGGCCAAGGCCGAGCATGCTTTCGGCCAGCGCATGGCGCAATGGTCCGCGCTTGAGCAATGGTGCCCTCGCGGCGGCAACCTTCTGTTGCTTCGCCCGCTGCACCAGGGTTTCGGTCGTCTGCCGCGGGAATTCGAACCGCCTGGTCAGTCCGGCCGCCGCGATCGTCGCCTCCGGCATCGGTTGCGGCGGAGAAAGGGCGAGGGCGTATGGCCCCCCTGACAGCACGAAGCCGGCCTGGGTGACGCTCAGGCTGATCGCGTCGGACAGCGGTTCGACAACGATGCCCTGGCCTGTCGCCGGCAGGTCGAACTCCGGCGTTCGCCGTTCGACCAGAACGCCCTGGCCCGAGATGCGCTGCGTGCCGAACAGGAGCGTGCCGCCGGTCCGTGGGTCGGTGATCGCGACGACCTGTCCCGGTGCGCCAGCCGTGAACCTGACGCCGCCATCGATGACCGTTTCGGCGAAGGCGGCTGGTTTCGGTGTGGAGGGGACCATCGACAGGCGCCATCCCAACGGGTCGGGGAACAGCATGGCCGACTGACCAGGCCGGCTCCTCAGGCGGATGACGGTCGCGGTTGGATAAAGTGTGACCACCGCGGGCCCAAACACCGGATCGTCCTGCAAAGCTGAGAGATCGATGGGCCGCCGCTCGTCGAAAACGACAAGAATGTCGGGGCCGCGGGAAAGCAATGCGGCGCCAACGGCGCCCCGGAATGGCAGGCCGATCGCAACACCGGCAAGGCCGTTGGGTGGCCGCGACCGGACGGCGCGCAGCGCGACCGGGCCCAGAGGCAGCGTATCCTGGGTGACCGGCCAGACCTGGACCGGTCCTTGTTGCACCGCTGCCGCGACTGCGCCGTCAGCCGGCGGCTGCTTCGTCGGATCCGGCGGAATTGCGGGTGCGCTGTCGGAGTGTTCGACAGGCGCTGCATCGGACGCCCCTGGCGGCGGCGGGGTTGCTTGTTGCGCCGCCGTCTGGGTCTGGGCTGGTTCCGGCAGCCGTTTCGGGGACGCCGCGGGCGCTGCGGTTTCGACAGCCTCCCGCAATGCCGTGACGTCCTGAGCAATCGGTGCGAAGGTGACCGAACTGACGTTGTCTGACCCGGCCTGAGCGGGTGCGGCAGAGGTGGTGCCCGGCGCCAAGGCAACCTCGGCCGGAGGGCCAGGCGATGCCGGCGCACCAGGCGATGCCGGCGCACCAGGCGATGCCGGCGCACCTGCTCCGTTCTTCCGCTCCGCCGTTTGCTGGGCGGTCGGCAGCGGCAGTTGTGCGACTACGCCGCGCTCCCGTCCGGGGGCCACCACCTCCGGGAGGCCGGGATTCCCGGCATTGTCCGGGACCTTGGCACCCGGGACCACCGTGCCGGGCGCCGAAGTCCCAGCCGCGGCCCTCGCCAGCAGTGCATTCGCCAATGCGGTGTTTCCAGGCGCCCCAACGCCAGCGACGGCGCTGCCAGGCGGCCCGCCCGGTCGCGACACATTGTCCCTGGGCCGGGTCCCGGCAGCGCCCGGCAGCGGACCGGGATGCGTTCCGTTCGGTGCATCGGGAGCCACACCGGTGCCGCTTTCGCCTGGCCTGGTCGAAACAGACCCTGGCTCGCGCTGCGGCGTCGGTTGCATGTCCGTCAGGGGAGCCAGCGGCGGCCGATTGCCGACGGTATCATCGATATCGACAACCACCTTATCGCCATACCGCATGGTCCGCACGTTGGCGCCCATCGGCACGGTGAGCTCGATGCCGCCTGGTACAGCGCGGATCGCCAGGACGTTGCGCGGCGTCGGAGGCAGTTCCCCCAACACCGGGTCATTCGAAAACAGGATCACAACATGTGCGCCGTCACGATTGACCGTATAGGACAAACCTGGCGCGTTCAGCACGATGCGGCCGAAATACGGATGGTCGCCCGCGGTGATCCGCACTACGGGTTGGGTTTCCGCCCATGCCGGGCGTGGCAGTACGCCGGCTTTCAAGGTCAACAGGGCCAACGTCAACAGGGCCAGGGTCAACAGGGCCAGGGTCAACCGGACCGGGGTCAACAGGACCGGGGTCAGCACAGCCAGGGTCCGGACGCCCCGGAGGAGGCTCCAGGCGGGCAGGGTTCCCGGCAGCAGGGGCCGGAAGATGGCGTTGCGCTGGCGCCGCGCGCGCCTCATGCGTTTGTGCGCCCCCGCCACCGCTCGCGCCCCCGCTCGCGCCCTGGGCCGGCGCAGATCAGCGGTGTCCTGCGCGGATTATCCAAAGCTCGCCAACAGCTTGTCGATGTCGGATTGATCCATCGCGTTGTTCGGCAGTTGCGGACCATGCAACAGGTCGGCGTCAGTTGCGACGTGTGCCGGCTCCGGTATCTCGGGTGGCGCGTGTTGCACGCCGAACGCCAAGATGATTTGCGCTACCTTGGCCTCGATCGTCTTCAGCGTCGTCACGACCTTGGTGATGCGCTGGCCGGTGATGTCCTGGAAGCTGCACGCCTCATAGATTTTGGTGACCGCGTCTTGCAATTTGCCTGCGGACTCACCGGTTACGTCGGCGCCAAGGCCCTCCAGCAACTCGCAGCTTTCCAGGATGGCATTGGTCGCCACGGCAGTATGTTCGACAATCGCATCCAACTCGTCGGTGGCGGAGGGGATATCGTGGTCCCTGATGTCATCGACCCGCAATGCAGCGATTTCCTGCTTCGCCGCGGCGATGGTTCGGCCCAGTGCCTCGACTTCACCGAGGAGGGTGGTTTCGTGGCCATTCAGGTCACCGCTCATCGTTGTCAGCACGGCAGTTACCACCTCCTGCACCAGGTCGCGATTTTCCAAGGAATAGCGGCCGCGCGCTTCGGCCAGTTGCTCCAGGACAGGATCGGCGGATCGACCACCGCTTCTTCCGGGAGTGTCACGCATGATTCAAAACCATTTCGATCTTACCCTTCAACGTTTCCGCATTAAAGGGTTTGACGATATAGTTCGAGACGCCGGCCTGTTTCGCCGCAACGACATTTTCGGTCTTGCTTTCCGCGGTGATCATGATGAACGGCATGTTCTTCAGACGCGCATCGGCCCGCACCTCCTGCAACAGTTGCAGACCGGTCATCGGCACCATGTTCCAGTCGCTGATGACCAGGCCGAAGTTGCCGGCGCGCAACTTCGCCAACGCGTCGGCGCCGTCGGTGGCTTCTTCGACATTGTTGAATTCGATCTGCTTCAGCAGGTTGCGGATGATGCGCAACATGGTCTTGTAGTCGTCCACGATCAGCACATTCATGGACTTGTCGATTGTCATGGGAAGATCCCTTTTGGCTGGATTGCTGGTGTGATCAGGTGCCTGAGCCCGGTGTCCTGCGGGTTGCGGGGTTGGCGGATTTGTCGCCTGACTCCACAGCAGCGGCCCGCCCAGTACGCTTCAGTGCAAGCTGCGTCGTCACGTCGCGTGCCTTGTCAGGCAGCATTGCCGCCAGGATTGCCGCCGCCTTGGCCTCTTTCATCCGGTCAATGACCGACAGCAGTACCGGCATGCCGAGGTCGTTGAATATTGCCGCTGCGTCGCGCGGCTTCATATCCTCATAAACCTTAACAAGGCCTTGCCACGCAGCAGTTTCCTGTTGCTTGCGGCTGGCTTCGAGCGTTTCCAGCCGTTGTTGCAGCGCCTGCATTTCGCCGATCTGTGCTGTGAGTTTCTGTTGCGCCGCGGCCAGCATCGATTCACGGTTCGCCAGAGCAGCTTCTCGCGCATCGAGTTGTTCCCTGCGTGCGCGCAGGTCCAGCAACACCGCCTTCTCACCGTCGGTCATCGGCGCGGGGCCGTCGGGGACCGGCGGGATGTCGGCAGCACGCGGTGGCTGCGCTGGTTGTTGCTGCGCCTGGGCGGGTTTCGCGGCTGGCTTTTCGGCCGAGGCCGGAGCCTCGGGACCGGCGGCGCGCGCGGCGGTGATGACGGACGCCGGTTCGCCTCGATCAATCGCCGAACGCACCAGGACCTCAGCCTTCGCCACCAGGACCAGTGCGAGCGCGGCGATGGTCACCGGCAACAGCCGAGGCAGCCGGATCCGCGAGATCATCGAACCATCCTCAATGCTTTCAACAGGTCACGTTCGGCCTGGCTGCGAACCTTCGGCTCTGCCTCCCGCGGTGCCGGCTCGTTATTCGCCCGTCGCCGAGGTGGCTCCGGCTCCAATTGCGCGGCGTACGGCGACCGTGCTGCCGGCGTCTCCGACACTGCCAGCGTGGGACGTGCGGTGCGGACACAGTCGTCGAGCCGGTCCGCGAGGCCCTCGCCGCGCTGCACCAGGAAGGTCAGATCTTCCTTGAGCGTCGTCCCGCTCTCGATCAGCCTTTGAATTTGCCGGCCTGGGCCTTCGGTTGCGGCGTGCAGGCGCTCGATCGCGGTCTCGGCGGCACGGGTGCTGGCGTCGAACGAGGCAACCAGGTCCTGTAACGCCACCCGGTCCCGCTTCAATACGCCAAGCGCCCGCTCCAACCGCACTGCGTGGAACAGTGTTGCAGTCAGCAAGACCACCAGCAGGATGTCGAGAGCCCATTCCATGCCCGACAGTTGAGGCACAGTTTTGTTAACAAGCCGTGAACAAGCTCATGATCGGTCGCCGTCCCGTTGCCGGATCACCTCGCGCTCGATGCGGACCGCAATGCGATTTTTGCGCCGGCCGATTTTCCCTTCGAACATCGAAACCACACCGCAGCGGATCACCACGGCGCCGTCGGGACCCGTGTTCAACGTGATCTTCGAGCCGGGCTTCAGATCGATGATATCGCCAAGCGGCATGACCTGTTCGTCCAGCACCACGTCCAGCTCGACCTCGGTGTTCCATAATTCTTCGGCGAGATGGGTTTCCCAGATCGAATCGCGACCGAATTTTTCGCCCATGAACTGCTGCAGCAACAATTCGCGGACCGGTTCGAGAGTCGCATACGGCAGCAGGAGTTCCAGCTTGCCGCCGCGATCCTCCATGTCGATACGCAGCCGTGCGAGCACCGCCGCATTCGATAGCCGGCTGATCGTGGCGAACCGCGGGTTGACCTCCAGCCGTTCGAACCGGAACGTCACCGGGCATAACGGGTCGAAGCTGGCCGACAGATCGGCGAGCACGACGACGATCAGCCGCTCGACCAGGGTGCGTTCGATGGTGGTATAGGGCCGGCCTTCGATGCGCATGGCCGCGGTGCCGCGGCGGCCGCCAAGCAGGACGTCGACGATCGAATAGATCATCGCTGAATCGACCACCATCAGGCCGTAGTTATCCCATTCATCGGCTTTGAACACGGCCAGCATGGCGGGCAATTGCACCGCGTTGAGGTAATCGCCGAACCGCAGGCTGACCATGTTGTCGATGCCCACCTCGACATTGTCCGAGGTGAAATTACGCAGACTGGTCGACATGATGCGCACGAGCCGGTCGAAGACGATCTCCAGCATCGGCAGACGCTCGTATGAAACGAGGCCCGAGCTGATGATTTTCTGCATCCCCGTGCGGGCTTCGTCACCCGAGGGGCCTGAGTCAAAGCCCAGCAGGCTGTCGATTTCCGCCTGGTTGAGCACGCGCGCGGCCTGACCGCGAGGCGCTGCATCTTCTTCGGATTCGGCGCCCCAGGCAGCGGCCAGGTCCTCATCCGACTGGCCTTCCGTGGGTTGCCCCTCGGCCGGGGGATCCTCGGTACCACTCATTGGATCAACAACTGGGTAAACAGGACGTCGTTAACCCGAACCGGTGCGACCGCGACATTGGCGCGGCCCAGCAGTTCTTCGCGTAACCGGTAAATGCCAGGCGAGCCCCGCAATTCCTCGGGCCGCATCTCCCGCAGATAGGTTTGAAAGATGTCCTGCAATCTGGGCATCTCCTGTTTGATCTTTTCGGCGTCCTCGGGTCGTGAAACCTCGAGCCGCGCCTGCAATTTAATGTACGATGGCTTATTCGAGGGACTGTTCAGGTTGGCGATCATGTCCGGCAGGTCGACGAACACCGGAATGGAGGGTTTGTTGGCCTCCTGCTTATCCGGCTCATTATGTCTGATGCCCAACAGCCGTGGCCCCACACCACTGAACCATAGGCCAGCCAGAATGCCGATCAGCAGCACCGGCGCAGCGAGCATGATCAGCTTCTTCTTGCTGGCAGGCGGTTTTTCAGGTGGCGGCGCCTCAGTGTCGGACGCCGGTTCCTCGGCTTTATCCGGTTGTCTGATGGAGGTTTTGCCGCTCATGGCAGCGAGTCTCGCGCAGAAAGTTTAAGGAACCGCTAAGGCTCGGCATGAAGCGACCGTCCGGCAATTCCTGCCGGGGAACTAAAGGCGAGGCGGCACCATGACATGGGCGGCGAGAGCAGCCTCCTGACCTGGTCTGCATCGCCGCCAGTACCGGGGATCGTTGGACCGCTCCCGCCGTCATTGCGAGCGCAGCGAAGCAATCTCCGTGTCTCCACTGATTGAGATTGCGTCGCTGCGCTCGCAGTGACGGCGTGGCAACTCGCTCTTCATCGATACTGCGTACCAGGCTACAATCCTGAAATTCACCTGGCACGACCCTTGCTGACACAGGTTCAGGTCAGCAGTGGGTGCCTTGTCATGAATATTGCCAGTCTCGTCGCCGCTTCTCGCCTTGTCGCCCAGGAAAGAGCGATCGAGGTGACGGCGATGAATCTCGCCAACGTCAACACGCCAGGGTTTCAGGCATCGCGCGTGCAGTTCGCCGAATGGCTCAATCCGCAACAAAATGGTGCCGCTCTGCCGGGTGAGCCACAGATCGCCTACACACAGGATCGCGCCACGTGGCGGGATTCGACGCAAGGTACATTAACGCAAACCGGCAATCCGTTCGATCTTGCCTTGCGCGATGGCGGATACTTCACGGTTGAGACTGCCCGAGGCCCACGCCTGACCCGTAACGGCAAGTTCGGACCGTTACCAAACGGAACGATCGGCGACGATGCCGGCAATGCCTTGCTGGATGTGACTGGCCAGCCGATTCAGTTGGCCCAGGGCGATACGCAAATCACCATAACGTCGGACGGTGCAGTGGCGAGCCAGAACGGACAGCTCGGCAAGATCGGCGTGGTGAAGCCGACCGATCCGATGAAGCTGCAGGCCGAGGGCACGTCGTTATTTCGGGCGGACACGCCGACAGCTCAGGCCGCCGTACCCGGGGTCGTGCAGGGCGTGCTGGAGGGATCCAACGTGCCGCCGGTGCTGGAAGTGACGACGATGATGAACGGGCTGCGGGATTACCAGTTCACCACGCAACTCATTCAGGCCGAGGACGACCGTATCCAGTCGACGATCGACAAGACACTCGCCACCAATTCCTGACATGCATGCTACCTTGAAATGGAAAGTCTGAACGATGCGGGCGCTTGATATCGCCGGGACGGGCATGCAAGCCCAGAACACAAACGTCGAAGTCATATCCAACAATATCGCCAACCTGACCACCACCGGATACAAGCGTCAGCGGGCCGAGTTTCAGGACCTGATGTATCAGGATCTCCGCCGTGTCGGATCCAACAGTTCCGATACCGGAAGCCTCGTCCCCTCCGGTGCACAAATCGGACTGGGCGTCAAAACTGCTGCGATTTACGCGATAAATGAGCAGGGTGCGCTGACCCAGACATCGAACACGTTGGATATGGCAATTCAGGGCAATGGTTATTTTCAGATCACGTTGCCTGACGGCACCACGGGTTATACCAGAGACGGCACGTTTGGCCTGGCGGCGGACGGCACGATTGTCACTGCCGATGGCTATACCGTGCAACCCGGATTGCAAATTCCCACCGCCGCGACCGGCATCACGGTGAACACCAGCGGTCAGGTGCAGGTAACCATTCAAGGTCAGACGGCTCCAACGACGATTGGCCAGTTGCAGATTGCCGTGTTTCCGAACGAGGCGGGTCTCGCGGCGCAGGGCGGCAACATGCTGTTGCAGACTGCCGCTTCGGGCGCTCCGGTTGCCGGCAATCCCGGCATCACCGGCTTCGGTACGGTTATGCAAGGGTTTATCGAGAGTTCCAACGTCAACATCGTCACCGAGATCACCAACCTGATCACCGCGCAGCGCGCATACGAGATGAACAGCAAGGTGATCACCACCGCCGACGACATGCTGTCGACCCTGACCAACCTCCGGTGATGCCATGAAACCGCATTATCTTCTTCTGGGTTTTGCTCTGATCGCACCCCTCTGTATCCCACCGGCAAATGCCGCGGTGTTGAAAACCAGGACCATGTTGCACGGACCGCAGGTCTATCTGCGCGATCTGTTCGAAGACGCCGGTGCCAATGCTGATCGCCTGCTTGGGCCCGGTCCCGGGCCGGGTGGACGCATCGTCGTTGAGTCGCGCCAGTTGAAAGCCATTGCACGACAATATGATGTCGATTGGGAACCAATTTCGCACGCCGATCGCGCGGTGCTGGAATGGCCCGGCCGTCCACTGGAGCGTGAGGCGGTATTGGCAGCGGTCCGCGCCGCATTGGTCGCGCAGGGAGCGGCTCCGGATTGCGACATTGTTATCCCGGGATTCAATCCGCCGATCGTTCCGGTCGCGGGAGCATCCGCGCCGCTCATCACGCAGCTGGAATTCGATCGCGACCTGGGACGCTTCACTGCGATGCTGTCGGTGACCGGCGACGGCATGGAGCCGATTTCCACCAGGCTCAGCGGCGAGGTCGCGGATGTCATCGAACTGCCCGTCGCGGTCACCCGTCTGACCGCCGGCTCCATCGCCGGACCTGACGATATTCGGATGGTACGGGTTCACGTGACATCAGTGCATACCGAGGTCGCGCGTGATCCGGCCATGGTGATCGGTATGCAACTGAAACTTCAGATGCAGGCTGGGGTGCCAATCCCGCTGTCGAACCTGATGCAACCAACGCAGATCAATCGCGGCGATGCGGTGCGGCTGCAGCTGCAGGTCGGCGATCTGTGGCTGACCGGCCAGGGCATGGCGCTGGAGTCCGGTGCGGTAGGCGATCGTATCCGGGTCCGTAACGTATCATCGCAGGCCGTGCTTGAAGCAGAGGTCATCAAACCTGGCGAGGTGCGCGTGATGCCGGGCACAGCACCGATTACGACACAGGCGCGTAGCGGCATCGCCTTGGCGCGCGGAGGCTGATCATGCGGGCACGATGGGCACTGTTGATCACCTGCGGGATCAGTGTGTCGGGTTGTGGCTCGCTGCAACGATTGTCGGAACTCGGCCGGCCGCCGGAACTGAGTAAGTCGCAAGATCCCACCAAAGATCCCGGTTATCGGCCGATGACCATGCCAATGCCCAGACCGCAGGAGGCGCCGACCGAGGCGAACTCACTGTGGCGGGCGGGCTCGCGGGCGTTCTTCAAGGATCAGCGGGCGGCGCAGGTCGGCGACATCGTGACCATCGTGGTGTCGATGACTGACTCGGCGCAGTTGAACAATGTAACGACCTTGACGCGGGCGAGTACTGAACTGGCGGGTGCTCCGGGCGTCGCCGGACTGACCAGCCGGCTGGGGCCCGCGGTCCCCGATCCAACGAAAATTATCAATATGAACAGCACCAATACCAATACCGGCAACGGACAAATTCAGCGCAACGAGGCGGTGACCTTGCGGCTTGCCGGCGTGGTGACGCAGCGGTTGTCGAATGGCAATCTGGTGGTGATGGCGCAGCAGGAATTCGAGGTCAACAGCGAATTGCGGGTGCTGAAGGTGTCCGGCGTGATCCGGCCGGAAGATATCGCTTCCGACAATACCGTGCTGCAGGACCGGATGGCGGAGGCGCGGATCCAGTATGGCGGCCGCGGTGAGATGACCGATTTGCAGACCCCGCGCTGGGGCCAGCAACTGATGGACATCCTGCTGCCGTTCTGATCGCGGGGTGGTCGGTCGGGGCATCGTCGGGTACACTGGGGCATGGCCCACTCTGGATTTTCTTTGACCCCGATCGGTTCGATCGCGACGCCCTGGCGTTCGATCGCGGATTGTCCGCGCAATGGACGCCAGCCCGATCCTGCTCCGGTTTGCCGGGTCCGGGTGTTTCAGGAGTTCGTCCCAGGTCTGCGCGGACTGGACGGGATGTCGCACCTGATCCTGCTGTATTGGTTCGATCAGGTGAAATCGCCGCAACTGGTGTTTACACCGCCGTTCGATTCGGAACCTCGAGGCGTATTTGCGACACGGGGACCGCGGCGGCCGAACCCGATCGGATTATCGGTTGTGCAGTTCGATGGGTTCGACGGGCCGGATCAGTTGCTGGTGCGGTTTCTGGATTGCGTGGATGGCACGCCGCTGTTGGATATCAAGCCGTATCTGCCGACGACGGACGCAGAGCCGGACGCCGCGATGGGTTGGCTGGCACCACATGCGACGCGGAATGCGAATACCGACCGGTCTTAGCCTGTGATTTGCGTTCGGGTTATTCGCAATGTTGCGCCGTGGCCGACGGAACTTTTCCTGCCGGCATGAGGGCACTCAAGGCGGAACATTACGGACTGAGATCAGTTCTGTTGCTGGGCAGGAATGGATCTTGCGGGTAACGGACCTGCATCAGACAGAGGCCCTCGGCGGGCGCCGTCGGCCCGGCGGTGCTGCGATCGCGCGCCTTGAGCACCGCGGCGACACGCTCGACCGGCCAGCGGCCTTCGCCAACCAGACGTAACGTTCCGACCAGGTTGCGGACCTGGTGATGCAGGAAACTGCGTGCTTCGGCGATGATCGTGATGACGTCGCCATCGCGGGTCACATCCAGCCGGTCGAGCGTGCGGATCGGGCTCTTCGCCTGGCATGCGGTGGCGCGGAAACTGGTGAAGTCGTGGTTGCCCAACAGCAACTGTGCCGCTGCGTGCATCGGCCTGGCATCCAGCGGCGCGGCGACATGCCAGGCCTTGCCAAGCAGCAGCGCGGGCCGCGCCCGGCGATTGAGAATGACATAACGATATGACCGTTGCACAGCGGAGAACCGTGGGTTCCAGCCCTCTGGCGCCGGCGCCGCACGGACCACCACGACCGGATGCGGCTTCATGTGATAGTTCAGCGCGTCCCGCACCTGACGCGGCCTGAACCCTGGACGCAGCGACAACGCAACGACCTGGCCCGCTGCGTGAACCCCTGAGTCGGTGCGTCCGGCAACCGTTGCAACGACCTTGGTCCCATCGTTGAGGCGCGCAGCCGCGGCCTCGACCACCTCCTGCACTGACAGGCCGTTGTCCTGGCGTTGCCAGCCGACGAACGGACCGCCGTCATACTCCAGCAGCAAAGCCCAGTTGATGGCGCCGTCAGGTGCCAAGACGGGCACCGGCGGGGAGCGCGTGGCCTCGCAAGAAAGCGGCCGTGTCCATCGCAGCCCGCCCGGAGAGTTGCACGCGGGTCAGGCGCAACGCACCCGCTCCACAGGCCACCAGCAGATTGTCGTCGAGCACCGTCCCCGGCTCGCCTGAGCCCTCCGCTACGACGGCAGCGAGGATTTTCAGCACCGTCTCGTCCCGGGTCGTGAACGTACCGGGCCAGGGATCGAACGCCCGCACCCGGCGTTCGATCGCCACGGCCGGCTGCGTCCAATCGATCCGCCCATCTTCGCGGGACAATTTCGCGGCGTAGGTGACGCCGGCTTCCGGTTGCGGCACTGGCAGCGGCGGCGCCTCAAGGATGGCCAGGATCAGCCGCGCACCCAACCCGGCCAGCACATCGTGCAGCGTCGCGGTGGTGGTGGTCGGCGTAATTGGCACGGCTTCCTGCAACAGCATCGGACCAGTATCGAGACCCGCGTCCATTTGCATGATCGTGATGCCGGTTGCTGTATCACCCTCCAGGATCGCGGCCTGGATTGGTGCCGCGCCTCGCCAGCGCGGCAACAGGCTGGCGTGAATGTTGAGGCAGCCTCGGCGCGGCGCCTCCAGCATCGGCTGCGGCAGGATCAGCCCGTAGGCGGCCACCACTGCCGCATCAAGCTGCAAAGCTTCGAACGCATCCCACTCCTGCGCCGCGGTGCGCAGGCGAGGCGGGGTGCGGACCAACAGTCCGAGCCGGTCGGCCTCGACCTGCACCGCACACCGTCGCACCGTGTGGCCACGGCCGGCGGGCCTGGCAGGTTGGCAATAGACCGCCGCAATCTCGTGTCCCGCCGCGTGCAGCGCCCTGAGGGCGGGAACCGCGAAGTCGGGACTGCCCATGAAGGCGAGGCGCATGGATCAGCGTCCCTGCCGCAATCTGCCTGGTTTGATGCTGGGGAGCTGCCGGCGGACGACGGCTCGATCGCTACCGCCGCTTGTCGTCATCGCGCTTCTGCCGTTGCTCTTTCGCGAGGCGGCGCATGATGATGTTGCGCTTGAGCGCGGACAAATGGTCGACGAACAGCACCCCCTCCAGATGGTCGATTTCGTGCTGCAGGCAGGCATTGAGCAAACCATCAGCCTCGACCTCCTGGCGCGCGCCGGTCAGGTCCAGATAGCGCACCTTGCAGCGTGCCGGCCGCGTCACCTCGGCGTATTGGCCGGGCAGCGACAGGCAGCCTTCCTCGCGTGTCGCGAGTTCGTCGGCGAGGGCCACGATTTCTGGATTGATCAGCGTCATCGGCGCGGGCTTGTTGTCCGGCATCAGGTCGATGGTGATCAGCCGCAGCGACTTGCCAACCTGCGGCGCGGCGAGCCCGATGCCTGGCGCCTGGTACATGGACGCCAGCATTTTCGCCGCCAGATCGCGGATCGCAGCATCATCGGCTTTGCCGACCGGTTTGGCCTTGGCTTTCAGGATCGGGTTCGGCGCGATCAGGATCGGGATCGTGTCGGGAGCGTTCGAGGGCATACTCGGCATGTAGAACTCGTTGTCTGACGGATCAATGCCCGGCGACCGGTGGCGCAACGAAATGGCGTCTGTCGAGGCGACCATGATGCTTGCATCGTCAGCGATTGTTGCATTGTCACCAGGTCGGGCCTACCGCCGACGGTGACTTCGGCGCAATGACCGTGGATGGGGCGGCTTGCTTCCGCGTCGATCTCCCGCACCAATGTAGGCGCAGCCTCGAGAAGGCCTCGGAAGGGGATGGATCGAAGGGGCTACGTCTCGGTGCCCGCCTCGGCCTGCCTGACCAGCTCCAACGCCCGCGCATAGACCAGCTTGCGCGGCAATCCTGTTGCCGCCGTTACCAGCGCGGCGGCCTCGCGCACACTGTGCTCCCGCAGCGCAGCGCGTAGGGTGCCGTCGAGGTCTTCGGCATCGTTGTCCTCCGGCGGTCCGAGCAGGATGGTAATCTCGCCCCGCGCCGGGTGCCCCGTGTAGTGGCCGGCGAGATCGGCCAAAGTGCCACGCCGCACTTCCTCGAAATGTTTGGTCAGTTCGCGTGCCACGGCAGCTGGGCGGGAGCCGAACGCGTCCACCATGTCGGCCAGCGTTTCGGCCAGGCGATGCGGCGCCTCGTGCCAGATCAGGGTGGCGGTCAGGCCGGCGCGTTCGGCGGCGCGCAAGGCGCCGAAGGAAGCCCGGCGAGCGGCCTGGCGCGATGGTGCAAAACCCAGAAACAGGAAGGGCAGGGGCGGCAGGCCGGACAGCACCAAAGCGGTCACTGCGGCGTTCGGGCCGGGAATCGCGGTAACCGGCAGACCCTCGGCGATCGCCGCGCGCACGAGGCGGTAGCCCGGATCGGAGACCAGTGGCGTGCCGGCATCCGAAATCAATGCGATCCGCTTGCCGGCCCGCAACAGCGCCAGGGTCGGGGCGATGCGGGCATCCTCGTTGTGCTCGTGCAGCGGCGCGGTTCTGGTCCCAACGCCCAGAGCGGTCAGCAGGCGTGCGGAATGTCGTGTGTCCTCGCACAGAATCAGGTCGCTGTGCTTTAAGATGTCGCGCGCGCGGGTCGATACGTCACCGAGGTTGCCGATTGGCGTGGAAACCAGCACAAGACCTGGGGGGTGGGCGTGCGGCCCCTCTTCCATCCCGTGGGGCGATTCCTCCTCATGGGGCGATCCCTTGTTGGGCAAAATATCGTCGGGAGGCGTTGGGCATGCTGCGTCGGGCATTCGTTCTCCTCATTGGCACGCTTGGCCTGGCGGCCTGCGGATCATCAGAGAGTGGCAAACCCACTGAGATCAACCAACCCCCGGGTCCATCGACGGGCTCGGCGCCGGCGGCCAATGCGATTGCGTCCGGGCCGGTTGCCATTCTGTTGCCGCTCAGTGGCAGAATGGCGGACATTGGCAAGCCGATGCTTGACGCGGCGCAACTGGCGCTGGCGGTTCCGGGTGCGCCGGAACTGATGGTCAAGGATACCGGTGGCACTCCGGACGGAGCCGCCAAGGCGGCGCAGGAAGCGATCCAGGGTGGCGCCAGGATGATCCTCGGTCCGGTGACCTCGGCGGAGACTGCCCAGGTGGCACCGATTGCGCGTCAGGCCGGGGTGCCGGTGCTCGCCTTCACCAACGATCATGCGCAGGCGCAACCTGGCGTGTGGGTGTTGGGCATCACGCCCGGCCAGCAGGTCCGCCGCCTGCTGGGCGCGGTGCAACTGGCCGGCAAGGGTCAGGTCGCCGCGCTGTTGCCGGATAATGATTTTGGCAAGGCCATGGCCGACGAACTCACCCGGGTGGCTTCGATCACGAGCCAGCCGCCGCCTTTCGTCCGCATGATCGGAACCGGGAAGGACGACATTATCTCTGCCGTCAACGAACTGGCCGGGCTCGCGGTTCCCGACCAACCACCACCCTACGGGGCGATTTTGATGGGCTCCACCGGGCCGGACCTGACGGTGTTCGCCAAGGCCTTCGCCGATGCCCATATCGATCGCGACAAGGTGCAGATTTTGGGCCCGGCGTTGTGGGGGATCCCGGCAAGCAACTCCGCGGTGCTGGCCGGTGCCTGGTTCGCCGCACCCGACCCGGATTCGCGGCGCGATCTGATCCGGGACTACACCGATAAATACAAGATCCCGCCGCCGCCGCTGGCCGATCTGGCGAGCGACGCTGCCTCGATCGCCCGGGTGCTGACCGGAGCCGGCAGGATTCCCACCGCGGCCCTGACCCAGCCGGCCGGTTTCGCCGGGGTCGATGGCTGGCTTGGCTTGCTTTCGGACGGCCAGGTGAGGCGCGGCCTCGCGGTGTTCCGGGTCGACCGCGGTGGTCACGTCACGAAGATCAGCAACGCGCCCGCGGGGCCCTCGTCCACCGGGAGTTGACGCGCGTACCCGACTGGGCGAAGCCAAACCGGCGTGTGTGCCGGAGAGGAAACCCCCATGTCGTTACGCGAGGCCGGCGCCGTCACCGGCGTTGGAGAAACGAAGTATCTGCGCGGCACCGACCGTTCGCCAGTGTCGCTGGCAATGGAGGCAGCGCTCAACGCGATCGCCGATGCGGGCCTCAAGCCGACCGACGTCGACGGATTGATCCCGTATGGCGCCGGCGCCGTTGCGGAAGATTTTGTCACCAATTTCGGCATTCCGGATCTACGATTTTCCGCAACGACGCCGATGGGCGGAGCTTCCGCGGTGGCCTCGATCCAGTGCGCGCTGGCGGCGATCCAGGCGGGGATCTGCAAACACGTGCTGTTGTCGCTTGGCCGCACCGGTTACTCGGGCGGCCGGATCGGCACGCGCGTGCAACAAATGCCGCAGTTCCGCACCATCGGCGAGTTCGAGATGCCGTCCGGCGCAATTGCTCCACCGCAACTTTACGCGGTCATGGCGCGCCGGCATTTCGAAATGTACGGGACCACGTCCCGCCAGTTGGCAGAGATCGCGGTCACCACAAGGCAGCATGCGATGTTAAACCCGAATGCGACCATGCGCCGGCCGATGACGATCGAGGATCATCAGGCCAGCCGGATTATCTCCGATCCGTTCCGGTTGCTGGATTGCTCGCTGGAGAGCGACGGCGCTGCGGCAGTGGTGATCAGCGCGCCCGACATTGCCAAGGATTTGCGCAAGCCGCCGGTGCTGGTGATCGGTGTGGCGGAGGGGCACCCGGACTCGCCATCGGTGATCACGCAGCGGCCGGACATGACGACGTTGGGACTGGCGAAGGCGGCGCCCAGGGCGTTTGCGATGGCAGGGGTGACGCATAGCGATATCGATGTGGCGGAGGTGTACGATTGTTTCACCTACATCGTGATGTGCCAGCTCGAGGACATGGGGTTCTGCAAGAAAGGCGAAGGCGGCGGCTTCGTTGAAAACGGTGCGCTGGGGATCAACGGCCGGTTGCCGGTCACCTCGGCGATGGCTCGATCGCCATCATGCGGAGGGCATGATGTCGTACGATAAGCTGGTGCCGGAACCGACGGCGGAAACCACGCCGTTCTGGGATGCGTTGCATGCCGGCCGGTTCTGCCTGCAACGCTGCGCGGACTGTCACAAGGTGCGACATTATCCGCGGCCGGTTTGTGATGCCTGTTACTCGATGAATGCCGAGTGGGTGGCGGCGTCGGGTCGCGGCACCGTGCATAGTTGGACCATTACGCACCATGCGTTCCATGCCGGGTTCAAAGCGGATTTGCCGTTCACCCTGCTGACGGTGGATTTGCCCGAGGGTGTGCGAATGCAGGCGCAGTCTCGGGGTATTGCACCAGAGGAGTTGCGGATTGGGCTGCCGGTAAAGGTTGGATTCGAGCGGGTGAAGGAGGATCTGACGCTGCCGGTGTTCGAAAAAGGCTGAAGGGTGTACCGGAATTGGCCAGCATATGCGGAACACTGCTGACCAACGGTCTCACAGGTCTTGTTCCGGTAAAGTAATACTAAAGGGCAGGGCCCTCGGTCGTCACAATCGCACTGTTGAATCTGTGTTCATCTGTGGCTCACTTGCCTTGCGTGCGCCAGACCAAATGCCTTCGTCGTGAGGGTGGTACACAGATACACACGGATGAACACAGATACACCCAGATGATTCCGTGCCAGCGATCATCGGCCATGGCGGCCGGCGCAATTGATCCTGACGGGTCCAGATGCAATGGATGTTCGACATCGCCCACGGCATCGGACCGAGTGCGCCAGGCGGCCCATGCTACGCAGTTCTCCTGGGTGCTGACGATTTACCTTGGCGCGGTTTATTTTCAAGGTATAAAACCCTGTATATCCTTGATACAGGGTTTAATGTCATGAGTACCGCATCCCACAACGCCTCCCCGACCATACAACCGGGCATGCTGCAGACTATCGCTGAGGCGATTTGCGACCGGCCAGAAGATACCGCGGCACAACGCGCGGCCCGCTTTGGCGTGGTCATGGCAACCGCGCAAGAGCTCCAGCCACGCCATGCGGTGGAGATTATGTTGGCCGGTATGGCGGTCACCCACGCTTATTTGATCGAGGATGCGGCGCGCGACGTGTGTCGTGGACAGGACGATCGTCTCAAGGCGCGGACGAGATCGGCGATCGTCGCGCTCGGTCGAGGGATGTTCGGGTTTTTGAAGGAACTGCGGGACGTGCAGGCCGGGTGGCGCAAGGCCGAGCTGGCCGCGAAACCTGAACCGGAAGCCGTCGCCTCGGTGGACGCCACGGCCGCGCCAGACCGGCCGATGAACGATGCGACGGCAAGGGGGGCGAAACCGATGACCCGGACCGCCCCGACCAGGGCGACGCCACAAGTGCCACCGGAAGGCGTGGTGCCTCCGCTTCGCCGCGCCGAGACATCGGTTGCTGCAGCGATGGCGGTGCTATCTCCGCCGATGCCGCCCTACGTGGTCTCTGCCGGGGAGAAACCGGTTGCTGCGCCACCGGTTGCCGCCCACGCCGGGTCCCCCGCATCGGTCGCCTTGGCAGAGCGACCATGCACGACGCCGCCAAAGAACTCCGCCTCGGAGGCAGCGTCGAACACCCACGCTGCCGCGGAATGCCGAACGACGGCGGAAGCGGCTCTGGCAGCATAAGACGAGGTCAACAGGCTTTGACGCACGAACGCCTTGCCAACCATAACGTATAACGTTATACAGCGAGTGTGATCGTCAGCTTTCGATCGTCTGAGACCGAGCGGATATGGCATGGCCAGTTCAGCCGGGCCCTGCCCCAGGACATCCAGCGGACTGCCCTGCGGAAGCTGCGAATTTTGAACAACGCCAGGGTGCTGAACGACGTTGCCGTACCGCCGAACAATCACCTCGAGGCGCTGAGAGGTGATCGAGCCGGCCAACACAGCATCCGGATCAATCGGCAATGGCGTATTTGCTTCGTATGGACGCAAGGAGGTCCGGACCGTGTCGAAATCGTCGACTACCACTGAGCAAATTCCGAATCCGACGCCCGGCGAAGTGCTGTTGCTCGATTTCATCGAGCCCATGCGCCTGACGCAGAACGGACTTGCCCGCGCGATTGGTGTGCCGCCGCGCCGCATCAATGAAATCGTGTTAGGTAAACGCGCCGTTACCGCAGACACCGATTTACGGCTGGCGCGGTATTTTGGCGTGTCCGAAGGTTTCTGGCTCGGCCTGCAGGCCGACCACGATCTGCTGCGGCAACGCCGGAAAATTGCGGGTGAGTTGGAACAAATAGAACCGCGCGCACATGCCGCCTGAGCAGAAGCTGGCGCTTCCGACCGGAGTGCGGATCGCCTGAAAGTTCGAACCTGGCGCCCCGGGTCGCGTTCATTCCCCCTTGAACACCGGCTTGCGCTTTTCCAGGAACGCATTGACCGCCTCGCGATGATCCGGCGTCGCGTGGGTCAGTGCCTGCATCGCCGCCGACATTTCCAGCAACGTATCGAGCCGGGTGTTGCGTCCTTCCATCAACAGCCGTTTCGCCATCCGGACGGCGTGCGGTGGGTTGACCGCGATCCGCTCGGCCAGCGCTTTCGCCGCCGCCAACAGTTCCGCATCCGGCACAACCCGCGACACCAGACCGCAGGCCAGAGCCTCGGCCGCCGTCAGCATGTCCCCGGTAAACGCCATCTCGCACGCTTTCGAATACCCAACCACCCTCGGCAGCAACCACGCGCCGCCATCGCCCGGCACGATGCCGACTTTGACAAAACTCTCGGCGAAGCGAGCGGTTTCCGCGGCAATCCGCATGTCGCACATGCATGCCAGATCGAGCCCAGCGCCGATCGCCGGCCCGTTCACCGCCGCAATGATCGGCACATCCAGCTTCTCGAACGCCAGCGGGATGCGTTGAATGCCGTGCTTGTAATACAGCGGCGTCAGATGTGGCTTTTCGGCGCGCGTGGCGAACTCGGCCTGCATCTTGCGCAGATCGCCGCCGGAGGAAAATGCGCTGCCGGCGCCGGTCAGAATGGCGACCCGCGCCGACTTGTCCTGGTTCAGGCGGTCCAGCGCGTTGACGATGCCATCAACCATTTCGGCTTCCGAAATAGGGTTGCGCATCGTCGGATCGTTCAGCGTGATCGTTACGATGGCGCCATCGGCCTGGTAGAGCACTTTATCAGTCATGTTGATGCCTTTTGGTTAGCGCAGGCCGAGACCGCGAGCGATGATCCCGCGCAGGATCTCGCGTGCGCCGCCACGCAGTGAAAACGATGGCGCGTGCAGCATGGTGTGCGCGAGCGTGGCGGCAAACGCCTGGGTTGAACCGCGGTCCGGCTCGGCGGCGATCAGGGTGCGGGCGATCTCGGGGATT
>JBEKQQ010000125.1:0-18265 GCA_049519555.1 Acetobacteraceae bacterium
AGCGAAGTGGCAGGAGGCGGGTTGAACCGACCGTAGTTGTCAGTTCCGCGCTACCACTTCGCTCCTCATCAAACCGGACGAACGGATTTCCCGTATCCGGCTTTCCGGGTCGCTTCACTGCCAGGCATTCGGTTGGCCTCTGCACGGTTGTTTCCACGCGGCTTTCTGCGGCAACGACCACAGGCCATATTGCGTCTGTAGTCGGTCGTCCGGGTAGTCGCTCCACAACGCCCGTTTCTTCCCGTGCTTGCGCCACAGCCACCGTTTCATCCGGTCACGCACTTGTCCGTTGAGCTTGCTCATCACCCGGCTGCTGTGCCGGTAGTGAAAGTAGCCGCTCCAGCCCCGCAGCAGCCGGTTCAGTCCGCGCAACGCTTACGTCGCTGACGCGCTCCGACAGGCTGGGTTTGCCACCTTGTTGTTCGATCTGCTGAGCAATGAAGAGGCAGAGGATCGCGCCAGCGTGTTCGACATCGCGCTGCTCGCCGGTCGGCTGGATCTGGCGGCGACCTGGGTTCGCGACACGGCCTCCGGGCGGCATTTGCCACTCGGCTTGTTCGGCGCCAGCACCGGAGCCGCGGCCGCGCTGGTTGCCGCGGCCGGTCGTGACGATGTGTCGGCTGTCGTCAGTCGAGGTGGCCGCCCCGATCTGGCGGACAAGGCGCTGCCTAAGGTCAGCGCCGCAACGTTGTTGATCGTCGGCGGTAATGACCCGGAGGTGCTGTCACTCAACAAGGCAGCCGCCCAGAGATTGCATTGCCCACACCGGCTGGAGGTGGTTCCCGGTGCGACCCATCTGTTCGAGGAACCCGGCACGCTGGAGGCAGTGGTCGCACTGGCTCAGGCGTGGTTTGAACGTCATCTGGGGTCCCAACTGGCGGAGGCAGCGCATGCTGTTTGACAACCGGCGTGAGTCCGGGCGGTTGCTCGCAGAACGTCTGCTGAAGTTCAAGGATCAGCACCCGGTCGTGCTGGCATTGCCCCGAGGTGGTGTGCCGGTTGGCTTCGAAGTTGCGCGCGCACTGGCGGCGCCGCTCGATCTCGTGCTGGTGCGCAAGATCGGCGCGCCGCACAATGAGGAATTTGCGGTTGGCGCGATCACCGATGGCGAACACCCGACGGTTGTCATCGACCAGCATCTGGTGCGGCGCCTGGACATCTCGTCCGCATATCTCGACGAGGCGAAGACTGCAGCCCTGGCCGAGATCGAGCGCCGTCGCCACGTCTGGCTCGGTGACCGCCCGCCGGTGGACATCGCAGGCCGTACCGCCATTGTCGTGGATGACGGCATTGCCACCGGTGCGACCATGCGCGCCGCCTTGCAGGCCACGCGCGCGCGCAAGCCGGCACGGGTCGTGCTGGCCGTTCCGATTGCCGCCCCGGACTCGCTCGATGATTTGCGGCACGAGGCGGATGACGTCGTTTGCCTGGACGCACCGGAGAACTTTATGGCAGTCGGCCAGTTCTACCGGCATTTCCCGCAATTGCGGGACGCCGAGGTGACGGCGCTGCTCGCCGAGGCGCATGCCCTGGACGCGACCGGCTGAACCTGGGGAGCATTACCGATGGATCATCGACCCCTGTCGTTTTTTGCCCTGCAAGGCAGCCGGGAGTTGGCGGAGCGCGTCGCTGGCCGGCTGGATATCGTCCTCAGCCCGCACGAAGAGCGGAACTTCGAGGACGGCGAGCATAAGACACGGCCGTTGCGCGATGTACGGGGACACGACGTATTCGTGCTGCATTCGTTGCACGGCGACGAACGCGAGACCGGCAACGACAAGCTCTGCCGATTGCTGTTCTTTTGTGGCGCGTTGAAAGATGCCGACGCCGACCGTGTCACAGCCGTGACGCCGTATCTTTGTTACGCGCGCAAGGACCGCCGCACCAAGCCGAACGATCCGATCATTACCCGCTATGTCGCGGCACTTTTCGAAGCGGTCGGGATCGACCAGGTGATCGCGGTGGAAGTGCATAACGTCGCGGCGTTCGAGAACGCGTTTCGCTGTCCGACGTGGCATATCGAAAGCGCACCGTTGTTCGCGGCGCATTTTGCCCCACTGTTGCGTGGCGAGTCCGTTGTCGCAGTCTCCCCCGACGCTGGCGGCGCCAAGCGGGCGGAACAGTTCCGTCAGGCGATGGAGGCGCTGACCCACCAGGATGTCGGCAGCGCATATATGGAGAAATTCCGCAGCAGCGGCGTGGTGACCGGCGAGTTGCTGGCTGGCGACGTGCGCGGCAAGGTCGCCGTAATCATCGATGATCTGATCAGCACGGGAGGCACGATCGTGCGAGCCGCCAGCGCCTGCCAGGCCGCGGGCGCGACAAAGGTGTTCGCCGCCGCGGCGCACGGGTTGTTCGTCGATGGCGCAATGGAACTGTTTGCGTCACCGGCATTGGATGGGATCACGGTCACTGACACGGTGCCGCCATTCCGCGTTCCGGACCGTGTGGCAACACGGCAGCTGGCCGTGCTCGACGTGAGTGATGCCATCGCCCGCGCCATCGTGGCCTGCCACAGCGCGAGTTGACCGGGCCGAAAGGTTCGTTATTGCCGTCTTGAGCGGCGCGGTATCGGGCCGTCACCGACTGGCCTACCTTGGGGTGCTTCAACATTGACCCACGGCGGCGCCTCTCTCTCGTCATCCCAGGGAGCCGTTCCAGTACGGTGCCGCGACAGGTCCCGGGGACGAGCCCGGGGATGACCAGAGGCGGCAAGAGTCAGTCGTTAGTCGGTTGCTACAAGGCCGATACCGGCAAGGTGGTCCGGGGCGCGCGATGAACAGCTTCGCGGATTCGGTTAAACTTCTCCGTACGCGGCGATTTGGTACATTTTGCTTCGCCAGCTTGCTCTCGAATCTCGGCACCTGGGCCCAGCAGGTGGCGGAGCCATGGCTGCTGCTGACGCTGGGAGCCTCGTCGTTATTGATCGGGCTTGACTCATTCGCGATGGCGGCGCCGGCCTGGATCTTGACGTTGCTGGGCGGCAGATTGGCTGACCGATCCGATCGCCGCCTTGTCATCGCGACATGTCAGTCATTGCAGATGCTGTGTCCGATCCTGTTGGTCGTGCTGCTGCTGAGCGGTACCGTGCGGCCCTGGATCGTCATTGCTCTCTCGGTGGTTGTTGGCGTGACCGACGCCCTGTCGATGCCGTCGTTTCAATCGATCGTTCCGTCCATCGTCGAACATGACCAGATCGCTTCGGGTCTCGCATTGAGCGCGACACAATTCAATCTGTCGCGGGTTCTTGGGCCCGCTCTCGCGGGCGTCGTGATGGCGAGCGTGGGCGCGGTGGGATGCTTCGCGCTGAACGCGTTGTCCTATCTGCCGTTCATCTGGGTCGCGTTGTGGATTCTACCACGTGGAACATCCACCGCGCTGAACGGTGGCCCTCCCGAGGACAATTCCATCCTTGATGGCATACAAGACATAATCCGCAGCCCGAATTTACGTGGTGCGTTGCTGACGGTGCTGCTGACGAGTTTGCTGTGCGGGCCGCTGATCGTGTTTTGCCCGGTCCTGGTCAAGACCGTGCTGCATGGCGATGTCGGTGGGTTCAGCATGGCGATTGCGGCGTTTGGCGCCGGCGGGCTGTTGGGTTCGATCGCGCTTCTGGGCGTCGATGCCAGCCGAGATCGCAGACGCATCAGTTCGTGGCTCGCCCGATGTTACGGTGCCGTTTTGGTGCTCGTGGCCCTCAATCCATGGCTTTGGGGATTACCATTCCTGCTGGCGATCGCGGGCTTCGCGATGACGGTGAGCAACACCTCCGCAAATACATTGCTGCAGGCCTCATGCCTGCCGGAGTTACGCGGGCAAACCGTGAGTCTGTACATGCTCGCCATGCGCGGCGGGGTTTCGCTGGGAAGTCTGCTGACTGGATTATCCGTGAGCCTGATCGGTGCGCGCGATGCGTTGTTGATCAACGGACTCCTCGCGATGGCGGCACAAATCGCGGTGGGCCGCGGTTGGATTGCCGCGCCGGCGAGTACCCGGGTGGGACAATCGACGGAGCAGGAAGTTCCTCGGGGTTGAGCGATGGCATGACTGATCGCGAGACCTCGCCGTATTCGAGTATCCGCCTGATCCAGGTCAATGCCGCGTATTGCCCCGAGGCGTTCAAAGACAGCGTTCCGCCGGCGTGCTGGGTCCGGGCGCGGCAACATCGCCTGACTGGTGAATGTGGCGCGAAGCGTTTTGACGTCGTTCAGGAGAGACCACGGCAATGCCATTTCAATCCAGTACTGCAAGCTCCATCGAGCGTGGCACGGAAGAACCGGAGCATATCGATCTGCCGACGCCGCGGCTCGAGGGCGGCCAATCGCTGATCAGTGCACTGTGGCAGCGGCATTCGACCCGCGAATACTCGGACCAGTCGCTGCCGTTGCCAGTGCTGTCAGAACTGTTGTGGGCAGCATTCGGCGTCAATCGTCCAAATGGTGACCGCACTGTGCCTTATTGGCGGCACGTCATGGTGATCGACGTTTACATTTCGATGCAGGATGGGGTCTGGCGGTATGAGCCGGCGACCCACACGCTCATGCGATACTTGCAAGAAGACATCCGTGATCGGACCGGCCTGCAGGACTTTGTGGCGATTGCCCCGCTCAACCTGATTTACGTGGCGCATGGTGAGCGGATGGCCGATGTAGCACCCGAAGATCGCCGGCTTTATGCCTCGGTCGACGCCGCTTTCATGGGTCAGAACGTCTACCTGTTCTGCGCCGCAGAGGGACTTGGCACAGTATTTCGTGGCGCGGTCGATTACGCCGGCCTGGCCCGGAGCTTGCGACTGTCCGATACGCACTTTGTGACGTTTGCACAGACCGTGGGTTATCCGGCCGCGTGAACGGCGCAACCGATTACGGCGAAGCAGAGGAAAACATCATGTCGATGACCAAAGTTCCTTTCCGGCGGGGCGGGCTTGCCGCCGCCACGCGCGCCCCGACGGTGGGTCCGCCGCCCAGGATGGCCATTATCTCAGCGCTCTGCCTGGCGCTGTCCGCATTGCCCATAGCGGGCGCGAAGGCGCAGCGTGGCATGCATGGCGGCGACTTTCATGGCCGCGACTTCGGCCATTTCAGTGCCGGTGACATGCGCGTCTGGCGTGGCGGTGGCTGGCGGCATGACTGGCACGACGGTCGCTTCGGCTGGTGGTGGGTTGTGGGCGGCGGATGGTATTTCTATCCGGAGCCGATCTGGCCGTACCCCACTTACGTGCCACCGGCGATCGTTATGCAGCAACCGCCTCCAGTGGTGGCCGGGGTGCCGCCGGCTCAGTTCTGGTACTTCTGCGACAATCCTCGGGGCTACTACCCGAACGTCGCAACTTGCAGCGTTCCCTGGCGCGCGGTGCCCGTGACTTCCCCCCAGTGAGGCCCAAGATGCCCAATTTGAAAACCGTGTTTGCGACGCTGTTGCTGCTTGGCGGCTGTGTCGCTCCCCCCATGGGCCCGACCATCCCGGTCATGCCGGCTCCCTACAAGCCGTTCGACGTGTTTCGGCAGGATCAGGCGGAATGCACGGGATATGCCAGGCAGCAGGTGGCAGGAGGCGCACAGGCCGCCAACAACCAGCAGGTGGCAACCGGCGTCGCGGGCACTGTACTGGGCGCCGGCCTTGGGGCAGCCATCGGCGGCGGCCGAGGTGCGGCGATCGGCGCCGCCGAAGGGGCCACGGTGGGAACCATCGCCGGGTTCGGTCCGGCCCAACTGGCGCAAATGAGCCTGCAACAGCGCTATGACATGTTTTACGCCCAGTGCATGTACGCGCATGGCAATCAGGTGCCTGGGTTCAGGACCGCCTACCCGGTACCGCCGCCACCACCCAACGGGTAATCCGCGAAGTCCGAGAACCTGGTGCCGGTGGAACGCCATGGGACGGCCCACGCGCGCCGACGCAAAACCAACGGTCGATCGCGATCGATGTCTGTTCAATTGGAGCCACGAAACAAAATGGCGCCCATGGTAAACCGTTCGCCCTCGCGCCAGCCAGGTCGCCGCCGCATCGTCATCCTGGGCGCCGCCGGACGCGACTTCCACGATTTCAACGTGGTCTGGCGCGATGACCTGGCCTCCACGGTGGTCGCCTTCACCGCGGCGCAAATTCCAGGGATCGCCGGCCGCCGCTACCCGGCCCAACTCGCCGGCGTGTTGTATCCCGATGGTATTCCGATTGTTGCTGAGGCGGAGCTTGATACGCTGTGCCGAGAGCATCGGGTTGACGAGGTCGTCTTCGCTTACAGCGACGTGTCGCACGAGCAGGTGATGCATCTTGCCTCGCGCGCGCTCGCCGCCGGGGCGGACTTCATGCTGCTCGGGCCGCAGCGCACGATGCTTACGTCGTCCCGCCCGGTCATCGCCGTCAGCGCGGTCCGTACCGGCTGCGGCAAATCGGGGATCGCGCGCTGGCTGTCGCGCCGCTTGCGAGCCGGTGGCCGCCGCGTCGCAGTGCTGCGCCATCCGATGCCGTATGGCGATCTCCTCAGCGAGCGTGTGCAACGTTTCGCATCGCGGAGTGATCTCGATGCCGCGCATTGCACAGTCGAAGAGCGCGAGGAGTACGAACCGCACATCCATGCCGGAAACGTCGTGTTCGCCGGCGTCGATTACGCCGCCATCCTCGCGGCCGCCGAGCCGGAGGCCGACATCATCGTGTGGGACGGCGGCAACAACGACTTTCCGTTTGTGCGTCCCGATTTGCACATCGTCGTGGCGGATGCGTTGCGGCCGCGCCAGATCGCCACGCATCATCCTGGCGAGACCGTCGTGCGCATGGCCGATGTGCTGGTCGTGAACAAGGTGGACGCGGCGTCGGCCGAGAACGTTGCCGTCGCCACCGCAGGACTGCGCGCGATCAATGGCACCGCGCCAATCGTCTACGCCGCGTCGCCGGTTCGGCTCGACGACGCGGCCGCGGTCAAAGGCAAGCGCGTACTGGTGATCGAGGATGGACCAACGATCACCCACGGCGGCATGGCATACGGCGCGGGTTATGTTGCGGCGACTGCGGCAGGCGCGGCGGCAATCGTAGATCCTCGATCATCGGCCACACCGGACATCGCGGCGGTGTTTCAGGCGTATCCGCATATCGGCATGGTTCTTCCCGCCGTCGGTTATGGCGAGGCGCAGCTTCGCGCCCTGGCGGCGACGATCCAGGGTAGTCCCGCCGATGTCGTGGTTTCTGCGACGCCGATCGATCTGGGCCAATTGATCCGATGCGACAAACCCATCATCCGGGCGCGCTATGAATACGCTGCGGCGGACGGCGATGGCCTCGCGCCGTTCATTGATGCGTTCCTGGCGCGCCTTGCCGCGCCGGAGACTTCCGGCTGATGCGCATCGGCGCTGGTGCCCGCCTGATCAGGTGAGACCAACAAGCAAGGCGGAGGAGCGCGGCTGACCGGATGGTAGTGCGGTGTTGATAGCGGTCTGCAGCCTCAATGCCTTGGCAGCGCGGAAATCGGGCAAAATTGATCCAGCGCAACGACAACCCGGCGACCAACCACGACCATCAGCACAATTCAGCGATCGGGCGCGTCGGTCTCGACGTTCCCCGCGCTTTCGAATGCCTCCTGACAGGGAAGAGCGACCATGGAAAACGGATTTCGCTTCGCCGATGCACTGGGGCCGGCCAGAATCGTGCACCTCTACACTCCATCCGTCGGGTTGAAGGCGATCGTCGTCATCGACAACGTGGCGCGGGGGCCATCGATTGGCGGCGTCCGCATGGCCCCTGATGTTACTTTGGAGGAATGTTTTCGTTTGGCGCGGGCGATGACCTTGAAAAACGCCGCCGCCGGCCTGCCGCATGGCGGCGGAAAATCGGTGATCATCGCCGATCCGCGGATGCCGGCGAATCAGAAAGAGGATCTGATTCGCGCCTTCGCTGTCGCCATGCGCGACCTGACCGACTACCTCCCGGGTCCCGACATGGGCACCGATGAAACCTGCATGGCCTGGATCAAAGATGAAATCGGACGTGCGGCAGGCTTGCCGAAGGCGGTTGGCGGCATCCCTCTGGACGAGATCGGCGCCACCGGCCTCGGGCTTGCCGTCGCCATCGAGGCCGCGCTTCCCTTCGCGGGTTTCGCTCTGGATGGCGCGCGGGTCGCGGTACAAGGTTATGGCGCCGTCGGCCGACACGCAGCCCGCTTCCTCGCTGAGAAGGGCGCGCGGCTGGTCGCGGCGGCGGATACCAGCGGAACAGTCGTCAACCCGAATGGCCTCAATCTGACCGCGCTGGCCGAGCACAAGGACGCGAGGAAGCCTTTGGTGGTGTTTTCCGGTGGTGAGGCGCGCGACCGCGATGCGATCATCGATGTGCCCTGCGAAATCTGGATTCCGGCGGCTCGCCCCGACGTGCTGCACGCCGGGAACGTTGGCCGGCTGCGTGCGAAGCTGGTTGCGCAGGGCGCCAATATTCCGGCGACGTCGGAGGCCGAGACCGCTTTGCACAAATCCGGCATTCTGGTGTTGCCGGACTTCATCGCCAACGCCGGCGGGGTGATCTGCGCGGCGATGGAGTATCGAGGTGGAACCGAAACGGCGGCATTGGCCATGGTCGCGGAGAAAATCGCGGAAAATACCCGCGAGGTGCTGGAGCAGGCCGCGGCCCGCAAATGCGAACCGCGGGTGGCGGCGGTAGCGTTGGCGGAACAGCGGGTCGCGGACGCCGCGAGGCTGCGGCGGTGGCACCGATCGCCTCCTCAAACGGGCGCCAACTGTCCACGGCATGGTTCATTGACCGTGCGAAGCGGGCGTCATGATTTTCCGGGATGCGAGTGTGATGCCATATCGTAGCAACGAAGATTTGCCGCCGTCGGTTTACGATCATCTGCCACCGCACGCGCGGGACATCTACCGTGAGGCCTTCAACCACGCCTGGGCCCGTTACGGCGGCGACGAAGCCACACCGCACCGGATCGCCTGGGCTGCGGTGAAACGAAGCTACCGCAAAGCCGGCAACATCTGGGTCCGCCGGGACGGCGATCCGGCACATCATGATTCGCCGCGAACAGCGGGTTCATTCCGCTAAGGCGGAAATCACGGTGGCTCACGCCGCAGTTTCGTCGACGCCGATTTGTCGCAGTTCCACCGGGCAACAGCGGGCTGCGCTCCGACTGAGCCGAGTGCGGCCCTTGTCGCTTCAACGAACATTCCAAATCTCATCCATGCTGGCGCCGATGATCGAGTATTCTGCGATCTTGAGAGCGCTGTGATCCGCAACGTCTCGGATGCAAACGCGCGGCGCAAGGCCATTGAACTGATCAACTCCGCCGTGGCGGTCGCCCGCCGCCGCGATCCGCGGTTGACGGTTGGGCGGTTCCATGACGTCCACGGGGTTCATTTTCCTGGTTTAACTGCGTGAGGGCCTTCGCGTGCCTTGATCGGCGTTGGCGCGCACAGTCCCGTGGGGCGAAACGGCTTCGAAATAAGTCGGACCGCGAGAGCGCGCGCGTTCATTTGTCAGGAGAGAGGGAAAGTGATCGAGTTCATCGTGATCCATGGGCAGTCTCACCAGCCTTGATTATTGATATCGACGCTGTCGCCGTCGCCCGGAAGAAGACCGGGTCAAACGATTCCAAACATATGGAGATCGTGATGACCGGCGGTATAACCGTTGCAACCGACAAGGCATTCGAGGACATGGTTAACCGCTTGCGGGCCAGCCCGACTTGGCGGCATCGGTGCCTCCCGGAATCGCCACCCTCGGCCAGTTCGCCCACCAACGGGCCCGCGCCAGGTGACGGCGAGCCGATGACGGTGGTTACGACGCGGTCGGGGTGCGCTGGACACCAAGCCGCAATGCGCGCATGAATGGTTGGACCGAGACGCTAACTCAAGGCGTTCGGCTTCCAACCAATTGCACTGATCGGGACTCGTTTTGAGCGTCCCATTTCCTTGCTCCGAACGATATCGGGCGAAAGAAAATCGCATGCGTACGCTTGTCCAGCCGCCCCCCCACGTTACACTGCGAGCTCTGCCTCAGCGAGCTACTACTCAAACGGATTGACCATGACGGGCCGTTCCTTGAATTGGATACTGAAATATTCGTCTGCAAAAAGTGCGGTCATGAGCAGTCGTACAGGGTGAGCCACGACCATTATGCCGCCTACCAGGGGCGTGATAACCCGCCTGCCAAAGTCGGCTAATCACCCCCGGCCGGATCGTAGGCACCGCGAAGTCCACGGCAATGACCACCACGATCGCGGCCCGATCAGTCCATACTCCAGGGCAGTCATCGCGCAGCGGTCCGTCTTCAATTGCAGCCCGGTCAGCAGATAAGGGATCACCATCGCTTCTCCCAGATTTACAATAAGACAATTATCACCGTCTGTTTCAATCAATGCCAACTGGAATGTCGCCTGAACAAGCGCAAGGTTCTCTCTGGTTCAGGTTCTTGGTTTGGTGGAAATGCCATGCACCCTGGTAACCTATAAGCAAAGCTTCATGAGAGAAGCAACTAAGCGGCCGGCAACCGAGCGAAGTTTAGCCGCGCAGAGGGAGCCTCGAAAATGCTTGCCAATACAGCGCGCCATTGGAGCGACGACCGTTTGGAATTCATCCTGGACGAGACAGGTAACTGGACGGTGAACGGCATCCGGGGGGCGGTTTTGTGTCGGGCGGCCAGTCTTCACGTCGCTATTAAAGCGGCGACTGAGCTTTCCGCTCAAGGATGCAAGGTTATCGCGTTGGTACGTGGGCCAGACGATAGTATCGTTGTGTTTGAGGAACAGATGCGGCGAGTGGCCGATCGCATCGGCGGTTGCCGTTCCTGGTCTGCTCCGGCCACCGCCTCGATGTTCGACCAGCGCGCTTCCGATACAACCAACCCAATACGATGATCCGCTACCGTGATGATGCGCCGTGACCGGGCAACGCCAGACAATTGATCAGGATCAATGAACCGAAACAGCAGGTCATGCTAACCGCAAGCCGTAGGGTCGGCTCTTTCGCCCCTGCCTGCAGGGATTCAGCCATGGCAAAGGTCAAACAGCCGGTGATTGGCATAGTCAATGATGAGGCCGCTGTAAGGGAGTCGCTTCGGTTCCTGCTGGAGGTCACGGGGCACGCCGTCGAGACTTTCGCATCAGCAGCCGACTTGCTTGAGGCGGAGACACAAGAACTCACCTGCGTTATCTTGAACCATCATATGCCACATATGACCGGCCTGGAACTGGCAGAAAGGTTGCGTGCTGATGGCTCGGGTATCCCAATAATTTTGATCACCGGTTCGCCCTCACCAACCATACTCCGTCAGGCCGCTGAGC
This sequence comes from Acetobacteraceae bacterium, assembly GCA_049519555.1. Lineage (GTDB taxonomy): Bacteria > Pseudomonadota > Alphaproteobacteria > Acetobacterales > Acetobacteraceae > Rhodopila. The sequence goes on from JBEKQQ010000125.1 coordinate 11,273, forward strand.
TTGGTATCGACAGAGTTCTCGAAAAGCCCGTCGATTATGGAGACTTGCATAATTACGCCAACGCCACCCGATCCCGAAGCAATTCCCCTTATCCAATCAACTCTGCCAACACCGCTCGCCTGTCCCAAGGACTGCCGATCTTTTTGCTGACCAGCACCGCCTCCGAAAGTGTGTTGGTCGACTCTGAGGCGGACTTCAGTGGTTGGCACGGAGATCAACGGGACATCGAGACATTCCTGCGCAGCCAGTTCCCGGAGGCTCAACCAAATCGGCCCGACAGGACCGAAGTAGCCTGGGACAAGGAAATAGCCCCACCGAAGGCAGCGTCGCAGCCGATTATCGCGCTCAAAATGAAGGCCGCCGAATTGGCTGATCGCTACGCCATGCGGAAGCAGCAAACCGAAGCGGTGTCAGGCGCCCTGATGGCGGTGGCGGCCTCAGACGATGGCGCGAAGCCGGAGCCTGCCATCGGCTCGCAGGCGCTGCCACTAACCGGGAGCGATCTGGCCGCAATAAGTAGCAATACGATCCCTCCGGTCATTGATGCGGAAGGCAACCTCACTACCAAGGGAAGGTCCGCGTCGGATGAGAAAAATGAAGCCGCAAGAAATGCAGCGATTCACAAGCTTATTGCGGAGAGGGCATACGAAATGTGGGAAAATCATGGCCGACCGCACGGGTACGATTTGATCGACTGGCTGCAGGCCGAACAGGAGATCAAGGGCTGTTTGGAATACGGTTCAGTCCAACACGGCGGCGAACCGGGCAGGCACTGATTCATAATCAGCCCCTCTGTGCCGCGCTTCTATTCGTGGCGACGGATGAACGTTCGTGTGAGCTTGGGGGCGATCTCGCTCCGGCTCTTTCCGGAGGTCGCTGGGCAGTTGTAAAGATGTTTGCATCGGCAGCCGAGTTGCGTGATGCTGAAACACAAAAACTAACCTGCGCTATCCTCGACCATCACATGCCACATATGACCGGCCTGGAATTGGCGGAAAGGTTCGGAGGGATAGCTCAGGCATCTTAACTCTCCTGATTACCGGTGTGTCGTCAACGGCCATGCACGCCCGGGCCGCTGAACCACCCATTTACAGGATACTTAAGAAAATCATGGTGAAGATGACCTACTCGATTTTCGTCAACACTATCCGATCTCGATGCGCCGGGGACAGCCCTGCGAAAGGCTTGATGAATTCCATGAGATAGCCATGCTCGCAATCACCAGGCCGGCCGATGTGGCGATCTCGGCCAAGGAGATGCCTCATGAAGCGGGCGCTGTCCATTGTATCCCTCCCTTTCATTTGCGCACAAATGATATTCGTCGTCCTCGTGTTGGTCTGGCTCGCAGCGCACGCAGCAGAGTTCGGAGGTGTAAAGATACCCGACAGGCTAAGCGTGAACGGCAAGACCTTATATCTAAATGGGTTCGGGCGACGCACCTATTCTATCGTGGGCATCCACATATACGTCGCCAGTCTTTACCTGGAGCATTTCAGCACCAATCCAGACGAGATCATCCGGTCGCCCGAGACCAAACTGCTGATGTTCAGGTTCGAACACAAAGTCAGTGCTGATGAAGCCCGGAACGCCTGGCGGGAGGGCCTCAAAAGCAGTTGTATGATTCCATGCCACCTCGACCCCGACGATGTTGAGAGGTTCCTCTCGAAAATGCCTGCCATGCTCGTTGGCGACAATTTTTCGCTGCTCTTCACAGAAAATGCTGTTACCGTGACAAGCAACGGCCAACAAATTGGGGCAATCACCCAGCGACGGATTGTCGAAGCGATGCTGGCCACGTTCCTCGGCCCCAGGCCAGCGTCATTGACACTTGAGCAGGAATTGCTCGGAAGGCACGGTTGAACATCTTGTGGGACTTCCCGACCCAGGGAACGTCGTGCATGATTGTCGATCAATAGCGGGCTGGTGCTGGCAAAAGGCTCAGGATTTGCTCTGCTCATTGACACCACCGTCGGCATCATCGATTCAATAATTGGCGGATGGCGGTCGGGTGTTTTCGGGCTTCTGCTGGACACCAAGGCATGGAGAGCGCGACCGAAATTCCGACTCCGAAATGGGACCGTTCCCTGGAGCCGGAAATGGCGATCTAATCCGAGCTTCCCCCTGCCCTTTACTTCAAACCGTTGAAAACACGAATATCTTGGTCAAAACCACGCCAAAACGTGTCCATGTAATATAACGATTGACGTTCGAAACGGTATAGGTAACCTGAAATTCGGCTCAGTCGATTCCCTTTGGAGTCACTGTAGCCAATAGAGGATGCGGAAATTTTCGGATACTCGTTTCCGATCATGGTGGTAGCCGGATTGGCGCCGGGAAGCTCGGTCTAATGGCAATGGAACTGGCATCCGAAATTACTGATTGGATCGGTGTGGGCGGATCGCTCCGTCATGCCATTGCAGACTTTGGTATTCCCGATCCCCCAAACCGATGATCGCCACTCTTGTTTGGTGCCGAGAAACCTGCCCGGCAAAGGCTTGCATTCCCGACGCCAGAAAGGCGGAACTGTCCGGACGGTTGCGCTGATCTCGGCTAACGGGCTTTGTGTTGCCGGTCGCGCAGGCGGTTCAGACCAGCGACGCGGTCTTCGGCTGGCGGATATGACTGTACCGCCATCAGCGCAGCCTGGCGCGATGTCGATTTGTTCGCCTCAACTTGACTCAAATCAACGCACTCCTTCGGCGATCACGCCAATATCCAGCTGTGGTTCAACTCAAGGAGGATGGCATGGCTAACACTCCAGTGGAAGTAAAACGCTCCGCTCCGGCGCCCGCGACTGACACCTGGCAATCGTTTCGCACGGAAATGGAGCGTCTGTTCGATCGCTTCGGCTTCGGCGTGAAGCCGTTCCGCAGCTGGTTCGACATGGAACCGCCGTTTCAGTTCCGGACAACATTCGAAATGCCGTCGCCGGCGATCGACATCGTCGAAGAGCCGAGGGCCTACAAGCTTACGGCAGAACTGCCTGGGATGGCGGAAAAGGACGTCGAACTGGTTATGGCCGGCGATACCATGACGCTGAAAGGCGAGAAGAAACAGGAGACCGAGCGGAAGGAGAAGAACTACACATTGTCCGAGCGCAGCTATGGCTCGTTCCAACGCACGTTCACGCTGCCGGACGGTATCGATCGCGATAAGATCAGCGCCGATTTCGGTAAGGGTGTGCTGACCATCACCTTGCCGAAAACTCCGGCAGCGGTTGCTGAGCCGAAGAAGATCGAAGTCAAGGCCGCGGCCTGATCCAAGGCATTCCGCGCCTTGAACCCGTCTGGCGACTGGCGCCTGATCGGTTCGTGGTGCGGCATGTCCCAATCCGGGCAGCACCCGTCGTGCGCCCGCCGCTGTATCGGAGGTGGCCGTTGGTGACCGCCCGATCGCGCGGTCAGCCGAATCCGCTGTGGGGAACGAGGCAGATGGTTAATTCGATCGCGACTGAAATACTCCAGAGTTCGAGCATGCTGCTGAACCTGGGATCGATGGTGCTGCTGGCGAGCATCGCGCTCATCACCATCGCGCGTGGGCCGGCGAGGAGCCGGGTCCCGATCCGGGCTCGCCGCCGATTGATGGCAATGCGACGGTGACGACCGTGCCAGCCAGACCAGGCGATCGCGGCAGCCCGTTTCACGATCATGTTGGCAGCCCAGAGGGGCCACCGATCCACCCAAAGCCTGACCCGCATCCGGCCCCGCCGCCGCCCATCGGACTGCCGCCGCGTCCAGAACCGATGCCACCGCCGCCTCCGCCTGGTGTCTGAGGTGGGCACACCGCTCGATACGCCAATCGCCCAGTACATCTGGAGCACCCGCTACCGCGCCGATGCCGAACCGTCGATCGACGCCTCCTGGGTGCGCATTGCACGCGCCCTGGCCGCGGTCGAACCAGCCGGCCAGGCGTCGTGGGAGGCTCGCTTCCTCGACATTCTGCGCGAGTTTCAGTTCCTGCCTGGCGGGCGCATCCAGGCGGGCGCCGGCAACGACCGTGATGTTACTCTGTTCAACTGTTTCGTTATGGGCACGATCGAGGATTCGCTCCCGGGCATCTGCCGTGCGCTGGAGGAGGGGGCAGTGACGATGCAACGTGGTGGCGGGGTCGGTTACGATTTCTCGACCCTCCGGCCGGCTGGGGCGCGGGCACGCACGACCGGCGCGATCGCTTCCGGTCCGGTGTCGTTCATGGACGTGTGGGATGCGATGTGCGCCACCATCCAGTCCACCGGTGCACGCCGCGGCGCGATGATAGCGACGCTGCGCTGCGATCATCCGGGCATCGTCGCGTTCATCGAAGCCAAACGCGACCCTGGCAGGCTGCGTCACTTCAACCTGGCGGTGCAGGTCACCGACGCTTTCATGCGGGCGATTGAACAAGACGAAATGTGGCCCTTGGTGTTTCCCGCGGCCCAGATGACCAGTCCAGGTGAGACCGTCGTCCGGCCCTGGCCTGGTGAGGCTTCCGAAGTGCCCTGCCAGGTCGTCAATCGCGTACTCGCGCGCGACCTGTGGAACAGGCTGTCGCGCGCCAGTTATGAGTTCAGCGAACCGGGCGTATTATTTGTCGATCGAATTAATCGAATGAACAACCTTTGGTATTGCGAACGCATCGGCACGACCAATCCGTGCGGCGAGGTGCCGCTGCCGCCCTACGGCGCCTGCGATCTGGGGTCAATCAATCTGACACGATTGATCCGGGATCCGTTCACCCCGGGCGCGTGCCTCGACACCGAGCGGATGATCGAGATCGTGTCGGTGGCGGTTCGACTTCTTGACAATGTCATCGACGCGTCCCGCTTCCCATTGCCAAAGCAGCGCGAAGCCGTACGAACGGCGCGCCGGATCGGTCTCGGGGTCACTGGGTTGGCGGATGCACTGATCATGCTTGGCCTGCGTTACGACAGCGACGCGGCGCGTGATTTTGCAAGCGATACGATGCGTGTCATCTGCCGCGCCGCCTATCGCCAGTCCGTGGCCATCGCTGAGGAGAAGGGCAGTTTCCCGGCGCTCGATCGCGAAAGGTTCCTCGCGGCGCCATTCATCCAGACGCTGCCGGAGGACATACGCGACAGCATAGCGCGGCATGGCATTCGCAACAGCCATCTGCTCGCCGTCGCACCCACCGGAACGATCAGTTTGCTTGCCGGGAACGTATCGAGCGGGATCGAACCAGTGTTCGCCGCCGACCAGGACCGCGTCATATTGGTTGCAAGAGGTGAGCCTCGGCACCTCCGCATGACCGACTACGCAATTCGGCTTTGGCGCGAGCAAAATGGCCGGGCCGACGGTGTGCCGGATACGATGGCGTCCGCGTCGCGGTTGCCGATCGTGGCGCATTTGGACATGCAGTCCGTGGTTCAGCGTTTCGTCGACAACGCGATCTCGAAGACGATCAATGTGCCGGCGGCAACCAGCTTCGGCGAATTCGCGCCGCTGTATCGGCTTGCCTACGAGAAAGGCCTGAAGGGTTGCACGACATTCCGGCCCAATCCGGACCGAGGCGCCGTGCTCACCGCCGCCCCGAGCACAACGGACGGGAGCAATTGCCTCTGCGAATGAACCCCGTCGTGGACACGCCATCTCGGCTGATCAGCCTGTTGCGGTGGTGGCGAATTGGTCCAGTGCTTCAAGTGCATGGCAGGCGTACATCGCCGCCGGCCCGCCGCCCATCAGAATGGCGACGCCCAACGCCTCGACGAGTTCCTCTCGGCTGGCTCCCGCTTTCAGCGCATCGTGCACATGGTAAGCGATGCAATCCTCGCAATGTGTCGCCACCGCGATCCCGAGCGCGATCAACTCCTTGAGTTTTGGTGATAACGTCCCGCGTGTCATGGCGGCTTTATGCAAACTGGCGAAGCCGGCGAGCGGCCCAGGAAGCTCTCGCCCCAACTGGGCGAATTTGGCCTGAAGCTGCTGATAGCGGTCGACGTTATTGGTCTACATCTTGATCCTCCACGATTAGCTGGATTGCTTCAGGTCGTCGATCATCGCTTGTAAGAACCGGCCGGCCTCGCCGCCGGTGGCAACACGGTGATCGAAGGTCAGCGACAACGGCAGAACATGCGTGAACGCGACGGTGCCGGCGCCCGGTACGGCCTGCTGAAAGATGCGGCCGGCGCCGACGATGGCGACCTGCGGCGGGACCACGACCAAAGCCGCATGGCGACCCGCCAACATGCCGAAGTTCGACAAGGTTACCGTCGGATCGCGCAGATCGGCGACCGAGACGGCGCGGGCACGCACCGCGGCTTTCAGCCGGTCAATCTCCGCTCGCAACGATGCCATGTCGCGTGCGCCCGCGTCACGCACCACCGGGACGATCAGTCCGCCCTCGAAATCGACAGCGATCCCCAGATCGATCCGATCGAACGTTCGCAGGGTCATCGCCTGACCGTCGTACCAGGCGTTCAGAATTGGCTCGGCAGCACGGGCTACGGCGATCGCCCGGACCAGTCGAACGGTGATATCGCCGTGGCCGGTCCACCACAAACTAATGTCCGCCTCATCCCAAACCGTGGCAGGCACCACTTCCGCATGCGCTTTGGCCATGTTGACAGCCATGCTGCGCCGGACACCGGTGAGGGCTTGCGGCGTTCCCGCCTTCTGTTCGCCGGCCACAAGTCCGCTCGAGACCCGTTCGACATCCGCCCGCGTAATCGTACCGTCCGGTCCGGTTCCCGAGAGTCCAGAAAGATCGATCCCGCGGTCACGTGCCAGAACTCGAACCGCCGGCGAGGCCAGAACGCTCGCCGTTGTTGCCGGAGATGTCTGAGTTGGCGCCGGTTCCGCCGCAGCGGGCAGCTTGGCCGAAAGGTCACCGACGACCGTTCCGGAGTCGACATGTGTCCCGTCATCGAATTCAACGATTGGCGCGCCGACATTCACCCGCTGATGCAGCGCGGCCAGCAAATGTTTGATGTAGCCGGAGCGCGGCGAGGGAACCTCGACCACCGCCTTTTCGGTTTCGACCGAAACCAGCGGCGCGTCG
>JBEKQQ010000126.1:0-18259 GCA_049519555.1 Acetobacteraceae bacterium
TTCTTGGCCTTGCCGAGGTCGGTGATCTTCACGTTCTCGAGCTTGATGCCAAGGTCTTCGCTGATCACGGTGCCACCGGTCAGGATCGCGATGTCTTCCAGCATCGCCTTGCGGCGATCACCGAAGCCAGGCGCCTTCACGGCCGCAACCTTCAAACCGCCACGCAGCTTGTTGACGACCAGGGTCGCCAGCGCTTCGCCTTCGACGTCCTCGGCGATGATCACCAGCGGACGGCCGGACTGCACGACGCTTTCCAGCAGCGGCAGCATCGGCTGCAGGCCGGACAGCTTCTTCTCATGGATCAGGATGTAGGGCTGATCCATTTCGGCAATCATCTTCTCCGCATTGGTAATGAAGTACGGGGAGACGTAGCCGCGGTCGAACTGCATGCCTTCGACGACGTCGAGCTCGGTCTGGATGCCCTTGGCTTCTTCGACCGTGATCACGCCCTCGTTGCCGACCTTCTGCATGGCGTCGGAGATCATCTTGCCGATCTCCACTTCGCCGTTCGCCGCGATCGCGCCGACCTGAGCTGTCTCGGCCGGGGTGGTGATCTTGCGCGAGCGCTTCTTCAGCTCGTCAACGACGGCGGAAACCGCCTTGTCGATGCCGCGCTTCAGGTCCATCGGGTTCATGCCGGCGGCAACCGCCTTGGAGCCCTCACGCACGATCGCCTGCGCCAACACGGTGGCCGTGGTGGTGCCGTCGCCCGCGATGTCGTTGGTCTTGCTGGCAACTTCGCGCACCATCTGGGCGCCCATGTTTTCGAATTTGTCGCCCAGTTCGATTTCCTTGGCGACGGTAACGCCGTCCTTGGTGATGCGGGGTGCGCCGAAGCTCTTATCGAGCACCACGTTGCGGCCTTTCGGGCCAAGCGTCACTTTTACGGCATCGGCGAGGATGTCGACGCCACGCAGCATGCGTGCACGCGCATCACCGCCAAAACGTACGTCTTTGGCAGCCATGTTATGTATCCTTGTTCACGTCGTCAGAAAAATGGGGAACGCCGGTCAGGCGGCTTTCTTGCGGGCCGCGGTCACCGTGATGATGCCCATGATGTCGGATTCCTTCATGATCAGAAGGTCCTCGCCATCCAGCTTCACTTCGGTGCCGGACCATTTGCCGAACAGAATCCGGTCGCCGGCCTTGACGTCCAGCGGAACCAACTGGCCGGCTTCGTTACGGGCGCCTGGGCCCGCGGCGACCACTTCGCCTTCCATCGGCTTCTCTTTGGCGGTGTCGGGGATGATGATGCCGCCGGCGGTCTTTTCTTCGGCGTCGAGCCGCTTGACCACCACGCGGTCATGCAATGGGCGGAAAGACATTCGTATCGCTCCTGAGTTGATCTCAGCCAGAGTGATGGTGAGCCCGCGCATTCGGAGGCCCCCGAAGGCAGCCGTCCGTGGTGCGTTGGCACTCTCTCATTGAGAGTGCCAGCGATCTAGTGACATGGCCCTCCGCTGTCAAGGGTCGGCAGCACTTCCTGGTAGTGAGTGCCAATCTGTTGAAATAACGTCATTTTTTGGTTGCACGGCAACGAATTCCCTTGGCATGCTTTGGTCACACGGGTGGAAAATTCAACGTCCGGACAATGTTCGACCATTCTCAGGGAAAGGGTTCACGCGTCATGGGTCATATCGCCATCATCAAGGATTACCGCCTGACGACGGCCAAGATCTATTACCATCTGCCGGACTATCCCGGAGTACTGCAAACCTATGTCTGGCAGGAGTTCGACGAAGCGCCGGAATATCCCGCGTTGCGTAAATTCCTCGACTTCTGGAAGGGTTCGCTCGACGGCAAGCTGCATTCGGTCGAAGTGGCCGCTGCCAGATCGGTGCGATCCGGCCGCATGCGGCATGCGCGGCACATGCAACATCTGCATTGAGAAAGCGCCGGGGCTTCCGCCCCGGACCCGACCAGGGCGCTGCCCCTGGACCCCGCCAAGGGCGGTGGCCCTTGGAACCATTCATTTTGGTTGAGGAATGGGAGAGGGCCGATGGAGGCGTTGAAAGGTCACCGTTTGCCCTCTCCCATTCCCCAACCAATGGACAGATTGTAAAGGGCCTCGCCCTTTGCTGGAGGTCCAGGAGGCAAAGCCTCCTGGTGGGTTCAAGTGCGAAGCCCTTGCGCTTCGTCGGCTCAGGCGATTGCCCTGATTTTACACGTGTGCACAGTGGCCCTGCGCGCCGGTTCGGGATTATGATCGGCGAATGCCGTTCGACGACCGCGATTTCCCTAATCTGCCCAAGGGTGAGCGAGCGATTTCTCCAAGATCGCGGCGTCTGGTCGCGATTTGGCTCTACGCCATTGCCTTTATGATCCTGGTCATGACCGCGCTTGGCGGAGCGACCAGACTGACCGGCTCCGGCCTGTCGATCATGGAGTGGGCGCCGATCATGGGCACCATCCCTCCGTTGACCGAAACCGAGTGGCACCGGTTGTACGCGCTCTATCAGCAAATCCCGCAGTACAACCTGGTGAATGACGGGTTCGGCCTGGCGGGCTTCAAGCATATCTTTTGGTTGGAATGGACCCACCGGCTCTGGGGCCGGTTGATCGGTGCCGCTTTCGTCATTCCGTTGATTTGGTTCATTCTGACCGGACGGCTGGAGTCGCGTCTCATTCCTCGGCTGATCGTATTCCTTGGGCTGGGTGCGCTGCAGGGCGCAGTTGGCTGGTTCATGGTGGAATCCGGTTTTTTCCCCGATGCAACTGCCGTCGCGCCGGTCCGCCTCGTCGCACATCTTGCGCTCGCACTCTTATTGTACGGTACCGTACTTTGGACGGCGCTAACCTTGCTGCCGCCTCGCCCGAGGGTTCACGACGCCGGCCGTCTGCTGAAACCCCTCGTTTGGGCAACACTCGGGCTGGTCGCGCTGACGATCGTGGCGGGAGGCTTTGTCGCCGGACTGCACGCAGGCCTCGCGTATAATACGTTTCCGTTGATGGATGGGCAGCTGGTGCCCGAAGGCTACGCCGATCTGACGCCGTTTGGCCGCAACCTGATCGCGAATATCGCGGCGGTACAATTCAATCACCGTTTGTTGGCGAGCCTGACGTTGCTGTCCGCGCTTGCCTTGGTCGCCGCCGCCTGGCCATATCGCGCCCAACTGGGCTGGCGCGCCCGGCTCGTCGCCGGCGCGGTTTTGCTGCAATACGTATTGGGGGTGAGCACGCTGCTGTGGGTGGTACCAGCAGAGCTTGCCATGCTGCACCAGATTTGCGCCATACTCCTGCTGACGTCGGTGCTGCTGACCGCACACGCGATCCGCTTTGCCGCCCCGGCTCCCCGGATCGCGTTTCCTGCGCCGGACCATGGTCAAACGGCAGGCGGCACCCCATTTCACGGTACAATAACGCAAACCTCCGCCGAGGATCCTCAATCATGACGCCGCTCGCCGCCACCGACCGATTGTTCTTCGAACGTCCCGATTCGACACTGGATCAGGATACTGCATCGCGCATTGTCGCCGAGGCGTTGGGATCCACTGACGATGGCGAGCTGTTCCTCGAATACCGCGAAAGCGAGCAGATCAGCCTCGATGATGGCCGCATCCGCTCGGCCGGGTTTGATACGACGTTGGGGTTTGGCCTGCGCGCCGTGGCAGGGGAGGCAACCGGCTATGCCCATGCCGGCGAATTGTCCGAGCCGGCGTTGCGGCGGGCCGCTGCCAGTGTCTCGGCGATCGCAGCCGGCCATTCCGGCACCATGGCCGAGCCCCCGCGGCAGACCAATTCCCGGCTGTATTCCGATGTCAATCCTTTGGGTGATGCCGGGTTCTCGATGCGCACCGGCGTGTTGGCCGAAATCGACGCCTATGCGCGCGGCAAGGATCCGCGCGTCGTGCAGGTCATGGCCTCGCTTGGCGGCGAGTGGCAGGCGGTGCAGATCATGCGCGGCGACGGCACGCGAGTGGCCGATCTGCGCCCGCTGGTGCGGCTGAATGTCTCGGTCGTGGTCGAGCGGGATGGGCGCCGTGAGACCGGTACCTACGGCACCGGCGGTCGCTATGGCTACGACGCGTTGACCGGCGAAGCGGTCTGGCGCGCGGCCGTAGACGAGGCGTTGCGCCAGGCGCTGGTCAATCTCGACTCCCGGCCCGCCCCGGCGGGCGAGATGGAGGTCGTGCTCGGCTCCGGCTGGCCCGGCATTTTATTGCATGAAGCGATCGGGCATGGCCTGGAGGGCGATTTCAACCGCAAGAAGACCTCAGCCTTTGCCGGCCTTCTGGGGCAGCGCATTGCGGTGCCGGGCGTGACGGTGGTGGATGACGGCACGCTGCCGGACCGTCGCGGCAGTCTGACGGTCGACGACGAAGGCACGCCGACGAACCGGACGGTGCTGATCGAGGACGGGATCCTGGTCAATTTCCTGCAGGACCGGTTGAATGCGCGGCTAATGAACATGCAGCCGACCGGCAACGGCCGCCGCCAGTCGCACGCTCATGCGCCAATGCCACGCATGACCAACACTGTGATGCTGGGTGGTCCGCATACCAGGGACGATATGATCCGTTCCGTTAAGCGCGGCCTGTACGCAGTGAATTTTGGCGGCGGTCAGGTCGACATCACGTCCGGCAAGTTCGTGTTCTCGGCCAGCGAGGCCTATCTCATTGAAGACGGCAAGGTCACCGCGCCGGTCAAGGGAGCCACGTTGATCGGCAATGGTCCCGACGCCCTGACCAAGGTCATGATGGTGGGCGATGACATGGCGCTGGACCCGGGAGTGGGAACCTGCGGCAAGTCCGGCCAGGGCGTTCCGGTCGGCGTTGGGCAGCCCACCTTGAAATTGTCTGGACTTACGGTGGGCGGCACCGCCGCCTGAATGCTGTAGAGCGGCGACCTGGTGCGCGAGCCGTTGGTTCGGAATGCTGGCGAATTGTTTGTCATATCGTTCTTTAAACCTATCGCATGCAGCGTACAAAGGTCGCTGCATGCGATTCTGCTCAGAAAAGCAAGTAGCGATAATTAATTAAGTTCTTGGCGCAATCGTGAGTTTTACTGGCCAGTGAACGTGAAGGCATGCATAGATCGTTAGATTGCATAGTCTAACGATTTTACGCGACGATAACGTTAAATCAACGCCAATAAATCCTCAACGTGACAGTATCTCGGTAAGGCCGCAAGTGAATCAGGGAATTCACTCGGCATTAACGCTCTATTTACTTAACCTGCGAGGTAAAACCCATGTTCGCACCAATCTCGACTTCGTTGAATCACGCAACAACCGACGTTGGCAAGGTCCGCCTCGGCGGTCTCGCCCCGTCGCTGAGCACTGCGGATGCCGGCAAGGTCCGTCTCGGTGGTCTGGCACCGGCACTTCCCGCGCGCAAGTAAGCGGCAGTCAGGTCCCGCCGCGGGCCTGACCGAACCGGCCGAAAGCTAAACTTTTCGTCAATCGCAATGCGTCACGGCCGACCCCCGACTTGTTCGGGGGGTCGTCCGGGCCATCCGAACCAGTGCCCCGCCACGCCGGATGGCCGGGACGAGCTGCATAGGCACTAATCTGGTATCCCCGGCGTAAAGGCACTGCACCCGCATCGTCATCCGCCGGCTTGTCCGGAGGACCCCGTTGAGGCACTGCTGGACCAGGTCCCCCGGACGAGCCAGGGGATGAAGTGGGTTGTCAGGTAACTGAGCGCCGGTCGACCTAAGTCATTGCGTGTGCGGACCAGCGGGGCCATGACGCGAACCCCGGGTGCCGTTCTTTAGGCGTGCTGGTATAAGATAGTTGCCGTTGGGCGTTTTCGCTGGTCAGTGCCAGAGCCGGTCAGTACCAGAGCCGGTCAGTACCAGAGCCGGTCAGTGCCGGAGAAACTCCCGCTCCAGGCCGGTGCACCAGACTCATCGCCTCTGGTTCACCGGCCCGTCCACGCCAGGAGGTGTGCCATGTCCACAACCGCCAGCTTCGAAGTGCCGTCACCACCCACGAAACTGGTGACTTTTCACCGGCTGATCCCCACCGCGCGATTGCCGCAACGCGCCGATCGCTCGGCCGCCGGAATGCTGCCCACACGGGCCTTCCGTTATTGCGAGCCATCCAGCTCAGCCTCCGGCTTTGGCTATTACATCTTCCCGGCGATGGATTTCTCGCTGCGGTTCGACGGCTACGACGTGCTGTGGACGTACCCCGGCGTCAGCGAGTGGTTTCCCATTCACAAGCTCGGGGGGGTGCAATATCCCGGCTTTCGTGATTATTTCGCCTCCGTGGCACCACCGGAATTTGCCGAGTACGCCCCGCCGCTGATGGCGGTGCTGCAGGAACCAGGGTTCATGCAAATGTGGTCCGGCCTGATGGCCCGCACCGCGCCCGGGTGGAGTCTGCTGGTCCGCTCGCCGGCGAATTTCGGCCGGCCCGGCGGCTATGAGCCATTCGAAGGTATCATCGAGACCGACCACTGGTTCGGCCCATTGATCACCAATCTTCGCCTGATCAAGACCGACGTCCCGATCGACTTCCGCCAGGAGCATCCGATGCTGCAGGTGCAGCCAATTCCCCGGATTGCTTATCAGGAAGCAACGCTGAACAACTATGAACTCGTGCCCGAGCTGAAACAATTCACTCCGGACGACTGGGACGATTTCTACGACACCGTGGTCCGGCCCAATGCCATGACCGAACGCCCGCGCGGCATGTACGCAGCGGAGGCGCGCAAACGGCGGGCCGCGGAAGAGGCCGCCCGCGACAAACCCAAACTGCGGTAGTTCCCACTATCGCTGCAGCGCGGCCCAATGCTTGTGGGCACCAGACGGGTCCGGCCGCGCACCATCAGCCGCGGTCAGGTGACCCCGGCGCGGCGAAGTCCTTCTGCGTAGTGATCCCGGTCCGCCGGATTATCCATCGGCAGCCTGCTCAGAAACCGCTCGATCGAAAAATCGGGCTCGATCGCCAGCAGGCGGCGCAGCACGATCGCTGCCTCCTGGGTTCGGCCAAGATAGCCAAGTGCGGCAAGATACGGCTTGTAACCTCCTGAAAATGAGGGGTTGAGTTGGGTGAAGGCGCGTCCCGTAATCGCTGCCGCCTCGAATTCATGCCGCAACAAATGCACAATGCCGAACACCACGTCGAAAAAGAACGCGTGCGGGTCGAGCGGTGACAGCGCCTTATAGCGATTGTTGCGCCGCTCCGCCTCGTCCGCGTCGCCTGTATAAGCATAGGTGATCGCCGACAGCGCCCAGGCCATGGCCAGGTTGGGGTTCAGTTCCAGCGCGCGTTCGTGCAGACCGGCTGCCTCGCGCAGGTTATGATGCAAATAGCACTGCACGTGCCCGGCGATCGTCAGCGCGCGCGCATCGAACGGATCGAGGACAATGGCGCGTTCGGCAAACTCGCCACCCAGTCGCATGGTTTCATTCGGGTCGGCAGCCCAGTCCTGGCCGACCTGGAAGATGTGCCAGTAGGCGTACCAGGCGTGCGCGGCGGCATAATCCGGTTCGAGTTCGATGGCGTGCGCGAGATACTCTCCGGCCTGCGCAAAGCTTTCGCGTTCGAATCGGGTCATCAGCGGAATGGAGCGCAACGCCAGGTCATAGGCGGTTGCGTTGACCCGCGGCCTCGCGGCGCTGCGTTTCGCCTCGATCAGCAGGATTTCCGGGTCGATCTGCGCCACCACCTCGGCGGCAATTTCATCCTGAACTGACAACAGATCGTCCGCCTGGCGATCGAAGCGGCGCGCCCAGACGACCTGGTTGCCAGCCCTGAGGTCGAGCAGCCGCAGCGTGATGCGGAGCTTGTTGCGGTTGCGCTGGATCGTGCCGTCCAACAGAAAATCGATGCCGAACGCCTGCCGGATCGCGGTCTCATCCCGGTTGTTCTGCGCAAATCGGGTCAGCGAACTGGAGGACACCACGAACATCCAACGAAACCGCGCCAGTGCCGTGGTAATTTCATCGGCGAGGCCGGGGCCCAAATATGCATCCTCCTCGGCCAAACCGACACATTGCATCGGCAGCACGCCGACATGCGCGCCGCCGCGTGGCAGCCGTTCGTCTCGCGGATGGATTTCGACCTCGGCCGCATCGTCCCCGGATTTTTCAATCGGATGCGGCGGACCGGCCCTGGGCGCGACCGTTGGCCGTGGCTGCGATCGAGTGCTCGCAGGGCCGCGAATGTCCGTCAATAATTGCTGCGTCTCGGCCGAGGGCGCCGCGTCGAGCAGATCCGCCAGCACGGCACGGCAGCGGTCATAGGCCTGAATGGCCATGCCGCGCTCGCCCTGTTCGGCATGCGCCCGCATCAGTGCCCGCCAGGCGCCCTCATGGGCACGGTCGATCTGCAGCAACCGCTGCGCCGCGGCGATCGACGTGGCGGCCTCATGTTGCTCGCGCAACAGTGCTTCGGCCACGCTTCTGGCGCGGTCGCGCAGACGCTCCCGCTCCGCGGTCAGCCACATGTCGAAACTGGGATCGACACCGAGCAGATCTTCCAGCAGTTCGCCGTCCAGCAATGACAATGCCGCCGGATCGGCGGTCGTCGCCCGCATGACCTCCTCGACATCGATCCAGACCGTCCCGGGTTTCAGCGATAAGTGGTCGCGTGTCACCTGCAGGATGTCGGTATTCGCCGGTGCCAGCACCTCCAGCAGGCGATGGATCTCCTGGCGTAATGAGGCCCGTGCCTGTTCCTCGAGGCGTCGGCTCCAGAGCAATTCGGCGAGGCGGCCGCGTAAGGCGGGCCGCGGTCCCGACAGCGCGACGGCGGCCAGCAAGGCGCGCGTCTTGCGTCCGGCCGGGAGAACGTTTTCACTTGCAACTGTCCATGCTTCCATTTGTCCGATCAGGCGCAGCCGGACGACGATCTGACCCGTGGGGGCGAGAGGCGGTGATTCTTCCTCTCGCGGAAAAGGGTAAGCTCGCATATGTGATACTCCCGTGAAATCCTGACATACAGCAACACACAGTCGTACGCCAGAGCTTTGCCGCGCGTATTGAATTGCGCTTGCATAACGATCTGCTTTGCGACGAACGTTGTTCAACCCTGAGATGGCAACTGATAATTGTTACAAATCAAAGGCTTCTTTGAAACTTTGTGTTTAGCAGAACGCAACATTCCTGGAGTCACGGCAATTGCACGACGGATTGCTGATAAATAATTTTTGCAGCGACTGCAGGAGCCAGTTTATTTCAGAGATGTCAGGCCGCTACCGATGCTCTGCAACCTTAGTGATAAGTGGTTGATATCCCGAAGCACAGGCCTGCCAGGCTCCCCGTGCCATTGGTCCGGTGCGTAACCGGTCTCATCGGGCGGTCGCTTCCAGCAAACGGCCGCGATAGATCACTGACGCAGGCCTGCCATGACGGCTCAACAACCGCATCCCCGCGAGTCAATAAAAGTAATACCAGCCGACGAAACCACTGAAATACTGCGCTTTCACCGTCATGGCCCGGCTTGACCGGCCATCTGCAGCAACAAATGGAGAGAGTGATGGCCCGGTCGAGCCGCCCATCTCGGAGCTGTCGTCGAAGAGTATATCGATAGGTCAGCCGGCACGAGAACCGATACCCGATATCGCAAGAGCGCGACATGGCCCTTCTGTCATCGCGAGTGCGGCAAAGCGATCTCGTGCAATGGGTGAACCGGTGAGGCGATCGCTTCGCTACGTTCGCAATGACCGGGGCGTCTTAGGGCTCACGCTCCAATAATAGTGGGTACTAGATCGCGGCCTCAGTGAAAATGTTTCGTATGTTACCATACCAGGCAGAACGATTTCGCTCCAACCAGTATTCGGCCGGCACCGGCCCACCGGCGGCAATTTGTTCCAATGGAGTCAGGTAAATTGACTCGTCATTACCATTTTTGTCACGGCAGTCTCGCGCACGCAATCCATCACGTGCGATCGCCACCACGTCCCGCGCCAGATCGCGCAGATTTCCGCTACGAAACGGTGTGGCGAGGCCATGCCGCGGCACCGCAGACCGCAGTGCCATGGCGTCGTCCCAGCCCAGACCGCGGAGCAGTGCCTCTGCGGCCGTCAGCGCTGCTTCGTCATACAGCAGCCCAACCCAAAGCGCCGATTGCGCTACCATCATGTCGGCCCGGCCGGCGTCGGCGCCGCGCATCTCCAGGAACCGCTTGACCCGGACATCGGTGAACACCGTGGTCATGTGGTCGGCGAAATCGCCGATCGTCGGCGTTACCCCGGCCAGATTGTGCAGCTGCCCGTTCATGAAATCGCGGAACGAGGCGCCGGCAACGTCGATATACTTGCCGTCGCGATAGATGAAATACATCGGCACCGAATCAACCAGCCACGCGGCATAGCGCTCGAAGCCGAAGTCGGGTTCCAGCATGACCGCGGGAATGCCGGAGCGCTGATTGTCGGTGTCGGTCCAGACCTGCGCGCGGTACGACAGGAAGCCGTTTTCCTTGCCCTCGGTGAACGGTGAGTTGGCGAACAGCGCGGTGGCCAGCGGCTGCAGCAGCAACGAGACCCGCAGCTTCCGCGCCATGTCCTGTTCCGAGGCGTAATCAAGGTTCACCTGCACCGTGCAGGTGCGGGTCATCATGTCCAAACCCAGCGACCCGACCAGCGGCATATAGCGGCGCATGATCGCGTAGCGGCCCTTGGGCATCCAGGGCATTTCCTCGCGCCGCGCCAGCGGATGAAACCCGAGCGGGGCGAAACCAAGCTCCAGACCACGCGAGACCGTGCGCACCTGCTCGAAATGTTCGTCCAGTTCGGCACGGGTTTCGTGCAGCGTGCTCGTGATACCGCCGGACAATTCCAACTGGCCGGCCGGTTCCAACGACACCGAGGCGCCACCTTGCTTCAGGCCGATGGTATTGCCGTGATCCAGGATCGGGGTTGCGCCATACGCTTCCAACCCATGCAACAGATCACGGATACAGCCTGGCTGGCCATCCGAGGGTTCGTATGGCGGGGTCTTCAGGTCTTTCAGCCGGAAGCCGAACTTCTCGTGCTCGGTGCCAATGCCGAATTGGTCCCGGGGTTTACACCCTTCGGCGATGTGCTCGGCGAGTTGGCGGAGCGACGTAATCGGGGTCGCGTCGCCGTCTACTGGATTGGACATGCGGTGCTCGGGCTTTCCGGCGGGCGTTTCAGGTTGACGCAACGTACTCGGCCCACCCCATGCGGAGCAACTGGGCCAGACCCGCAGCGGCGGCGGTCTCGGCCCGAAGCACGAAGGGGCCGAGTGAAATCGGTGTGACAAAGTCGTACCGGCGCAACCTCTCGCGCTCGGCGTGTGTGAAACCGCCTTCCGGTCCGACCAACAATGCCACCTCACCGACGTTGGACGTTGCCATCGGCGTGCCAACCCAGGACCGCTCGAATGCGACGAACAGATGCCGTTCCGACGGCCAGCTGGCCAGGACAGTGTCGATACGCTGCGGCTGGTCGATATCGGGCACTGTCAGGCGTTCACTCTGTTCGGCGGCTTCAATGGCAATGGCGCGGAGCCGTTCGCCGTTCACCCGGGACGCGTTGGTGCGTTCGGTGATGATGGGCAACAGGCGCGACACGCCCAGTTCGACGGCCTGGCGAACAATGAGGTCGGTCGCATCCCGCTTCAATAGGGCAAATACCAGCCATGGTCCGGCTTCTGGTTGCTGGGGACGAAGTGCGGTCTCGATGCTGAGCGATACGGCGTCGCGGCGCGGCAAACTGATCCGGCCCAACCATTCCCCATCCGAACCGTTGAACAGGCGCACCGCATCGCCGGCCGCGCAACGCAGCACGGTGCGGAGGTAATGCGCCTGATCGTGCGAGGCGGCGATGTCGGCGTCTTCGCACAATGGCTCGGCGACGAACAACCGAGGCGCGGTCGTGTGAGACGTCTGGATACCGGTTGACCTGGTCATGCTGAGGGGCAGAGTAACATCATGACCGCGCACACGGATATCGCCGCCAGTGGTTGGGTCTCCCGGCTGCCCCGGGCCTGGTTGCCGTATCTGCTGCTGGCACGGGTCGATCGGCCGATCGGCATCTGGCTTTTGTTTCTGCCGGGATTGTGGGGGATCCTGCTGGCGCGAGTGGCATGGCCGGACGCCATCCGACTTATCGCATTATTCGGTGTCGGCAGCCTGGTGATGCGGGCGGCCGGCTGCGTGGTGAACGACCTGTGGGATCGTGACATCGATCGCCGCGTCGCACGCACGGCGGACCGGCCGCTCGCCTCCGGTGCGATCCAGCCGTTGCATGCGCTGGTGTTTCTTGTAGTGCTCCTGGGCTGCGGCCTGCTGGTGCTGTTGAGTTTGAACCGGTTGGCCCGGGAACTTGGGGTGGCGTCGTTGCTGCTGGTCGGGTTGTATCCGTTGGCGAAACGGGTCACCTGGTGGCCGCAACTGGTGATGGGCTTCACCTTCGGATTTGGCGCCCCCATGGGCTACGCCGCCGCCGCCGGGCGGATCGATCTGTCCTGGGCTTTGCTGTACGGCGCCGCGATCTGCTGGGATCTCGGCTTCGACACGATCTACGCGCATCAGGATCGTGAGGATGACGCGCTGGTCGGCGTGCGCTCCACTGCCCGCCTGTTCGGCGAGCGAACCCGGCCATTTCTGGCGGCGTGCTATGGTGCCACGGTCGCGTTGTTCGGCCTGGCCGGCTGGTCGTCCGGGCTGGGTGTCTGGTTCGTGGTGGCACTCGCGCTGCCGGCCGGATTGCTGGCCCGGCAGGTTGTCTCGCTGGACATCCACAATCCGGCACGCTGCCTGAAATTGTTCCGGGCCAATCGGGAGGTCGGACTGGCGTTCGCTCTGGCCCTTCTGGTTGGCTGGATACAGGCCGGTTTGTGGTGACCCGGGCGGATCCGGCAGCGTTTATTTGTGCCAATACCGGTCAGGGCACGGCGCCTCTGGTACCGGAGATCGTGCTTTATCTGGCGACTGAGATCACGCCGATCTGGCAGGCCACCGAGGACTGGCTACGGGAACGTGCACTGCAACCGCCGTACTGGGCTTTCGCCTGGCCAGGTGGGCAGGCGCTGGCGCGCCATGTGCTGGATAACCCGACCCTCGTTTCCGGCAAACGCGTGCTGGATTTCGCCGCCGGGGGCGGGATCGCGGCGATCGCCTGCGTCCACGCGGGTGCGGCGGAGGTCGAGGCGGCGGAGATCGACGAAATCGCCCGCGCTGCGATCCGGCTGAATGCCGCCGCCAATGGAGTGGCAATTACCGTGGCTACCGGCGACGTGGTCGGCGCTGCCTGCCGGTGGGACGTCGTCCTGTGCGGCGACGTTTGCTATGAGGCGCCGATGACCGGCCATATCTTGCCGTGGCTGCGGTCGATCGCTGACGTTGCCGAGGTCTGGATCGCCGATCCCGGGCGGGCGTACTTGCCCAACTCCGGCCTCTCACCAATCGGGCAATATGTTGTGCCGACAGTGCTGGAACTCGAGGATCGGACCGAGCGGCAGGTGGTGCTGTACCGCCTCGCGCCGTGAACCCGTTGCGGCAATGCAAGCTGCATCATTTCCTCGATACGTGAGCCGACGGCCCGTTCGGGCACAGTTAACCCTTGGGCGGGAAATCTGGAGCGGACGTTCCGACGGTCAGCAGGCGCCGCGCCTGACTGCGTGGGGATCTGCGACGCACTTTGCAAAAATGCACCCGCCAGCTGCGTCAATCGAATCGAGGACGGAAGCTGGACCGGTCTACCGGCCCAGTTTGCCTGGGCAAATACCGCAGGGGCACGGCAATTGAGCATACAGTTGAACCAATCCGAACGTTTGCGAGCGATGAACACCGACACGGAAGCGCTGGAAATTCTGCGCGAGCTCCGCCCACTCGTTGCCGAGCATATTGACGCGGCGATCAGCGCGGCATTCGCCCAACTCATGCGCTTCCCGGAGGTCCAGAAAGCCTGCGCCGGGGTCGACATGGAAGAAGCGAAACGCGCCCAAAGGCAGCATTGGCTGGACGATGTATTCGCCACCACCTTCAGCGGAGCGCAACTTGTTCACACCGTGGAGATGGCGGTGTCATGACGGCAACGCGTCAAGCATTGCGCGCGCGGTGCGGAGGTCCGCAGCCTCGAAGCCCTCGGTGAAACGGTCGTAGACTGATTTCAGGATACCTCGGGCCTCGGCGCCACGGCTCTGGGCTACGCGCAGGCGCGCGAGGCTCAGCGCCACACGCAGCTCCCAGAACAAGGCGCCTTGCTGGCGGGCCATTCGTGTTGCCTGATCAAAACAATCCTCCGCCTCCGTAAGGTTTCGATCTGGGTCGCGTTGCAGCAACACCGCACCTTTGATGCGGAGCAGTTCTGGAATGTACCATTCCTGACCGTCCTCACGCTGTCCCGCATCGATGATTGCGTTGTCGATCGCCGCGCACGCATCGTCGAGCCGTTGCAGTCCGGCGAGTGCCAAAGCGAGGGCCCCCTTGAACTCCGGGTGAGAGGCACTCCATCCGGTTCGGCGGCACGTCTCGAAAGCACCTTCCAACGCCACCGCGGCGTTGGCGAACTCGCCGCGCTCGACCAGCAGCTTGCCTTGCAGAAGGCGTGCGTAAGTCTTCCAAAACGGTGCATTCGCCCGGGTCGCCGCGTCCAGCAGGTGGGCGATCGTCCAATCGGCCTGCTCGAGGTCACCCCGCATGAGCGCGACCCGACACAAGCCAAAATAAAGCACCCGGCAGTAGGATATGAGCTGATTGGCATTCGGGATCTCTTCGAGGCCGGACTTCGCCTGGTCCAATGCCTGGTCCAGCAAACCCCCCACCCACAAGGTCCGAGCCAATTGTGCGCGAGTGGTCGCGCGATCACCCAGGTCAAACCATACCGAGACCGGCCGGTCGTCAGGTATGGCGGGCGATCGCAGCGCGCGTTCGTAGCACAGGCGGCCCTCACCAGCTCGGCCAGCCGCGAGCAGAGCATCGCCCATGAACCGATCGGCGAGAAAGGCGACGGCCGGATCACCAGTTTGATCGGCGAGCTCTTTGAGCTGTTCCGCCGCGCTCCGCACTGCGCGGTATTCACCGCGGATAATGTTCAAGGTCGTCAGGGCCCAAAGAGCGCGCGCCTGCGCATCCAGGTCATTCAGGCTCCCGGCGGTTTCCAGCGCCTCGGTCAGCACCACGAGTGTCGGTTCTACGGCCCCTCCCATGGATGCAATAGCCCGACCCACGCCGATCCGCAGCTGCATGTATAGCCGCGCATGTCCGGCTGTGTTGGCCGCGAGACCAACCAGCGCACGCTCGCAGCATTCGTGGCATTCGCTCGTCAGCACAAGGGTAAGCCAGACCGGCACATAAGCAGCCGTCAGCTCGACGCCGATCGTCTTGTCGCCGGCTGAGGAGAACGACCAATCCAGCGCGGCACGCACGTTGTCGATTTCCCGGCCATTACGAATCAGATCCTGCCTCGACAGCGGCACGCTGAGGCCCGGTTCCGGCGGCGCGAAGCGATCCCGAAAAAACGCCGCGTGCCGTCGCTGAGCGTCGTCGCTTTCGCCACTCTCCGCGAGCTTGCGCAGGGCATAGTCCCGGATCGTCTCCAGCAGCTTCCAGCGGCTCTGCGACCCTGACGTGTCGAGCATGATCAGTGATTTGGCGACGAGATTGGCAATGTCTCCGACGACCTGCGCCGCCGTGCGGTCAGCGTCCACCGCCGCCGCCGCCTCCAGGCCAAAGCCACCTGCGAATACCGCCACACGACGCAATAAACGGCGTTCGGATTCGGGCAGCAGATCATAGCTCCAGTCGAGCGTCGCGCGGAGTGTCCGATGCCGAGGAACTGCGGTGCGACGCCCACTGGTTAACAGCGCAAAGCGATCGCCCAATCCCGCGGCCACCTGTTCAATCCCAAGTGTCACAGCTCGGGCCGCCGCGAACTCGATGGCAAGCGGCATGCCATCGAGGTGGCGACAGATTGCGGCGATCGCCTTCACGCTTCTGGCGTCTGATGCGAATTCCGAATTCCACTCACTGGTTCGGGCAAGGAACAGTTCCGGTGCGCTGTGGCCGAGAATTTCGTCCGCATCCACATGGTCTTCCGCCGGCACTTCCAGTGGCGGCACGCGGTAAACCAACTCGCCTTGGACCCGGAGGACTTCGCGGCTCGTGGCCAGAATTGTCACCCGTGGGCATAGGCGCACGAGCATCTCCGCGAGATTCGCCGCTGCATCGATGACGTGCTCGCAATTATCGAGCACCAACAGAAGCTGCTTGCCCCCGACGGCATGAGCGACAGATTCCGCTGTAATATTGACTCCGCTGAGCCCCAGCCGAAGCACCTGGGCCACTGTCGAGGGGACGAGAGCGGGATCGGACAGAGACGCCAGTTCGACCAGCCACCCGCCGTCGGCAAATTCCCCGAGGACACGGCGCGCGACCTTCAACGCCAGGCTGGTTTTTCCGATGCCGCCCGGTCCTGTCAGGCTCAAAATGCGCCATGCAGAAATGAGATCCTGTAATTGCCGGACCGCCGCGGATCGGCCGATGAGCCGGCTGACGGTCACGGGAAGATTGGTTCCCGGGGATTCCCCGGTCAGCCGTATCCGCTGCAGACCGATCGGCGGCGCCGACGCATCGTGACGCCGGGCAGTCCAATCGCCGAGCAGGCGATAGCCGCGACCGGAGGCCGTTTTCAGCATGGCCCGGTCCCGGCCAAGCGCCTTGCGAATTGCGGATATATGAACCTGGAGCGTGTTTTCTCCGACCGCGGCACCCGGCCACACGCGATCCATCAGGTCGTCTTTGGTCACCAGTTCATTGGCCGACTTAACCAGGACCTCAACGATCTCGAATGCGCGAGCGCCAATGGGAACCGGGACACCCTGCGCCAACAATTCACGCCGCCCAAGGTGGACCTGCCAATGGCCAGACTCATAAACCAGACCCAGGCCTTGTTCGGCCACCCCGACACCCCCGATTCAGGTTGTTCCAGATTGAGCATGTGAGCCGGGGTTCCGCAACTCCGCTGCCGTTGCGAACGGCTGGCAAATATATCGGTTTATTCCGTCGTGGCCGGCCACGACGGGAAGCGTTGCAAGGGTTTTCCGTTTCGACAATTGGTGTGAGTTGTACCAACGCGCCTGAAGACCATCTCCTGGTGCCCTTGCCGGGGAGACAGCAGCGTATCTCGATGTTCAGACGCACTGGTGTTATACCAACCGTCTTAACGAACAACCGGTGCCAGCGACCACGACCAGGTTCCGAGCATATCGCACCACATTCCGGACGCTGACGCCGATCGGCAACCAATGCTGCTCCATGGTTCTTGGAGACGAATGACCATTTGGTCCGGTTGCACCTGATGGTGATCGTTTCGCGTTGCTTAAGATAATCGGTATTTGGCGGGCGACCCGATCGGAGGTGCGCTTCAATCCCCATCCCGCCCGCGTCCACCCGGCAGCCCCACCGGCAACCACACACTGACCGTCGCGCCCTTGCCTTCCTCGCTCTCGATCAGCAACTGGCCCCGGTGCCGGCTGGTAATGTGCTTGACGATCGCCAGCCCCAGACCGGTACCGCCGGCGGCGCGCGACCGCCCTTTGTCCACCCGGTAAAACCGCTCGGTCACCCGCGGCAGATCGGCGCGCGGAATACCCGGCCCGTCGTCTGCCACCGCGAGCACAACACCCGGCCGTGCCGGCCAGCCCTTGCCAGCAGCCGCGGGCCCACTGGTGAGCCGCACCGTCCCACCCTCCTTGCCGTACTTCACCGCGTTATCCAGCAAATTCTGCAATACCTGGGCGATCTGATCGGCATCCCCAACGATCGGCGGCGTGTTCGGCGCGATCTCAACCACGATCCGTGTCCCGCCCCCCGCCAGTCTCGGTTCGTATCCAGCCACGATCCCGGGCAGCAGCGCCGAAAGATCGACCGTGTCCGAGGGCGCCTGGTGTTCGATCATCTCGATCCGCGACAGGCTCAGCAGATCGTCGATCAGCCGGTTCATCCGCGCGCCCTGCTCGGCCATGATGGTCAGAAAGCGCCGGCGTGCCGGCGGATCATTTTCGGCAGGCCCCAGCAGCGTCTCGGTGAAGCCGATCAACGAGGCCAGCGGCGTGCGCAATTCATGGCTCACGTTGGCAACGAAATCGGTATGTGAGCGCTGTGTGCTGTGCTCGGTCGTGCGATCCGACAGCACGACCACAGCGTGCCCGCCATCCTGCAGTGGTGGGTTCATCGGCACCACCGTCGCACGCAGTTCGCGTTCGATCGGGCCACCAACCGAGAGTTCGACGGCGCGGGTCTCGCCATCGCCAATGGCCTGGTCGAGTGCGGCACGCAACTCCGGGTGACGCAGCACGGCCGGCAGATCGGCGCCGAAGATCGCGTCCGCTGCCGCGTTGC
>JBEKQQ010000127.1:0-18528 GCA_049519555.1 Acetobacteraceae bacterium
CATTCCATTCCGTTCCTCGTCGTGCCACGATCGTGTCGCGCTCGATCCAGAATGGCCGCAGTCAAATGAGCCAGTTCCGTGTATTTCTTTCCGCCGTGACCAGCGAGTTTGGTTCAGCGAAGACGGTATCCGACGACGCCGTCTGTCCCCCATTCCGACCGAACCGCAAGCGTAACCGTTCCCCGGAAGGCACGCGCCGGCCACCCGAAGAACTCCGCGGCTCTGTGGCTCTGTGGTAAAGCTTACCGATCCATCCACACATCCTGGCAGATGAGTTGGAATCCCCCACGCCTGGGCAAAACTCCGTTACAGGCCTCAGGCAATCGTTACCACAGAGCCACAGAGCCGCAGAGATTTCTTACCCACCATTGGTGATGGTGCTCGTCGCGCGATTTGCCTCTGCGCCGCCGTGGCACGGCGGCCATGTTAGGCCTACCGATGGGGCGCTGGCCCAGTTTTGAGGCAACAGAGGAGCATTCCATTCCGTTCCTCGTCGTGCCACGATCGTGTCGCGCTCGATCCAGAATGGCCGCAGTCAAATGAGCCAGTTCCGTGTATTTCTTTCCGCCGTGACCAGCGAGTTTGGTTCAGCGCGTGACCGTGCGCGTTCAGCGCAGCTTCCGCCATGACGGCCAGGCCGGGACGTTGCTGCACAAGCTGCGCAATTACATCGAGCAATGCGATGCCGTGATCCGCCTGGTCGGGTCGCGGTGTGGGGCGGGATTTCCGACACCGATAGAGGCGAAACCATTCATCGGCGAGCTGCCGGTGGGCATCTCCGAGGCATCCTATACGCAGTGGGAACTGTTTTTCGCTCGTCACTTCGGCAAACAACCGCTGATCTATTTCGCGACAGAAAGGTTCGACCGCGATCAGCCCGACGCTTCGCCCGACGATCGTCCCTACCTGCAAACCGCGTTCATCGCGCATCTGGAATCGCTCGGCCTGCAACGGTCCGATGTCAGAAATGTCGATGATTTCCGGGCCGCCGCGTTGCGGGACCTGCTTCGGGCGCCGCTGCCACAAGCCGTGTCAACTCAGATCAAGCAAACGCTCGGCGGCATCGCCAAACCCATCCTCCTCCCTTATCCAACCCTGGGCAGCTTATTCAAAGGCCGCGACGCCTTCATGGCCCGGCTGCGCGCCAGCCTCACCCGCGCCGACGGCGGCGCCGCGGCCATCGCCAGCCGAGCCGTCCACGGCATGGGCGGCATCGGCAAAACCCGCGCCGCCGTCGAATATGCCTGGGCGCATCGCGACGCCTACACCGCCCTGATCCTGCTGGACGCCGAGACACCGGACAAACTGCAAACCGCGCTCGCCGCCCTGGTTGGTCCGCTGCGGCTGGCGGCCCAGGCCACGCCCAACGAGACGGAGCGGACGGAGGCCGCGCTGGACTGGCTCAACGCGAACCCCGGTTGGTTGCTGATCCTGGACAACATCGACACCCCGCTGGCGCTGGAGGTCGCGCATCGCTTGCTCGGGCGGCTTGGCGGTGGCGGGCATGTGGTGCTGACCAGCCGGCAGGCAAACTTTCCTCGCGGTGTGGAGCGGCTGGACCTGGATGTGCTCAGTCTCGACGACGCCACCGCGTTTCTGCTGGAGGCCACCCCCGCCCGGCGCGCCGCGGCGGACGACGCAGCCGAGGCGAGGGCGCTGGCCGGGGATCTGGGCCGGTTGGCGCTGGCGCTGGAGATGGCGGCGGCGACAATCGAGGCCCGCCGCCTGAGTCTGACCGCCTATCGCGCGCTATGGCAGGGCAACCGGGCGCGCGCCGTCGGCTGGGCTAGGCAAGAGATCACCGGCTATCACCACGCTGTGGCGGAAACCTGGCGGACCTCGGTGGATCAACTGACGCCGGAGGGCAGCACTCTGCTGGAACGAATCGCGTTCCTGGCGCCCGAGCCGGTGCCGGTGTCGCTGCTCGGCGTGGCGGTGCCAGGGGTCTCGGGCGGGCCGGACGCGCACGCTGCGCTCGACGACCTGGCCACCTATTCGCTCGCCACACGCGACGCAGAGGGTGAGACGTTCCTGGTCCACCGTCTGGTGCAGGACGTGACGCGCCGCGGCCTGGTGGAGGCGGGCACGGAAAGGCAGCGGCTGACCGAGGCGCTTGGCTGGGTCAACGCGGCTTTCGTTGGAGATGCCCAGGACGTGCGCAGTTGGCCCGTGCTCGATCCGCTCGCCCCGCACGCTGAGGTGCTGGCGTGGCAGGCGGACCATGCGGCAATTGCCGAGCCGACGGCACGGTTGATGGGTGCGCTGGACATGCTTTTTGACGCGAAAGCCCAACACATGCGTGCGGAAACCTTCAGTCGCCGTGCGCTGGCGATCGACGAGGCGAAACTGGGCGCCGATCATCCGACCGTGGCGAGCCGCCTCAATAACCTCGCCGTATTACTCCGGGCCACCAACCGTCTGGCGGAGGCGGAACCGCTGATAGGCCGCGCTGTGGTGATTTACCTGACCTTCGAATGTCAGACCGGCCACACCCATCCCAACCGAGACACCGCGTTGGCCTGGTATCGACACATACTGACCGCGACGGGCCACGACGAAGCCGCGATCCGCGCCGCGATCGCGTCCGCCCACCGCGAGGCCGGCCTGGGCTGAGAGGCACCAGGCCCACCGCCCGAAGAACTCTGTGGCTCTGTGGTAATGCTTACCTTCGCGTCAGCCACTCCGACCCAACCTTTCCCATCCAACCGTCGATTCACCAATCCTTAATCCGCCTCAGGCAAGCATAACCACAGAGCCACAGAGCCACAGAGCCGCAGAGATTTCATGGACCTCATCGACGACGGTGATCTGACACGGCGGGTGATTGGTTGCGCGATCGAGGTTCATCATCACCT
Source organism: Acetobacteraceae bacterium (assembly GCA_049519555.1). Taxonomy (GTDB): domain Bacteria; phylum Pseudomonadota; class Alphaproteobacteria; order Acetobacterales; family Acetobacteraceae; genus Rhodopila. Next base: position 2,856 of record JBEKQQ010000127.1, read on the forward strand.
CGGTCCTGGGCTGCTCGAATCGATTTATGAAGCCGCGCTTTGCCATGAGCTGTCGCGCGCCGGCATCGCGTTCGTCAGGCAGCGCAAACTCAGAGTGAAATACCAGGGCGTTGACCTGGCCTGCGAGTTCGTCCTCGATCTGGTCGTCGAAGGCGTGCTGGTGCTGGAGATCAAGGCCGTGGCCCAGTTGCTGCCGATCCACGAAGCGCAGTTGCTGACGTATTTGCGGATCAGCGGGCTGCCGCTTGGTTTGTTGCTGAATTTCAACGAGGTCCGGTTGAAAGACGGCATCCGAAGACGCCGTCTGTCCCCCATTCCGACAGCGGAGAAATCGAAATGATCGCCTGGAAGGCACGCGCCCGGCCACTCGAAGAACTCTGCGGCTCTGTGGCTCTGTGGTAAAGCTTACCCACGCATCAACACATCGAGGCGGATAAGTTGGACTCCCCCTCGGCTGAGCAAAACTCCGCTACAGGCCTCAGGCAAGCGTTACCACAGAGCCGCAGAGCCGCAGAGAATTCTTACAAGGCATTGGCGACGGTGCTGGCCTATGGGTGACACGCCAGCCGCGATCCCTTACAGCGGTCCGATATCGAGCGAAGCGAATTTCGATCCGGCATGGACGAAGAAACCATAACCTTCACCGCGGTGCACGACGGCCTCCCGCCGAGGCAACGTGCCATTGCCATGCTCGCGGTGGGCATTGCGGTCAGCATTTCCGTCCTCGTTGGATCGATCGCCAATATCGCGCTGCCGACGATCGCTCGCGACATGAACGTCACGCCCGCAGAGTCGATCTGGGTGGTCAATGCCTATCAGCTCGCCGTCACCGTCTGTCTCATGCCCTGTGCTTCCCTGGGCGATGTCTACGGCCACCGGCGAGTCTACATCTGGGGTCTGGTGTTTTACACGCTCGGGTCGCTGCTCTGCGCGATGGCGCCGAGCATGACGGTGCTGGTTGCCGCCCGCGTCCTGCAGGGCTTCGGCGGTGCCGGCATCATGAGCGTTAACGGCGCACTGGTCCGCTTCATTTTCCCGAGGGCGCAGCTGGGGCGAGGCGTCGGCTACAACGTGTTGGTGGTGGCGGCGTCCTCGGCGGCGGGCCCGTCGGTTGCGGCGGCGATCATGTCGTTCGGATCGTGGCCGTGGCTGTTCGCGGTGCAGGTGCCGTTCGGTGCGCTTTCCTGGTGGCTGTCACTGCGTTATTTGCCGCGGTCGCCGCCGTCAGGTCACAAATTCGACCCGGCCAGCGCGGTGTTGAACGCGATCGCGCTTGGCATGTTCATTCCGGGTCTGGACGGCATCGGCCGCGGTCAGTCGGCAGCCATCGTCCTGCTGGAGCTGTCGATCGGCGTCGTCTTCGGCACAATTTTCCTCAGGCGGCAACTGACGCTTCGCGCGCCGATGCTGCCGGTCGATTTGTTTCGCCGACCGGTGTTTGCGTTGTCGGTCGCCACCGCGGTCTGTGTGCATGGCGCGGCGATGATCACACTGATCACGCTGCCGTTCTATTTCCAGTACGTCGAAGGTATGTCGCCGATTGAGATCGGCATGTTGATTACGCCATGGCCCGCGGTGCTGGTCATTGTCGCTCCGATCGCCGGCCGTCTCGCCGATCGTTACCCTGCCGGACTGTTGGGCGGCCTCGGTCTGGCGGTTATGACCGTCGGTTTGCTGCTCGTGCTGTTTTTGCCGGAGCACGCCAGCCGATTGGACATCGCCTGGCGGATGGCCGTGTGCGGCACGGGCTTTGGTTTCTTCCAGTCGCCCAACAATCGTCTGCTGATCGGCAGTGCACCGCCCGACCGGGCAGGGGCGGGCAGCGGCATGGTCTCGACCGCGCGGCTGGTGGGTCAGACCACCGGAAGCGCACTGGTCGCGGTTGTGCTGGGCCTGACGCATGACGCCGCCCACCCGGTGGTGCTCGGCACGCACGTAGCAATCGCTGTCGCTGCCGGGCTTGCGGCGCTTGGCACGGCGTTGAGTTGGGCACGGCTGGCGAACCGGTAATCGTCGGCGGTTGAGGTAACAACAATCTGGTCTTGAATTCTTCCTCAAATACCGACAGGGACCTCGGCGAACACAGAAAGAATTAAATTCAGAGAAACCGAGAGGCAGAGGACATAGAGACGAAGCACAATCGGGTCTGAATGCCGGTCAGTACTACACACCCGAACACTGGATGACGTTGCGGCCTGGCGTGTTTGTCGCTGTCTCAATCTTCCGCGTGCATCGCTTTCAAACACGAAACTACTTCGCAACGACACCAACCTCGCCAGGTCCGCCTACCTCGAACAGCTGCACCCACGCTCAATCCTTGCCCGCCATCGCGTACTCTCGGGTCTCGCCGAACTCAAGCACATCGAACTCGTGTTCCGCCACGCCAGCCTCTGCCCGAGCCTCCCGCAACGCCACCACCGGCGCATCGATAGCTTCGTCGGTCAGCTGGAACGTCCCGAAATGCATGCCCAGGCTGCGGCAGGGCCGGATGTCGAGATGCGCCCGCACCGCCTCAGACGGATCGACATGGTTGCGCCGCATGAACCATCGCGGCTCGTAAGCCCCGATCGGTAACAGCGCGAGATCGATCTGCGGGAACCGCCGGCCAATTTCGGCGAAGTGCGGACAATAACCGGAATCTCCGGCAAAGTACACCGTCGCCCCATTGGCCTCGACCACGAACCCGCCCCACAGCGAACGATCGCGGTCACGCAGCGTGCGCGCCGAAAAATGCTGCGCCGGCACATAAGTGACCCGCGCACCCGCGAGCTCGGTACTGTCCCACCAATCCAGTTCCACCGCTGATCGCATCCCCGCCTTCGCCAGATGGCGCGCATTGTGCAGTCCGGTCGCAACCGGCGGAGCCCACCGCTTTCGCACCTCCCGCAACGTCGGCAAATCCATGTGATCGTAATGATTGTGCGAGACCAACAGCAGGTCGACACCCGGCAGCGCATCCAGGGTCTGTCCAGGCCGTCGCGCCCGCCGCGGGCCGGCAAACGAAACCGGGCTACAACGCTCCGACCAGATCGGATCCGTGAGCACCCGCAGAGCGCCGATCTGCACCAGGAACGTCGAATGACCAATGAAAGTCGCGGCAATTCGGTCGTGCGCAGCGTGGCCCGGAGGCGGGAAGAAGGGCACCTCGACCTGCTCCGGCCACGGCTCCTTGCGCCGTTCGCGCCGCCAACGGCGGACTTCGCTGGCGGTCCTGGGACGCGGGGCATGTGGATTGAAGAAGCGGCGTCCGTCGAAGTGATCGGTGCCCGCCAGCAAGTGCGAGTTCAGGTTCGGCGATCCATCCATGCATCTGATCCTATGCCGCGCAAACAGAAAATTTCTCAGGGACCGGCCCGATTCCGGGCCATTGCCGCGGCGCGTGGAAATGACTTCGACGCGCTCGGAAGATGCTTGGTTGCTCAAGGCCGGGGGACGCTCAGGGCAGGCGCGCCACCCGCTCGCCTAGTAGAGTGAAGAACCCGTCCGCGTCCAACGTTTCCAGCACGACCGCGTTGTGCGCGTCGCCGGTGCGGTCCCAGCGGTCGATCACGGTCCGGCCTCGGCCAATGCCGGGTCCCAGATCGACCCGCGCCGAGCAGGAGCATGTGGTAAAAAGGTCCGGCCACAGCAACCACGCAATGGCACAAGGATCGTGTAGCGGCGCCCCTGGCAAACGCCGCGACTGTGGGACGCTCGCCTGGATGTCGCACATTGCCGCCAGGCAGAGCCCTGCGCCAAGGGCTCGCAACACCGAGAGACGGCCCGGGGTTACCAGAGCCTGAGCGGTCAGCTCCAACGTGGCGAACACCACCGGCCGGCCGCAGGCCAACAGCACGGCAAGCGCCTCCGGGTCGTTCAGCGCGTTGAATTCGGCGGCCGGCGTGGCATTGCCCTCGGCCCAGGCGCCGCTCATGAGCACAATCTGGGCAACGTTGGCGGCAAGTTCAGGCTCGGTCATCAACGCCAGCGCCAGGTTGGTCGCGGGCGCGATGCCGACCAGCGTCACTGGCTCCCGCGTGGTCCGCAGGATGCGCCGAATTGCGTCGGCTGCCAGTTCCGGCGCCGGTTGTCCACCATCCGGCAGCACGATCCCGCCGAGACCGTCGATGCCATGCACCCGCGGTTCATTGACGAACGAGCCCAGCAACGGCCGGTCGGCGCCCCGATAAACCGGGACACCAGAGCGCGCGAGCCTGACCAATGCCAACGTATTCGCCAGCGTGCGATCCAACCCGACATTGCCCCCGGCGACCGTAATGGCACGCAGCTCGAGCTCGGGCGAGGCCAGGGCAAGTAGAATTGCCACCGCATCATCCGTGCCGGTATCGCAGTCCAGAATAATGGGCGTGGCCATGGTATCTCCTCCTTGGCGCGGGGACATCACGATGGCACTCGGATGGGGGCGATGCCAGTCGTGTGGCAATGTCTCGAACAGAACGTCCGTAACGGCTGAAATCGGCGCGATGCATCCGCGGACTCGAATGCAAATGTTTATGATAGATTGCCGCGTGTCACATCGGACTTTCCCGCTATCGGACTATCCCGAAGGTCAACCAGGCAGAAACCAATGCACCGGCTGCGTGTCTGACGCGAGCGCTGCGCCAGGCCGTTGAACGGCAATGAAGCCTGTATCAGATCGGACAGTTCGCTGTACCTTCCGTCTGCTTTGCGGCGAGCCTCGAAAGTGCGGGTGCGATCAAACCGCAGCCCTTCCAACCCCAGTAGATGCGATGATGGAGGATCAGCCCGCCACCGATTTCCATGACCTCGACGAGGTCTACCTGGTCGCCGTCGGGTGCCTGGCGCGGATATTCCCAAACCAGCATTCGCCGGCCGTCGGTCAGCCACTCGCCCGTGCGATACCAGCGCACCAGGTCGTTTGGCCGCCTCTGCGCGCCCTCCTCAAAAAAATGGCGCAGTTCAGCGTGGCCGCGTAGGATTCCATCCAATTTTCCATCGAGGATCGCCGGGACAAGCGGGCTCTCCAATATGGCTTCCTCGGCGTAGAGGGCGAGCAACCCCTCCGTATCGCGAGCGATTGCCTTCGCGTGCCACTCCCGGTGGATACGCTCACAATCGGCTCCGAAGCCGCCCTGTTGTCGCGCGTATTGGTCCTGGTCCATGGCCTCGTTCCTTTTATGGCGTCAGGGTAGGTAGATGGTGCGCGGTTGCCATATGTCACGTTCCGACGCGGTACCTGTGCGAGTCGCGCTCCACCAGGACCCGCGGACGAAGGCCAATCAAGTCCCGAACATTACAGCGTGCGGTATCTTGCGGCCGCAGTGGCAAGGTTGGTTCCGGGGGGCATCTTACACGGCGACCGGGAGGCAGGTCGCCCAACCCGCTGCGCCGCCCTCTGGGGTTGGCCACTGCGGCGGAGTCTCCGGTGTCCGCAAAGATCGTGTGGTATGGTATGATGCTCCGTATGACCACCGACGCCGATCCTCTCGCCGACTGTCGCGCGGCCTATGCGCATAAGGTGCTGGCGCGGTACGGCACCAACGATCCCGCGGTCGAGGCCGCATTCGGAAAGGTTCCTCGTGAGGCGTTTCTGGGGCCGCCACCCTGGACGTTCGGCACCGGCGGCCCGAGGTCCTGGTCCCAGACGAGCGAGCCTGAGTCGTTGTACCAGGACTTGTTGGTCTCGCTGGATCGCGCCAAAGGCATCAATAACGGGCAACCGTCGCTGCATGCGTTGTGTATCGCGGCGCTGCACCTGACCCGCACCGACCAAGTGCTGCATATTGGTGCCGGCACTGGCTATTACACGGCGATTTTGGCCGAGCTGGCCGGTTCAGTGGACGCCAACGAGATCGAAGCCGCACTCGCCGCCCAGGCGGTGCACAATTTGGCGCCCTGGCCGAGCGTGACGGTGCACGCGGAAAGCGCGACGGGACGGCCGTTGCCGGAGGCGAACGCGATCTACGTCAGCGCCGGCGCGACGCATCCTGACTCGTTCTGGCTCGACGCCCTACGCGACGGTGGCCGGCTACTGTTTCCACTGACCGGCGAGGACAGCTGGGGCGGCATGTTGCTGGTCACCCGACTGGGCCAGGAGTTCGCCGCCCGCTTCTTGTCAAAATGCGGCTTCATCGATTGTGCCGGACTGCGCGACCCGGTTACCGCCGCTCGTCTGGCGGAGGTGTTTCGCGCCGGTGGCAAGGAGCAGGTCCGCTCCCTGACACGCCAGCCGCCACGCGGTGCGACGATCTGGTTCGCCGGTGACGGCTGGTATCTTTCGACCGACCCGCCTGCAGCCGGGGCAGCACCATGAGTGATCGCGTTCTCGTGACGGTTCCGTTATTGAAAGAGGCGCTGGAGCCGCCGCCGCCCACCCGGGTAAGGGCGTTTAAGCGGCATCTGGTTCAATCGCTGCGCGATCTGCGCATCGCCAAACGGCCGGAGCGGCTGGTGCAGCGAACGACGCCCGAACCGTCCGGCTTTACCGCCGCCGTGCTCCAGGCAGGATGTGCCACGTGTCAGGGCCATTGCTGCAAAGGTGGCGGCGACCACGCCTACATCGATCAGCGGACCATGGCGCGGGTGCGGCGTGACAATCCCGAGCTGGATGCCCGCGCCATCATCGGGCTGTTTCTGGCCCGCCTGGCGCCTTTGGCGTATCGCAACTCGTGTCTGTTTCATGGCGCGGCAGGCTGCACGCTTGGCCGCGGATTACGGGCAGAATTGTGCAATGCGTATTATTGCAATGGACTTCAGGAGTTTTTGCAGCGCGAAGAGGTTCCGGAACGAGTCCAGATTGTCGCGACACGGAATGGAATTGAGCGGCGCTCGACGGTTTTGTCGCGCGTTGACCACCACACATGAAGCTGGGGGCGTAACAGAGCGGCCTCGGTATGCACGTTGCGTGGAGCAGTGTCACCAAACTGTTAAACCTGCTCGCTCTTGACTTTTGCGATCCTTATTCCGATACCGGGTTTGTTCCGGGCTGGCTCGCGCGCGACGTTCTGCCATGCACCCGGTTGTCGCGAATCGCTCCGCGGCCCTCAAAACGACTGGATACAATTTGACTGACACAGATCCCGCCCAGGTGGAGCAGGACGAAATCTTGTCCGGACCGAAACAGTCCGCGGCGGGACATGACCCGAATAACTCGGATGAGACTTCCCTGGTCGCCGTTGAGCCTGGCGTCGGGGTGGATAACGCTCCGGCGGGAGAAGCTGCCGGCGAACCGGATGACCCCGACGAATATCAGTACGACGATGACGACGATGATCTGGAACAGGGTCAGGACGCGGCATATGCAGCGCATCTCGCTGCGTCGGACGAACCGGCTCGCGCCGTTTTCGCCGATCTCGGATTGTCCGATGAAGTGCTCCGGGCGATCGCCGACATGGGATATCGGCATCCGACGCCGATTCAGGAACAGGCCATTCCGGTCATTTTGATGACCCGCGATGTGCTCGGCGTGGCGCAGACCGGCACCGGCAAGACCGCGGGTTTCACATTGCCGATGCTGGACATTCTGGCCGGCTCACGGGCGCGGGCGCGGATGCCGCGCAGTTTGATCCTGGAACCGACCCGCGAACTCGCCTTGCAGGTGGCCGAGAATTTTGTGCAATACGGTAAGTACTTGAAACTTACCCATGCGCTGATCATAGGCGGTGAGAGCATGTCCGATCAAAAGGACGTGCTCAATCGCGGCGTCGATGTGCTGATCGCCACGCCCGGCCGGCTGATCGACATGTTCGAGCGTGGCACCATCCTGCTGACCGACACCCGCATTCTGGTGATCGACGAAGCCGACCGAATGCTGGACATGGGGTTCATTCCCGATGTCGAGCGGATCGTTTCGCTGCTGCCGAAGACAAGGCAGACCTTGTTCTTCTCGGCGACCATGGGCCCGGAGATCAAGCGGCTTGCCGATGCGTTCCTGCAGAATCCAAAGGAGATTACGGTCTCTCGGTCGGCGACCGTGGCTGTCGGGATTACCGAAGGCCTCGCACTGGTGGCCGAGCACGACAAGCGCGAGGCGCTGCGGCGATTGATCCGGACGCAGAACGTGCAGAACGCGTTGATTTTCTGCAATCGCAAGACTGAAGTAGACATCCTGCACAAATCGCTGGTGCGGCATAAATTTTCCGCCGGCGCGCTGCATGGCGACATGGCCCAGACGGTGCGGTTTACCACGCTGGAGAAATTCAAGGCCGGTGAACTGCGGCTGCTGGTGTGCAGTGACGTTGCCGCGCGCGGTCTGGATATCGGCGGCCTGTCACACGTGTTCAATTTCGATGTGCCGCACCATGCCGAGGATTATGTCCATCGCATTGGCCGCACCGGGCGTGCCGGGCTGGAAGGCCACGCCTTTACCATCGCGATGCCGGAAGACCGCCTGGCGGTCGAGGCGATCGAGAAACTGACCGGTCACCCCATCCCTCCGATGATCGTCGAAGGTCTCGACCCCGTCGATTGGGCTGAGTTCGATGGCCGTAAGCGACGCGGGCGGAAAGCTCCGGCCGGCAAGAAGGCACCTCCGACGAAGACGGCGCGTGGCAAACGTGGTGGGCGCGACCAGGTGGCGCCTGCGCGAGCGCCGGATGCCGCCAGGGTTCCCCAGCCCGGTCATGCGGCGGTGCCCGCGAATGGAGTGGCGGAGATCACGGCACCCGCCCAGGACGGGGTTTTGCCGGATACGGTGCCGCTCGCCGCAGCCTCTGAGGCCGATGCCCATCCCCGCGCCCATGGGCCGCGCGGTCGTGACGCCGCGCCGCGTATGCGTCCGCCGCGCGGTGAACCCAGACGGGATGAGCCAGATCGTGAGGCGGCGCCACCCCGCGATCGGCCGCCGGCGCGCGAGGAGCGGCCTGTCGAACATCGCCGGGAGCGTTTTCGGCAAGATGATCTGGGGCCGGCGGTGGTCGGGTTTGGTGCCGACATCCCCGCCTTTATGATGGTGCGCCGACCGGTGCCAGTGCCGGAGACCGACGCATGAACGACCAACCTGCAAAGCCCGCCCCGGGAAAACCCGCCAGTCCGTTCACGGCATTTCAATGGGACGATGCGCTGCGGCTCGATGCGGAATTGTCCGAAGACGAACGCGCCATCCGCGATGCGGCACGCGAATTCTGCCAGGACAAACTGTTCCCGCGCGTGTTGATGGCGAACCGGTTGGAGAAATTCGACCGTGAGATCATGAACGAAATGGGCGAGATGGGATTTCTCGGCGCGACCCTGGAAGGCTATGGCTGTGCCGGCGTCAATTATGTCAGCTACGGCCTGATCTCCCGCGAAGTCGAGCGGGTCGATTCCGGCTACCGCTCGGCGTTTTCAGTGCAGTCGTCGCTGGTGATGTATCCGATTTATGCATTCGGGTCGGAGTCGCAACGAGAAAAATATCTGCCGCGGCTGCGCACCGGCGAGTTCGTCGGTTGCTTCGGCCTGACCGAGCCCGATGCCGGATCCGACCCGGCCTCGATGCGGACCCGGGCGCGCGCGGTCGATGGCGGGTTCGTGCTGAATGGCTCGAAGACCTGGATCACCAATGCGCCGATTGCCGATGTGTTGGTGGTGTGGGCCAAGGACGACAAGGACGACATCCGCGGTTTCATTCTGGAACGCGGCATGCAGGGACTGACGCAACCGAAAATCGAAGGTAAATTCTCGCTGCGGGCGTCGGTCACCGGTATGATCATGATGCAGGACGTGTTCGTTCCGGCGGAGAACATGTTGCCGGGCGTGCGCGGGCTGCGTGGTCCGTTTTCCTGTCTGAACAACGCGCGCTATGGCATCGCCTGGGGTGCTTTGGGCGCCGCTGAGTTCTGCTGGCATGCGGCGCGCGACTATACTTTGCAACGGATGATGTTCGGCCGGCCGTTGGCGGCGACGCAACTGATCCAGAAGAAACTGGCCGACATGCAGACGGAAATCACTCTGGGTTTGCATGCGGTGTTGCGGTTGGGCCGGCTGATGGATGCGCATGACGCAGCGCCGGAGATGATCAGTCTGTTGAAACGCAACAATTGCGGCAAGTCGCTGGATATTGCCCGGATGGCGCGCGATATGCACGGTGGCAATGGCATCGTCGACGAGTATCACGTCATTCGCCACGTGATGAATTTGGAAACCGTCAACACCTACGAAGGAACGCATGACGTGCATGCGTTGATCCTGGGCCGCGCGCAGACCGGTCTTTCGGCGTTTGGTGGCTGACCTTCGCAGGACGGGATGACCAGGATTGCGGTGCCGTCTGAGACGGTTGCGACCGTCATTGAATTCGTTGGCGCTGACGGGGATGGGATTGGTCGCCACCCCGGCGGCGGGCAGCTTTACGTTCCATTGACGGTGCCGGGAGATGCCGTTCGCGTGCGGCCGCTGGCGCGGCGTGGCGATGGCTGGCTGGCTGAGGTCGAATCGTTTGTTGCGCCCGGTGCCGGGCGGCGTTCGCCGGTCTGCGCCCATTTCGGTGTGTGCGGCGGCTGCACGTCACAGCACTGGGACGAAGCGCCCTATCTGGAATGGAAAATCGGCCGGCTGGCCGCTGCGTTGCGCCGTGCGGGGTTTGCGGAACCTGCCATTGCGCCGATCGTGCGGGGGTCTCCTGGCACGCGCCGCCGGATGGACCTTGCTGTCCGGCGCGGGACCGGTGGGTTGTTGGTCGGCCTGCACCGGATGCGCGGCAGCGACATCGTCGATCTGACCGAATGCGCGGTTTTGCATCCCGTGTTGTTCGCGCTGATTGCCCCGTTGCGGACGGTGCTGTCCGGTCTGACCGCGGTGCAACGCGAAGCCTCGATCGTGGTCAATCTGTTGGACGGTGGTGCGGATTTGCTGCTGCGAACCGATGGCACGTTGACCACACCGGACCGCACGAAACTCACCAATTTCGCTCGCGCCCACGATCTGGCCCGCGTTTCCTGGGCTTTTGGCAACGAGTTACCGGAGGCTGCGTGTGTTCTGCGGCCGCCGGTCACGTCGTTGTCTGGCGTGGTAATTACCCCGCCGCCGGGCGCGTTCCTGCAGGCCACGCGAGACGGTGAGGCGGCAATCGTTGCCGCAGTGCTCGACGCTTTGCCGGTGAAGCGCACCGCCCGCGCGCGGGCAGTTGAACTGTTCGCTGGCTGTGGAACGATCAGTTTCGCTCTGGCAAATCGCATCAGGGTGCTGGCGCTCGAGGGCGATGAAGCGTTGGTCGCCGCGTGCCACAACGGCATCAACCAGGCCGGCCTGATGGGAAAGTTGGAGATCAGACGACGCGATCTGACGCGGCAGCCGTTGCTGGCAAATGAACTGGCCGGATTTGCGGTGGTGGTGCTCGATCCACCGCATGCCGGGGCGGCAGCACAAATGCCATTTATTGCAAAGGCCAAAGTGCCGACGGTGATTTATGTCAGTTGCGATCCGGTGGCGCTGGGGCGGGACGCGAGCGTGCTGCGCATCGCCGGGTATCGGCTGGAGAAAGTGACGCCGATCGACCAGTTTCTTTGGTCGGCCAGGCTGGAGGCGGTCGCGGTGTTTCGGTTTGGGCGGTAGGGGAAGCGGTCGACCCGTTCCACAGCGCCTCTTTCCCGACGCTTATTGAGTAGCTTCCGTGAGCAGCAAACTGCGCTGAGCCAAAGCACGAATCGGAGTTCTGGCATCGCCCTGTTGGCGATAACAGAAACCCGACGGCCGGTTCATCCTCAAGAGCAATCGCCAATCGTGGTTGTTGCAATGCGAGCCGTCTGTTTACTTTCGCAACAATAGAAGGAATTCAGCATGTCGAAGGAACAGGACAACAAAACCATCGTCGGCCGATGGTTCCAGGAGTTCTGGGGCAATCCATGGAATCCCAACGTGATCGACGAACTTGCCGCGCCGGATATGTTCTTGCAGTATTCCCTGCATGCACCACGCCGCGGCCGTGACGACGTCAGAAACTTCATGATCGGATTCCGCGAGGCGTTTCCGGATCTCAACTTCTGGGGTGCGGCGGACCTGATCGCCGAGGGCGATCATGTCGTCGGCCGCTGGGAGGGTGGTGGGACGCACACCGGGCCAGCATTCAGTGACTTTCTCGTGGGCTCGCTGCCGGCCGCATCGGGCCGGAAAATGCGGTTCACCGGGACGACGGTCATTCGGGTCGCAAACCGCAGGATCGCGGAAGAAATCGGTCTGGATGATGGCGTGACCGCACTGCAACAACTCGGCATTCTGCAAGCCGCCTGACGCGGCGAGCAGGACCGTGTCAGCGGTCGTTAACAACATCTGATGGCCTGACGCGAACCGGGCCGGGGAAGTCTTCCCTGGTCCGGTTGTTCGCCTCGTGACCGCGACCGTGTATACGGTCGGCATGCCCCCTCGCACGCCGCTCCCGATCCCGCCGCACCCGGACGCCGTCATCGTCTCGCAGACCCGCGCCTGGAGCGGCCGGTTCGCTGTCGACCTGATCCGCTTCCGCCACCGCCGCTTCGACGGCTCGATGTCGGAGCCGCGCACCTGGGAACTCTGGCGCCGCGGCCGTGCCGTCGCGTTGGTGCCATACGATCCCATCACCGACTCCGTCGTGCTGATCGAGCAATTCCGTCTTCCCGCTCTAGCCGCCGGGATCGACCCGGTGCTGGTCGAACTTCCCGCCGGCCTGATCGAGGACGGCGAGGCCACCGAACCCGCCATGCACCGCGAGCTGCACGAGGAGATGCGCCTGCAGGCCGACCGCTTGCAGCGGATTGGCGCTTACTTGCTGTCGCCGGGCGGTTGCGATGAGTTGCTCGACCTTTACGTCGGCCGCATCCAGGCTCCGGCAACAGGTCCTGACGGCATCGTCGGCCTCGCCGGTGCCGAAGCCGAAGGCGAAGATATCCGCACCCGCGTCTGGCCGGCCGACAAGGCCATCGAGATGGCCCTCAACGGTGCAACCCCGAACAGTGTCACCGCGATCGGTCTGCTATGGCTGGCGGCGAAACGGGACACGTTGCGCAAACAATGGAGCAACCCATGATCAAGGACGCTCAGGGACAATCCGTATCAGGTGCGACGGCTGCTTCTGTCGAAACGTATGATCTGGCCGTGCGCGCTTATAATTCCGGCTTTGGTGACGCCATTGGCTTGTTCGACGCGGTTTGCGACACCTCACCCGACTGCGTCATGGGGTATCTGGGTAAGGCCTGGATGTTCGCACTGGCCAATGATCCCGCTCTGACCGGTAAAGCCAAAACCTTGTTGGCGACGGCCGAGACCCTGACCATGAACGAACGGGAGCAAGGTCATCTCGCGGCCTTGCAGCAGGCCGTCGCCGGCGCGAGGGCCGCTGCCGTTACGTTGTTGGACCGGCACTTGATGCACTACCCGTTCGATCTGGTTGCGCATCAGGCTGCCATGTTGCTCGACGGTTTCCTTGGCCGCTTTCGCTGGGTGCGCGACCGTTCCGCCCGCGCTCTGCCGCGCTGGTCCAAGGACATGCCGAGTTATGGGACCATGTTGGCGTTTCACGGCTTCGGCTGCGAGGAAGCCGGCGACTATGCCCGCGCCGAAGACGAATCCCGCGAAGCCGCCGAGTTCGAACCGCACAGCTTCTGGCCGCACCACACGGTTTCACACGTGATGGAAATGACCGGTCGTCCCGAAGATGGTCTCGGCTGGATGACCGCGCGCGAGCCGTACTGGGCTTCCCCCGAAAACATGACCCGGGTCCACATCTGGTGGCACAAATCATTGTTCCACCTCGAACTGGGCCAGTACGACGCAGCGCTGGCACTGTATGACGGGCCAATCCTCGAGACCTTGCGCCCCTTGGGCCTCAACTTGTGCAATCCGAGTGCGTTGCTGTGGCGTCTCGACCTGCTTGGCTGCGAGGTCACCGAGCGGTGGCGCGATCTGCTGGCGCGCTGGGAGGGCCATGCCGACGGCCGCTGCCTCGTATTCACCGACATCCACGCCGCCATGGCCGAACTGCGTTCCGGTCAGGAAGCGCTCGCCGAACGCCGGCTGGACGCGATGCACGCCACTGCCGCCAGCGACGATGAGGCAGCGCCGCTGTACCGCCATGTCGGGATCCCGTTGGTTGAGGCACTGATGGCGTTCCATCGCGGCGATTACCACCAGGCGGTGGCGTTGTTGCAACCGGTGCGTTTCGAACTTTCCGGCATTGGCGGCAGCCATGCACAACGCGACATTATCGACTGGACGCTGACCGAGGCAGCGGTGCGTGCCGGCCAGCGGGACGTCGCTTTGGCCATGGCGTACGAACGCCTCGGGACCCGCCCGCGCAGTGCGGTCAATCGGGACTTTCTCCGCCGTGCCGAAAGGATCGCCGCATGACCGAGCGTTTGTTTCTCGACCAGCCGACGTTGGCCCAGGTCGACGCGACTGTCGTGTCCAGCGCACCGGAGGGGATCGTGCTGGATCGCACAATCTTCTACGCCCGCGGCGGCGGCCAGCCCGGCGACACCGGGTGGTTGCGGTGGGACGCCGGCGACGTCGCAATCACCGACACAATCAAAGGCGAAGGCGAAGCGATCCTGCATGTGCCGGGGCAAGGCCAACCGCTGCCCACTCCGGGAACCGTGGTGAGCGCGGAGATCGACTGGGACCGGCGCCACCGGCTGATGCGAATGCACACGGCGATGCATTTGCTGTGCAGTGTGATCAAGGGCGCCTCGGTGACCGGCGGCTCGGTTGGCGCCGACCGCTCGCGGCTGGATTTCGATCTGCCGAACCCGCCGGCGAAAGAAGACCTCGAAGCCGGACTCAATGCATTGATCGCGGCGGATCATCCGGTGTGCATTGAATGGGTCGACGAGACAGTGCTCGACACTGATCCGGGCCTGGTGCGGACCATGTCGGTGAAACCGCCGCGCGGCACCGGACGCCTGCGATTGATGCGCATCGGCGACGATTCGTTGATTGATCTGCAACCCTGCGGCGGGACGCACGTGTCGCGCACCGGCGAAATCGGACCCATCCAGGTCGTGAAGATCGAAAACAAGGGCAAGCAGAACCGCCGGATCACCATCGCGCCCAGGAGCGCAGACGCGGGACCCTGATTGACTCCGGGGGATAGCCTGCGTCACTCCCTGCTGGCGTCTGGATCAGGAGGGAAACGCGATGGGACCGCTTGTGACAACCGATGTTCTGGCCGGCGTACTGGGCCAACCCGGTCTCGTAATCTTCGACGCCACCAAATACCTGCCGAACGAGGACAAGGACGGCAAGGCCGAGTTCCTGAAGGCGCATATCCCCGGCGCGCGGTATTTCGACATCGATGAGATCGCCGATCCGGACACCAGTTTGCCACACATGGTGCCCACACCCGGCCGCTTCGAGAAACTGATGGCGGCAATGGGTGTCGGCAATGCCTCTCGCATCGTGTTCTACGACCAGAAAGGCCTCGCCTCGGCTGCGCGCGGCTGGTGGCTGATGGGGCTGTTTGGTCATGACGAGGCAGCGGTGCTCGATGGCGGACTGCCAAAATGGCTCCGCGAAGGCCGCTCGACGGAAGCGGGTGAACCCGCCGCACCCGCGCCGGCAACCTTCCTGGCCGAATTCCGTGCGACCCGGCTACGTGGCGTCGGCGACGTCATGCGCAATGTGGCGGCGCATTCGGAGCTGGTGCTGGATGCCCGCGCCGCCGGTCGGTTCACTGGGGCAGTGCCGGAACCGCGGCCAGGCATGCGGTCAGGTCATGTTCCGGGATCGGCAAACCTGCCGTACACCGATCTGCTGAACGCAGACGGAACAT
>JBEKQQ010000128.1:0-17907 GCA_049519555.1 Acetobacteraceae bacterium
GCGAAGTTCAAGGCACAAGCATTCTTCATACACGCTTTCCAGAAGTCCCGGGCCAGGCTGGCGACGGACCTCGATGGCGAGGCCAATCACATGCCGTGAAGGCTCGTTGTCGTGGGCATCATCCGTGGAAATCTCAGTGTCTTGGTGTCTTTGTGGTAAAGCTTATTGGTTTCACGTTAAGAAAGTATGAACAATCCCTGGGCTGTTTGATACGGATTCCTGATTTCAGCGGCGCACCGTCAGGGGTTGGGTCCGTGCGGCCTCATCGCCGGCAAGCTTTACCACAAAGACACTGAGACACAGAGTTGATCTTGCGCTATTGGTGATACATTCCCTAAAGCATACTGTGCCGGCCGAACAGCCAGCAGCGCAATCGGAATGCTACCGGCTCAGTTCCCGCGTCATCTCATCGATGCCGTTGACCGTCAGCGGGAACATCCGGCCTTCCATCAGATCGTTGATCATCGTAATCGACCGCACGTGGCCCCAACTTTGTCTCGGTGTCGGGTTCAACCACGCCGCCCGCCGGTAATGCCCGGTCAACCGCTCGACCCACACGGTCCCGGCTTCTTCGTTCCAGTGCTCGACCGAGCCGCCCGGCATGGTGATCTCGTACGGGCTCATCGCCCCATCGCCGACAAATATCAACTTGTAATCGGGTCCATAGGTGCGCAGCACCTGCCAGGTCGGGATCTGCTCCTCATGCCGCCGGCGGTTGTTTTTCCACACCCGTTCATACGGGAAGTTGTGGAAGTAATAATACTCCAAATGCTTGAATTCCGACCGAGCCGCCGAGAACAACTCCTCGGTCAGCTTCACGTAGTCGTCCATCGAACCGCCGATATCCAGGAACAGCAGCACCTTCACCGTATTATGCCGCTCCGGCACCAGCTTCAGATCCAGCATTCCCGCATTGTTGGCGGTCGATTTAATGGTGTCCGGCAAGTCCAACTCGGTCGCCGCACCCTGGCGCGCAAACCGCCGCAGCCGGCGCAGCGCGAGCTTCATCCCGCGGGTGCCCAGTTCGACGGTGTCGTCGAGGTCTTTGAAATCGCGCTTGTCCCAGACCTTCACCGCACTGCGGTTGCGCGATTTGTCCTGGCCGATCCGCACCCCTTCCGGGTTATAGCCATAGGCACCGAACGGCGACGTCCCCGCCGTGCCGATCCATTTCGATCCACCCTGGTGACGTTCTTTTTGTTCCGCCAGCAATTCCTTCAGCCGCTGCATGATGGCATCGAAGCCGCCCAGTGCTTCAATTTTGGCCATCTCCTCGGGCGTCAGCAGCTTCTCGGCCAGTTTCAGCAGCCACTCTTCAGGCAACTCCTGCGGCTTCACACCTTCCGGCGGTTCCAGGCCCTTGAAGCACGCGCCGAACACCCGGTCGAATTTGTCGAGATGCCGTTCATCCTTCACCAACGTGGCGCGCGACAGATAGTAAAAATCCTCCACACTGTATTCTGCCACGCCGGCCTTCATCGCCGCCATCAACGTCAAATACTCGGTGATCGAGGTCGGCAATCCGGCGTTGCGCAACCCCAGGATCAGATGCGAAAACATCAGCCGCGACGCGCCAGAAACGCCAGACGTTCGAACAGATGCACATCCTGCTCGTTCTTCAACAGCGCTCCGTACAACGGTGGAATGACCAGTTGCTTTTCGTTGGTGCGTAGCGCCTCGACCGGCAAATCCTCGACCATCAGCAGTTTCAGCCAGTCCAGCAGTTCCGAGGTCGCCGGTTTCTTTTTCAAACCCGGCACCTCACGCACCTGGAAGAACACGTTCATCGCCTCGCGCGCGAGATCCTTGCGAATATCGGGATAATGCGCCTGGACGATCCGCTCCATCGTATCGCGATCGGGAAACCGGATGTAATGGAAGAAGCACCGCCGCAGGAACGCGTCAGGCAGTTCCTTTTCGTTGTTCGAAGTAATGATCACCACCGGCCGGTGCTTCGCCACGATCGTCCGGCGGGTCTCGTAAACAAAAAACTGCATTCGATCGAGTTCCAGCAACAGATCGTTGGGAAACTCGATATCCGCTTTGTCCACCTCGTCGATCAGCACGACCACCGGTTCGTCGGCATCGAACGCATCCCACAATTTGCCGCGCACGATGTAATTGGCGATGTCGTGCACCCGTTCATCGCCGAGTTGCCCATCCCGCAATCGCGACACCGCATCATATTCATAAAGTCCCTGCTGGGCTTTTGTCGTCGACTTGATGTGCCATTCGATCAACGGATGGCCCAGAGCCTCCGCGACTTCGTACGCCAGCACGGTTTTGCCAGTGCCGGGTTCGCCTTTCACCAGCAATGGCCGTTGCAGCGTCACCGACGCGTTGACCGCCACCTCCAGATCGCGGGAGGCAATGTAACGTTCCGTACTCTTAAACCCGGCCACCGTCGGCGCTCCATGCTCGTTCGGCATGGATTGTGTTGCCATTGCGCGCTCGCCGCAAGGGTCTCTCGCCGCAGGGGTCTATGGGCCGCCCTGGCCGGTGTGGCGACCAGACGAATCATAAGGCCAGGGCAGGCCATGCACCCGGTAGAAATTCTCGCAGTAAATCGGGGTCGGCAGGTAGACCGCGGTACCAACATCGAAAGCCAGAAAGTGATCGGCCATTTTCAGGCCGGGGTTCTTTTCAAGATTGACGAAATCGTCCTGGCACCCGTGCTGGATTTTGCTGATCAGCAACGCGTTTACGGCCCGCACGATACGCACTGCCTCCGGACCCCACGCGCCACGCGGCGCACCAGGCGGGTCCAGCGCGGAGACGAAGATCTTCTGATATCCGGTGCCGGTGTAGCGCCACACGCTCATCATGTCGTAATCCGATACCATCAGGTGGCCGTTTGCGTCGCGCACCGTGCCCGTCGCATTGGTCTTGGCCTTGGTATTGACGTTCTTGGGGTCCAGCGTGCCATGGAACGCAGCAGCGTTGGGCTTCGGGCAGCGGATGATGATCAGCAACTGCTCTTTGGCGGTAAATTGGCGCAACCGCATAATGTCCTGCCCATCCATGCCGGACTCATACATCAGCTTGATGTCCAGCCCGTCCGCCCCGGCGCCTCTGGCCGTATTTGCTTTGGCGCGTATGAGGTCGTCGAGACCTCCCTGACTCATCCGAAGTCCGGACATGTTCCAGTTCCCTCTAACAAGGGAATGCTAACGTAGCCGAGACCCGTGACACAAGAATAATCTCACGTGTTGGGACAAATGACACGTTTCGGCCATAGCCCCATCGTGTGGCCTGGCTTGCATTGACGCTCCAGCGCAGACACGTTGCGGCCATTGACGCGCGGATCGTTGCGTCCCACGCCCGTTACGACCAAGACCCACGGTGAAAGGCGCCGCATGAGCAACATCCCGTCCGGCTGGCCCGCCGAGCGTCCACTGGCGGTGTCGGTTGCCGTCATGCTGGAAGGCTGGGCCGCGCCAGATGCACCGGGAATCGGCCCAATGGGCAATCCGCTAAAACCAGGCACCGTCGATTTGCAGGCCCGATCCTGGGCCGAGTATGGCGCCAAGGTGGGCGCCTGGCGGCTGCTCGACCTGCTGGACGAGGCGGGCGTGCGAGCGGTGTTCTAT
This sequence comes from Acetobacteraceae bacterium, assembly GCA_049519555.1. Lineage (GTDB taxonomy): Bacteria > Pseudomonadota > Alphaproteobacteria > Acetobacterales > Acetobacteraceae > Rhodopila. Next base: position 3,591 of record JBEKQQ010000128.1, read on the forward strand.
ACCTCCGGCGTAGTGGCCGAGCATTACCCGCAGCTTGTGGCTGCCATCACGCAACGCGGACACGTGGTCGCCGCGCATGGCTGGTCACAAGGCACCTTGCCCGCGTACCTGACCGAAGACGCCGAGGCAGCCGACATTGCCCACTGCGTCGACGTGCTGAGCCGTACCGCAGGGACACATCCGTCCGGCTGGCTCAGCCCGCGGTGCACGCCAAGCGCGCACACCTCGCAGCTACTGGCGCAAGCAGGGTTCCGCTGGCACGCCGATATGTTCGACAGCGACCTGCCCTATCCGATCGCCACGGCAGCGGGATCATTACTTGGTGTGCCGTTCACCATGGAGGTGAACGACATGCCACTTTACGTGCGCTACGGCAACGAGCCAGACGCTTTCACGCATACACTGGAGAAAATCGTTGCCGGATGGCCGCGGCTGGGTTCGCCGTTTGGATGTCTTGACATCACAGTCCACGCACACGTGTTTGGCCGGCCATACGGGGCGCTGGCATTGTTGGACTCGCTCGCTGTGGTGCGCCGGCATCGGTGGTGCTGGCTGACAGATCATGCGCGGCTGGCGGAGATCTTCTCTGCGGACTGATCGCGCCGGCGTCTCGATAGCAATTGAGGGCGCCGTGGACTGATGGCGCCCTGCCACCCCTTCCAACGTCCCGGAATCAGCGGCTTGCTGCGCCATTGCGGGCACCGCCAGTGCACCCATGAGCGAGCCGTGAATTGCATGGATCATGAAAGACCGCATGGGAACCTCCGAACGCAACGGTGAGCCGTGGAGTACCGCTCGATATGCGTCCTGACGGCGGGCATTCGGCGCGTCCTGATCACGCGCGGCCGAACTTGCCATGAGCGGTGTTAAGAGGTTGCCAATGATATGATGCCCGCTCCAGCATGCTCGAATGACGCCGACGGCAAATGATCGGATCCCACCAGTTGATTGAAATACGATTATCGTAACAGCGCCGTGATAAACTCGTGACGTCCAAATGACTTTCGATAAAATGGCCCTCTGGTGGTTGGCGCGCAGCCAACGCCTGCGTGCACAGGTAAATCCAGCCCGTCTCCAGGAAAAATCTGCATCGGTCTGGCTTCATGCCAGACATTGCCGCCTGACGAAAAATTAATGCGAAAAATCTCAGGTCACCGGACCGAAGCGGCAGGGCATCGCTGCCGCCTCCGGTAGTCTGCCTGGATGTCAGGCGCGTAGGTCAATCCCTTACTATGCCAATATAAATCCGGGTCAATCGATCGGAGCACCCGCCGGCGGAACCTCGAAGCGGGTTCGCGCCCGTTTGCACAACCGGACGTCGGGCAAAACCCGAACAGTGCCAGCCGCCGTTGCAATTGCACTGTAACCGCCCATCTGCTGGTTTATCGGCGGGATGTCACACAGCGCGAATCGGCTTCTCGGGCACCGCCTGATCGTCCGGAACAAATTGGCGGATGCGATGCCGCTCGCCAGGTCCCAGGTCGCGTGAGTGGTCCCGTCTCGGTGTACAGGCGGCCAGGACAGACTGGCCTGGTTGCCCACAGGAACCGCCCGAGCGGCAGCATGGACCGATTTCGACATCTTCTCAATCCGGCCGGCAACGAGTGAGTCTCAACTGAATGGACATCGCGGCGAGCAGCATAGGCGTTGATATCCGCTCTGCCAGCAAACAGGGCGCGCCTTCGAACGCCGACGGGCCGACGCGGCGGGCGCGTACTCGGATCGCCGTCATCCTCGCCATCGGCGCCGGTGTCGTGGGCGAGTTGTGGTTGGTTGTCACCGGCGTAATCGAAGCCGAGCGTCTGGCTGGCCTGGCGCACGCCAGTCTGATTGTGGCGCTCGGGATCTTCACGACCATCATGCTCGGGGTCCTCGGGCTACTGTTGATCATGGAAATCCGCCGCAGCGCAGACCGGGAAGTCGGACTGGCACGACAGCAGGCCATCCTGGATGCCGAAATCCGCAGCAACCGCGAGAACCAGGAACGTCTACGATCCAGCGACCAGCGGTTGCGCGATTTCGCGGTGATGTCGTCCGACTGGCTCTGGGAACAGGACGCGGAACTGCGGTTCACCGCAATCGGCATCGAAGCCCCCAACCCGTCCCGCGACGGCAATTACGTCGGCAAGCGCCGCTGGGAGATGCAGGACACCAGTCTGGCGCCGGAACTCTGGGCCAACCACCAGCGCGACGTCATGAATCACAAGCCGTTCCGCGAGTTCCGCTATACGATCGAACGGCCCGAGGGAACCCATCACGTCAGCGTGAACGGCACCCCGGTGTTCGATGAAGCCGGCCGGTTTGCCGGTTATCGTGGTACCGGACGCAACGTCACGCACGAAGTCGAGGCCGAGACGGCCTTGCGCGACGCCAAGAACCGCGCCGAACAGGCCGAGACCTTGCTGCGCGACGCGGTGAACAGCATGTCCGAGGGCTTCGTGATCTATGACAGCGAAGATCGGTTGCTGCTTTGCAACGACGCCTATCGCCGCATGTATCCGCAAAGTGCGTCGCTCATGGTGCCCGGGGTGAAATACGAAACCCTGGTTCGCAACAGTCTGGCCGCCGGCCGTTATCCCGAAGCCGCCGGGCGCGAGGAAGCATGGCTCGCCGATATGCTGAAGGCGCACCGCGATGCTGACAGTGAGATCGAGATCAAGGTCAGCGATGACCAATGGCTGCTGCTGACCGACCGACGCATGCCCGACGGCAGTATTGCCTGCCTCCGGGTCGACATCACCGCTTTGAAAAAAGCCAAGGAGGCACTGCGCGACAGCGAGGCACGCCTCGAACGCGCCCAGGCGATCGCCGGCATCGGCAGCTGGGAACTGGACGTCGACACCGGGCGCTACGTTTGGTCGAAGGAGCTGTATCGCATCCGCGGTCTCTCGCCTGAGACATTCAAACCTGATCTGGACAACGTCGAGCCCTATGTGCACCCGGACGACTTTCCATCGGTACGGCGCTGGCTCAGCAACCTGATCGCCGGCCACGAACTGGATACCCATGAGACCAGGATCATCCGCCCGGATGGCGAGGTTCGGGTGTTGCGCGTCGAAGGCCGGGCGGTCAAGGATCAGGACGGCGTGGTTCGCCATATCGCCGGCACCATGCAGGACATCACTGAACGGCGGCTGATCGAACGGCAGCTGTCGCAGGCGCAGAAGATGGAGGCGATCGGCAACCTCACCGGCGGCATGGCGCATGACTTCAACAACGGTCTCGGCGTCATCATCGGCAATCTCGACCTGCTGGAGCGCATGGTCGAGGCCGACGGCACTGCGGCGGAAGTGTGTGCCGAAGCGCGCGAGGCGGCGATACGGTGTGCCGATCTGATCCGCGGACTGCTCGCGTTCGCAAGGCGTCAACCGCTGCAGCCCCGGCACACCGACGTCAATACGCTGGTTAAGGAGACGGCCCGGCTGCTTGGCCGCACGCTCGGCGAGGATATCGCACTGAACCTGACCCTCAACGCTTCATTGGGGCCGGCATTGGCAGATGCGGCGCAACTCGAGGCGGCGCTGGTCAATCTTGCAATGAACGCCCGGGACGCCATGCCGAAGGGCGGGCAGTTGAGGATCAGCACCCGCAACGCCCAATTGGACGCGGCCTATACCGCGTTGCATCCGGACGCCACGCAAGGTGACTACGTGCTGATCGAAGTGAGCGATACCGGAGAAGGCATCCCACCGGAGATACTCGGTCGTATCTTCGAGCCGTTCTTCACCACCAAGGAACTCGGCAAGGGCAGCGGCCTCGGTCTGGCAATGGTCTTTGGGTTCGTCAAGCAATCGGGTGGCAACCTCGACGTTTATAGCGAGCCGGGTCTGGGCTCGACATTCCGGATCTACCTGCCACGCGCCCAGGCGAGTGACGCACCTGTCGTGATGGAAGTGGGCCGGCGGCCGATGGTCGGCGGCGATGAAACCATCCTGCTTGTCGAGGACAATACGAAGCTGCGCAAAGTGGCAGCACGGCAGTTGACTCAACTCGGCTATCGCGTGCTGGAGGCGGAAAACGCCGAGGCGGCACTGCATATCGTCTCCTCCGGCGATCGGATCGATTTACTGTTCACCGATGTGGTGATGCCCGGCTCGATCGACGGCGTCGAACTGGCCCGCCTGGTCGGCCGCCTGCGACCGAGGCCGGAAATTCTGCTCGCCTCCGGTTTCCCAGAGGGTCGAGCCCCCGGTCAGGCGCCCTGCCCGCCTGAGTTTCGCTTGCTTGGCAAACCTTACAACCTCGACGAACTTGCCCATGCGGTGCGCGATGCCCTGATTGGGCGGCGCGACGACGAAGCCTCCAATCCTCACGTTCATCCTGACCTCGCGTCCGCCGGACACACCGAAGCCAGCGTCCCGGTCAAACCCGGGCCGGTCATCAGGGAGACCGTCTGACCATGCGTATGCTGGTATTTGACGACGATGCCGCCGTCGGGCGTCTGGTCACGCGGGTTGCTACACTCGCCGGTCTGGAGGCGGCCGCGGTGACCGAGCCAGGTGCGTTCCGGCAAAGCCTCGCCGACGCGCCGCCGCAGGTGATTTTGCTCGACCTGCAGTTGGGTGTTACGGACGGGGTGGAGCAACTACGGTATCTCGCCGAGCAGCATTACGGCGGCGCCATCGTTGTCATGAGCGGCTTCGATGCCCGCGTGCTGGCGGCGACAGCGACGGTGGCGAAGAACCTGGAACTCAATATCGCCGCGACTTTGGCGAAGCCGATCCGGGTCGCCGAACTGGAAGAGGTGATCGAGCGGCTGAAGTCGGTCCGGCAGCCGATCTCGGGCGACGATCTGCTGGCAGCGATCCGCGACAATGACCTGAGCCTGGAATTTCAGCCGATCGTCAGTTGGCGGCCTCGTGCGTTGAACAAGCTGGAAGCTTTGGTGCGCTGGGATCATCCCGAGTTCGGCCTGATTTCGCCTGCCGATTTCCTACCGCTTGCCGAGACCAACCGGGCCACGATCGATGCCCTGACCGACTGGGTCATCGGTGCGGCGGTTGAAGCCTGGGGCGTGTTGCGCGAACTCGACGTGAATGTGCCGATCACGGTGAACGTTTCGACACTCAATCTGCACGACATTACTTTGCCCGATCGATTGGCCCGCCGGCTGGCGGCTGCCGGCATGCCAGCCGAGCAACTTTGCCTGGAAATCACCGAGACCGCCGCGTCGCGCGACACTGCCCGAATGATGGACATCCTGACGCGGGCGCGGCTGAAGGGATTTCAACTCGCCATCGATGATTTCGGCACCGGTTATTCGTCGTTGAAGGCGTTGCGCCAGTTGCCGTTCTCGGTGATCAAGATCGACCGGTCGTTCGTCAGTGACATGACCACGTCAGCCGATTCGCGGGCGATCGTGAAATCGATCATCGGCCTCGCCGCGAATATGAACATGTCGACGATCGCCGAAGGGGTCGAGACCGAAGAGACCGCCGAGCTGCTGGAACAGATGAATGTCGATGCGCTGCAAGGCTATCTCATCGCGCGCTCGATGCCGGTGGAAGCGATCGCATCGTGGCGGGCACTCTGGGAGGCGGGTGGCGAGGCCGATGGCGCACGGACTGACCTGGGCGAGCCGGATGCTGCGGTAGCGCCGGCGAACGATCGCACCAGGGCCAGAGACGCTATGCCGGCTGTCGCTACTTCCAACGCGCGATGCCTGACAGCACGGCAAACGGAGGTGATGCAGCTGTTGACCGAAGGTTGCTCGGTGAAGGAAATCGCAAACCGGCTCGATCTCTCAATTGGCGCGGTGACGATCCATTTATCCCATGCCTATTCGGTATTGGGCGCGCGCGACCGGACCGAGGCGATTATCCGCGCCGGCCTTTGGCCGCAGCAGGGTGCCGCGTAAAGCCAACCGCTTTAACGATTGCGAAGGCGTGACCTGACGCAATTGCACCCGATCCGTTTCAACCGAAAGGGATATCGCATCCGCTTGATCAAGGGCACGCGTCCCACCGGTACTGCCGCTGCTCGCAAGTCCATCGTTATCTCAAGTCCATCGTTATCTGATTCGGCTGCGCGAAAAGCGCGCTATCCGACGCGGTTCCTGCCGGTGGCCGTTCCGGCGCAGATCCCCATCCGCGCCTTGCAGGCCTGCGAATCGCCGCCACCTTCCCGTGATGGCCTGCTGGCGATAGGCTCCGCGCGGTGCTGCGAAATGGTGCACATTTGTTACCGAAACACGTTGGCGCACAGGATTTGTGAAAGGCACTCGGTGTGAAACTCGCTCTACCGGACCTGATTTCGAACTCCTATTTCCCGGCCCTGGCGGCAGCTGAACTTGGCTTTTTCCAACGCGAAGGGCTCGACATCGAGGTCGAACTGATCTTCCCGGTCGACCGTGCCTATGGCGCCCTGCGTGATGGCGAGGTCGATTTCGTCGCCGGTGCAGCGCATGGCGCGCTTGCCGCGTTTCCGGAGTGGCGCGGCGTCCGGCTGCTCGCTGCCCTGAGCCAGGGGATGTATTGGTTCCTGGTCATGCATGCCGATCTCGGCATTGCGCGCGGCGATTTGCCGGCGCTCAAAGGCCGGCGCATCGGTGCCGCACCTTGGGTTGACATGGGCCTGCGGCGCCTGCTGGCAGCGGCGGACCTCGATCTGCAACGCGACGATATTCGGATCAGCCCAGTACCGGGTGCGATCGGGTCGAGCGTCAATTTTGGCCTGACCGCCGCGCGGGCGCTGGAAGACCGTGCAATCGACGGGTTCTGGGCCAATGGCATGGCGACCGAACTCGCGGTGAGTGGCGGGTACGGCACCAAAGTGCTGGACGTACGCCGCGGCGACGGTCCTCCTGGCTGCTTCGACTACACGATGGGCGTATTGGCGACCACGCAGCGGTTGGTCGAACAATCGCCGGACATCGCCGCCGCAGCAGTGCGGGCACTGGTCGCAACACAAGATGCACTCAGGACCGATCCGCGGCGCGCCACCGAAGCCGCGGCAAGGCGATTTCCCGCGCGGGAAACCGGGCTGATCGCGCGCATCGTCGAGCGCGACCTCCCGTTTTACCACGCCGCGATCGGCGAACCGTCGGTTGCTGGGATCAATCAATTTGCCCGTTGGCTCGGCGTCCTCAACGGTGACGTGCCGCGGTCTGCAATCGTGGCAACGCAGTTTTCCGACTTGTGGCAGCGATGAAACGAAGCGCAGACCAGGACGAAGTCCTGATAAATCATTGCGGCGTTTCGCTACCACACTGACAGTGCACTGCCCGCCAAGAGGTTTGCGGCAAGCCCAATGATCAGGGGACGCCACTGCCGACCTGTCAGGGCGATCGGTTCAATAACCAGTCGACATTAAGTCTGTTGCCAGGACGATACAGGTTTTGTTTCGGGGTCCCAGCAACTGCGAGCAGCATACCTGGCCAGAGATTTCACCTCATCCGCTGCCTCAGTGAAGCGCCTGGACAGCACCTCCATTGCTTCGGTATTTGAGTGCTGGATCATCATCCCCAGCTCGCGCATATTTTCCGCCGCGTCTTCATACGCCTTTATGGCCGTTTCGGTTTGCCGCATTGCCCGATCCCGTGGGCACTCTGGATCGCCCGTTGTCCGCAAGCGTTCCGAGATATGGTCGATTGCCTGCTGCGTGATTTCCAGGTTCCGCCGGACCACCGCCTGGGCGCCTTCCCTCACAATCCTGTTGGCCGCGAAAATTGCTTCAATGTTGCGCCTCTGGGCCGCAAGCAACGCCGTGATATCGAACATGAAGGGGAACTTCGTCGACGCCGACATTTCAGTTGGCTTTCCCGAGACAGGGGTCGTTATCGGATCGGCCGACCGCGATGCCGCCATCGTGCTCTCCCCGGTCACCCAGCGGTCCACGCCAACGGCTGAGTCGGCGCGCGGAGGCAATTGGAATCGCGTTTTGTTCATGCGGCAATACTCTCCCTGAGTTCGGCCAGGATAGCGCAGATTTCATGCGCTGCGGGACCGTGTGGCTGCTGCTCGATCACGGTCGAGCCGGCGGTAAGCGTTTCCGCATAGATGACACGCTGCATGGTTGCCGCGCGCAGGATGGGAATCTCGAACTCGGCAAGAGCATCCGCGATATCGCGGCCGAGTGTCGTACGGCCAATCTTCCTTGAAACCACAAAGGCCGATTTCTGGGTGTCCTTGAAACCTTGCATTTCTTTCACAAGGTTGACCGTTTCGCGACTGGCCCAGAAATCGGCGCCCGAGGGTTGCACGGGGATCAACACCATGTCAGCGGCCGCGACCGCCGAGCGTGCCACTTCATAATTGCGGGGAGCACCGTCGATGATGACGTAATGATAGTCGGCAGCCAGTTGCGGAACGTCACGATGGAGTACTGGTTTGGCCAGACCAACAACGCGAAATGGTGGCGCGTTCTGCCGAATGGCAGCCCAATCCTGGGCCGTTTGCTGCGGATCGGCATCGATCAGCAGGATGCGCTTGCCTTCAGCGGCGAGGGCCGCAGACAGATTGACGGCAATCGTCGTCTTCCCGGCGCCGCCCTTTTGATTGACCACTGCGATGATCACAATCGCGCCCTTCAGTGTCCACCCGAACACCAGGGTTCACTGACACAGCAGCTCGATTCGCACCTATTGGCGCGCGAGCCGGGAATGCTCCACCAGTCCGGGAACGGCGTCATTGCGGCCCTGGCTGCGTTACGGTTGCTTTACGCCTGCGGCCAGCAACGTCGATACTGCAGGCGACGCTGGCGCTTCGTTCAGGCGCCGGCGTGCAGCACGACAGTGTCGCGACCGCCTTTTCCGGCGGTGCCAACGAGCAACAAGTGGGAGGCCCAGATGGGGTCATATCTGTTCACCGGTGGACGCTTCCTCGACCCGCGGCGCGACGAACTGATCGATGGCATCGAGGTGCTGGTCGAGGACAACCTGGTTAAGGAGGTGTCCGACCGTCCGATTACCACCACCAGCGCGCAACGGATCGACCTCGGCACGCGAACGTTGATGCCCGGGCTGATCGACGCCCACATTCACCTCGTGCTGACCGAGGTAAACCTGCAGATGTTGGCCGATGTCCCGTTGACCTTGCTGGCAGCGAAAGGCTCAGTGGCCATGCGCGCGATGCTGGAGCGCGGCTTCACCACATTGCGCGATACCGGAGGTGCCGACTGGGGCATCAAAGCAGCAGTGGAACAGGGATTGTTCGTCGGGCCTCGGCTGTTCATCGCCGGCCAGCCGCTCAGTCAAACCGGCGGCCATGGCGATTTCCGGAAGCGGACGCAGACCCAAACGTTTTGCGCCTGTTGCTCGGGATTGTACTGGGCATCGCGAGTTGCCGACGGCGTGCCTGACGTGATCAAGGCCGCGCGGGATGAACTGCGCAAAGGTGCCGACCATATCAAGCTGATGGTGTCCGGCGGCGTCGCCTCGCAGCTCGATCCGCTGGAGAGCCTGCAATACCGCGTCGATGAGATCGAGGCGGCAGTGGAGGAAGCGACCCGCTGGGGCACCTACGTCTGCGCCCATGCGTACAGCCCCGAGGCGATCGCACGTGCAGTACGAGCCGGGGTGCGTACTATCGAGCACGGCAATCTGATCGATGTGCCAACGGCCGCGCTGATGGCGGAACGGGGAGCGTTTCTGGTGCCGACATTGGTCACCTACGACGCAATGCGACGGCGTGGCCGCGACTACGGACTTTCGCCCTATAGCCTGGCGAAGAACGAAGTGGTGTTGGAGGCCGGAATGCGCTCGCTGGAGATCGCGCGGAATGCCGGTGTGAAGATTGGTTTTGGCAGCGATCTGCTGGGGCAGTTGCAGGATGATCACTGCGGCGAGTTCATGCTGCGGGGCGAAGCGATGAGCGCGCCGGAGGTGATCCGGTCAGCGACACTGGTGAACGCAGAGATCGTGCGGCAGACGGGAAAGCTTGGTGAGCTGGTGCCAGGGGCGTTTGCTGATCTGCTGGTGGTCGATGGCGATCCGTACCAGGATCTGGGGGTGTTCCGGAGCGATGGCGGGCGGCTGGATGGGATCATGGTAGATGGGAGATTGGTGCGAAATCGGCTGTGACGCTCGGCGGAGGAGCGTGGCCCGGTAACGTAGGTCGTCAGGGCCCACGCTGCAGGCAACGGACGATCTGGCAGGCTCCCGTTGCAGGTCGTATGCTGGCCGGCGACAGGCGCATCCGAGCGAGCGTTATCCCGCTTGTTCACCGCATCCGATATCGCCTGGCAAAATCCGTGAACGGTAAGTCAACACGAGGAGGAACTCATCATGAAAGTGGTCACACTGAAAAACGTAGCGAACGTCCCGGTGGAAGGTGCGGAGCGCATCGAGGGTTGGACCGGGCCGGTTTCCCGGTCGCGCCAAACCATTATCGAGCCCGGTGATTCGGGAAACTATAACTGTAGTGTGGTGAACTTCAGCCAGGGCTGCACGACAGGCTGGCACACGCATACCTGCGACCAGATTCTGGTGGTGACCTCGGGCTCCGGCATGGTGGCCAACGAGCACGAACAGCATGAGATCAACGTCGGCGATGTCGTGCATATCAAAGCTGGCGAGCGCCATTGGCATGGCGCCAAGGCCAATACGACGATGGGCCACATCACCATCACGGCCGTCGGCGGTCAGGCCACCTGGGGATAAGGCCGCAGCCGTCAGAACATGGCCTCGCTAACGTAACCAGCACGGGTATTGCCAGCGACCACTTCGTACGGCGGTCGCTGGCCAATGCTGCGAGACGCCGTTACGTATTGACGACAGCGACCGCCTCGATCTCCACCATGAAGTCAGGCCCGGCAAGGCGGGTAACGCCGACCGTTGTGCTGGTCGGGGTTGCAACGCCGAAATAGCGCATGCGCACATCGCCACACTTTTGGAACTCGTCGAAATCGGTAACGAACGTGTTGGTCTTGACGACGTCAGCCCAGTTGGCACCGGCTGCCTTGAGGCAGCGGTCGAGGTTTTGGAAGGTCTGTTCCATCTGGGCGCGCATGTCACCCTTTCCGACACAATTACCGTCGATATCGCGAGCCAGCTGGCCGGCAATGTAGACGAGTTTGCCGGTGCCGCTCACGGTTACGACATGGGAATAGGAAGCCTTCTCCCCGGACATTCTGACGTTCATTCCCTCCGGCTGGAACCGTTCGATCTTGAGGGCCATTTCGCGTTCTCCTGATTGGGTTCGGTCACGGGCGCGATCAGGGCGCCGAAGGCTCCCGATCGTCGCACGCTGCACCGCAGTATCAGTAGCTCGGCTTCACCGGAAATGGTGTGAGCTGAAGTTCGTGGGTCCAGCACGAGCGGTCCTGCGTGTGCAGATACCAGAATGCCTCGGCGATCTTTACCGGATTGATGATCATATCGGGCCGGTTCTGATTTCTCGGCATCGCCCTGGTGCCGGGTGAGTCGATGGTGCCATCGATCACCACGTTGGCCACGTGCACGCCGTGCTCGGAGTATTCCTCGGTCAGCACCTGAGCCAGCGTGCGCATCATGCCCCGCGGGTAGTAAAGCGACTGTCCGGTCATGCGCTTGCGCCCACGCAACGAGCTGGAGTTGTTAGAGATTAAAAACGACCCATGGCCTTTCTGCCGCATCGACGGCAGCACTTCCTTGGCAATCAAAAACGGTCCGCGGGCGGCAATGTGCAAGGCAGTATCGAGCATTTCGACCGGGATATGTTCGAGCAACTCCTTCTCAGGCGGCAGATCGCGGCCTTCCAGGTAACCCGCGTTGTAAACCAGGACCTCCGGAGCGCCGGCCTCGCGCCGGATGATGTGGAACGCCGAGGCGATAGAATCCTGCGATACGAGGTCCAGTTCGACGACCATGCAATCGCCGCCCTGTTCCCGAATGGCATGCGCGAGCGGTGCTGCATTGGCGTCGGTGCGGGTCGTCAGCACAACGAAGTAACCCTCCTGGGCGAATTTTTGCGAGACGGCGCCACCGACTCCCCAGCGTACTCCGACTGGCAAACTGCTATCATCAACCGTCTTGCCGTGCGCCAGCAGCGTGTTGCGGCCATCCGATTGCCACTTCGAGGTGGCGCCGATCACCACAGCGACCGGTTTACCTTTGGTATTGGTTTGTTGGGTTTGGCTCATGCGGAAGGGTTCCTTTTTGGTTGATGGTTGTTTGTTGCGTTCAGGCAGGCCGCGCCCAGCCCCACCAGGCGCATAGCGCCTCACCCATGATGAGGCGTTTGTCCTGGTCAGTGAGCCACCGCAGTTCCTCAGTGAACATCGTCACACATTGGTGCCAGGAACACGGCATTTTCGAAATGTCGGTACCCCAGAACATGCGGTGTGGACCAAACGCATCGTAAATCTGGCGCAGATAAGTGTGCATCCCGGGAAATGGGTAGGCCTCGGTGGAGTATCCCGGCGCGCCGGTGGCTTTGACGGCCACGTTGGGGAATTTTGCCAGCGCCAGAAGCTCCGGGATGTGGGTCATCGCGGCAGCATCTTTGAGCGCGGTAGTGCCGCCTCGGCCTCCGAGGTGATCGATAGTGAGGCGGAGGGCAGGATGGCGTTGGGCGATGCCGGCGATATCGGTCAGTGAATCGGTTGCCAGCATGGCAATGGGAACACCGGCCTTTTCCGCCTCCGCCCATAGCCAGTCGATGGTGCCATCTTTCAGCCACTGACGCGCAGGATCGCTCAGGAATCCATAACGCAGACCGAGCATGCCTGGTTGATCGCGCCAATGCGCAATGCGGACACGGGAGTCCGACCGGTCGAGGGGCAGCGCACCCATGATCGCGAACCGGCCAGGGTAGTCCTGCACTGCCTGCAATGCCATCGCCGTGGAATTCGGGTCCCACCCCGGGGGATGAATGACGGCGGCATCGACACCGCCTTCGTCCATCAAAGCGATGGCTTCCTCCGGGGTGAAATGCGTGATCTGCCAATGCGAGCGGTTACTGGGCAGGCCGGTTCCCCAGGTGTGAATTTGGGCATCAACGATCTGCATGGCATTCCTCTCCGTCCGCTTTTTCGCGTGTCAGGGAGGCTAGCGCAAACGGTTGGAGCGGAATACTGGCAGCACCTGGCCAGTTGATCGGAACGAAACAGTTATATTGACACGACGCCGTCTACCCTCGCTGCACCTCAAACCGATACGGTGTCACGCCTGCCAGTGTCGGATCGAGCGACAGGCGATGCTCCAGCGGCGGGAATGCGCGGCTGCGACAGTCGGGGCGATCGCACAAGCGGCACGACAAGCCGACACCAGGGTCTCGATCGTCTCGCGCGCCTCCATCAGAACCAATTGAAACGCCATGTGAAAGCCGCGGCCTTGGCGTGCCAAAGTCTCCGACAAAAGGCGTCCGCGTGTCGCGGGATCGTAGCGCCGCAACGCACCTTCCAGGGCAGTCACGACGACCGTCAGGCCAGGCGTTCCAGCGCGAGATCGGACGGATGGGGTATCGTTTCCAGTTTGTGACGCTGGCGGGATTCCATAGCCTCATTCTGTCGATGTTCAATCTGGCACGGGGCTATCGGGAGCGCGGTGTCGCGGCTTACTCGGAATTGCAGCAGGCTGAGTTCGCCGCTGAGGCCGAGGGTTACACCGCGACGCGGCACCAGCGCGAGGTGGGCGTCGGCTATTTCGATGCGGTGGCGCTGGCAATCTCGGGCGGCAGGTCATCGACGACCGCGTTATCGGGATCGACCGAGACCGCGCAATTCCACGACAACGATGGCGTCATTGCCCATGCGGGTCACGACGACGGGCTTGTCCACAACCACGACTGGGCTGTCACAGCAAAGTAATAATAGACTTCCACCACCGGATGATCTGGCTGCGCCTCGCGGTGTGGCCAGGTCACCTGCCTGGCGGGTGCAGGGACCGGCAAAGACTGCTTCCCCCTCGGCTTTCAGTTCTCCGGTGTTCGGATCATGCGCCTGAAACTTGAATAGCTCCGTCCTCTCATTGAAGTTTAGCTGGCGCCCAGCCCCGTCCCTGTTCGACGGAGTTTGTCCCGCAGTTAGTTCTATGCCGTGTTCGGTGGAGTTTCTGGCGTGAAGCAAATACGAAAGAAGAGGATCTTTCCTCCTTTCGCTTTTCTTTCGCCCAAACCTCGTAGGGACGATCCCTCCCGATTGAGGGACCGAACCTTGCGACCGGTGACGGCGCCGACGTAAGGCAGGGAATCACGTACCGACTACGTTCCGGGTGGCAGCGGTTCCGTCAGACCCTCCCTGGCCGACTGTCCTGAACCTTGGAGGTATGCCGACCCCATACCAGAATTGAATGCCTCCACGTCGTGAGCCGACAGGGCGTCGTCAAGCAATTGCCAGATTTTGATCGGGTCCAAGGGTACGGATGGATCGTTCAGCAGGCGATCCACTTCATCGACTTTTT
>JBEKQQ010000129.1:0-17543 GCA_049519555.1 Acetobacteraceae bacterium
AAGGCCGCGGGCGGCGAGGCAGTCGTCAACACTGACAGTTGCGCCGACTTTCTCGGTGCCAAACGCATGGTTGACCAGGCGATCGAGACGTTTGGCGGGCTCGACATTCTGGTCAACAACGCCGGCATTCTCCGGGATCGCGTGCTGGTGAACATGATGGAACCGGAATGGGACGCGGTGATCGAGGTGCATCTTAAGGGCACCTTCGCTCCGTCGCGCCATGCCGCGGCGTATTGGCGGAACAAGTCGAAGGAGATCGACGGGCCGGTGCACGCCCGGATCATCAACACGTCGTCGGTGTCGGGGATTTACGGCAACACCGGCCAGACCAACTACGGCGCCGCCAAAGCTGGCATCGCGGCGTTTACCGTGATCGCGGCCCGCGAACTGAAGCGTTACGGCGTGACGGTGAATGCCATCGCCCCGCAGGCACTGACCCGCATGACCGAGGGCCTGCGTGAACGCTCCGAGGAACAGAAAGCCGCGATGCATCCCGGCCGGGTCTCGCCCGCCGTGGTGTGGATCGCCAGTCTGGAATCGTCGGACTTCACCGGCCGCATCGTCGAGGCCGGCAGCGGACTGCTGGCCATCGCCGAGGGCTGGCATCGCGGCCCTACCGCCACCCCCGAAGAAGACCCGACCAAACTCGGCCCCATCCTCCTGGGGTTGCAGGAGAAGGCACGGAAGAATGCGGGCATGAATGGGGTTGACCTCGATTGACCGAACCGCTGTTTGCCGGCCTGAAGGTCATCGACTGCGCGAGTTACGTGGCTGCTCCGGCGGCGGCCACGGTACTGGCGGACTTCGGCGCCGACGTGATCAAAATTGAGCCACCCGGCGAGGGCGACCCCTGGCGCGGGGTCTACCGCCGGCCTGGCATGCCGTCGTCGCAGCACAACCATCCGTGGCTGATGGACGATCGCAACCGGCGCGGGTTGGTGCTGGACCTGAAGGCGGCGGCGGGACGCGCGGTGCTGGAACGGCTTATTGCACAGGCTGATGTGTTCATCACCAACATCCCCCTGCCGGCGCGGGAGCGGTTGCGGATCCGGTATGCCGACTTCGCGGCGGCGTATCCTCGGCTGATCTACGCGTCGTTGACCGCATACGGCGAGGCGGGCGACGAGGCCGGCAAGACCGGGTTTGATTTGACTGCGTACTGGGCTCGGTCGGGGCTGATGGATGAGGTGCGGACGGATCATCTGCACATGCCGGCTCGCTCGGTGGCGGGGATGGGGGATCGGCCGACGGCGATGGCTCTGTATGGCGCGATCGTGACGGCGCTGTATCGGCGAGAGAAGACCGGGCAGGGCGGCGAGGTCCGGGCCTCGCTGATGGGCAGCGGGCTGTGGGCGAACGCCTATCTGATTCAGGCGCGATTGTGCGGCACGATGTTCCCACCGCGGCCGCCGCGCGAGGAGTCGGTGAGCGCACTGGGCAATCTGTATCGCACGTCGGACGACCGGTTCTTCATGCTGGCGTTGGCGAGCGACCGGCAATGGCCAGCGTTGGCGCAGGCGATCGGGATGCCGGATCTGGTGGCGGACCCTCGGTTCGTGGGGCCGGAGCAACGGCGGGATAACGCCCTTACGCTGATGGGGATTTTGGACGACGTGTTTGCCCAACGACCGTTGGCGGAATGGCGCGCATTGCTGGATGCGGCCGGACTGACATTCGGTGTGGTGGGGACGGTGGCGGAGATCGTCGAGGACCCCCAGGCGCTGGCAAACAAGTTCCTGCGGCCGTTGGGGGAAACCGGGATGCTGACCGTGGACAGCCCGTTCTCGCTGAGCGGGGCGGAGAAGGTGCCGGTGGCGATGGCGCCCGAATTTGGCGAGCACGGTGGGGAAATTTTGCGCGAAGCGGGGTACGACGAGACGGAGATTGAGGCGTTGCGGAAGGTGGGAGTGGTTGGCGGCGCGTGATCGCATTCGCCGCGCCAGGATCAATCGCCGCCGGTGCGACGTCCCTCGAACCGTGTGGCCGACTTACGCGTTCATCAAATAACGCGCCAACTTAGCTCGGTCTTCGTACGGAACAAATTCGCCAAGTATTGTAGAAAATCCTGGAATGCGCGCGATGCGTAATCGATCGACCGTCATGGCGACCAAGAACTCGCAATCTCTCACGAGCGTCCATTGCAGCCCACCGCCACCCATCGGATATTGCTCGCTCGGCGCCAAAGTGTTCGAGTGACGGATGGCCGGAACGACTTTGACAATGCGCCCATCGCCCTTTTCAGGAATACTCTGAAGAACCTGTTTTTGCAGCCTCTCATAGCCTTGAGAGCCGCGCTCGAACATGATTTCATCGCTCACCCGGGTGCGCGTCTTGTCAACCGCGGGGTTGCTCGCGGGCAATCCGAGGCGGCCGCCGGACCTCAACGTCAGGCCACTGAATTCGAAGTCGGCCGGCTGGAGTTTTTGTTTCAAAACCAGCACGGTCCAACCGTTGCCCAGCCGGCCGGCGCTGAATCCCAGGGATTTCTCAAGTTCGCTTGCCGAACGCGCCAGGACCCATTGATTCGTCGTAACATCTCCCTTCATGAAAACCCGGGCACCAGGCGTGCGCAACAGCGGTGCTGCCAGCATCAGTTTGATCTCCTGAACAACGATGACTGGTCCCTCAGAGGAACGCTTTCATTCATTCCGCTCCCCTGGCGGCGCGCGAAACTTTTCGATCGTTATCGAACGTCCAGGCACTTAAGCGGCGGAATCGGCATCGCTCGGTGGTCGGAGCCCGTCGGACAGCACCTCGGCGATCGCGATACCGCTTTCGCCGGCAATCGCATAGAGCAAAAAGACGCGGCCGTCTTCCTCATAGATCGCCGGGTCGCGCAGTTGATTGACCATCCCATAAGCCGTACTACGCACAGACGGCGTCAGCGGCGTGTCGGCGCCTTCCCAGCTTCGTTCCGGCCGCAGCACCTCGCTCGCCGGCCCATCCTGCCACTGCATCCAATTGTCGGAGAGATCGATTCGGCTGAGCAAGATCCGCTCCGGTGCATCTCCCACCTGAGTCCAGAACACCAGTAATTCAGTTCCCCTTCGCAACACTGCCGCATGTCGCATGTTTGGATTGAACAACACCGGCCCAGGTTCGAACCCCGACAATCCATCACGGGACCGATATAGTTGCCCGGGCATAGCCAGCGCAATGGTTGCGCAGTCATGCTGGAATACCCGGAAGTACGACCGCCCCAATAATTCCGGCCTCGCCTCGAAGTCGATCCCGTTTGCCGACGTTGCTACCCGCGTGACCTGGGTGCCAACCGCCTCTAACCCGTGAAAGTACATCACGATCTGCCGCCCAACCGCATCCACATGCACGTCCGGCGAGGCGATGTGCGGCGTTGTGATCTCTGACAGGACATCGTGCGAAATCGCTGTTCCGTTCTGACGGTAGCGATGTTTGAAAGCCACCAGTTCCTCCGCCGAGGGCACCGGCGCCTCTGTCAGAAATCTCGACTGGGCCAGCTGCAAACTGCCGGGCGGATGCACATGCCAAGGTCCGGTCAGCGCGTCAGCGTAAGCCAGCCGGATGTAGCGGCCTTTGTGATCGGCAAAGTAAAGATAATACGACCCCAGCCGGTCCTCGACCCAGTCCGGCACGCGGATCAGCGACGGGCCTTGAATATTCTCGCCAACACTTAGGTGCAACGACGGCGCGATAATTGGCCCATCGCCGAGCCGCACCACCCGCACGCTTGTCACGACGGCGCGTCACGCCACAGCTTCGCCCGTTTCCGCACCGGATCGAGCAGCGACCAGTCGCCTTGTTCCAGCGTATGCCCCTTCGGAAATGGCGGCCGCGGTTCCAGGCCCAGAGACCGCACCACCCGGTCATCCCGGTAGTAGCATTGCAGAATCACCCGAGACAGTGTCGCCGCCGCCACCCCGCCACGTTCCCGAAACGCCAGCACCACTGCGTCCCGCCTCGCCGTGTCCAGATCGGCAACCGGCCCGCCGGCGAGTGCCGCCAGGGCGCCCAACGCCTCCCGCACCTGTGCCGTATCGCGGCCCATCGTGCCGACGATATCGGCGAAGATGAGCGCGTCGTCGGCACCTGGCACATCGAACTCGGCCGACGCCGGGATCATCATTCCGGCAACACAACGCAAATCCCGGCTCTCCGCCGGCGTAAGATCGCTCATACCCACACCTCAATCGAACAAAGTGGCCAGCCGCCGTTTCATACTGTCGGCGACATAAAGTGCCAGCGCCTGAATGGTCGAGGTCGGGTTCACTCCGCCCGACGTCACCCAGATGCTGCCGTCGACAATGAACAGGTTTTTCACATCGTGCGAACGCCCCCAGGCGTTCACCACCGACCGTTCCGGATCGTTACCCATCCTCGCGGTTCCCAGCAAATGGCCGGGTGTGTTCAGCACCGTGCGCGAGGTGAACAGGTTCGTCGCCCCCGCTGCTGTCAGAATTTCCGACGCCCGGGCGATCCCGTGTTCCATCATCCGCCGCGTGTTTTCGCTGATCACGTAATCGATCCGCGGCGCCGGGATGCCGTGGCTGTCCTTCAGCACCGGATCGATTGTCACACGGTTGTGTTCCTCCGGCAGGTCCTCACAGGCGATGCCGATCCGCAGCCGCTTGTGGAAAAGTTTTCGAAATTCCCGATGATGCCCGGCGCCCCAGGGCAGCACACCTCGGGATTCGCTATCGACCGCTTCGCTGACTACCCCGCCGGCGCGAGCAAACTGCAACGTGTAGCCGCGCACGAAATCACGCGACGGGTCGGTCTCGTAAAATTCCTTACTCCACAGGTTGATCATCGGCGCGTGGTCGCCATCCACCCGTTCGTCGACATAGCCGCCGACCTGCGGCCACGGGTGCAGCATCAGGTTCTTGCCGACCAGGCCGCTGGAATTGGCCAGTCCATTGGGAAACCGCGCCGACACCGAATTCAGCAACAACCGCGGCGTGCCGATGCCGTTGCAGGCCAATATGACAACCTCCGCCGGCTGGAACTGTTCCACGCCATCAGGATCGTAATAAATCGCCCCCGAGGCCATGCCGTGTTCATTCACCGTGATTTCCCGCACCCGGCAACGCGGCCGCAGCTCGACACCAGCGCGAATCGCATGCGGCCAATAGGTAATATCCGTGCTCGCCTTCGCCCCTTGCGCACAACCGGGCGTGCAATGACCGAGATTAATGCACGGAGCGCGCCCGTCATACTCGGTGGTCGCGATCGTCGAGTCGGACGGCCACCAATGCCAGCCCAGTTTGTTCATCGCTCGGGCGTACTGCATGCCGGTGCGGCCCAGAGGCAGCGGCGGCATCGGCGGTTGTCTGGGCGGCACGCCCGGATCTCCGGCGAGACCCGACACACCCATCATGCGGTCGTTCTCGGCAAAGAACGGCTCCAGCGTTGCGTAATCGATCGGCCAGTCGTCGGCGACGGCATCCAGCGACCGAACGCGAAAATCAGACGGGTGCATCCGCGGGAAATGCGCGGTGTACATCACCGTCCCGCCGCCAACCCCATTGAAGTTGGCGATCTTCATCGCCGAGTTGTGCTCGTTGATCGGGTAATCGGTGTCGCGGCCTCGGCGGTTCGGACTGATGTCGAAATCGCCGTACCGTCGCGCCTCCCAGTCCCGGCCGTTGCTGGGGAAGTCGGATTGCTTGATCCAGTCGCCCTGTTCCAGGCACAAAATGCGCATCTTCGTTTCGGCCAGACTCCAGGCCACCGCGGCGCCGGATGCGCCCGAGCCGATGATCAGCACGTCGACGATTTCGTTACGGCCGCCGTTCGTCATGCCAGTCACCCCATCAATCGAACAACGTCGCCAGCCGCTGCTTCATGCAGTCGGCGATATACAGTGCCAGCGCCTGAATGGTGCAGGTCGGGTTCACTCCGCCGGACGTCACGAAAATGCTGCCATCGACGATGAACATATTCTTCACGTCGTGACAGCGGCCCCACTCGTTGACCACCGACCGTTGCGGATCCGTCCCCATCCGTGCGGTACCAAGCAAATGCCAGCCGCCATTCAAAATCGGGCTCTGCACACCGACATTGGTTGCTCCGGCAGCGGCGAGAATTTCCTTTGCCCGCGCAATGCCGTGCTGCATCATGCGGTGCGAATTTTCGCTGATCGTGTAATCCACCTTCGGCGCCAGAATGCCGTGGCCATCCTTCAACACCGGATCGAGCGTGACCCGGTTGTGTTCCTCCGGCAGATCCTCGCAGATCGCCGACAACCCGATACGGTGCCCTGCCAACTTCCGGAACACCCGATGATGGTCCGCACCCCAGGGCAGCCGTCCGTCGGCCTCGCTGAAGATTGCCTCGGTAACCGGTCCGATGCCGCGGCCGAACTGATAGGCATAGCCGCGCACGAAGCCGCGACTTAAGTCGGTCTCGTAGAATTCCATGCTCCACAGACACAAGGGTGGCGCCCGGTTGCCATCCAGCGGTTCATCGACATAGCCGTAAACCTGAGCGTACGGATGAAACATCAGGTTCTTACCGACCAGACCACTGGAGTTGGCGAGCCCGTCGGGAAACCGTCCCGACACCGAATTCAACAGCAGCCGCGGCGTACCGACGCCGTTGCAAGCGACAATAACCACCTCGGCCGGCTGGAACTGTTCCTTCCCCTCGGCGTCGTAATAAATCACCCCCGAGGCCATGCCGTGTTCGTTCAGCGTGATTTCCCGCACCCGGCAGCGCGTGCGCAACTCGACGCCGGCGCGGATGGCGTGCGGCCAATAGGTGATGTCGGTGCTCGCCTTGGCACCTTGCGTGCACGCCGGCGTGCAATGGCCGAGATTGATGCACGGTGCCCGCCCATCCCACTCGGTAGTAGCCACCGAGGTGTCCGACGGCCACCAGTGCCAGCCCAACCGGTTCATTGCGCGGCCGAACCGCATGCCGCTCTTGCCCAAAGGCAGCGGCGGCATCGGCGGCTGCTTCGGCGGATAGGCAGGATCGCCGGCCAGCCCGGAAACCCCGGTCATGCGTTCGTTTTCGGCGAAGAACGGCTCCAGGGTCGCGTAATCGACCGGCCAGTCATCGGCCACGCCATCCAGCGAGCGGACCCGGAAATCCGACGGATGCAGCCGCGGATAATGGCCGGTATACATGATCGTGCTGCCGCCAACGCCATTGAAATTGACCACCTTGATCGGCGAGTTGTCGTCGTTGATCGGATAATCCGTGGGCCGCGCGCGCCGGTTCGGACTGGTAGCGAAATCGTCGTACAACCGCGCCTCCCAGTCCCGCCCATTGCTCGGGTAGTCGGACTGCTTCATCCAATCGCCTTGTTCCAGGCACAAAATCCGCATCTTCGTTTCTGCCAGGCTCCACGCCACCGCAGCACCGGACGCGCCGGAGCCGATGATCAGAACGTCCACCATTTCGTTCATGCCGCCGCTCCCTGGGCCGCCGCCTCACTGAGGGACTGTCATACCGTTCGAAAGATGCAAAAGTCGATCCCGGCAGGGTTGTGCCGGCAACCGGGCGTCAGCGGACGGACTGTCGTTGTTTCCCTCCCTGGCCGGAAAGGAGGAGCTTGCCCCCAATGATCAACCTACCACCGCCTGCGGTCGGGCCTGCGTTCCACGGTGATGCTGTGCTCAGTGGGGTTCCGTTCACCGAAGCCGATTGTGACGGGCTCGGCCGGCTCCGTGTTGAGGTCGACGGCAGCCCCGACTGCCTGCGCTTCTACGGCGACATCGGCACTTCGCGCCTGAACCCCGTGGTCTTTCTGGAAGGCGATGTGGTTACGCGGGACGGTGATGGCGTGGGATGGCGGGTGATCGATATCTACACCCAACTTTCACCCGATCTGCTGCAAAGCGAGGCGGCTCAGTATGCCGCGGCATCGACCCGCACGTTCATCAATCTGGCGCGGCCGGGTGTTTTTGGCTCGACAGGTCATCATCTGCAGCGGCGGCGCGAACGCGAGGTCGCGTTGGTGGATCGCGCCCTCGACCGCCTCAAGGAGCAGTTTGGCTGGAACCGGATCGATCTGGCGGGCCAGTCCGGCGGCGGGCACCTGGTCGCAGCTTTGTTGGGACGGCGCACCGATATCGATCATGCTGTGATCGCCTCCGGCGCCGTGGCCGTGCGCGAGCGGCTGCGCGAACGTGGCCTCACATTCGACGTGACCGGCTACGCCGATTTCGTCGATCCGATCGATCTGGTGCCGCTGGTTGCGTCGCATCCGCCGGCGAAGGTGGTGTTACTCACCGACCCTCGGGATCGAGTGAACCCGGCCACCACGCAGACCGCGTACTTCGAGGCGCTGCGCCGGCATGGCATCAACGCCGAGCAGCGCTGGGTCATGGCGGTCGGTCCCGACCATCACAGATTGCGTTTGGCAGCCATTATTGCTGCTTTGGCATGCCGCGCGGGTGAGTGAAATCCTTTGCCTCCGCCCCGCCTTGACGCCCACCGCATCCTCCCCTGAAATCCCTCCGCCCGCGCGCAACGCGTTTTTGGGCCAATCGGCCAACAATTGGAGAATGCAATGAAAGCGCGTCTGTTCGCGGCGGCCGCGGTGGCGGGACTGCTCGGCGTGTCGGCCCAGGCCGAGGCACAGATCAAATTCGGGGCGATATTGTCGATCAGCGGGCCGGGTGCGGCGATGGGCGTCGGCTACAAGGGCGCGTTCGACTTCTTCCCTAAGGAGATCGCCGGCCAGACCGTCGAATACATCGTTCGCGACGACGCCACCGATGCCAATACGGGATACACCGTCGCGCAAAAAATGATTTCGGAAGACCATGTCGATGCGTTTATCGGGCCCTCGCTGACCGCCACGGACGCAGCGGTGGCGCCGCTCGCCAACCAGGCGCATGTGCCGATGATCGCCATGGCGCCGTATGAATACGATCCGGCGAAGCAGCCGTACACGTTCAATGACGCACAGCCGTTGTCGCTGATGGTTTCGAGAGTGTTCACCTACATGCAAGCGCATGGCGTGAAGCAAATTGGCTACATCGGCTTCTCGGATGGCTGGGGCGATCAGGTGCTGGCCGCCACGAAGCGCTTCGCGGAGACCGACGAAATCAAGATCCTTGCCGATGAACGTTACGCCCGCACTGACACCTCGGCCGAAGCTCAGGTGTTGAAGCTGATCAGCGTGCGGCCGGATGCGGTGATGATGGGCAACTCGGCGACGCCGGCCGCGTTGCCGGTAGTGGAGCTGCGCCGTCGCGGCTTCAAGGGCACCATTTACGGCAATCACGGCATCGTCAGTCCGGCCTTCATCAAGGTCGGGGGGCCGGCGGCCGAGGGTGTGGTCGCCGTCACCTCGCCGGTCGTTGTTTACGATCAGTTGGCGGCGGACAACCCGGTGAGGCCGGTGGCGACAGCATTCATGGACGAATATACGAAGAAGTTCGGACCGGAGAGTGTGAGCCCGTTTGCCGGCTACAGCTACGATGCGATGCTGCTGCTGAAGAACGCTGTCCCGGCGGCGTTGAAGGCGGGCCAGCCGGGCACCGAGGCATTCCGCGAGGCGTTGCGCGCGGCGCTGGAAACCACTCACGGGCTGGTCGGCGTCAGCGGCGTGTATGACATGTCGCCCACCAACCATAACGGCCAGGACGCCCGCGCCGCGGTGTTGGTGGAGGTGAAGGACGGCGCCTGGCGAGCCATCCAGTAGGGTCCGCTCACCCGAGGCACGCCACGCGGCATGGATCTGTTCGTCTTTCTGGCGCTGCTGCAGGACGGCATCACCACCGGCGCGATTTATTTGCTGCTGGCGATCGGGCTGTTGATCGTGTTCTCGGTCACCCGTGTGATTTTCGTTCCGCAAGGCGACCTGCTGGCGTTCGGCACGCTCACCGTCGCCGCGCTGCAATCGGGGCACCTGCCGGGCACCCTGTGGCTGCTCGACGGCGTTTCGGCCGTGGCGCTGATAATTTCGCTGTTTGGCGGCCGGCGTGCGGCAATACTCGGCGTGCTGGCCTGGGGGGTGTTTCCGCTGACCGTGACAGCGGCGGCCTGGTTCCTGGCGCCATATCAGGTGCCGGCAATCTCGATCGTGCTGGCGCTGGCGATCGTCACTCCAATGGGGCCCCTGATCTGGCGTTTCGCGTTCCGCCCAATCGCCGGAGCGTCCGTGTTGGCGCTGCTGATCCTGGCGATGGCGTTGCATTTCGTGCTGATCGGGGTGGGCCTCGTGTTCTTCGGGCCGGAGGAGGCCAGCGCGCCGTCTCTGACCGACGCCAACTTCGATCTCGGCCTGTTGAACGTATCCGGCCAATCGGCGGCGGTGGTGCTGTGCTGCGCCGTGCTGGTTGCCGGCCTGCGCTGGTTCTTCGGCGCCACCATCCACGGCAAGGCACTCCGAGCGACCGCGTCCGACCGCCTGGGCGCCCGCCTGGTGGGCATCGACGCCGGCGCCACCGGCGCGCTCGCCTTCGGTCTGGCCTCCTTCATCGCCGCTCTGGCAGGCGTGCTGATCGGCGCGGTGACACCGTTGTCCTACGACGCCGGGTTCGACATCGGCCTCAAAGGCTTCGTGGCTGCGATCATGGGCGGCCTGGTCTCCTACCCGATGGCCGCCGCCGGCGCGGTGCTGGTGGGCGTGCTGGAGTCGCTCGTCAGCTTCTGGGCCAGCGCCTATCGCGAGGTCATCGTCTTCACCCTGCTGATCCCGGTGCTGGCGTGGTTGTCGATCCGCAGCGGCCCGCCTGAGGACCGTGCGTGATGCAAGCCGACCGCGGCATGGCGCTTTGCTGGATCGATTGTGGGACCGTCGCAGATAATATCACGACTTCTCGTCTGGATCTGCGGTTTAGCAGAATCCAGGAACGTCCGAACCGCACCGGCTTTGCATGCGTCCCACGGCAGCATCTGTGTTCATCTGTGGATATCTGGGTGCATCTGTGTCTTTGCTTTTTTCTGGGTAACTGCCGCACCGGCCACGACCGGGACGTATCCTGCAAAAGCAAAGGGAAACACAGATACACCCAGATATCCACAGATAAACACAGATGGACAACGGATCGAATTGCCCGGCCCGAAGTGCACCAAGGCATGGCGTTCGGCACGCCACCTGCCGCTTCGCCACAATTCCGCCCGAACGCGCCATGACGCGGAAGCAGTCAGACGCTGGCTCGATCTTATCGCCGGGCGACGCAACACCCTCGGGCGGTACGGCTGCACGGCCGGGCGATGCAAGGCGAAGCCGCTTGCTCATGCCGGCACTCGGGGTCGTCGTCATCGTCGCCGTCCCGGCGGCGCTTCCGGCGTTCTACGTCACGCTGTTCGGTTACGTTGGGTTGGCCACGTTGGTGGCGCTTGGCCTGGTGTTGCTGACCGGGATCAGCGGCCAGACCTCGTTCGGTCAGGCCACGTTTGTTGGTCTCGCGGCGTATGCCACCACGATACTCACCCGGTTCGAGGGCGCGCCGCCGCTTCTGGGGCTGGTCGTTGGCCTTCTCATCACCGGTACGGTGGCCTGGCTGCTCGGCCTGATCACGGCGCGACTGTCCGGGCACTTCCTGGCGCTGGTTTCGGTCGCCTGGGGGATGAGTTTCTTCGCCCTGTTCGGCACCCTGCCATTGTTGCACGGGTTTAACGGGATTGGCGACATTCCGCCGCTGCGGCTTGGCTCGCTCTCGGCTGAGAACCCGCGCATCAACCTCGGCGTCATCCTGGCGGTGACCGCTGCCGTGATGGCGACGTTGGCAAACCTGCTCGACAGCCGCATGGGGCGAGCGATCCGCACGCTGAACGGCGCCCGGCTGATGGGTGAGAGCGTGGGGATCGACACCGTTCGGCTGAGCCGTACCGTGTTCGTCATCGCCGCGGTGTATGCCGGCATTGCCGGGTTCCTGTTCGCGCACTTCCAGCGCTTCATCAGCCCGACCCCGTTCAGCCTGGGTGCCAGCATCGACTACCTGTTCATGGTCATCATCGGCGGTGCCGACTCGCTCTGGGGCGCTCCATTGGGCGCAACGCTGGTGGTAGTGTTGCGCGATCAGTTCAACGACTGGATCCCTCGGATTACCGGCCGGGCCGGCGATTTCGAGGCCCTGGTGTTCAGCCTCGTGGTGATCGTGCTGCTGCAACGGGCGCCGTCCGGGCTATGGCCACTGCTGGTGCGTCTGGGCTCGCGTCAGACGGCGGCCAATGCGACTGCCATTGCCCTGCCTGCACCCACGGGGGGCGAGGTCGCGGAAACGCTGACCGGCGCCGGGATGACCAGGCCGAACGCGGCCCAATGGGCCGCGTTCGAGCCTGCCGCGGCCGATCTTTCCGGGACCCGGCCCATCACAACCATGCCGGGAGCGCCCAGGTCCGGACCAGGCAAACCTCCCGGGGCGGAGCCTCCGACCAACGAGCCCGCCACGGAACTGCTTTCATTGGAAAACGTTTCCCGCAACTTCGCCGGGTTGGCGGCCGCCCGGGACGTCAACTTCGCGGTCCACGGGCAGGAGATCGTCGCGCTGATCGGGCCGAACGGCGCCGGCAAGACAACGTTGTTCAACCTGATCAGCGGCGTGCTGCCTCCCAGTTCGGGCCGCATCCTGCTGTTCGGCGCCCCGTCCGGGCATTTGCCGCCACGGCGCATCGCCGCTCTGGGGGTGGCTCGCACGTTCCAGCATGTGAAGCTGCTGCCGGCCCGCAGCGTGCTGGAAAATACCGCGCTTGGCGCTCATTTGTCGGGCCGCGCCGGCCTGTGGCGCGCCATGCTGCGGCTCGATCGCGCCGAGGAGGCCCGTCTGCTTGCCGACGCACGCACGCAGGCGTCCCGTCTCGGACTTGGCGGGGTACTGGACGTGCCGGCCGGCGACCTTCCGCTGGGTCAGCAGCGGGTGGTGGAGATCGCCCGCGCACTGTGCCTGCGCCCACGCCTGCTGCTGCTCGACGAGCCCGCCGCTGGCTTACGGCTGCCGGAGAAGCAGCGCCTCGCCGCCCTGTTGCACCAGCTGCGAGCCGAGGGCATCGGCGTGCTGCTGGTGGAACACGACATGGATTTCGTCATGCAACTCGCCGACCGCATCGTGGTGATGGATTTCGGCCAGAAGATCGCCGAAGGTCCACCGGACCAAATTCAGTCCAATCCGGCCGTCCTGGAGGCCTACCTGGGCTCCGTCACATGACCGAGCTGCTGCGCCTGGACCGCCTGCAGGCCGGCTACGGCCATGTGGAGGTCCTGCATGGGGTCAGCCTTGCGGTGCCGGAGGGTCAAATCGTCGCCATCGTCGGGCCGAACGGCGCCGGCAAGACGACGCTGATGGGTGCGGTGATGGGATTGCTGCCGCGCCGCGGCGGCAGCGTGCTCTACCAGGGTGTGCCCGCCGGCTCGACCGAGGCTTTGGTAGCGGCCGGCGCGGTCCTGGTCCCGGAACAGCGCGCGCTGTTCACCGACATGAGCGTTGAAGACAATTTGCTGCTCGGCTTTTATTCGCGCCGGCGCGCGGGCGAGCGGGACGCACGGCCGGCCATGCGTGACGTTTTCGCGATTTTCCCTCGGCTGGAAGAACGCCGCCGGCAGTTTGCCGCCACTTTATCGGGCGGGGAGCGGCAGATGCTGGCACTCGGGCGGGCTTTGATGGGGCGGCCGAGGTTGCTGCTGCTGGACGAACCTAGCCTCGGGCTGGCACCGATGCTGGTGCGAGAAATTTTTCGGGTGCTGGTCGAACTGCGGCAACGTGGGCTGTCGATCCTGCTGGTGGAGCAGAACGTGCGCGCGGCGCTGCAGGTTTCCGATTACGGCTATGTGCTGGAAATGGGCGAGATCGCGGCGGAAGGGCCAGGTGAAGCGCTGGCGCAGGACCAACGGATTTTGGCAACCTATCTGGGGCAGCGGCGCGAACACCCGCAAACCACGCAGTGACCGCTCCGGGCGGGATCGGTTTTATCGGTGGCACGCCCGTTTCACATCGTGGCCAGGGGGCATTCGGGCGAACTCGGTGCGTTGCCAGAGGGCGTGGATGGAGCCTGCACCAGCGAAGTTGGGGACCCGGCCATGACGGTCTCGCAAAGGTCGGCATGACGGTTGCTGTAACTGGTTGACTTCTACTTCACAAAAAGGCAACCAAAACAACCATTTGCGGAAATGGCTTCATAAATTACTTCAGCCGCTGAAGTAATACCAAAATCCAGCGCCGATGCTGCCCCAGATCAGGCTACCTAAAGCCACACCCAGAAAAATACCCCGCGCGGCAGACAGCGTGGTCCTACGATCCGGTTCCATGGCGGCTTCCCCGGCTCCGGCAATCTCAGGCAAAGCGTCGGAAACTGGCGCCGCCTGGCCGCGCAGCAAGGGGATCAGATGCGGATTGGCGTACTCCCGGCGTCCCGAACGCCGCTTGTCGCGAAGCGTCGTCGAGGTTTCCGGTTCCGGCTCGAAATCGATCAGGTCGGCCATGATACACTCCCTGACGCGGAGCATGTCTCGATAACGGTTACTAAATGGTTGCAGGCCCTTGGTATGGGCGCGAACCTCTCTTACGGACGATTTGGCCACCGAGCCAATTGGCCGGCGGCGAGACGGTGCCAACCCAGTCGTGCCATAACGACCACTCCATCAACCTAACAACTAACGCCGCCATGGCAAGTATCTGACGCAACATATTCGGGTCGTTGTTTTCAGCCCCGAGGGCGCGACGCCCGTTTTACCGATTGGCGAGACGGCGCCGTACCGCCTCGCCAACCGAACCGACGGCCAGCTTCTACATATTGGACCCCTTGAGATGGTCTGGCGCAGCGCCGGTGTTCGAGAACATTGGCAGGCTGCTCCAGCTCGAACCCACCGATCCGGGGATCCCGGCGTCCGGTGCAGGGACGTTCGGCGTGGTCGTGCCAGGCTGGAAGCTGGTCAGCAGGTTCCCCGCGTCGGCCGCGCTGCTCCCGCCGGTCCCCGGTGTCACGCTGAGCAAGTCCGATGTGCTGAAGCCCGCCGCACCGGAGCTGCCGGCGGGTGGGGCGATGAACGCCAGCGAGTTCGACGACACGCCCAGTACTGCACCGCTCGGGCTGCTCCCGGCCGGTGCCGGGGCCACCATCGCGGAGCTGGTCGTGGTCAACTGCGTACCCGATTTCTCTTGCGACGCCGAAGCCGTGACCGCCGGCGCCGAGCGGAGCGGCTGGGTAATACCGGACAGATTGGCGGCATCGCCCGCCGCATCGACGATGATGGAACCCGCCGGAAGGTTGACCTGAGTGACCGCCAGCGCCGTCACCGAGACATTGCTGGTGCTGATGGTGGTGGTGAAGGTCAGGATATTGGTGCCGGATCCGCCGGAGTAAGTGGCGATGCCGCCGTCATTCAGGGTAAGGGTCGGTTTCCCGGAGACAGTCATCGCTTCGTTCAGCTTGACGGCGATGGTCACCTTCGTGCCGCCGCCGGAAGTGACCGCCACTCTCTCCACGTTGCTGGATGCGGTGCCCGGAATCCCCGGAACCACACTTCCCGTGGTCAGGTTTGTATTGTTGACGAACGCCACGTTGCTGGCAGTCGTCCAGGGGAAGTACGGCGCACTGGCACCCGTGCTGTCGAGGTAGTTGTCCTCGACGTTCACGCCATTGACGATGTTCGACCCGGGGTCCTGATGGATCGCGATGAGGTAGGTGTTGGTCGGCGTCGGGCCGGGCGAGATGATCGTGTTGTTCTCGACTTCGACGTTGGTGAGGGTAGCGCCGTTCTGCGCCTCGATCTGCAGTCCGGAGGCGAGGTTGGTCGGCTCGTCGGCGTGCGGCGGGTTGTAGATAGTATTGAATGAAATCACTGAATTGTTGGAAACCCCGCCGGACAAGGTGAGGTCGCTCTCTGGCGAGTTGGTGCCGAAGCCAACATCCTGGATCAGGTTGAATTCATAGAGCAGCGTGCCGCCCTTGGCTGCGAGCACGGTCTGCGGCGCGTTCTTCAACCAGTTGTATTCGACTGTCAGCCCGGTTCCAGTGTCACTGATCAGCGAGGTGATGGCGCTCGGGTTGCCGGAGCCACCGCCGCCGTCGATGGTGTCGTACAACACCGACAGGTTGGTCGCGGTGGACCCTGCCGTGATCGGGATCAACTCGTTCGCCGCGACCGCGAAGTTGCTGTTTTCGATGGTGTCGTTTTTGCCGGTTACGTTGACCTGCCAGCCGCCGTTCAGGGAGAAATCGTAGCCGTTCAGCGTGACGCCGTTGCCGGTCACGTTGATGACATGCGTGATGGCGTTGACCGTTACGCCTGTCATCGAAATGCTGTCCGGGTTCTTCAGCGTGGTCGATGCCGGGACGCCGACCGGGTAGTCCACCCCGGCCACCTTCCAGGACGGCCGCACCGCATAGCCGGCAAACAGGTCAGGCAGCTGCGTTCCGGACGGCGGCGGCGGCGGTGACCCGCCACCCGACGATGATGGGCTGACCGTAACACTGACCGTGGCGGGCGCCGAGACGCCGCCCTCGGTGTTGGCCACGGTATACTGGAACGTGTCGGTTCCGGAATATCCAGCCGTCGGCGTATAAGTGATCGCACCGGTGGTCGGATTGATCGAGGTCGTGCCATGCGCTGCCGCGGTGCTGACGGCAACCGTCGCCGGCTTGATGGTCCCGACCGGATCGCTGTCCTTGCTCAGTACCGAGATGGTGACCGGCTGATTCTCCGGCGTGGTCGCGCTGTCCGCCACCGTGGTGGGTGGCGCATCCACGGTGACCGTCACGGTCGCCGGGGTTGAGGTCTCCCCCAGCGTGTTGGCCACCGTGTATTTGAACGTGTCGGTGCCGGAGAAGCCGGCAGTCGGGGTGTAGGTGACCGCACCGGTCGTGGCATTGACCGAGGTCGTGCCGTGCGCCGCGGCTGTGCTGACTGCAACCGAAGCTGGGTTGATCGTCCCGCCGGTATCCGTGTCGTTGGCCAGCACCCCGATCGTTACGGCCTTGTTTTCCTCGGTCACGCCGCTATCGGCGACTGCAGTCGGGGCCGGAATGGTACCACCAGATCCCGAGCCCGAACCAGAGCCGGAACCCGATCCGGATGACGCCGCGACCGTGATCGTAACGGTCGCCGGCGCCGAGACGCCGCCCAGTGTGTTGGCGACGGTGTATTGGAACGTGTCGGTGCCGGTGTAGCCGGCCACCGGGGTGTAGGTGATCGCACCGGTCGTGGCGTTGACCGAGGTCGTGCCATGTGCGGCCGCGGTGCTGACCGCAACCGATGCCGGGTTGATCGTGCCAACCGAGTCGCTGTCCTTGCTGAGGACGGCGATGCTGACCGCCTGGTTCTCAGTGGTACTGGCGCTGTCGGCCGCTGTTGTGGGCGGCGCATCGACGGTGACCGTGACGGTGGCTGGCGCCGACCGTATGCCCGAGGTGTCGGCAACGCTATACTGGAACGTGTCGGTGCCGGCGTAACCTGCGGTGGGCGTGTAGGTGATCGCGCCTGTGCTGGTGTTAACTGTGGCCGAGCCATGGCCGGCCGCGGTGCTGACCACGACGGAAGCTGGATTTAGCGTTCCGCCGGCGTCGGTGTCGTCGGCCAGGACGTTGACTGTTGTCGCCTTGCCTTCCTCGGTGGTTGCACTGGCGGTCCCTGCAACGGGATCCGGGCTTGAGCCGGAACCTGACCCCGA
>JBEKQQ010000130.1:0-17429 GCA_049519555.1 Acetobacteraceae bacterium
GACCGTAACCGGGCCGATGCTCATCAGCCTGTCCTTTGACAGCACCAGGCGGGCAGAGGCCTTCGCGGCAGCGCCGACCGGCTTCCGCCACGCCAGAGGGGCAACGTCCAGCTCCGCCTGGGTCAGATCGGCATCCGCGGTCACCTCCCCGTCACCGCTGCGAAAATCGCTGAACACCGCGGTCAGTCCGACGTCACCCGTCAGCGCGCCGGCAGTATCGAGACCGGCGTCGGTCAGTTGCTGCGCGGTTGCCCGTCCGCTCGCCTGGAAGCGCTGCAGCACTTGTGTCGGCGAGCCGGCACGAAAATCCATCATGCCGTCGATGTTGGCCGGAATGCCCGCCAGCCGGCCGGAGCCCTTAACCGACAAATGGTTGGTGTCCACATCGAGCAGCAAAGTGCCGTCGTCCAGATCGCGACCGGCGACAATCCCGCTCAGGTGCGCGTTGCTCAGATTGGCCATGGCATGCAACGCGACGTCGTCGATCAGCAGTTTTTTCTCGAGTGGGATCATCGCGTGAATGGCTACGCGAGCGTCGCCGGATGGGTCCCGCAAATCGACCGGATGCCGGTCGAGGAGCCGCAGCCCGGGTTCCTTCAACAACGCGACGGCGCTGGCGATCGACCCGTTCGCTTCACATTGGACAGTGGCGAACTGGTCCTTCTTCGATAACCCGGTGATGGTGATGTGACCGTAGGGAATGGCAATCGGATCGGCCGCTTTGACAACCTGGCGACCGGCCCTGACATCGATTTCGATTTTGTCCGGGTCGGTCAGGACGAGATGCGCTTTGGCCTGTTCCACCCGCGGCACCTGGGGCATCCAGGTAACTGCGAGACCGTCTCCTTCCAATGTGCCCGTTGCATTGACCAGGGTCACATCCGGCGTCGTGTCGGGCGTATCGAGCGCCAGATCGAGCTTGCCATCTTGCGCCGTCCCAGCCTGAATGTTTTGCGTGATCCAGGTGCGGGCGTCGGTCGCGATATCCGTCGGCCAGAGCGCCGGCAGATCGGCGAAACCAACGTGATCCAGCGTCACATGCAGCGCGGCTCCCAGATGGCCCGCCTGATGGGTGAGCTGCCCACTGGCGGCGAGGGTCGAGATGGCGGCGCCAGGCCCCGGCTGCAGCTCCACCACAGCATGCTCGAGCGTGGCCTTTTCCAGCGTGCCTGCAACAGTAAATGTCGCACTGTGGATGGGGATCGATCCGGTCCCCGTCACGACCTGTCCGGCACCGGCTTGCGCGGTGACGCGGATGTGCGCCGGAATCAGGTCAGGCCCGAGATCCGCTTCGCCGGAAAGGGTCAGCGGGACATCCACCGCGGCCAGGGGTGCCAGGATCGGCGCCGACCCCGCCAGCGCCGTCGGAGTCACACGCGTCAGGTTCGCCTCGACATGCACCGAACGCGCTGCCGGTGCGAGGTGGAAGCCGCCCGTCAGGACCGCCCTTTGGCCACCCAGAGCCAGGGCCAGCACGGCGCGCCCATCCATGCCACCGCCTTTATGGCGGAACAGGTCGATATCAGCCGGATCGGCAGACCAGGCCATTCCCAAACGGCGATCGTCCAGCAGCAGGGTCGCGCCGTGAATGGAAACTTCCGAGAGCTGGCTCAATCGCCTCCCCCCCGCCTGCAGGTCGGTTTCCCTGGGTGCACCCAGGATCGCCAGGAGACCGGTCAGCGGCGAACGCGAGGTGGCTTCGCTCGCGCCGCCAATGTCGAAACTGAGCGATCCGTCTGCGTCCCGTATCAGCGACAGATGAGCGCCCTGCAGCGTGATCGAGCGCGGCAGAATTCGGCCGATCAGCATCCAACGAGCGGACAACGCTGCTTCAGCGACCGGGATGTGGACCGCGCCGGCCCCTCCTGGCTCATCAACCGTCAAATCGGTCACCCGCAGGTGCAGCGGCTGATCAAGGCCATGACTGAATCCGCCCCACGCGATCGAGACGGCGCCGATCGTCACCCGCGCCGGAGCGATCCCGTTGTTCACCGCCGCTTCAATGCGGGTCTTGAGGAAGCCAAGATCCACCGGGCCTCGAGAGAGGCGCCATGCGCCGCCGATGGTCGCCAGGCTCAGCACAACGACTACCGTCAGCAGAAAATGCGAGATGCGATGTAGAGTCTGGCCCATCTCCGCCGCTGCGCGGCCGGTGTGTCTCAACACAGCCCGGCTCCGATGATATAGCCAGAACCCATGGCAACCACGATCGACCGCGTTGAGGCGCGTCGCGACGACGGCGCGACGGAATTGTATGGCGGCGGCGGTGCGCCAAAAAGGCACGGCGCAGGAAAACGGCCCGCGTGTGACCTCGGGGCTGGCAACCGGCGTACCAACCACGTGCCACAGAGCCTTGTCGCAAGGGTCCTCGCCGCATGATGAGCGCCCGCCGGATCGGCTGGCCCCTGGCCTTTGACGAGGCCGCTGCCGGGCGCCTGCTGGAACGCTTCGCCGCCCTCGGCCGAGCCGAATCTCGCCTCGCCACACGCACCGATGTGGCATCGATGCTGCGCTGTCTGGGCGGCAACAGTCCCTATTTGAGCGATCTTGCGTTGCGCGAAGCTGGCGCGGTGGCTCGGTTCCTGGCCGGCGGCCCGGATCGGACGGTAACTGCGGCAATGGCGACATTGGCCCAGGTAAAGCCGGGTGCGCGGAGAGACCGGGTTGCCGCGGCGATGCGCCAGGCCAAACGCCAGGTCGCGCTGGTCTGTGCCCTGGCCGATATCAGCGGCCAATGGACGTTGGAGCAGGTCACCGGCGCCCTGTCGGCTCTCGCCGAAGCAACTTTGGGCCTGGCGCTCGCACACCTGTTGCGCGCCGCCCATGACGCCGGGGACCTGGTACTGTCCGACCCGGAGAATCCTGCCGCCGGTGGCGGGTTCACCGTCCTCGGGATGGGCAAGCTCGGGGCGCGGGAACTGAATTACTCGTCGGATGTCGACCTCGTGCTGATGTTTGATCCCGCTGCGCCGATTTATACCGAGCGGACGGCCGATCACGCCATGGTGGGCTTTGCCGCCCGCATCGCCCGCGGTCTGGTGGGACTGATGGAGACGCGAGACGCCGACGGCTACGTGTTCCGCACCGATCTGCGACTGCGCCCGGACCCGGCCGCGACGCCGCCGGCGATCGCCATTGGCAACGCCATTACCTACTACGAAAGCATGGGGCAGAACTGGGAACGCGCCGCGATGATCAAGGCACGCCCGGTGGCCGGCGATTTGGCTTTGGGATGGAGCTTCCTGGAAGCGATCCGGCCGTTTGTCTGGCGGCGGGGCCTCGATTTCGCTGCGGTCGCCGACATTCAGGCCATGAAGCGGCGTATCGACGAGCACAAGGGCGGCGCGTTGAGCGACGGCGCCGATCCGGTCGCGCGCATTGCCGGTCATAACGTCAAACTGGGCGAGGGTGGCATCCGCGAGATCGAGTTCCTGGTACAGACTTTGCAGCTGGTTTGGGGCGGCCGCGACCCCGGTTTGCGCGACCGTACAACGCTTGGAGCGCTGCGCCTGCTGACCCGGGCGGGTCACGTGCCGCGGCGTGCGGCGCGGGAACTCGCGGAGGACTATCGGTTTCTGCGTCAGGTCGAGCATCGGTTGCAAATGGTCAACGATCGGCAGACCCATTCGATCCCGGACAAGCCCGAGGACCTGACACGGATCGCGGTATTCATGGGGTTTCCCGATGCGGCATCCTTTGCCCGCACCCTGATTCATCAGTTGACCCGGGTCCGGGTGCACTATGCGTCGGTGTTCGAGGTGCTGCCGTCGCCGTTGTACGAAGTGGTGCCGCAGACGAGCCTGGATTTCCGCGGCGACGATCCATCGCCCCCCGATACGATCGCCGCGCTGAAAGGGATGGGCTTCGCTCGCCCAGAGCATATCGTGGCACGCGTCCGAGCCTGGGTTTCCGGCCATATCCGCGCGCTGCGATCCTCCCGGGCACGCGAGTTGATGGACCAGATGCTGCCGACGATGCTGGCTCGGATCGGTGCGCAACCGCATCCGGACGACACGTTCACCCGCTTCGACCGGTTTCTGAGCGCGCAACCCGCCGGCGTGCAATTGCTGTCGCTGTTTCAACGCAATCCGCCGTTGCTGGACCGGATCGCAGCGGTGCTCGGCGCGTCGCCGCAACTGGCCGATCACCTGGCGGCGCATGCCTCAGCCTTGGAGGGCTTGCTGTCTCCGGCCGAAGAAGACGCGCCGACCGTACTGCGCCGGCGGCTACGCGATGCGCGCGATCTGGAGGAGGCGATCGAACTCACCAGACGGGCGGTCAAAGAAGAGGACTTTTCAATCTCCGTCGCCACCATGGAGGGGCGGCTGGACGTCGACGCGGCGGGCATTCAGCGCACCGGGATGGCGGATGCCGCATTGCGTGCATTACTGCCGCCGGTGCTGGCAGACTTTTCCGCACGCTTCGGCCGGGTGCGCGGCGGCGGCATGGCGGTGGTCGCTCTGGGTAAGGCTGGCGGGCGGGAGATGCTGGCAGGCTCCGACCTCGACCTGATGCTGATTTACGACCATCCAGCCGACGTCACGGAAAGCCACGGCGCGCGCAGCATGCCGGTCAGCCAATGGTTTGTGCGGTTGGCCCATGCCTATGTGGCGGCGCTGACTGCACCGGGGGCGGAAGGCAAGTTGTATGATGTGGACATGCGGTTGCGTCCGTCGGGGAATAAAGGACCGGTCGCGGTCTCGCTGGAAGGTTTCCGGCGCTATCACGCGCACGATGCCTGGACCTGGGAGCGGATGGCACTGACCCGCGCACGAGTGATTGCCGGTCCGGCAGCGTTGCGTGAGCGGGTGCAACAGTCGATCACCACCGCCATCACCGGTGACGCGAGCACGGTGCGTGCCGATGCCACCGCAATGCGCGTGCGGATGCTGCGCGAGTTGCCTCCGGATGGGCCGTGGGACGTGAAGCCGCGGCCCGGAGGTCAGATCGAAGTGGAATTCATCGCCCAGGTGCTGCAGCTGCTGCATTCTGGGCTGCTGCCGGCGGTGTTAAGCCCGACGACGCGGGAGGCGTTGCAGCGGCTCGCCTCGGCCGGGGTGGTGGCAGATTCGGACGCGGCGACGCTGATCCGGGCTGACCATACGTGGCGGACGGTGCAGGGCATGCTGCGGATTACCGTTGGACGGGATGCCGGGGAAACGCTGCCGGAGGCTTCGGCTCGGCCATTGCTTCGGGCCCTTGGCGCGGCGGACTTGCCGGGATTGCGATCTGGGCTGGAGGTGCTGGCCCGCGATGTGCGCGCGGCGTTTGTGCGGTATGTCGGTGAGGTGGAGAAGCCGGCGGGCGGTGCGGATTAACCCATCAGATGGGTGGTTTTGGTAGGAGGGCTCTTGCGGCGCACAGCCGTTGTAGCTACTTTATAACCACCGGGACGGCGGATGGACTTCGAATGGAACGAGGCCAAACGGCGGTCGAACCTCGACAAACATGGTCTGGACTTCCGAGACGCGCTTGACATGTTCGACGGGAGGCCACGGCGGATGTCGGGTCGCCATGCGGAGACGAAGAACGGACGGTCAGTGTCGCCATGCTCAATGATCGGTTCGCCGCCGTCACTTTGACCTGGCGGGGCGACGACACAATCAGAATAATTTCGGTCAGGAGAGCGAGGCGTGCGGAAAAGAGGCAATATCGTCAGCTACACGGCTGAAGAACTGAAGGCGATGCTCGCTCGGGGCGAAAGCGAGACCGACTGGGCGCGGGTTGACGCCAAGACCGAGGAAGAACTCGCCGCCGACATGGCGAGCGACCCCGCCTGGGATGGCGTCCCCGAGGACTGGGTCAGCCGTGCCCACTGGGCCACGGGACTGATGCGCGGGCGGCAGGAGAACAAACGCCAGGTCACCATGCGGTTCGATGCCGACATCCTCGACTACTTCAAAAGCCAGGGCCGCGGCTGGCAGAGCCGGATGAACGCCGTGTTGCGCGGCTTTGTCGAACGCGAACATCAACAGTCCGCCAAAAAGCCGCAGCGCGGTTGACAGAGCCGAATTCCCCGCCAGTCTGGACCGAGCAGCGCGCGGACCATTCCGGCGCCGGGTTGGGGAGATCGGACGATGAGCGTGCAAGAAGGCGACACTGCCCCGGACTTTGAAATGCCGGCCACCGGAGGCCGCACCGTCAGCCTTTCGGCGCTGAAGGGCAAACCGTTCATTCTGTATTTTTATCCGAAGGCAGACACGCCAGGTTGCACCAAGGAGGCCTGCGCGTTTCAGGAAGCGCTGCCGCAACTCGGCAAGATCGGTCTGGACGTGATCGGCGTGTCGCCGGACAAGATGAAGCCGATCGAGAAATTTGCTGAGAAATACACCCTGAAATTCCCGCTCGCATCGGATGAAACCAAGACGGTGGCGGAAAAGTACGGCACATGGGTCGAGAAATCGATGTACGGCCGGAAATATATGGGAATGGAACGAAGCACCTTCCTGGTCGGCTCCGATGGCAAGGTAAAGAAGGTTTGGCGCAAGGTCAGCGTAACCGGCCACGCTGCCGACGTACTGAAGGCCGCTCAGGCTTTGTGAAGCGCGACGCGGTCAGGGAAGGAAACCATACGTGGCCATTAAGTACGAAAAGCGCGACGGCGTTGCGTATATCACGCTGAACAATCCGGAAAAGGCGAACATTCTGGACAAACCGACTTCGGATGCAATCTCCGAGGCGTGGATCGATGTTTGGGAGGACCCTGCCGTTCGTTGCGCAATCCTGACCGGGGCCGGCGACCGGCATTTCTGCGGTGGCCACAACCTTGCCAAGCGCCCGGACATTACCGAGGAAGAACGGGAATATCTGCGCACGAAACGGATTTTCTGGCCGCTGGCTGGCACGGTGCATGGCCAGAAGACCGGCGTTGATGGACGGTTTGGCGATCATTATCCCCGGGTCTGGAAACCGGTCATCGCCGCGGTCAATGGGTGGGCTGCCGGGGCTGGCATGTATATCCTGCTGGCCTCGACTGATATCCGCATCGCCAGCGCCGAGCACGCACGTTTCAAGTTCGCCCTGACCACGCAGGGCTGGGTCGGCAACGGTCCCGGCGCGGCTTTACTGGTCAAGCAATTGCGTTACGTCGACGCGATGAAGATCCTGCTGACCGACGAGCCGTTCGATGCTGCCGAGGCGCTGCGTATCGGTCTTGTGAATGAGGTCGTACCGCACGACCAATTGATGGAGCGGGCGGAACGTTACGCCCGACATTTGATCAAGATGCCGCCGGTGGCATTGCGGATGATGAAGGAATTCGTGGTGCGGTTCGGCGATTTGCCGACAGATCAGGCGTGGCACGTGCAGAATATGATGAACAATCTGCTGATCCAGACCACGATGGACGGTGAGGAAGGCCGCCGGGCCTTCAACGAAAAGCGGCCTCCGAATTTCACCGGAACACTGCGGCGGCGGGGCGAGCCATGGGCGGAGCCGGAAGGCGATGACGCCGAACGATTGGATCGGGCTTACAGAAGTGGGGAGTTCTGAGCGCGTCCCTGCGATCCATCGTATGGGCAGTGACGGCAACCATTGCCGCAACATGTACCTCGACGCAGATGGTACGCCGCGGTGAAGACAACCGCCGGACCTTCCATGTAATAATCGATACCCTCCAACATCTTGCGCTCGTTCGGCCGGGGTGTCCGTTGCTGCTGCAATAACTCAACGCTCAGACACAAGGGGCAAAGGCAGTCCTCGCCTTCGGCTGTTGGGCGGACAGGTGGCAAGTCACCACACCAGCAGCCGGTATGCGGACCGCACGCGAAATCTGCACCGCAGCGCCAGCAGATCTTAGGCATGATACCGGCAGGCCAACGTCATGGCACGACCGGGACCAGACCGAGCCTTGCGAACGCATTTCCCGGCCCATCCCAGGCGAACAGATCGGGATGGAACAGATGCGCCAAAAGCTCGGTTCCTTCGACAATCCGCGGTCCTGGTCGGGCAAAATACCCGTTCGCGTCAACGGCGAAGACGCGACCCGATTTTACCGCCGGAATGTCGGACCATCGCGGCAGCGTAAATATTTGTCCAGCTCGTGCAACAGTGTGCCGCAGGTCGAATCCGCATGGCATTACGACCAGGACCTCAGGAGCCCATTGCAGAACATCGTCCCAGGCGACCCGCACCGAATAAGCACCTTCCTGGGCGAGCTCATCCACACCGCCGGCCAGCCTGACCATTTCCGGAACCCAGTGGCCGCTGCAATAGACCGGACTGGTCCATTCCATGCAGAACACCCGAGGCTGATACGACACGGCGCGCGTCGCCGAGGCGATGGTTTCCAGCCGAGCACGGCCGGCCGCGATCAACGTTTCCGCCTCCCGCAGGCGATCGGTTACCTGGCCGAGCTCACGCAGAGTGTCGAAAATATCGGCAATTGATTTGGGCGTCTGCCAGAGAATTCTGGGGGCGCTCGGAAGCAGTTTCAGTACCGCCTCCACCTCGCTTCCCGAAGGCGCACAGACCTGGCAGAGATCCTGCGTCAGGATCAGGTCCGGCGCGAGGTCCCGCAGCAATGCCTCATCTACCTGATACAGGCTGAGACCATTGCGTAAACGTTGCGACACCGCGGCATCGATCTCCTGTTCCGACATGTTCTCGGTCGGCAGAACGCTGCGAACCACGACCGGTTTCTTGTCGACCCCAGGTGGGAAATCGCACTCGTGTGTGACACCCAGCAGCCGGTCAGCCAGGCCGAGTGCGCATGCCATCTCGGTGGCGGAGGGCAGAAACGAGACGATCCGCTGACCGGTTGCCATGGCGATCAGGCCAATGCTCTCTCGCGCAATCCGGTAAATCGGTGTTCAAGCAACATGAATCCGCCGAACAGAATCACGGTGTAGAACAGATCGCCTTGGATTGTATTCCAAAAGAACGGGATCGCCGCCACGTAACACGCGAGCAGCCCGTCAAATGTCATCGGG
Source organism: Acetobacteraceae bacterium (assembly GCA_049519555.1). Classification (GTDB taxonomy): domain Bacteria; phylum Pseudomonadota; class Alphaproteobacteria; order Acetobacterales; family Acetobacteraceae; genus Rhodopila. Next base: position 8,931 of record JBEKQQ010000130.1, read on the forward strand.
TACATGGAACCGAAAGCCCAGACGCCGAAGTTCGTGGTCAGAAAGAACAGCATGGAACTCGCGAGCGCTGCGCCCAGAATTCGCGGCACAGTCCGATTGCTTCGCAGCCATTGGCCGATGCATACGATCAACGCAAACGACAGATAGACGACCTCCATGTGACGGTAAAACCCAAGCACAAGGTCACTGAGGAAAAGCGCCGCCAGCGGGATCAGAAACGCCATGCGCCGGTCAGACAAATACGCGCCGCCGAACAACGCGACCGCCGACACGGACGCAAGGTTTGGTGGATGCGGTATAAGCCGGGACAGGGCTGCCGCCAGGATTATCGCTACCAGCACCATCCATCGTGGTTTTAGCATGCCTGCCTCCTGTGTTCACGCCGCCGGCAACAAATCGCAAAACCAAAAGCTATCGCGACAGACTGTTTCGCCAAATGAAAACCGTACCGGTTCCCTGAATATCGGCCCGTCAAAGACGAATGTATGAAATTCTCCGTTTTCTCCGCAAGGGTCGACGTACGGCGGCAGGTCAGCGAGAAATTGCTCATCGATCACGCGACCGGCGAACGAGGGATCGAGTTGCGCAGGATCGACACAGACCACGGCCGTTCTGAAGCCGTCGGCAATGAATTCCCGGATCAATTCGGCGGTGTTCAGGCCCCAAACGGGATAATGGCCGACCATGCCGTGCTTCGCGAGCAGCCGCTCACGATAGGCCCTGACGTCCTCCAGAAACAGATCCCCAAAGGCGACAGACGAAATGCCCTGGTCACGGAAAGCGGCGAAAGCCTGACCCATCGCCGTTTCATATTCCTCGTTGCCTGCATCCTTTGAAATCTCGACCAGGTGCAGCGGAAGCCCGAGGCTCACGGCCTGGCGTTCCAACAGGCTGCGTCTGACCCCGTGCATACTGATGCGGTCGAAATCGCGCGTCAGCGTGGTCACCAGTGCCGCCACGCGAACATCCGGCGCACGTTGCAGCTCCTGCAGCGCGAGGCAGCTATCTTTGCCTCCGCTCCAGGAAACCACGATTGGTTTTGCGGGAGCCCGGGTTTCCGTTCGGATCGTCATGAACGCGCTGCCACCTCGGGCCAAAGCCGCACCTGGTTCATTATCGCGAACAACTTCAGATGGATCGGAAGACGGCCTTCCTGTCGCCAGCAAGTTCGGCGGAACGGCCACCGCCGCCTGTGCCCTACCTCGGAGACAGCACCATCACCATCTGGCGATTTTCCAACCGCGGCATCTGCTCGACCTTCGTCGTCAGATCCATCTCCGAGCGGATGCGTTCCAGCACCCGGACGCCGATGTCCTGGTGCGCCATCTCGCGGCCGCGGAACCGCAAGGTGACCTTCACCTTGTCGCCTTCCTCGATGAACGACTTCATGGCGCGCATCTTCACCTGATAATCGTTTTCATCAATATTCGGCCGGACCTTGATTTCCTTGATCTCGATGACCTTTTGTTTCTTCTTCGCCTCGTTGCGTTTCTTCTGTTGTTCGTATTTGAACTTGCCATAGTCGAGGATCTTGCATACCGGCGGATCGGCATTCGGACTGATCTCCACCAGGTCCAGCCCCACAGCATAGGCTCGGAGCATCGCGTCCCGGGCGCCCATGACGCCCATCATCTCACCGTCCTGGTCGATCAGACGCACCTGAGGCACGCGGATCTCTTCGTTCACTCGGGGCCCGTCGCGGGTCGGCGGTGCCTGCATTGGTCCTCTGGCTATGGGTAGCTCCTGTCATGGTGGCAAAAACACGACCCGGAACCCTCCCGAGGGAAGATCCCGGATCGAAGCGTATTTTGCCCTAATTTAACAAAAATTCAAGCGATCATGGAGCCGCCGCCGGAATTTCGTAAATCCGGCGGCGTCGCCTCCCGCGCCAGGCGTTCCACTGCCTCGGCCAACGGCAAAACTTCCTGGGCCGGAGAACCAAGACGGCGCAACGCGACCGTGCGGCTTTCCGCTTCCTTGCGGCCGACCACCGCCAGAACCGGCACGTGCGCCAGGCTGTGGTCGCGCACTTTGGCGTTGATTTTCTGGTTCGTCAGGTCGGCCTGCGCCGCCAGACCCGCCCTGCTCAACGCCTCCACCACGTCGCGGGCGTAGTCATCGGCGTCGGAAACGATCGTCGCCACCACGACCGGCACCGGCGCCAGCCACAGCGGGAACCGTCCGGCGTAATGCTCGATCACGATGCCGAGGAAGCGTTCAAACGACCCCATGATGGCGCGGTGCAGCATGACCGGAACGTGACGCGCGCCATCCTCGCCGACATATTCGGCACCCAGTCGGCCGGGCGTGTTGAAGTCGACCTGCAAGGTGCCGCACTGCCAGTCGCGGCCGATGGCATCACGCAACACGAATTCCAGCTTCGGGCCGTAGAACGCGCCCTCACCGGGGTTCAGCGTGTACTCCACGCCGGCCGTGACGCAAGCTTCCGCCAAGGCCTTTTCGGCATGGTCCCAGACGGCATCGGAGCCGACCCGATTGGTCGGACGATCGGCCAGTTTGACCCGGAATGATTCGAAGCCGAAATCGCGGTAGATCGAACTCAGCAGATCGACGAACCGCACCGTCTCGGACGCGATCTGCGCTTCCGTGCAAAAGATATGCGCGTCGTCCTGGGTGAACGCGCGAACCCGCATGATGCCATGCAGTGCGCCCGAGGGTTCGTAGCGGTGACACGACCCGAACTCCGCCAGCCTCAGCGGCAATTCGCGATACGACCGCATACCCTGTTGGAAAATCAGGATATGACACGGGCAGTTCATCGGCTTTACCGCCAGCGTCTTATTCTCATCCTCCACCTGGGCGATGAACATGTGCTCGCGGAATTTGTCCCAGTGGCCGGACCGTTCCCACAACACGCGGTCCACCAATTGCGGGGTCTTCACCTCCTGATAGCCGCTGGCGTCGAGCCGCCGCCGCATATAATCCTCGGACCGGCGGTACAGCTTCCAGCCTTTCGGGTGCCAGAATACCGAGCCGGCGGCTTCCTCCTGGAGATGGAACAAATCCATTTCCTTGGCGATCCGCCGATGATCGCGGCGCTCGGCTTCTTCGAGTTGATGCAAATAAGCATCGAGTTCCTTCTGCTCGCGCCACGCGGTGCCGTAAATCCGGCTGAGCATCGCGTTGCGGTGATCGCCCCGCCAATAAGCGCCGGCGACCTTGGTCAGCTTGAACGCCGTTCCGACGTCGGCGGTGGAGCGCATGTGTGGACCGCGGCACAAATCGACCCAATCGCCCTGGCGATACAATGAAATTTCCTCCGTCACCGGCAGGTCCTGGATCAACTGGGCTTTGTACTTCTCGCCCTTATCCATGAAGAACCGGATCGCCTCGTCGCGGTCCATTACCTGACGCACAAATGGTTCGCCGCGAGAGACGATCTCGCGCATCTTTGCCTCGATCGCCGGGAAGTCCTCCGGGGTGAACGGGTCGTTCCGGGAAAAGTCGTAATAGAAGCCGTTCTCGATCGCCGGTCCGATCGTCACCTGGGTGCCGGGATACAGCTCCTGCACCGCCTCGGCCAGGACATGGGCGGCGTCGTGCCGGATCAGCTCCAGCGCCTCCTCGTCGCGGCGGGTGATGAATTTGACCTCGGCGTCGCGCTGAATCGGGGTGGAAATGTCGCGAATTTTGCCGTCGAGCTGCATCGCCAGAGCGGCACGGGCGAGGCCGGGACCGATTGCCTCGGCCACCGTCGTGCCCGTCACCGGCGCATCGAACTGGCGCACGGAACCGTCGGGCAGAGTGATGGCGGGCATGGGTACTGATCCTATGTTTCAGGGTCGCCACGGGAAATGTGGCGCGGTGGGACATGGCACCGGGGACGCCGCACGGCAAGCTTTTCGTGGCTGTGGCGATTTGCGGGAGGCGGACATTCCGCAGTGAGCTGTGCGCATGTACCGCAAAACACTCACATGCCGGCGACGGTTGCCGGCGCCCTCTCGCCTGCTTCGGCCGTCCGCCCGCCCAGTACAGCCCTGTAGACATCCAGCGTCGCGTCCCGCATCGCCCGCAACGTGTAGAAGTTCAGCACCGAGGCACGCGCGCGATCGCCCAGAGCGGAACGCGCCTCTGCGTCCATCGACAACGCCTCCACCAGCGCCCGCGCCAGACCATCCACGTCGCCCGGATCGGTCAGCCAGCCGGTGACGCCGTGCTCAACCGTCTCACTGGGTCCGCCGAGATTGGTGGCAATCACTGGCCGGCCCATCGCCTGCGCCTCGATCACCACGCGGCCGAACGCCTCGGCCTCGGTCGACGCGTGGACGACGACATCCGAGAGCATCAGTGCCGCCGGCATATCCTCGACCTGGCCGATGATGCGGACGCGATCGGCAATGCCCAGTGATTTGCTGAGTTGCTCGAGTTCTCTGGTGTATTTGGTGCGACCCTGGTCGGAGCCAACCAGCACGCAGCACACCTCGGTCCAGGGCAATCGGGCGATCGCCTGTAACAACACCGCCTGCCCCTTCCAGCTGGTCAGCCGTCCGGGAATGACAATCGTATGCATGCCGTCGGGCACGCGCATGGTCTGCGCCATACGTGCGATGCGTTCCCCTGAGACAGCGTCCGGCACGAACACCAGCGGATCGACACCGCGTGGAATGACCCGGATCCGTGCCGGATCGACGTTGTGCCGCCGCTGTATCTCGCGCGCGACGTAATGGCTGGCGGCAATCACCACCTCGCCTTTGGCCATGACCGCGTTGTAGCGGCGTTTGAACGGCAGGTCCTCGCCATACACGCCATGATAAGTGGTCACGAAATGAACCCCGGTGCGCTGGCAGGCGAGCCATGCCGACCACGCCGGCGCGCGCGAGCGCGCGTGGACGATCGAGACGTTCTCGGCGCGGATCAGGGCCTCCAGCCGGGCGGCGTTGCGCCAGATCGTGACCGGGTTCCTGGCCTGCAACGGCAAAGTAAAATGCCGCCCACCAGCCCGTTGCACGGAATGGACCAGCGGGCCGCCGGCGCTCGCCACCAGCGCCACACCCCGGGCCTCGGCAACCGCCTGGGTGATCTCGATGGTCCCGCGCTCCACGCCGCCGGTAACCAGGGAGGGCAGCACCTGCAACACCACAAGCGGCCGGTCCGGTTCGGGCGGGTTATTTATGTCCATGCCGAAACCCTAGCACAGGCTGGCCCGATTGCTGACCATGGCGGGGGCTATAGGTCCCGGTCCGGGCTAATGGAAGATCGTTCCTCACTTGTGCGTCAGGGCCAATCCGGCAACTGGCGCGAGCATTTCACCTCGGAAGCGCACCGCACGTTTCTGCCGGTTGCCGGTGACGTGATAGCGCTGTCGGGATTTCACGATCAGCCGTGATCGCCGGTGCTTGATGCAATCCGGTCGGGAACGCGCGGCGTCTGGTTACACGGCGCTTACGGCGACATCGTGCTCAAGCCCGTCGGGTGGCGGCATGGCCGACGACCAGCCGGCCAACAGACGGTAAACCTCGCCGGCGGGCTGCGGCGCGCTGAACAAATAGCCCTGCGCCTCAGTACAACCGTTGGCGGCAAGCAGTTCAAGCTGCGTCCGCGATTCGACCCCTTCAGCGGTGGTGGCAATTCTCAGATCGGCGGCGAGCCGCAGGATGGCCCGCACGATGGCCTCATTCTCCGGCGAGTCCATCATGCCGCCGATGAAAGACTGGTCGATCTTGATGCGATCGAACGGAAAACTCCGCAGATGGCTCAGCGACGCGTAGCCGGTGCCGTAATTATCCATGGTGATCAGCACCCCCAGAGCCTGCAACCGTTTGAGTGCCGTGAGCGCCGCAGCGTGTTGGCGCACCAACGCAATCTCGGTGATCTCCAGTTCCAGCCGCGCGCCGCGCTGGCCCGACGCGGCGAGCGACGCCTCGATCATGGCCACCAGACCATCATGCGCCGTCTGTCGCGGCGACAGGTTTACCGCGACCCGCACGCCCGGCGGCCAGTGCGCCGCCTCGCTGAGCGCGGTACGCAGCACCCATGCCCCGACCGGTACAATCAGACCGGTGTCCTCGGCGCATTGTATGAAATCCCCGGGGATCAGCAGGCCGCGGGTCGGATGGTGCCACCGCAACAGCGCCTCAAAGCCGCTGATCCGACCTTCGGCAATGCTGATCCGCGGCTGATAATACAGTTCCAGCCTGTCACATTCGATCGCGTCACGCAGGTCCATCTCCAACCCCCGCCGCGCCTGGGCTTCAATGTCCATCGCCGGTTCGAACCAACGCCAGGTTCCGCGACCGTGACGTTTCGCCGCATAGAGCGCCATGTCTGCCCGCCGCAGCAATTGATCGACATCGAGATCGTTGTGGTCGGCCAACGTGATGCCGACCGAGGCGCCGACCGCCGCCAGGTGGCCGCCAATGTCATAGGGCTGACTTAATGTCTCGATCAGACGTTGCGCCAGGGCGTCAGCTGAGCGCGGCTGCTCAACGCCCGACTGAGCGATCGCAAACTCGTCGCCGCCAAGGCGTGTGATCGTGTCCACCTCACGCACCACGCTGCGCAGGCGGTCCGCGACTTCGTTCAACAGTTGGTCCCCGACCGGATGGCCAAGCGTATCGTTCACCGCCTTGAACCGGTCGAGGTCCAGATACAGTACGGCCAAACTCTGTCCGCGGCGCATCCGGCGCAAGAAGCCGGCGACGTCGTCGCGGAACGCCACGCGGTTCGGCAAACCGGTCAGCGCGTCATGCCGTGCGAGGTGATTAAGCTGCATTCCGTTACGCCGAAGCTCCTCTGTGGTTTCGCGCAGATTGATCGTCAGCATCTCCAAATGCCTTGTGTGGCGAAACGACGACCAGAGATAGAAAACCAACGAACCGGTCGCGGTCAGTCCGCCGACCAACACAGCAAGTGCGGTCCGGTTCACGAAGCCGGGAACCGATGCCGCCGAAGGGACAAAGATTGCGCTCCATTGCTGGTCGACAAGCTCCAGCGTGCCTTGCCAATGCGGCGCAGCGAGCAGTGACACCTCATCGGGAACCGGCAATCCGGAAGCGGTTTGCCAGTAAATGAGACGACGGCCTGGCGCCCCATTTGGATCGAAGACATACAGGTCCAGATGGCCCAGATTGAGTTTCGTGGCGAGGATGTTCCCGATCATCGCTTCGGTTTCGAACGCAGCAAGCACGAACCCGGCGATCGGCGCCGGCTCACCGGCGGTTGCGGCGTCAGACGATCTGACCGGCATGAAACTCAGCAGTCCGCCATTGGGCCGATGCATGTTGATCAACTGGAGCGGCGGAGTGGCGGCGGGCCGATCCGTCACACGCGCCCGTTCGAGGACGACGTTGCGGGTGCTTTCCGAGGCCAGATCAAAGCCGATGATGGGGCGGTTGATCTCGCTGGGGTCGGAATACAGCACCGGGAAATATTCGGCGCGATCCGCTGCGCGTACCAGTTTACCGTCAGCGCCACGCTCGACGATCTGGAAATCGGGCACACCGGTGGCCCGCACCGCACGTTCGAAGGCATCGCGTGCGGCAGCGGTGACACGTGGCGCCCAACCGGTATCGCGCAATCCCACCACCCGGCTGCGCAAAGCGGCGGAGAACGCAACATACTCGGCACGACTGACCGGGTGACGCATCGTTTCGAGATAGGCACGCATCGACCACAGCAGGTCGGTGGCATCGTTCAGCCCCGAATTGATGGTGCGCAGACGATCACGCGCCTCGCTGCTAAAACGCAGTTCGGCAACATGCCGCTCCCACCCGTCGATGGCAGCAAACATGCCAATCGACACGCATGAGCCAATGATCCCGATCAGCAACAGAGCGAGACAGCGCCACCGACAAGAGTTGGTTTTGCGACTGCGCAGTTCAATCACAGGGCTCGGGTCGCCGGGCGCGGCGCGATCCGGCTCGGCCGTACCAGCAACGTGCGGAAGCATCGCCATCCTTTGCGCCGGAGCCAATCCGGTCACGATCCATGACGGCTGACATCATGCCAGCATTCGATTAACAAAGTGTTAATTCGAACCTTAGGGGAACAACTGACGCGGGGATCGGACCAGATCGTTCGGCCTGCCGCGTTTACAGTTCCACCGCCGAGGCCGGCGATGCTAAGCCTCCACGCAGCCGCTGCGATGGACCCGCGGCAGGTATCAGAGGCGAGCAATGGAAACCACGGGGCGACTTGACCGCGGCGATGGCATCGAACTCGCGTGGTGCAGACTGGATGGCGCCGGCCCAACTGTCATGTTCCTGCCTGGATTCCGCAGCGACATGAATGGCGAAAAGGCAGCGGCGTTGGCCGCATTCTGCGCCGCGCGCGGCCAGTCGATGTTGCGCTTCGACTATTCCGGCCACGGCGCCAGCGGTGGTCAGTTCGAGACCGGCACGATCGGCCACTGGTCGCAGGACGCGCTCACGGTGCTCGACCGGCTGACCGCGGGTCAGGTCATTCTGGTTGGATCGTCGATGGGCGGCTGGCTCGCGTTGCTCACTGCGCTGCGCCGGCCGGAGCGGGTCGCCGCCATCA
>JBEKQQ010000131.1:0-17401 GCA_049519555.1 Acetobacteraceae bacterium
TCCATCGCGACGCCGTCCCAGCGACGATCGACCGGCGAATGTCCGACACCGGCCACTGCGACCGTGCCGCGGTGCTCCCATACGCCGAGGCCATCCTTGTCTCGCCGCCACTGATACCGGTTTGGTCCGGACATGGTTTCCTCTTTTGTCTGTTTTTCCGATGTGAAGGTATGGCAGGGACGAACTGGTTACCACAGCACAGGCGTTTTGACAGGTTGCCGGGCGAGGTGGTCTCCGTGCCGCGCAGGCAGGCTGGATAGGCGCCCGGGCGGGTGGCTGGAATCGACCTATTGATGACGTCCATCACACCAAACTGGCCCGTCAGCCCGCCGCGAAGCGCGGCCGTTCAGCAGGCACAAATCGACGCTTGGGGATGTCGGGAGTGCGACTGGCGGAAGAAACTAAGATTCCGAGAAATGTCGGGACGACGCCCACATCCAGTCCACGCAATAGATCCTCAAAGAGAACCAAATAGATTTGTCATTCTTATTTTCATCGCTTCGGCGCTCATTTTGAACTCCCGAGCAAGCCTATTTACAAGCTCGGAGTCGTCAATATCGATCACGTCGTTCCCTAACGCACGGAGCAGGAGCGTGCGTGGCATCGTTAGTTCCGCTGCAAATCTGTTTGCCTCTATTTCAACTCGCTCTGTACCCGTTGCAGACGTGTCGTCACGCCGCAACACCGGGAATTTCTTGTCGACGTGAACCTCCTGCGTGATAAGGTGCCGATGCAAGACTAGATGGCCGCATTCATGTCCTATCGTGAACCGCTGTCGATTGGGCGGATGCAAGGCGTTGACGCCAATGATTGGCGTGCCGTCTTTAATGTAGATCATACCGGAAATCTCGCCATCAAAGGGTGAGAATCGGATCTGGGCTCCGAGATACCGGGCGATTCGTTCAACCGGCACCGGAGGTCGTGTGATCTTCAGATGCTCAAGCAGCCTCGTTGCTTCCCCCTGGACGCTCTTTCGGCCTCGTGCGGCCATGCTATTCCCCTTCTGCCGTCGTTGTTCTGCGGGTTACGGCGGAACTGAAAACGCGCGCCACTTGGGCTTTCTGTTCCGAGGTCAGTCCCTTCGGCATTGGGAGTTCTCTTGACTGGTACCGATCGGGCGCTCCTTTCTCGGCAGGCAGCAGGTCGCGGACATTGATTTCTTTCGGAAGCGGTAAGAGGTCATGGACGTTCATATCGAGCGCTGCGGCGAATCGGTATAACTGATGCACCAATATATTCTGGCGGCCGGTTTCGATATTGGCTAGGCCCCCGCGAGAGATGCCCAGACGATCTGCCAGATCTCCCTGGGTAAGGTCGAGCACTCGCCTTCGGCGCCGAATCAGGGCACCCAGCTCGTGATAAATATTTGGAATGTCCATGAGTCAGCGTGTACCGCCATGCACGCGCAATGTCAACCGGCGAATCTTAATGCGTCCAATACACGCATATAATTGCGTCTATTGACGACAGAATGGAATTGAACTAGTCGTCTGAAGTGACCGGCGTCTCCGATCTGGTCGGCAGAGTCTCACGGGAGCAAACCATGTACGAGATTGACTTCTTGCCTGTTGGCACGGGTAACGGGGATGCGATATGCATCCGCTACGGCAATGACCAAACCGGCTACTATCTTCACGTCGTTGACGGTGGCTACACCGACACCGCAGACACGATTATTAAACACATCGAAACACACTACGGGAGTCACTACTTCATCCACCATATGGTCCTGTCACACGCTGACAACGACCACGCGGCTGGTTTGATCGGTGTTCTAAAACGTTTCGATGTCAAGAACCTCTGGATGAATCGTCCGTGGCTCTATGCGGCAGAAATTCGTCAGCACTTCCATGGCAACTATATCCTTGACGGATTGATACAGCAGATTCGGGATATGCATCCGTATCTCGTCGAGCTGGAGAAGATCGCTAGATCGAAGGGCACGATGATCCATGACGTGTTCCAAGGCGACGTTATCGGACCGTTCCGAGTGCTAGCCCCCTCGCGAGAGCGCTATGTCAGCCTGCTACCTGATCTCGATAAGACTCCAACTTCCTACAGGGATGCGCAGGTCAACGCCTTCTTGAGGGGAATGTTAGAAGGTGCAAAAAGCTGGTTGGATGAGGCTTGGGATATTGAAACACTCTCAAGCAATCCCAATCCCCCGACTTCGGCTTCAAACGAAACTTGCGTCGTTCAACACGCCATCATCGAGGATCATCGTATCCTTCTAACCTCAGATATCGGCCCGGGCGGGTTGAACGAAGCGGCGGACTACGCGTACTCGCTTGGTCTGCTCAAGCCGCCCCATTTCGTTCAGGTGCCGCATCACGGCAGTCGCAGGAATGTCACGCCGGCAGTTCTAGATCGCTGGCTCGGCCCTAGGATGGCAAGAGGCTTGGTGTTCGGCACTGCATATTGCTCGGTCGGCAACGACAAGTCCGACTATCCGCGCGGCCAAGTCAAGAACGCCTTTCAACGCCGTGGCTATCCGGTATACGTCACACGTGGAGGGGCCAGAAGCCACTTTAGCGGCCGTGAACTCCGCCCAGGTTGGGATTGGGCCACTCCCGAGCCCTTTGCCGACAGGGTTGAAGTCTGATGTCGTTCTTCAAATTCGTCGACGCCTACACGCTGCGGGCACGGCTCTTTCCGGCCGTAATCGCAGCGGCGCCGGCGCTTGCCGCGTTCGCGCTTCTAATTTCGTGGCAGAAGATCGCGCTTTCCAACATGGTCGCGACGGGAGCACTTCTTGTGCTCCTCTTCGCTCTCGCAGATTTCGCGCGCAAGCAGGGACTTCGCGTCGAGCCAAAGATATATAAAGAAATGGGTGGCAAACCATCGGTCACAATGATGAGGCGCACTTGCGACGAAACACTCGACGCAAATACAAAGGAAAAATATAGAACGTTTCTCGCCGGCAAAGTCAAGCACCCTGCGCCAACCGCGGAGATGGAGGCTGCGAATCAAGCGGAGGCCGATGCATTCTACGAACAGTGCGGCGTTTGGATGCGCAGTAACACGCGCGACGCCAAGAGATTCCCGATCCTGTTCAATGAGCTCGTAATCTACGGATTTCGCCGCAACCTGTTGGGGCTGAAGTGGTCAGCGCTGACACTGAACCTGATTGTGGTTGCAGCCTCATGCGGTCTGCTTTGGCATCGCGGGATCTGGGACATGACCGATGATCTCACAATGCGCACGACGGTGGTGCTCGTCGTCTCCTGCATCCACGCACTATACATCGCGTTTGTGGTAACGAGAGGTGGGGTGAAGGAAGCTGCTCGCAAGTATGCACGTGAATTGATCTTGTGCTGTGAAGCGCTGTCGGGGACGGCGAAAATGACGGCATCACCTCGGAAGCCCAGAGGCAAAGCAACGGCCACATGATTTCCGCCTCGGAACCAATCCGAGCATTCTGTCCACAACCTCTCGGCTTTCGCCTCGGCGGCGCGGAAGAATGCTCCGGCGACCTGTCAAATCCTCTATGCAGACGAACTACCCGACGACCCGCCACTCATGAATACGCTGTTCCGGCGCCACCTCCTCGAACGTCACCTCGACGGCGGCGCCCACGGGCACCTTGTAGGGCGGGGTCCCCGGCAGATTGGAATAGAAATTGACCCGCTTGTCCGCGTCCAGCGTCACCATCGCCAGGTTATACGGCTGATCCGGCATGCGCCGGTTGAGCCTTCCATCCTCGATCACGATGGAGGCCGCGATATGGCCTTTTCCCTCGACCTCCTGCCAGGTCAGACCGGCGGCCGAGCCGCATTGCTGGCAGGCCTGCTGCGGCGGGTATTGCAGCCGGTCGCACGCAGTGCAGCGCTGCAACACGAGCCGCCGTTGATTGACGGCGTCCCAGAACGGCTTGCTCAACGCATCGGCAACCGGGATCAGTTTCGGCATCGTTTTACTCTCCCCGTCCAACCCACCCGCCGTAGACCGGGTACTGGCAGCAGATGAACTCGATATACGCCGGCCGGCCCGACGTATTGACGTCGAGCGCCCGCCGCAAGGCCGGGATGACCTCGGCAGGCTGGCTCACCCGCTCGGTGTGGAAGCCGAGGGCGCCGATCACCTTCGACATGTCCACCTCGTCGGAGCCCAGTACCTTGTGCGTGAAAGGATCGTGTCCCGGCCCCCAGAAGCCGGGTCCATAGCCGGCAAAGCCGCCATTGCTGATGTGCACCACGGTGACCCCGAGCTTTTCGCGCAACAGCACCTCCAGGTTGCCGAGCATGTAGCCAAGGCCCGCCTCGCCGGTCACCGCCACGGATGCCCGCCCCGGGAACGCCTTCTTGGCGGCAATGGCAGCGGCCAGGCTGAAGCCCAGGGTCGAAACATTGCCCCAGCCCAGGAAGCCGCGGGGGATGAGGGTGTCGAAGACGGTGCTGAGCTGGTCGCGCGTGTTGCCGGACTCGTGCGTAACGAACGAATTGCGCAAATCCAGCACCTGCATGAGATCGCCGTACACTCGATACGGGTTGATCGGCGTCTCGTCGGAATTCATCACCTGCCGGTATCTGGCGAGCGCCTCGTCGCGTGCCGCCTTCACTTCCGCCGCCACATTGCCCACCGCCACTCTACCCGCCATTTGGCCGGCACCGGACGAGCGGCCGGCCACCTCCTGGCGCAGCGCCTGCAAGGTCAGCCGCGCATCGCCGATCACCGCGGCCGCCGTGGGATACATCTTGTTGATGTGCAGCTCGTCGATGTTGCAGTGGATGATGGTCTTCTTCGCCGGATCGGGAATGCCGTGGCTGAAGCGGCCCGGCGACAGGCTCGAGCCGATGGCGAGGATGACGTCGCTCTTGTTCAGATAGTGTGCGATCTGATCGCCGCGCACGCCGACAAACAGCGGATGGTCCTCCGGGAACGCCCCTTTCGCCTTGAGCGTCGTGACCACCGGCACATTCACCAGTTCTGCGAAAGCTTTCAGCTCGTCCGAGGCGCCCGCGTAGATCACCCCCTCGCCGGCGTAGATCAGCGGGTTCCGTGCACCCAGCAACAGGTCGACCGCGGTGCGCACATCCGCCGGGTCCGGCGCCGATTTCCAGCCCTTCACGGGATGGTAGGGGTCGGCCGTCTCATCATACGTGGCCGTCGCATTCGGCACCGCCAAAATAACTGGGCCTGGTCTGCCGCTGCGCAGCATGGTGAAGGCGCGGCGCATGAATTCCGGCGTGCGCTCGGGCTTGTCGATGTAGCCGAACCACTTCGACACCGTCTTCATGGCCGATGCGACATCGTACTGGCTGTTGCCCGAGCTGCCGGCCGGCACGCCATCGGTGATGCACAGCACCGGCGAGCCGTCCTCGTACGCCTGCGCCATCCCGGCGTAGGCGTACTGCATGCCGGCGGCATTGACGCCGCCCTGGAAGGTGCACACCCCGATGCGTGAGCCCCCCTGGGATCCTGCCGTGATGCGCGAGAACGCGTCGGCGACCGCGACAGCGTAGCGGTCGTCGCGCATCATCAGCATCGGCACGCCTTCTCGGCCAAGCGCGTTGTTCACCCGGCAGACCGGGAAGGTCGAAACCCAGTCCACGCCCTCCTGTTTGAGGATGCGGACAATGCCGGTCGCTACATCGATCGTCATGGATGTGGTCTCCTTTGCATGGAGCCGAGCCGTCAGCCTTCGTGCGGGCGCACTGAAGCATACAAGCATACAATGGTCAGCCGCGTTAAGGCGGGACGAACGGCAGGTTCCCAATCCCGACCGGTCGAGAGCTTGTCATTCAGATTTCGAAAAGAGTTTCGGACGCCGTCTGGCATACGAAAGTCTCCGAAGAGCGAACCCGCTGCGCGGGAGATGGTGCTTGTGGTGATGGTGTGGCGCGACTTCGAATGGATCGCATGGATTGAGCGGGCGGACGGCTGGTTTCGAACATGGGGCTCCGTTCAACCAAGCGGAGCCCGCCATGAACCAGCCGGTTTCTCCTGTCGCGGACAGTGCGCTGCGCCAACGTTTCGTAGAAGAGATGACCGTGCGGGGGTTCTCCGAGAAGACCAGATCTCGCTCGACGAAAGCGGCGTCGCGTTCCGCTACAAGGATTATCGACGCGACGGAGCCAGGCGCTATCGGACGATGACACTGGCCACGGATGAATTCATCCGGCGCTTCCCGCTGCACGTGCTGCTGAAGGGCTTTCACCGCATGCGACACTACGGCCGGCTCGCGAGCGCCGGCCGCAAGGCCAATGTGGCCCGCGCCCGTGCGCTGCTCGCGGTGCCGCCGGTCGTTGAACCGGCTGAACCGGTGGTACCAACGGAGCCACGACCGCCTTGGCCGCGCTGCTGCGGGCGCATGGTCATCATCGAGACCTTCCAGCGCTGGAGGCAACCGCGCACGCCGACGGTTTCTCCTGCACCAACCGGGATGGCCATGCCGTGGCCCGGCACGGCCGGTGCCTACGCCATGTCGTTGCTTTATGGTATCGGCCATCGACACTCCTTGAGCCCAGCGGCCGGTCCGCATCGTTAAGCACGCTGACGCCAGATGCCATCAACGACTTTGCCTACATGGGCACCCGATCAACGCCCAGATCGCGCGTCCGCCGAAAGCTAACTTTAGTTTCGGTACCGGACTGGGTGACCGCCGGGGCGATCTCTCTCGCAATCTGCGAGTTGGGCCAGCAGGATTTTGGCTTCTCTCAGGTCGAGTGTGTCGAAGCCTTCGGTAAACCAGCCAAAAATCGGGGCCAAAAGAGCGTAAGCGCGGCCCCATTCCCCCTCATCGCGCCACAGCCGCGCCAGGCTGAGCGCTACCCGCAGCTCCCAGGATTTTGCTCTTTGCTCGCGCGCTATCCCCAGAGCCCGTTCGTAGTGTGCCTCCGCCTGCGTCGCGTTCGGCTCCGGCAACAGGAGTGTAAGGTCGCCCGCGACGCGGTGTAGCTCCGGCTCCTGCCAGGTTTCCTTGGTCGTCTCCATCACCTCCATGGCCTGGTCCATGCGGCGCCAGGCTTCGTCGAGTTGCCCAAGACTGGCATGGGCGCGGGCCAGACAGGACAAACTCCACGGCAGCCGCAAATTCGCGCCGGCCGACTGCGATGCAGACATCCCCGCCGTAATGAGTTGGACCGCCACCTCGGGTTTGGCGGTCAGCGCGAACAGGCAGCCCTGGGTCATCATTCCTGCCGCTTTCCAGTACGAGCCATCCTTCTCCTCGGCGATGGCCACCAGCTCCCGGGATTGCGCCGCCGCCGCGGCAAAATCGCCGCAGACCAGATTGAATGACGCGATCCGGGTCAGAGCATACAAATAACTGGCAGCCTGACCGATCTCGCGCGCCTGGCGCAATGCCTCAGCGCAGTCATCGCGCGCTGCCTGAGGAAGCCCCAGCAGCCACAAAGCCAGCGGCCTGTTCGATAATATCGCCACTCCGACGTCATGACCAAACCGTGTCGCCAGCGGACGATGCGTTGCGGGATCATACAATTCGAGCGCCCGATCGAGGTGCTCGCGGCCTCCCACGATATCGCCGAGAAACAACAATGACGTGCCGACCAGCCGATGGCCAAGCACGAGCGGAAACCTCGCCCCCTGCCTCTCAGCCATCGCCATGAACCGGTCCGCCAGTTCACGCACCACGTCGCCATTGAAGGCCACATGGTTCGCCACCCAGAAACCGTGCAGGACCGAGTAAAGCAACAACGGATCGTCCGGCGGCTCACCAAGCTCCTCCGCCTGTTCCACCAGCCGGCGGGCCTGGTCCAGCGCCGCCTTGGTTTCGGGCGCCGCATAGCCCTTCGTGTGCATCAGAGCATTTGCCAGCGCGATCTGCAGGGCGATTTGTTCACGGCGCAGGGCGGGCGTGCCTCGCAAGGTCTCGATCTGACCCAGCGCCCTGGTCAATTGCACCACCGCCTCCCGCAGCGCCGACCGTGCCAGCGATAGCTGGCCGGCCTTGCCCCATAGACCAGCGGCCTGCTCGACGAGCCCTGCCTCGGTGCAATGATGCGCCAGCAGGTCCGGCTGGTTTTCGGCGATGTCCGCGAACTGGCCGGCCAGCGTTGCAGCGATACGGGCGTGTAGCGCGCGGCGCGGTTCGCGTAGCAGAGTTCCGTAGGCCGCGTCCTGCACCAGGGCATGCTTGAACGTATATTCGGCGTCAGGCGGTGCGCCGCGCCGCGAAATCAATCCGGCGCCGGTCAGCCGGGTCAGGGCGTCGTCCAGTTCTGCCGCGGGCAGCGCCGCGACGTCAACGATCAGGTCATGCGAGAAACGACGGCCCAAAGCCGCGCCGATTTGCGCAACTTCGCGGGCCGCAAGACCCAGGCGATCGAGGCGGGCCAGCAGCGATGCCCGGAGCGTCATCGGGATTGCGCGCGGCGGAAGCGACCCGGTTACCGTGCAGCCGTCGCCGGTCTCGATCAGTGCGCCGCTTTCGACCACGGCCTTGGTCAGTTCTTCGACAAACAGCGGGACGCCGTCCGTGCGCTCAAGGATTTCGCCGGTAATCGCCTGCGGCAAATGCTTGCCCTGCAGGACGCCGGATACGATCTCCGCGCACCGCCGGGGCGGGAGCCGGCCGATGGTGATCGAGGTGGTTTGAATGCGGCCGGCCCAGGGTGAGACGAATTCCGGGCGGAAGGTGATGATGGCCAGCAGTGGCAAGCTCGGCGTCCATTCGACGATGAGATCGATGAGTTCGAGCGTGGTGGGATCAGCCCAGTGCACGTCCTCGATCACCAGCAACACCGGCCGCGAGGCGGCCAGCGCTGCAATTTGGCCGAGCAGCACACGCAGAGTCCGCGTCTTCCGGGCCTGCGGCGTCAGAGTAACCGGTGCGTAGCGATCGCCCACCGGCACCGCCAGCAGTTCGGCCAGCAAAGGTACGGCGTCGGGGAAATCCGCGGTCGTCGCGGCCAGTGCGGTTTCAAGCTTTGCCAGCCGCTGTTCGCTGCTATCGGTGCGCCGGAACCCAGCGACCCGCGCGAGATGACCGATCGCGGGGTAAAGCGGGCTGTCCTGGTGATGCGGCGAGCAGAACAGACGCGGGCGTTCGTGGTCCTCACCGCGCAGCAGGTCCAGCAGCGTCTGCGCGATGCGCGACTTGCCGATGCCGGGCTCGCCTTCGAGCAGAACCGTCGAACCCTCACCGCCCTTGGCCTGGCGCCAGCGGTGAAGCAGGAGAGCAATCTCTTCCTCACGCCCCACCAGCGGTGTCAGGCCGGCTGGATGGTATGCCGCGAACCGGTTCTCGGCCTCGCTTTCGCCCATGACACGTGCGATCTCCACCGGTGCGCTCAGGCCCTTGAGCAGTACTGGACCGAGGTCCTGGTATTCAAAAAAACCGCCGGCGATGCGCCGCGTGCTTTGGGCAATGACGATCTGGCCGGGCTCCGCCTGTGCCTGGAGACGAGCGGACAGGGCCAACGGCTCACCGGTGGCCTTACGTTCACCGGTGGCGGGCACCTCATCGATCACTGCGATCCCGGTGGCAATCCCGATGGACGGTTGCAACCGAGTCCCGAAATCGCGGCTCAGTTGTGTTGCCGAGTCCTGCACCGCCAACGCGGCACGCACGGCGTTTTCGCCGTCTTGTTCCAACGCCTCGGGATAGCCGAACCAGGCCAGCAGATCGCCTCCGGCACCATGGGCGACGTAACCGTGGTGGCGTTCGATGATGTCGGCGCAGCGCCGGTAACAGGACGCGGTTGCCTCGCGCAGATCCTCGGGATCGAGGTGGGCCGAAAGCTCTGCCAGTCCGGCCAGTTCGCAAGCCAGCACCGTCAGTTGGCGGTACTCGCCGGCATGCTGCCCGGGTCGCATTTTCGCGGGCTCGCGGTCGGCGATCGGGCTCGGGATGACGGTGCGTGAAACCGGGACGGCGAACAAATAGCCGCGCCGCGGTACGGTCCGGATAATGCGTTGGGCCTGATCCCGTAGGGCGAGACGCACGTCGCTCACACAGCGGGCCAGCGACACATCGGAGACGGTGACGTTGGCCCACACCAACTCGATCAGTTCGTCCTTCGAAACCAGGCGGCCGGCATTCTCCACCAGATGCTGCAGGACCGCGAAACTCTTTGGCCGCAACTCGATCTCGTGATCGGCGTCGCGCAGGCAGCCGCGCCGCAGATCAAGCGTAAATTGCTGAAACGAAAAGGTTTCCTCGTGGATCGTTGGCATTTTGATTCCGTTTTGGACCGGCGAACAGAGTCGGTGACGGATTTCAACAGCTTTTCAAAGTTTTTGCACCCTCATTTCAAGACACGCCGACGGAGTCGCGGTTTGATCTGCTGGATGCAGGAAATTGCATCGCGGGAGCGGGTCATCGAGGGGTGACCACCGTACACCAGGAAGACACGCCGTCGGCCTGAACAAACGTGCCGCGTGACCAACGAATAAAACAGCACGGTTCGCCAGTCATTCGCGGTTCTCTTCGTCACACTGGCGGATCTTTTCGGTAAACGGATACAATTTTCATTTGCATTTTGTCAGCTGCTGCAACTGTAGCGTGCAGTGGAGGATCCGTCGGGGCCGTCGGCAGGGCCGGCATTAGCGACGTCTCGATCACCAGCGCCGCAGCGGTTGACGCGACCGCCCAGGCGACTGGCGGACCCGGCGGCTCCGGCACGACCGCAGCAGGCGATGCCGCCGGAGGAGATGCGACGGCCACCGCCAACGGCGTCGCCGGGACTACCGTGCAATCGGTTGCGTCTGCTATCGGCGCCGAAGGTCAGGGCACGAGTGCAGCCGGCACCGCCGAAAGCCTGCCCGCCGCGGTCTCGTCCGCACTCGCTACCAACAGCGCGATCGCCTTCGAACCTGGCAACGGGGGAACCACCTTCGCCCTGGGCCAGCTGGCGGCGTCAGCAGAGGGAACCGCGGTCACGCAATCCGAATCGGCGACCACCACGATCGAGGTCAACACCGCCATGATCGCCTCGAACGGTCAGGTTGTTCTTGGCCTGTTCGGCGGCGCACCGACCGGTGGTTTCACGTCGCTGACCTTTTCCGTCGACGCGGGGCTTACCCAGCTGATCACCGAGACGTTCACGTCCGTTGCCTTCGCGGGGTCCGATGGCACACTTTCAGGCATCGGCCTGAAGCGCAAAGCGGATATTAAAAGCCAGAGTTCTTACGTCGGGTGCCAGAGTTCTTACCTCGGGTGCCAGAGTTCTTACGTCGGGTGTCTGCCAAAAGTAGTCGATTGAAGTGATCACCAGAACCGGCGATCCCGGAGGGGGTAGCCTGATAACCGCTGGGGCAACCGGTCAAAAACACTGCGCAGAGGTATTGCAGAGGTATTTCGGTGATGCCGTGCTCGCCGGCTGCCCGACCTGCGCTCCCTTTACACCGCCAGGCCGCTCGCCGAACCTCCACGTGTGGCCGCACATTCAGCAGGGAAACCCAACCCGCATGCTGTTCCTCGTCATCAGCGAACCCCGCCCCGAACCGCCATCCTCGGTCGCCGGCCAACGCAAACTCTACTGGGACTGGATCGCGCCGTTGCAGGCCTCCGGCGAGGTCCGGTCGGTGCACGCCAAAGTCGGGCGCGGTGCCGTGGTGCTGTTCGACGTGCCGTCCAACGAGCGCCTGCATCAGCGCCTCAACGAATGGGCCGACATCATCCCCGCCCGCTTCGAGGTCCACGCGCTGATCGACCCGGCCGCGGCACTCGAGTTCCTGAATAAGTCCGACGCCTCCGATCGGTGACCCGCGCCGCCGCAGCGGCCCTCTGCGAAAAATCGGACTTGGCGCGGCGCTTGCTTTCGGACATGGTCCAATCGGGTCCGGGGCTGACGATGAAGGGCAACCCGTGCCCGCCCAAAGGCCTCGCCTGATAACCGTGCGGCCAATCTGGGCTGTCACAGCGGGAACAGGTTCGGAAAGCAACAAAACATGGCAACAGGCCCTTTGGACGGAATGCGGGTGTTGGACTTCACCACCACCATCGCCGGTCCCTACTGCACCAGGCTGATGGCCGACCTCGGCGCCGAGGTCGTCAAAATCGAGGCCATCGAGGGCGACATGATGCGCACCCGCCCGCCGCTGCGCGACGGCGCCTCCACCTCGTTCGGTCAGCTCAATGCCGGCAAACAAAGTATCGTGCTCGACCTGAAACGGCCGGAAGCCCGGGAGATCGTGCGCCGGCTGCTGACGACGTGCGACTTCGTGGTGGAGAACTTCCGGCCCGGGGTCATGCAGCGGTTTGGCCTTGACTATGAGACGGTGTCGAAGCGGCATCAGGAACTGATCTATTGTTCGATCTCCGGGTATGGCCAGACCGGACCGTCCTCCGGTCTCGCGGCCTATGCGCCGGCGATTCACGCTGCCTCGGGCTTCGACATGGCGCATATGGCTTACCAGCCGGGCCGCGAGCGGCCGGACAATTGCGGCATCTACATCGCCGATGTGGTCAGCGGCACCTACGCCTTCGGCGCCATCATGGCGGCCCTGGCCCAACGTCACCTGACCGGACTGGGCCAGCACATCGACGTCTCGATGCTTGAGACCATGCTGACCCTGATGGTCGGCGAGGTGCAGAACGCGCAGTTCCCGGTCGCACCGCCCGGCCGGCCGATGTTCGGGCCGGTGCGCACCAAGGACGGCTTCATCATGCCCGCGGTGGCCAGCGAGAAGACGTTCCAGGCGCTTTGCCAGGCCGCCGGTCATTTCGAGTGGGTCGCCGACTCCCGATTCGCTCTGTATCCCGACCGGCGCAACCATTGGGGGGACTTCATCGACCTGCTGGAAACCTGGACCACCACCCTGTCCACGGCCGAGTGCCAGATTGCCCTGGATGCTGCCGGAGTCCCGAGCTCGCCGTATCGCACGGTGCAGGAGGTACTGGCCGATCCGCAGTTGGCGCATCGCGGCGCCCTGGCCGAGGTGCAGGACAAAGGCGGCTCGTTCAAGGTGGTGAATCCACCGTTCCGATTCTCTTCTGCCCCGGTGCAGGTGGCGAATTTCGCTGCGACTCTGGGCCAGCACACGCGCGAGATTCTCGAGTCGGCAGGTTACGCCGGGGAAGAAATCGAAAAAATGTTGGCCGCCGGGATCGTTGGAATCGAGTAATGAGAGACACGGACTGTGGGCCATCGGCCACATCAGTCTCAGATTGTGGGTGTTTTGGACGGTCACACGCGATACGTGTTCGAATGCGGCGGAATGCGCGGCGAACGGTTTTTAGACTTTGGCCCACACGCCATCCACAGTCTGTGGATAACCTTTGCCTGTAGCCGGTTTGGCCATCCCTGTGTGTGATCCAGGTCACACTCGGGTTCGATCAGTTAACGGATTACCGAAGGGCGGGTATGCATTTTTTTCGGGTTCGTGGGTTGATCTGTTAGCTGTCGTTGGCTAACCGGCGTGTATGAGAACCCTGGCACTACTGCTCACCCTCTTCGCTTTACCGGCCCAGGCGGCCAATTTTTGCGGAAATATGGTGATGCCGGCGGGCGGCCTGACGGCGATTGCCCGAGGCTTCTCGTCCTATCATTCCGGCATCGATCTCGATGCTCCCCTCGGCTCGACCATTCGGGCCGCGGCTGCTGGCACGGTTATTTATGCCGGTTGGTACTCCGGCTACGGCAACATGATCGACATCCGGCATGCCGATGGTGTGGTGACGCGTTACGCCCACCTCTCGGAGTTTTTGCCCGACGTTCGCTATGGGTCCGCGGTCACGGCCGGTCAGGTGATCGGCCTTGTAGGCCACACCGGCGATGCGACCGGCAACCATATCCACTTCGAGGTCAGGATCAACGGTTATGCCGTCGACCCGGCGCCGTATATTGGGCTTGGCCGTTGCGTGGCGCAGCCGCCGAAGGTGCCGCTGGAAGAGGCCTACGCGCCGGCCGACGCCGCGCATCACTGAACCGCGGTACACGATTTACCTGGCGCGGGGACCTAAGGGTTCCCGCGTTTTTGTTGGGACGTTGCCGTAACGGACGCGCGGTGCTGTGGGTGTGAGACGTGTTGTCCTGGCTTTGCTTTGCGCGCTCCTCATGGACGTGCCAACCCAATCTGGATTGGCTGCAGGCCCACTGGAGAAACCGGCCGGCGGGGAAATCGCGACGCGTGTGGCGGCCGGCGGCGAGACGGCGCGGCTTGGCGGACGCGTTGTCGACATCTGGCGTCCTTCTGGCAGCGGAGCGGCGCCGATCATCATCTTCTCGCATGGTTACCTCGGTTGTGGGCGGCAATCGACGTTTCTGACCCAGGCGCTGGCGGATGCCGGCTATCTCGTGGTGGCACCGCAGCACGCCGACTCGCTGTGTGGGCGTCATTTGAGCCCGCCCGAGGTGCCATTCTGGCAGCCGCAGGACTGGTCCGATTCCACCTATCGCGACCGGCGTGACGACATCGTGGCGGTCATTGCGGCATTGCACCGGGATCCCGTATTCGCCGGCAAAATCGATTGGACCAAACTCGGCCTCATGGGTCATTCACTGGGCGGCTACACGGTGCTGGGACTCGCCGGGGCCTGGCCGAACTGGCGGATTCCGGACGTGAAGGCCGTGGTGGCGCTGTCGCCCTGGTGTTTGCCCTTCCTGTTGGCCGGGGGCGATCTGGGCTCTGTCACGGCGCCGGTCGAGTATCAGGGTGGCACGGATGATTTCGCTATCACGCCGACCGTAAGTATGCCCGGCGGCTGTTATGACGCGACAAAGCCGCCGGCCGCTTACGTCGAGTTCCAAGGCGCCGGGCATTTGGCATGGACCGACCTGGTGCCGACCGATCACGCCGACATGGTTTTCTACGTGCGCGCGTTTTTTGACGCGTGGCTGCGGGGGAAATCCGCGGAGCCGTTGCGGACCAGACACGACGACGTGACGGACTTGCGGGTCAAATAGGGAGGTGGTTGACGGTAAGCCAGAAATGTTATGTTATAACATATCAGATCGGGGTCGGGAGGGGACACGGACTCAACATGCGTTCACGCATCATGTCGCTGCTGGCTGGCCTGGTTTGCGCCCTGATCATTGGGCCTGCCGCCAGCGCCGCCGACTCCTCAGCGGTCAACCCGGACACCGGCGAGCTGCATCTTGATATCGAAATCGTTGCCAAACGGCTCGATCTGGCGCGGCAGCAAATCCAGCCGAGCCTCGGCGCCACGACCTACAATTTCTCGCCCGAGGCGCTGCAAAACGTCCCGCAGGGCGAGAGCGCGCCGCTTAACCAGGTGCTGTTGCAGGCGCCCGGCACGGCGCAGGACAGTTTTGGCCAGATCCATCTGCGCGGTGAGCACGCCAACGTGCAATACCGCTTGAACGGCGTGGAACTGCCGGAAGGGCTGTCGGTGTTCGGCCAGGCATTGACCGAGCGCTTCGCTCGCAGCCTGTCGCTGATCACTGGCGCCTTGCCAGCCCAGTACGGGTTTCAGACCGCCGGCGTCGTCGATATCCAGACCAAGACCGGCCTCACCAATCCGGGCCTGACCGTTTCGATGTACGGCGGCAGTTGGGACTGGTTCGAGCCAGGCCTCGAGTATGGCGGCCACACCGGTCCGGTAGATTACTTCTTCGCGCTCGATGGATTGCACAATCAGCGCGGCATCGAGAACCCGACCGCGAGTTATGCGGCGATCCACGACACCACCGATCAATTCCACGGTCTGGCATATGTGTCGGCAATCCTGGATCCGGACACGCGGGTCAGCCTGATCCTTGGTGGTTTCGACGGCAGTTTCCAAATCCCCAACAATCCGGGCCAGACGCCGCTCGGCTTTGCGGTCAAGGGCGTCAGCACATTCAACAGTGCCGATCTGAACGAATTGCAGGACGAGGTGACGCTGTTCGGTGTGCTCTCCCTGCAGAAACATAACGATCAGGGCGATCTGCAGGTGTCGTTGTTCAATCGCACCAGCACCTTGAATTTCAAGCCCGACTGGCTCGGCGATCTGTTGTTCAATGGCATCGCGCAACGGGCCGCGCGGCAGGATGTGGCGAGCGGCATCCAGACCGACGGCAGCTGGAGGATCAACGAACAGCATACGCTGCGTCTTGGATTTCTGGCGGAGCTGGAGCAGGCCGCCTCCGACACGACGTCGAGCGTGTTGCCGGTTGACGCAAACGGCAATCCGACCATCGATCAGCCGATCAACGTTATCGACGATCAGAAAAGTGCCGGCGGGCTGTACGGCATTTACGTCCAGGATGAGTGGCGGCTGACGCCGAAGCTGACCTTGAATGCCGGAATGCGCTTCGACATGGTGGAAGAATTCACCCACGAGAGCCAGCTCAGCCCGCGCGTCAACCTGGTGTGGCGGCCGACCGATAGCACCACGCTGCATATCGGCTACGCACGGTATTTCGTGCCGCCACCGTATGAAACGCTGTCGCCCACCGACATCGCCAAATTTGCCGGCACGACTGCCGCGCCCCAGGTGACACAGGATGATGTCGTGCGTGCCGAACGCTCGCATTATTTCGATGCCGGCATCAGTCATGTGGTGATTCCCGGTCTGACCGTTGGTGTCGACGTTTACTACAAGATTTCGAAAAACCTGATCGATGAGGGGCAGTTCGGTGCGCCGATCATTCTGACCGCGTTCAATTATGCGGAGGGCGTACAGCAAGGTGTCGAGCTGACTGCGAGTTACGATCGTGGGCCGTGGTCGCTTTACGCCAATCTGGCGCGGTCGCGGGCGATGGGCAAGGAAATCAATTCGGCACAATACAATTTTGCTGCTGCCGAACTGGCTTATATCCAGGGCTCGTACATTTTCCTCGATCACGATCAGACCTGGAGCAGTTCGGCCGGTGCGGCATATACATTCAATTTGGACAGCGAGTACAGGACCCGGGTATCGTTCGATCTGCTGTATCAAAGCGGGCTGCGCGCCAGTACGCCGACCGTGCCGAACGGTGCGGAATTGCCGGATTATGTGACGGCCAATCTGTCGGTCGTGCAACGTTTCGGTCCGCGCGTCGAGGCGCGGTTGGATTTACTCAATTTGGCAGATGCAAGCTATGAAATCCGCAACGGTACGGGTGTCGGCGTCGGTGCGCCGCAGTATGGCATAAGGCGGACGATTCTGGCGGGCGTTACGATGAAGTTTTGAGATGGCCTGGCGAAATGATCGACCGGCGACCTTGCCCGCACGCAATACCATTCCCGCGATCAGTGGCTGCGGCCCGGTGATCGCGCGCCGGTACCAGCCAGGTTTCGCCGGCACGGCCAGCGGTTTACGCCTTGCGCGTGCCGGTGGCCGTGGCCATCGGCCAGGGACCCGCGGCCTGCGGATCGAACGGGCTGCCCGGGGCTGTGGCTGCCGCCAGAAACGCCTCACTCGGCGAATCGATGCCCAGGGCACGGGCGAACCCGGCAGGATCGCCGGCTGTGAGGGCGGTCATTGCCTTCGGGTCCGCCTGGCATTTGGCGACCGCCTCGTGCGCCGGCTGGGAAATGACCGTCTCGCCGGGGCGGTGTGCGGTCGGCGGCG
>JBEKQQ010000132.1:0-17285 GCA_049519555.1 Acetobacteraceae bacterium
TGCAAGACTTCGTCCTTGCTGACCACGTGATCGCGATGCTGAACAAGGAAAGCGAGCAGATCGAAAGCCCTGGGTTCCAGTTCGATAAGCTCGGCGCCGCGGCGCAACTCGCGGCGTTCAATGTCGAACCGGTATTGGCCAAACGCCAGAACCACGAGCCGTCTTCCCGCCCCATTTTTGCCTAAAATCAAGAGTCAGCCGTAAGGAAGAAATCATAAGCCGGCCGTAAGGAAGAAAAAAGGTGGCGGTAAAGCATTTTCCGCGCGCCCGGGGCATCATCGGGCCGGTTTGGGGATGACGCGATGAACAAGTTCGGGAAGAAATTCAGCACGGTGATCATCGCACTTGGCGCGCTGATGGGTCCGGCCGCGTGGGGACAGCAACCGTTGAAGGCAGCGGGGCAAGACGCGAAGCCGTGGGTTCTGCACGATAAGAACGAGTTGTCGGGCGTGGCTGTCGATCTGACACGCGCGATAAGCAAGCAAATCGGCGTTCCCATCGACTACCAGACGATGATTTTCTCAGACCTCATACCGGCGGTCGACAGTGGTAAGATTGACGTAATCGCCACGAATATGGCGATCACTCCGGAGCGGGAACAAAAGGTCGACTTTAGCAGGCCGTACTACAATGCACTGCCTGAAGCCCTGGTCGCACAATCGAGTGACGCGACACCTTACCGCACGCTCGCGGACCTGAAGGGCCTGCCTGTGGGCGCGCAGAAAGGCAGCATCCAACTGGCCTTACTCCAAAGAATCGGGGGTTTCTCGGAAGTCAAAATCTACGACACCCAGAAGGACGCCTGGGAGGCCGTGGCGTCGGGTCAAATAAAGGCGACCATCACACCGGGGGTCGAGACGCATTACGCGGCCAAAACGGGTGCCATGCCTCATGGGGCACGGGTCGTCGACACATACAAGTCCGCGTCGCCAAAGCCCAGGGCCGCATTCGCGGTCAGGAAGGGAAACGGTGCATTGCTGGGAAAGATAAACGCCGCGCTCGCCACGCTGGAAGCCGATGGGACGTTGAAATCGATCTTCAACAAGTACGGCCTGGACGACTGGGCGCCGCCGAAATAGCGCCTTCAGCGCATGGTAGGGCCGGCAAGAGGGGAACAAAGTCATGCTGAGGCATATCTCGGTTTTGAAAGGCGCGAAGCGTAAGCGTGCCGGTCTGAATATCTTCCTGGCCGGTATATTCTCCGGCTGCGCCGCGACGGGACAGGCCGCCGCCATTAAGGTCATGAGCGATAGTCCTCTCAAACCGGCGTTGGTCAAGGTCGTCGAGCTCTTTCAGCAAAACACCCAAAATCAGGTTAACCTGGTGTTCGACCCTTCACCCGCGGTAAAAAAGCGGATTGAAGACGGCGAATCAGCCGACGTTGTGATCGTCCAACCGGATTTCGCCGAGGAGCTTACGAAGTCGGGCCAGGCGAGCGCCGGGGACAGGCCGATAATCGCCCGGGTCGGCGTCGGCCTCGGCAACCGGATCGACAGCCCGGCATACGACATTTCGACTGTTGAAAAATTCAAAACCACTTTGCTTGGCGCAGACCTCCTTGTCTTCAACAGTGTTAAATCGGGCGAGGCCTTCGCAAAGGTGCTCGACCGGCTGGGGATCGCCGAAACGCTCAAACCCAGGATCGTGCGCACGACACCCAACGGGATTTTCGAACCAGTATTGAAGGGTAAAGGCAATGATATGGCGGCGGGTACGATACCGCTCATCGCGACCACGCCAGGAATCAGGCTGCTTGGTCCGTTGCCGGGTGATTTCCAGAGCTTTCTCACGTACACCGCTGTGCTCATGACGAACGCTCCACAGCGCGCGACAGCGGAGAGCTTTATAAAGTTTCTGGTGTCGGAGAAGGCAAAGGAAACTTTCGCGGCGAACGGCGCCAAATGAAAATTTGATCGAATCCCGTTCGGGCCGAACGCCCAGGAAGGGAGTTCGCGCAGGGACTACACGCGCCTATCGCCTCGCGACGTCGTCGTGACCGTTCTCAGGCAGAGGAGTACGAAAATGAAACGTCATCGGTTATGCCGGACTGCCCAGGTCGTGTCCTCCGTCGCACTTGCGATGATCTGCCTGCAATCCGGTGCAGGCCAGGCGCGCGCCGCCACGCCCGACGTCAACCCGGTCGTGATCCGGTACCTGAACGATCCCGGCTTCGTCCCCAGCTTCGAAATCGCCGATGCCCTCGGGTTCTTGAAAGATAAGGGCATTCGCATCCAATCCGAAGGGGATTCGCCGGGTGGTCCTAAAAGTCTGGCCGCGCTGACGTCCGGCTTGGCCGATGTAGCCGGTGTCGCCACCCCCGCCGTGATCAATGCTATCGCCGGTGGCGCCAAAATTCTCTGCGTCATGCCGAGAGCAGGCATCAACAAAGATGCAAATAGCAAATTCTTCGTGTTGGATAGCAGCCCGATTAGAACCGCGGAGGACCTCAAAGATAAATCCATCGCGGTAAACATCCTGGGCGCTCACCTGGATTATACGATCCGGGAATATCTGAGGATCCACGGCCTGAACAAGGACGGTGTGAAGCTGGTCGCGGTCCCGGGACCGCAACTAGATCAGACATTGCGCCAGCGGCAGGCGGATATGGTGGCCGTCGGCGCGTGGCAGAGTCCTGTCGCCGGCAAGATCGCGGCCGAGGGTGGCGTGCGAGTGCTGTTCACCGATCACGATGTTCTCGGCGACATCGTGCTCGCCGACAATGTCATGGAAAAGACCTTCATCGATCAGCATCCCCGGGCGGTAAAGGAATTCGTGACGGCTTCCGCCAGGGCGGCCGACTGGACCGCGGAGCATCCCGTCGAGGCGAGAAAGCTGGTTGCACAGATATTGAAGAAGCGAGGCGACAATCCGGCGGGCGCGACTTATTGGGCGGGCTATGGCCTGCCGCGGCACGCGCTGTTCAAGGATCACGATATTAAATTCTGGCTCGACGTGCTGGTGCGGGAGGGCAAGCTCAAGCCCGGACAATTCAGCCCGGAAGATATCGCCACCAACAAATACAACGCCAGCGCACAGCTCGCACAGCATTAAGCCCGCCGCCCGCCAGCGCATCGAGACCTACGCGAATGCCCCAGAACCAGTCGGGCAGCGCGATTTCTCGCGTAGTCGCGAACGGCCGCTTCGGGTCGAAAAAGGGTGGTTCGGCCGGGTCGGCGGCAATCGGGCTGGCCGATCGTCCTCCGCGCCGGGCGTCTCGGCATCACGCGGCGAGCCGCATCCTCCGGATTTCCTCAAGCACGCGCAGAAAATCCTGCCCCGGCGCCACGCACATGGTTCGATACGTGTCCAGGACTCCCAGCCACGAGATTCTTCCATACTTATCAATATCTTGCGGGCATGCGCCCGTGCTGGACTCGAACCCGGTCCTGGCCGAGACCTCGGCAAACTCACCCTGAAATCGTGATCTCACGCGGCTTGTGGTTCCCCTTACCAGCCACGCCCGACCAGTCATGCCGACGAAAGTCGATTTTGTTGGACTGGCCAGGGGCTTGGGATATGGCCCTGCCGCCGTTGCTACGCGTGGGTAGGGAGCGGACCTGGAACCATGGACCCGTCCGTGGCGGCTCCGCGCCCATGGCCGTCGTTCAAGGCCGCCTCCGCCGTCGCTCGAATGCAGACGTTCGCCCAAATGTGGCCATGCGCCCGCCTCCTGTGCTTGCCTTTACGTCTCCATTTTCACTGTTAGCTCTTAAGCTTTCGCTGGTTCGCTGCAGTGTCTTCGTACTCTGCATGCGCATCCCAGCTTTTGGCGATCGCCCTTTACTCCGAAACACCAGGCACAGAAGATGATGATAAAATTCCGGATCAGACGCCATCACCTTGTGAAGGCGGAGAGGTCTGTTGCCATATTCAAGCGCGCGAAAGAACACGAATTCCCTTTTTGCTACGTCGATGTCGGAGGCATCGACGCGGCGGTCTAGCTCTGTGAACGCGTTTTCTAGCTCCTCGGCTTCGCGCATCTGTATCGGACGAATCTTATCCGTGAAAACGTCCCGAACCCATTGAGCAGGTGTCCACCGCGAGTTTAGCCGTCGCTCAGTCCGAGCACGACGTGCATGTGCAGGCTTGGCTTGCCGTGATCGTCGAGCGCGATATCGCCAATCGCGCTCAACACCTCGCATTGCTGGTCGACCGGGATCTTCTTGTAGGTCCGGGCGGACCGATCGAACCAACCAACCGTTGCCCGGGAGAACGCGCCGAGAGCGGTCAGCGCTGCAGCGCTGAGCCGCCGCTCTTCGGCGAACTTGCCGATTGTCGCGAAGGCTTCCTCGTCTGGGTCGAGCACGAGGATGAAGGTTTGCTCGCCGGCAGCGTCAGCCAGAAGTTTTGATTTCATTGCGCACTTCCGGAGTATTGTTGGATCCAAACAAAATGGCGCGGCCCAGGGTTCGGATGGAAGGCTTCATCCGGGCAATCTGGCGCCTCATGGTGCCGGTTCGGATGGCCCGGACAGAGGAGGGCCAACTCCTCCCGACCGACCTCGTCCACATGCGGTGCTCAGCGCACCTCGCGCATTTGCCGAATGATATCCACGATCCGGCGCAGGTCATAGGGTTTGGGCAGAAAGCGGGCTCCGTCAGGGAGTTGGTCACGACCCACGAAGACATTTCCCGAGGCAACTATGATGGCAATCCAGGGCCAACGCTCCCGCACGCGATGCGCCAGTTCCAGGCCATCCATGGGTCCCGGCATACGAATATCGGTGAACAGGACATCAACGGCCTCGGGGCGCGATTTGCAGATGTCGAGAGCGGTAAGCGCGTTTTCGGCCGCGAAGGTCATGAAGCCCTCATCTTCCAGGGCCTCGACCGCGAGCGCGCGCAACAGAGCTTCGTCTTCTGCGATTACAGCGACAAGCGGCCGATCAGGGGCTGCAGACGGATTAGCCATCACGAAGAAGTGCTGCTAACCGCCAAAGTTCCGCCGTTATGTCGGAAACTGTACATTTAATCCGGCAGTGGTCGAGGGGCAAACCTTCCGTATGTCCGGAATCGTACACCGACCCCACTCCAGGATGACTATAGTCACGCGTCGCCTGCCACGAAACCGGCTGTAGGCGTTTGAGAGAGGCCAGCGCTCCCGCCATCCCCCGCGAGGAGCCTCCATGGCCAACGATGTACCTCCGATGGAGGTCAGAAACCAGTTGCTGACGGCGTTGCCGCCCGAACTGCTATCCCGTCTGCTGCCACGACTGCGGTTGATTTCATTAACGACGCGCGACAGCCTCATGGTGCCCGACGCCCCGATCGAGGCGGCTTATTTCGTGGAAAGCGGTTTTGTATCGTTGGTGACATCGGTGGAGGACGGCACACAGGCCGAAGTGGGACTGATCGGCCGCGAGGGCATGGTGGGACTACCTCTCATCACCGGCGTGGACACTTCTTTCGTCGAAGCCTTCGTGCAGGGGGACGGATCTGCCTTGCGCATGGAAGCCCGCGTGTTTCGCGCTGCGATGGAGGAGGAGCCTGCGCTGCGGACCCTGCTGCTGCGTTATCTCGAAGCCATGACCTCCCAGGTCAGCCAGACGGCCGCGTGTAACGGGCGCCACGATCTGGAACAGCGTCTCGCCCGCTGGTTGCTGATGGCGCATGATCGCGCGGGGGGCGATGAATTCCAGATCACGCAGGAGTTTCTCGCCCTCATGCTATGTGTCTATCGGCCCAGTGTGAGCGTTGTCGCGAGCACGCTGCAAAGGGCCGGAATAATCCGCTACGGCCGGGGCCGCATCACGGTTTTGGATCGCGAGGCGTTGGAGGCGACTGCCTGCGACTGCTACCGCGTCGTGAAGGCACGCTTCGAGCGCCTGCTCGGCGGGTGACAGGTCCGGCGGATTTTCTGCCCCGGACCTGAGCATTATGTCCGGTTGCAGACAGTCAAGCTCGCTCCCGGAGACCTATCCAGAAACGTCGCCCGTGCGGATTTCAGGTAGTGGGCGTTTGGGCGATGTGCGTGCTCCCGCCAGTCCGCGGGGAGCCTGGAGTGGCGGGGTCTTTGGTCAAAGATCGGTTGCTGTGCGCTTACCGACCGACCGTGAGCGTCGCAGCAAGATCGCTGCAGAAAGCGAGTATCATCCGCATCGGACGTGGACGCTTCACCGTGGTTACCCGCCAAGGCCTGGAAGCCAGCGCGTGCGGTTGCTACGAAATGGTGCGCGGCGAACCGCCCGGTTGCTCGGCCCGTGAATATTTTCAGGAAGTGTATGCCAGAATACAGCCAGACGAACCCATATGGTTAGTTATATCCCGTTGGAGGAGGAAGGAATGGCTGATCACCGGCTCTTCTTTCTGGATGCGGATGGGTGGTTTGCTGGCCCGGAGTCCGCGCCCTTCCCTGTTGACGCGCGCACGCTGGACGCCGCCCTGGTCGCACGTCACAACGCCGCGACAGGGTCCGATCTGGGGGCCGCTTTGCTTTCTGCAGAGCCCGACCGTCACCGTCCGCGCGCGCCGGTGACCCAGTACGGCGCAGCCTGAGGTAATTGGCGCAAATGCCGGCTCAAATCGTCCTGGTCCACGATGACGAGGCGTTCACCGACCTGGCGAGCCGCGCCCTCATGGAAAGCGGCTACGAGGTGATGGTATTTCCCGATCCCTTGGTTGCACTCAACGCTCTGGAGACCGCCGAGCGCGTGGAACTGTTGATCACACGCGTGGCGTTCCCGGCGGGTCGGTCGAACGGCGCGGCGCTTGCCCTCATGGCGCGACGCAAGCGACCGGGTGTGAAGGTCCTGTTGGTATGCCGCCCGGCATTCGGGAAAGAGGTCGAGGATCTGGGAGAGGTGCTGGCGACCCCAGTCACCGTCTCGGAGGTGGTTGCAGCAGCTGCGCGGCTTCTGCGAGCCAGCAGCGTGCCTGCGACTGACGGTAGCTTGCCTGCGGAAGCGCGGACCGCACCACACCAACCACGAGGTTTGACAAGGCCTGCCCGATAAGGCCGCTCTTGGGGGCGATCGTTCCGCTTTGCGTGGCTTGCCACATTGCGCAACCGATCGCCGCACATCCCTATTCGTAACGCAGCGCTTCGATCGGATTGAGTCGGGCTGCCTTGCGGGCTGGATAATAGCCAAAGAAAATCCCCACCGCGGCGGAAAACAAAAACCCTCCGGCGATCGCGGTAAACGAGATCGGCGCCGGCCAGCCGAACGACAGCGACACCACCCAGGACAATGCCACGCCAACAACAATCCCGGCGACGCCGCCGGTCACGCTGATGAACACCGCCTCGGCCAGAAACTGTAGCAAAACGTGCAACCGCCTGGCGCCGATCGCCATGCGCAACCCAATCTCACGCGTCCGTTCGGTCACCGATACCAACAGGATGTTCATGATGCCGATGCCGCCGACCAGCAATGAGATCGACGCCACCGCTGCCAGCAAAAGCGCCATGATCCGGCTGCTGCTTTCAGCGGTCTCGGCGATCTGGCTCAGATTGCGCACGGCGAAATCTGCGGTGTCGCCTGGCCGGATGCGATGGCGCCGCAGTAACGTATCGGTGACCTGGCGGATTGCCGGTGTCACCGCCTCGGCGCTGACCGCCTGAATGAACAATTGGTTGACGAAGCCGGTCAGCCGCGATTGCAACCCATACGGATTGGGCGCCGGCAAATAAGCCCAGTTGATTGGCGTCTGCTGTTGACTGGGCGCCGCAACGCCAAGCACTTTACGCTCACCGGTGGTGAACGGGATCATCACCACATCGTCCTGATCCGTTCCGTAGGCGGTCTGACCCTTCATGGCCAACAAGCCAATGACGCGCAACGGCACGCCCTTCACCTGCACCAGGGCACCGATCGGATTCTCTGTCGTGCCGAACAATTGCGTGGCGACGGTCTGGCCAAGCAACACGACCAGTGCCGCTTTCGCGTCATCGTCCGCCGTGATTGGCCGGCCGGACGCGATTTCCCAATTGGTGACCGGCGGATAGTTGGGACTGACCCCCTGGATCACCGTGCTCCAGTTCTGATTGCCGAATTCCACCTGACCGGCCTGACGGATCAGGTAACTGACGCTGCCGACCGCCGGATCCTCGCGGCGAATTGCCTGTGCGTCACTGACGGTAATGGTCGAAGCACTACCGGATCCGGCGCGGATGCCACCGGTCGTGGTGGCGCCGGGCACGACGACCAGCAGGTTGGTACCGAGGCTTTCGATCTGCTGGCGCACCGCCTCATTCGCACCCTGGCCAACGGCCACCATGACGATCAGGGCAGCAACGCCAATGAACACGCCAAGCATGGTCAAGGCAGACCGTGTGCGATTGCGTCCGATCGCCTGCACGGCAGCGGAGGCGATCATCATTGCGAAAGCCCAGAACGCGGTGGCCCGAATGGCGGCGACCGGCACCTTGGCCTCCACTGCCGGCGCCGGAGATGCTTCGGCAGCAATGGGAGGCGGCGTCTTGCTGACCGGCTCGTCGGAGATGATCAGGCCATCACGCATCGTTACCACGCGGTTGGTATATTCGGCGATGTCCGGCGCATGGGTGACGACGACGATGGTCACGCCTCGCTCACGGTTCAACTTAACCAGCGTTTCCATGATCTCGTGCGAGGTGCGCGAATCAAGGTTGCCGGTCGGTTCATCCGCCAGCAGCAGGCTCGGATTGTTGATAAGCGCCCGCGCGATCGCCACCCGTTGCTGCTGACCGCCGGAAAGTTGCGCGGGGGTGTTGTGTTCCCGGTCCCCGAGACCAAGCAATTCAAGCGACGCGCGGGCGCGGGCGTTGCGTGAGGTGCCGTTGACGGGACCGGAACTGGCGTAGAACAACGGCAAAGCAACGTTCTCAATCGAACTTGTGCGAGCCAGGAGATTGAAGCTCTGGAACACAAAGCCCAGTCGCTCGCTGCGGATGCGGGCGAGCGCCGGCTCATCGAGACCGGCAACGTCGACCCCGTCGAGGAAGTAATGACCAGTGCTCGGCCGATCGAGGCCGCCAAGGATCGCCATCAGCGTCGACTTGCCCGAACCCGACGAGCCCATGATCGAAACGAACTCGCCGCGTTCGATCACCAGGTTGACGCCGGCCAGTGCGTGAACGTCGACGTCACCGACATGGTAGGTCCGGGTGACGCCTTCGACCCGGATGACAGGTTGCGAGACGAGTGTTTCGGCAATGACTGGCTGGGACACCGACGCCTGCCGCGGGTCAGAGCCGCGGCGCCGGCGTTGCACCATGGGCCGCGGTGCCGCGCTGTTCGGTGGTGACCACCTGATCGCCCGCCTTCACATCGCCCGACACGATTTCGGTGAAGCTATCGTCATCAAGGCCAATCACCACTGGAACTGCGACCGGCTTGCCATTGCGCAGCACCCAAATCCGCGCGGCACCTGCTGGAACGGCGGCGGCGGCGGCGGCCGGCACGTAGCGCAGCGCCTGATCCGGCACACGCAGCACGTTGGCACGCTGATCGGTGATGATCTGGGTGGAGGCGGTCATCCCTGGCTTCAGCGCCAGATCGGTGTTATCGACGCCAACCACAACATCGTAAGTCACGACATTTTGCACGGTTTGCGGCGACTGACGCACTTGCAAGACAGCGCCCTCAAACACCCGCCCAGGCCAGGCGTCCACCGTAAAACTTGCCGGGTTCTTCTCCTTGATCGTACCGATGTCGCTCTCGCTGACATTGGTATCCACTTCCATTTTCGTCAGGTCCGTGGCGATCAGGAACAGTGTCGGCGTCTGGAACGTTGCCGCGACGGTCTGACCCATGGTGACGTTGCGCGATACCACGACACCGTCGACCGGTGAAACGATATCGGTGTAGCTGAGATTGATGTTCGCCGCGTCGAGTTCGGCCTGCCGCAGCACGATGGTGGCCGCATCGAGATCGACCTGCGCCTTGCCCTGCTCAAGCTGACTTTTGGCAATATCGGCGATATCCTGCGACACATAATCCTTCAGCGCCAGTTGCCGATTTCGCTCATAATTTCCCTGCGCGTAAACGACATTCGCGTTATCCTTCTCCAGTTGTGCCTTGGCAACCTCGAGATTGGCTTTGTCCTGGTCTACAACAGTTTGATACGGGCGCGGGTCGATCTTGGCGCACACCTGATCTTTCTTTACCGCCGTATTGTAATCGCAAAACAACTCCTGGATCACCCCCGAAACGTAGCTGCCGACAATGATGGTCAACACCGGGTTGACCGTTCCGGTTGCCGTCACAGTCCGGGTGACGGCGCCGCGGGCGAGCGGTACGGTCGTGTAATGGACGCTGGTATCGCTCCGTAGCGCCCACCATGCCGCCGCCGCCACGACGACCAATGCAAGCAAAAGCCCGCCGCCGATTTGCCAACGCCGGTCATGCAGCAACCGAATCCCGGGGGATGCGGTCGTTGCGGCCACCGGTGTCACGGCGGCCGGCAGCGGCGGTGGTATGACCAACTGATCCATTAGCTCTTCGGATATCCCACGGTCTGGGCGAACTGGATAAACTGCGTCTCGGCAAGCTTCAGCGTGCGGCCAAGCCGTTCCGTGTCCAGCGAACCCCGGAACACGCAGGCCAGCAGTTCCGAAGCGCAATAAAGATACACATTCTGGCCAATGAAACCGGTATCCGCCGCCGCAAATCGATGCTGTTCCTCGGGCGACACACCGCTCATGTGAGCCGCGTCGGATACGTAGACGAGGGTCAGCGGCGCCGTTGCGACAAAATCCTGCACCCCGGTCTGCGCACGAATATCACCAGCCAGATGCGGCTCCAACCGATGCGAAAACGGATCGTACCGCCAGGTGCCGGTTTCCATCGCCGCATAAATTTCCGTCTCGCGCGCATGCCGCCAGGATGGCGCGGTGCGATCCTTCGTGTCGGGCCGGTTCACACCGTAAGCCGACCACAGCAATTCAGACAGCATCTGCGTTGGCAGCGGACGCGACGAGAAATCCCGTTGCGACCGGCGCATTCTTAGCGACTGCCCCAACGAGCGGCCGAAATCCGAACGCGGCGCCGGCAGGGAGATCGGCGCAAGCTCCTGCGCGCCCGCAACACCGTGTGTCACCGCGACCCCGGCCGCAGCGAGCAAACCCAGAGTCGTCTGACGTCGTGCAGCGAGAATGGCAGTCATTGGGCAGTCTCCTGAACATCGGCGGCGCGGAGGACGGCACGCCGCACCAAAGTCGACAAAATTGGCAATTTCCAGGCGTTGTGGCGCAGTGGCTGGGCGCCGGCGATCGCCGCCTCACCCGCGCCCTGGGCGATTGCCGGATCGATGGTTTTTCCGGTCAACGCCGCTTCGGCGGTCTGCGCACGCCAGGGCACCGGCGCGGCAGCGCCGAGCACGATGGAAGCACTCTTGCAGCGTCCATCGGCGCCGCGTTCCAGCACCACCGCGACATCGGCAACCGACCAATCGGATGAGGCTCGTT
This sequence comes from Acetobacteraceae bacterium, assembly GCA_049519555.1. Lineage (GTDB taxonomy): Bacteria > Pseudomonadota > Alphaproteobacteria > Acetobacterales > Acetobacteraceae > Rhodopila. Next base: position 11,386 of record JBEKQQ010000132.1, read on the forward strand.
CCGCCTGTTTCAGGAACACCGAGCGCGCGCCAGCCGCCATCGGCGGCAATATCACCGCAGTCATGACTTCGCCGGCACGAAGATCCGTTTCCCGCCGGACATCCACGTCAGGCCCAACCAGAAACGCGGCCAGCGCCACCACCCGCGTCTCACCCTGGGCGTTTACCAGTTCAATCCGCGCATTGAATGCAACCAGAGCGGTCGCAACCGTGGAAGGGTGCACGATCGCACAACCGTCGTGGCCAAACACTGCGTGATACTGATTTTCGCCGGCAAAGGCGAAACAATGATCGCCCCCCTTGCGCGCACAATGATGCGCCGCCGAGCGAAAATACCAACAGCGTGGCCGTTGCAGCAGATTGCCACCGAGCGTCGCCACATGCCGGATCTGCGGGCTGCCTGAACTCCCCGCGGCATCGGCCAGCGCGGTACATCGCTGACGCAGACCGGGATGCGCCGCCAGTTGTTCCAACGTCACCATGGCGCCGATCCGCATGCCGTCATCCGCCTCGGCGATCGTATCGAGGCCCGGAAGCGCTCGCAGATTCACCACGCGGTTGGGCCGCAGCAAACCTTCCTTCATCAGATCGAGCAGGTCGATCCCGCCGGCCTTCAACACCACGCAATCCGCATCAGGCAGTTTGTCCGGATCGGCCAGCATCGCCTCAGCGACCGTGCGTTTGGCAAACGTTGCCGCCTCCGCCACCGAACGCGCGCTTTGCCAGGAAAACCGGTCCATCGCTCAACTCCTTTGCGGCAGCCGGCCAAGTGCGGCGAGCACCGCAGCCGGCGTCATCGGCAATTCGCGCAGGCGCACGCCGAGCGCGTTGAACACGGCATTGGCGATCGCCGGTGCGGTAGCGATGTTGGACGGCTCGGCAATGCCATAGGCATCGGTCGCGCTTTGGCCCTGATAGTTTTCCAGCACGTGCACGTCGATCACCGGCGTGTCCCGCGGTCCGACCAGTTTGTATTGTTCCAGATTGGCATTCAGCATGCGTCCCGTGTGCTGGTCCATGACGCGCTGCTCGAGCAACGCGTACGAGATGCCCATCAGCACGCCGCCTTGCACCTGGCTCTCGATCAGCTTCGGGTTCATCGGCCGGCCGCAATCCTGCACCGCCACCACACGCTGCACCCGGATTGCGCCGGTCTCGGTGTCCACCGAAACGTCGGCGAATTGCACACCGCCGAGGTCGTTCTGCGCACCGGCGGCGTCACCCACATGCCGGCGAAAGCCGCCATAATCATCGGCGCGCGATTGCACCGCACTCAGTTGATCCGTGCGTAACCCGGCGGTCGCCTCGCGAAAACTCATGCTGTGCGCGGGATCGGTGGCAACCAAAATCCTGCCGTCGTGCGCCACCAACTGCTCGGGCGTGGCGCCAAGCGACGCTGCGACCTCGCGAAACAGTGCCTGCTTCACCGTCCACGCCGCAGTGCGTGCCGCGGGCGTGATCGAGGCGGTGGTCTGACTGCCGTACGATGGCGGCCCGGCGGGGAATTCGGTGTCGCCGATATGCACCGTGATGTCCTCCGGCCGCAACCCAAATTCTTCCGCCACCACCTGGGCCAGGATCGTTCCGATGCCGGTGCCTAAATCCTGCACACTCGACAATACCAGCACCGAACCGTCGCGCAGCACCCGCACTTCGCACGATGCATTCGTGGACACATTGGCGCCCCAGAGCGATTGCGCCATGCCCAGCCCGTGTTTGATCGTTCCGCTATCGGCACCCGGCGGATGGCGACGGTCCCAGCCAATTGTTGCCGCACCGATACGCCGTTCCTCGCGCCGCACCAAACTTGGATCAATCCGGTCGCGCAACACCAGCGGATCGAGGCCGAGCTGACCGGCCAGTTCGTCGATCGCCTGTTCCAGCGCGAACGCGCCCGGCGTATTCCCCGGTCCGCGCATCGCCGAGCCCCGGCCGGCGTTGATGAACACATCATTTTGCGCCAACGAAACATTCGGGCAGGCATACATTGCCTGGGCGATATTGCCCACACCGGCGCCAACGCCGACACCTGCCGAACCATACTCGAGCAACGAAATCGCGCTCAGCGTGCCATCCCGGCGGGCACCGATCTTCAGGTGTTGCCATGTCTCCGGGCGGTTGCCGGTGTCGAGCTGCTCTTCCTCACGATCGAGCACCAGCCGCACCGGCGCAGCGGCCTGGCGCGACAACATCACCGCGACCTGCCCATAGGACCCAAGTTGCGATTTCGAGCCGAAGCCGCCGCCCATGGCCGCGACCTTCACCCGCACCTGGCTCAGCTTCAGATCGAACACCCGCGCCAGTTCGCGGCGTACGCCGGCAGTGAACTGGGTGGACATCCAGACCGTCAGTCCGTCGTCGCGCCAGTCAGCGACGATCGCGTGCGGTTCCATGCAGCAATGTGTCTGGGTCCGCGTGCGATAGTCGCCTTCGACCACCACCTCGGACTGCGCAAAACCCTGCTCGACGTTGCCTCGGCTGCCCTGGGTTTCTGGCCCGCGCACATTGCCGGTCAGCGGCAGCGCAGCCGACACAGCGATTTCCACGGCGTTCAGCGGCAATGCTTCGCCTTGCTGATAAACCAGGGCGGCGTTGGCCCGTCGCGCAATGTCCATATCGACCACGAACGGCAACGGTGCCGCATCGACACGGATCAGACGCAACGCGGCGCCCGCGGCGGCCGGCGTGATCGCCGCGACTGCTGCAATCGGCGCACCGGCATAACGCAAAACCGAGTCTTTTGGTGCAATCACCAGCACGGCGCGCACGCCCTGCAAGCGCGCAGCGGCAACCGTGTCGACCGACCGCACCCGTGCATTTGGCGATGTCGAGCGCAGAATGCGCGCATGCAGCATGCCCGGCAGTTTCACATCCACCGTGAACCGAACTGCGCCGGTGACCTTGGCGCGTCCGTCGTGCCGAGGCACCGGCTTGCCAATGACCTGAAGCGCTTCGTTCACCGGCAGAGCCGGCGGTTCGCCGTCGGGAACCTGACGTTCGATCTCACTCATGCCGGCACCGACGATACCGAACGGGAATTTCTCGACGTGTGTGGCAGCGCTGCTCATGGCTCAGGCCTTTCGCGTTTCGGCTACGGCCAGCACGGCTTCCACGACGTGAGGATAGGTGCCGCAACGGCATAAATGCCCGCCGATTGCCGTTTGCACGTCCTCCGCTGTCGGGTGTGGCACGTGCTCCAGCAGTGCGGCGCAACTCATGACCATGCCGGGTGTGCAATAACCGCACTGCATCGCGTCGTGCGCAATGAACGCTTCCTGCACCGGATGCAGTGTCTCGCCTTGCGCCAAACCTTCGATGGTGGTCACCGCACGGGAGCCGACATCGACTGCAAGCAACATGCATGATGCGACCGGCGCACCGTCGAGCCAGACCGTGCAGGCGGAACAGGCACCTCGGTCACAGCCGATCTTTGTGCCGGTCAGGTCGAGCGGACCGCGCAGCACATCAGCGAGCGTGCTGCACGGCTCCACGTTCAGATTATAGTATCGGCCATTCACCGTCAGCATGACCGGCACAGCGCCCGGGCCCAGGACCGGCGGCACGTCGGTTGCTGCGGCAGCGGCGGTCTGCACGTTGTTGAGCAAAGCAACACTGCCAGCGGCTGCGCCAGTGCCTCGCAGGAAAAACCGGCGTGATACGGAAAGTGCATTGTCAGGACCAGGCATCTGCTGCTCCACGCCCAGGGACTGGGTCACTGGGATGGGTTTTAAGTGAGCAGCAGTGACGACGCCTTGACCCAGGTCAATTGGCGATTGCCGGTGCCATGGACATGATGTTTCAGTTGTTCGGCGCAGCAGCGGCTGGCACTGCCAGCGTAACGCAGCGACTCCGCTGCGTCAGCCGACTGAACCCGCGATCAGGCGGCTGCCTTGGCGGCGGCCTGAACTCGCCGGTTAACGGCCCACCAGGCGGCCCGGCTTGCCATGCCATGCCAGACCGAATGTGGCCGCAGCCCACAGACCTTGAAGGCCATGGCAACAACGCGATCCATATGCACCGGCTGATAAAACCGATAGGCCCGCATCATGTAGGACCTGGCATATTTCTCGCGCCGATAAATCGCGTCCGCGGGCGCATTGGCTGCGTAATAGGCGAATGCCAATTCATCGTCTTCGGATTCCCGCATGCGGCCGAGTACGATGCGCATACGCTCGAAACGGCTCAATTCCTCCCGGCTCAAATAGCGTTTCAGATGCGTGTAGAACAATTTAAAATGCCGTAATTCGTCGGCGGCGATTTGCCGGCAGATCTGCTTTAATACCGGTTCTTCGGTCGCATCGGCGATCGCCGTGTAGTAGGAACTGGTACCAGTCTCAACAATACAGCGGGCAATCAACTCGCCGGAACGAGACCCGCGAACCGACTCCACAGCGTTGATATCGAAGCCATACCCCTGCTCGAACCGCGCGTACGCCGCGGCCAAATTGAACGTCGGATCAGCGAGTTCGGCATAGCGGCCGAGTGCTTCGCCATGCTGCACTTCCTCGACGGCCCAATTTCTGGCGGCTTGCTGGAACAGTGGGTCATCGGAAAAGATGTTGCACAAATAATGTCCATATTTGCCGCCGCCGTATTCCACCAGCGAGGCGGCCTTGATTACCTTCAATGTTTCCGGGTCAAGTTTATCAACCTCAAACTGATCCCACGGCAGGTCGGCAATCGTCCAATGACTGGATTTCATGATGTCCTCATTCGCCAGCCTGTCCCGCGTCTCGTCCAACCGGTCGTTTCGTCGCAACCAGTCCATATTGGAAGGTGCGCTGCAAAACACAACCCTTTTACGGGGTCTTGCCTTCCTCATGCAACCGGAGGTGTTTTTCAACCTCCAGACGCAATTCCTCGATCATTGTTTGGGTGACCGGATCGATCGCCTCGATCGCCGTCAGGATCGTTTCACAGACCTCACGCAACGCAAACAGCAAGCCACGTTCCGCGGTTTGCAGCGGCAGGTGGCGCTCGAGGTGATCTGCCTCGGTGTGGTGGCCCTGTTCCCGTAACCGCTCGATCAGATCGCCGCCCAGATGTGCTGCGTCGTTTGCCATAACTTCCTCCGTCCGGGACCGTGGTCGAATGGCGCGGCCTCGTGACTGTCCGTCACCGTGCTGCATGGTGTAGCACAGGGGAATGACCACGGCGCCTCCCGTCCTGCAACTGTTACTGTTGGTTGCCCTCGGCTTTTTTCTGGGGCTTGCCTTCGAGGAATTCCACGCCCGGTCGAACCAGAAGCGGCCAGGCGGGATTCGCACTTTTCCGCTGCTCGCGTTGCTCGGCGCCCTGCTCTATCGGCTGGATCCCACGCATTTCATCCCGTTCAGCGTCGGGCTGCTGGCCTTGAGTGCGTGGCTCACCTGCTTTTACTGGCAGCACCTCGGTGAGACCGATGCGGAAGGTTTTCCCAATGTCGGCCTGATGGTGCCGACATGTAACGTCCTTGCCTATTTGCTTGGCCCGGTGACCCTCGCCGAGCCGCCGTGGGTTGCCATCGGCGCAACCGTGGCCGGCGTGCTGTTCCTGACCTCGCGCGAGGCGCTGCACGGCCTCGCCCGCCGCATCGAGCTGAGTGAAATCGTCAACGCCGGGCGCTTCCTGCTGTTGACGGGGTTCGCCCTGCCGCTGTTGCCGAATACGCCGCTGACCGAGCTGACCACCATAACACCGCGGCAGGTCTGGCTGGCGATGGTCGCGGTTTGCTCGGTGTCGTATGCCAGCTACCTGCTGCAACGTTATGTCGCGCCGGCCAGCGCCGGACTGCTGACCGCAGTGCTTGGCGGGCTTTATTCGTCCACGGCGACCACGGTGGTGTTGGCACGGCGGGCCCGGGTCGAAGGCACCGCGTCACGCCAAACCCAGACCGGCATCGTCCTGGCGACAACGATCATG
>JBEKQQ010000133.1:0-17270 GCA_049519555.1 Acetobacteraceae bacterium
CGCCTAGGCGTCCGGTACGTCAACCGCCTGGATTTGCCAGAAGTCGAAGGGGTCCCCCTCGGCACGCAAATCGCCGACTATCTCCGCACGCAGCCTTCTTTCTCGGATAGCATGCTGCCATTCATGCGGGGGTTTACGCTGCAATTCGGATTTGACGTGCAAATACCGGATTGTACGAGCACAATGACAGTCGCAACCGTCCAATCGCCGGTGCCGCATCACAACAGCGTGTTATTGGATATTGATATCGGCAGAACGACCCATGTCCCGCAGATGGAGCGGGACATCCGGCAGCTGCTAGACCAGATACGGGATGAAAAAAACCGCGTCTTCGAAAGCTCGATAACAGACCGCGCAAGGGAGCTTTTTAAGTAAATGGCCACCATGCAAACATTCGATGCCGGGCTCATTCCGCGTCCCGACATCCGATCTTTGTCATCCGGCACCAGTTGGGCCTCCAGCCTGCTTCAGGAACGGCTCAGAACGATCCTTCAAAGCTCGGCTGGCAACATCGTGCACCAGGCAATGACATCGTTACCGGTAGAGGCCGACAAGATGCATCGCCTCTTTAACGCAAGTGCTGCCCTCAAGATGGCCGCGTCGGAGGTTTCGATGCATCTGCCGGAGCTGTGGCGGAGGCGTCTTTTCGAGAACATCGACGATCTGCATGACCCGGACGATTGGGATGAGAGCGATCAGCTGGCCGACCCGGACTCGTTCAAGACCTTCCTGCGAGCGGTGCTGCACCTCGGCATAAGGAAGAATATGATGCTGGGCATTTCGGACGACGGAAATATCCTCGCCGGTTTGCGCCGCGGCAGCGACTCGCTGGCGTTCGCCTTCCTGCCCGGTGACCGAATTCGCTGGTCGATTGTGGAACACGAGGGCGATACAACCAATAGCGCCGGCGGGACGACCAGCCTGGAACGCCTACCAAATACCCTGAAGTCGTATAACCCGGAGGCTTGGTTCGGCGATGCCGACAGAGAACCTACCGCTTGAAGACCACGTCGCCCGGTATGTCAGGCACCGGCTTATTCAGTTTGACACCGAGACCAAGGCCCCCGTCGGCATATTCCCAGACGCCTTTCAACTTCGGCCCGGCGAGCGCGACCTCTCAGTAAGCTGGGTGGAGTATTTCGAGGGCGACCGGAAAACCCAAATGAAAGCGGTCGCGGAACACTCCGAGCTTAGGCTCGGGCGGCGCGACGGATTTGGTGTGCTGGAGGTGGCCGCGCTGGCTGGGATCTGCGAGAAGCATGGTGCCAAGGTAAGGGTCCTTTACGAACCGACCAAGGACCCCTCGCACTCTGCCATCCACCGCTACCCGCGTAACAATGTCGCCATGGAGGCCGAGCTGGCGAACGCGGCTGCAGGGGACCTCTCGTTGGTTGTTGATATCAGGGATTCCTAGTTAGGACAGTATGGCATAGCGATGGCGATGATGCCTTCGGAGGGCCATTCGCCGATCTCCCGAACGACCTTGGCTACTATTGCCGCTATCGCCGATTGAAATGCCATGCCGTAACGTTCGCACCCGGCCTCGAAACCTTCGGCGTAGACCTTCTGGATGCTTCCTTTGTCGGTGCTTCGTTCCGTGGCCGGTTTCGGTTTCAGGGCCAATTGTTACGCGAATTCGACGATACGGAGTTTCATCGTTGTCGGATCGATTGCCGCTCTGTCGTGCTCTGTGAGCGCACCAGGGGTGATACGAACGGTGAAATCCAGACTTCTGCCTGGGCGGTGAGCCCGTCAATTTGGAGGACCCTCGTGGCAAACTTCTCCACGAAACATCTGCCGATGGCGCGCGATGCCATTGCACCTGATGGATCGGACGTAAGGCTGCTGGCCGGGCTCGACGGAGGCGGCATGGCCCACTTCGAACTCGGCCCCAACCTTGTGTCCAAAGCCGTCACCCATCGCACGGTCGAAGAAATCTGGTTCTTCCTGTCGGGCCGCGGTCAAATGTCGCGGCTGCAAAACGAGCAGTGCGCGATCGTCGATATCTACCCGGGTGTGAGTCTGACGATCCCCAGAGGTACACACTTTCAATTCCGCTCATTTGGCCATGAGCCGCTCGCAGCCATCGGTGTCACCATGCCGCCGTGGCCAGGCGAGGAGGAGGCTGTCCTCGTCGCCGGCGAGTGGGCACCAACGGTTCCCTGAACCGGGACCGATCGCGTGCGCCCGGACAAAGCGCCCGACAGGCCGGGACGCCGGGTCACGCGTGCGCTGGCTGCACCCGTTTCGGCAGCAGTTGCCGCAGCAGATACCAGGCCGCGATGGCGCCAACCAGCAACAACCCGCCAATCAACGGCCGATGCACGATCCATGCGACCGCGATAGTCAGCAACGTGACCGGAATTGCCAATGTCAGAGCCACCAGGAACGCCCCCGCACCGACCAGCGATTCCAGGAACGGCACGATCGCGAACAGCATCGTCAGCGGTCGGGTCATGCAAATGAACCCAATCAACATCACGACAAAGCCAACGCCGCGTAGAATCCAGGTCAGTGTGCCTTCCGATTTCTTCTCGTCGTGGAACAACGCCGCAGCACTGACGACGCCCGGCTCCGCCAGAGCAATCGTATAACCATTGGCATCGCGAAACGCTGTCAGCACGCCGGATGACTGCGCCGCCGCCACCGAAACGGTCTGCGCCGGCACCGCCGAGAACGTTACGCGCACATCGCCAATCGCCGGCTGACCAGGATCCTGACCCTGATAGAAGCCCTCTCCCGATACCTGATAACCCGCCGGCGGCGCCGATTGCACCCGCAACGGCGTGAACGCGGTCAGTTTGTTGAGCACCGACGGGTCGACCTGCCAGGCGCCAATCTTCACCCCGCTGCCGTCGAACGACGCCGAACGTTGTTGCATCGGCGGGTTCTGATGCCCGCCAGGCACCTTGAAATTGCTCGAGTTGACCGGTTGCGCCGACCACACGCGCTTGTAGCTGTAGGTCTTTTCCGTGGTCTTCGAACCGCCGAGACTTTGTTGCGATTTCGTGGTGGATTCCTCCTCCCACTGATACATCTCGACCGCTCGGGCCAGCCGCACCAAGCCGTCGCCGGTGACCCCAAAGTCGGGGTCGTTCGCCGGCGAGGTGGGCTGCAACATCCCCGACACATGCACCAGTTTGCCGTTCGACGCGGGGTCGACCGCGGCAGCGTTGACCTCGACGATCGCGGCTTCCCCTCGGTTGAGTGCGCGGATCGCGTCCACCGCCCGGCCTTCGTTCCAATACAGCAGCACGACCGCCACCGGCACCAGGATCAGACCGATCAGCGCCGCCATGAGGCTGCCGCCAAGCCGGGAACCGTAGCCCTCAGTGGAGGTTTCGGTAAACGTGTCCGTTCCGGGGAGTGTCCCGGAACCCGTGTCGAATGAGTCTGACATGACGTTTGCCCCATGCTCCGTGACACTGTCTCAGTATACGAAAACCAGTCGCTTGTCACGGAAATGTCGCGAAGACAGCCAGTGAACGATGGCCGGTCAAATCATACCGGGAGGTTTCGGGACTGCTCGTGAATACCGACCGCGGTCGCCCTGGCGCCGGTCCGGCAGATTGCCTATATTTGAGATAATTCGTGGCCGGCGCACCGGCCGCAGCCAATTGTGCGGAGACCATGGTGAAGCCTCGTCCGCCCCGCCGGCGTAAGCCGCCCTCGCCTCGGGATACCTTGCCGCCGGACGTCCCGGAGGTGGCCACCGCGGCCGCCCCTACGAAGGACGATACATCCGACCCAATTCCCGAACACATCCGCCGCATGCTGGAGGCCGCTTATACCTGACCGGTCGGCTCACATCGCCAGCCAGTTCTCGCATAGGACCGGGCCGCGTCAGATCTCCACCTCAATTCCGATTTCGATGACCCGGCTGGGAGGCAACCCGAAATACTCGCAGGCCGATCCAGCAAGCCGCAGCATCAGGCGAAACAAAACACCCCGCCATCGAGGCATCGTTGGGCGCCCTCCCGATATCGCGAGCAAGCGGCCAACGATGAAACTGGTGGCATCCATCTCGTGGCGCCATCCATCAGGTAGGAACCGCAAAACTCCAGGTACATTCGGCTCGTCGAAGAACCCGAAGGTGAGCACGGCGCGACCCATGCCTGATCCAATTTCCTCGAAATGCACGCGATTACCGGACGGCACGAATGGCGCATAATCGGTCTCGATGGTCGCCAACAGAATGAACTCATGCATCACGTGGTTGTGCAGCACCATTTGCCGCAAGGCGTGCGGAACCGTGCCCGGCTGGCGCGAAAGATAGATCGCAAGGCCGGGTACACGCGGCAGTCCGGCGTTGTCCCGTAGGAACTGCTCGACCGGCATCTGATCGCGGCCAAGCGCCGCCGCCATGGCCGACTGGCCACGCACCCAGGTGGTGAAGATCAGCATCATGGTCGCTGCAATGAGCAAAGGCAGCCACGCGCCATCCGGGATTTTGGTGCTGGATGAGGCGAACAGCGCCAGATCGAACGTCAGCACCACCGCATAGACCGGCACGCCCCAGATCAGCCGCACGCGCCAGATGCGGAACAGCACAAACCCCATCATGAGCGTGGTCAGCACCATGGTCGAGGTCACCGCGAAGCCGAATGCGGCGGCCAGTGCGTTGGAAGACCGGAACGCCAGCTCCAGGCCCACCACGGTTACGCAGATGATCGCATTGACCGCCGGAACGAACAGCTGGCCTCGTGCCTCAGCAGCCGTGTGCAAGACCTTCAGCCGCGGCAGGTAATTCAGCTGGATCGCCTGCGCCGTGACGGAGAATGCTCCGCTGATGGCGGATTGGCTGGCGATCACCGTCGCGGCAGTCGCCAAAGCCAATATCGGCCACAACGCCCAGTTCGGAGCGAGCAGGTAGAATGCCTGATCGATGGCGGCGGGTTTTTGCAGCACAAGGGCGGCCTGGCCGGCATAGCACAGCAGCAAACCCGGCAGCACGATGGCCATCCAGGCCCGGGAAATCGGGATGCGGCCAAAATGGCCCATGTCGGCATACAGCGCCTCAGCACCGGTGATGGTCAGCACGACAGTGCCCAGGGTGAGGAAGGCGCGCAAAGGATCCTCGGCGATCAGGGCGAAGGCGTATTGCGGGCTGACCGCGGCAATGACCTCGGGGCGGGTCAGGATGTTCAACACGCCCAGGCCGCCGATGGTAACGAACCAGACCAGCATGACCGGGCCAAAAAAGCGGCCGACCACGCCGGTGCCGCGATACTGGATCGCAAACAGCCCCAAGGTGATCGCCACCGTTACCGGCAGCACGGCAACGGCGAACTTTGCGTCGGCCAGCGTCACACCCTCCACCGCCGAGAGAATGGAGATCGCCGGCGTGATGACCGCATCGCCGTAGAACAGCGCCGTCGCCATCAGCGCGGCAATCGAGATGGCGGGTAACGCGCTGGCACCTCTTGCCTTGCGGCGGATCAGCGCCAGCAGGGCGAACGAGCCGCCCTCCCCGTCGTTGTCGGCTCGCATGGTGATCAGCACATATTTCACCGTCACCACCAGGATGAGCGCCCACACGATCAGCGACAGCACGCCCATCACGTGCACGCGGTCGATCGGCAACCGGTGCACGCCAATGAAGCTCTCGCGGAACGCGTAGAGCGGGCTGGTGCCGATATCGCCAAAGACGACACCCAGAGCGGCGACAGCCAGCCGCCAGGCCGGCGCCCCGCTCGCACGCCCGGGAGCAGGAGCCTCATGGGTCTGTGCCGGGGGGGTCTGTGCCGGGGGAGTCTGTGCCGAGGGGGCCTGCTCCGGGAGGATTGGATCCGGAATTACCGGAGCCGAGTCAGGGGATGAGGTCATACTGATCGCGGGCCAGGACTGGGCAAGCGGCAGACAATTACGAAACCTTTGGGCAAGCGGATATCCCGCTGAGGCAGGCAGGCTAATTCTCGTTGCCATGGACCATTCCTGACATGGGGGAGATCGTCGACGCACGACCACACGGCGACCGTCATCAACGCTCCGAGCCGGACCCGCGTTTGCGGCAGGTCAAATCTCGACCTGGCTGCCGAGTTCCACGACCGGCCCACACAGGAACCGTAAATACTTTGGGGTGCAGCCGAATTGCCGCACCGTAGCCGCGAACAGTACCGCCTGCCAACAGGCCGCGCGGCGAGATCAGCAGTGCCGCAGCGGGGCCAAAAACCGGGCGAGCACTCGGGGCGGCCGGTTTCGTGGCCCGGCTCATGGCCGTGGCCGGGGTGACCGCGTGTCATAAGACGGCAGGCAGGTCACCACTTCGGTTGTCACTTGCAAGGCGAGTTGCTGCCCCGCGGCTGGTCGTCGAAACGCATTGTGCTGTCACCATCCATGACCGCCTTGATCCGCTCGCGCGCTCGCGGAACGCAACTCTTCACTTCGCCTTTGCCAAAATGCGGGACTTGCACGCTACTGGGATCGCGCGGCGGCGTCGGCGTCGCTCCGTGGGCCGAATTGAGTGCCAAGGCGACGGTGGTGGCAAGGCTGTTAATCGCAATTCGCCAGGATACAGCAAACGGCATTCTTGTGTTCGTCGGCATTCTCGCCATCGCGTGTTCAGGAGCGAGAGTAGGCGGGGAACCTTAACGTCGACTTAACATGCAGGTCGGAAACGTGGTCGCGATTGGAGAGTGCAATACCAGTACGCCGATCGGAACTCGCCGCGGCAGTGCCGAAACCTTCCTTACGCCGCTTTTCGAAAAGTCGGCGGAATGTGCGCTTTCGCCAGTTGCCCGTGCAACTCTTCGGCTGGCAATCCGGCGTGCAGGACCTCGCGCGCCTCCAGCAGCTTCTCCAGGTCGATGCCGGTAGTGAACCCCATGCTCTCCAGCATGAACACCAGGTCCTCGGTCACCACGTTGCCCGAAGCACCCGGCGCATACGGGCAACCGCCAAGCCCGGCGAGGCAGGAATCGAAGGCGCGAATGCCCTCCTCCAGCCCAGAAAGCGCGTTGGCGATGCCGAGCCCACAGGTGTCGTGCAAATGCAGGCCGTACAACACCGGCCCAATTTCCTCGCGCACCGCCCGGACAACTTCCTTGATCTGCGCCGGATGCGCGTAGCCGACAGTGTCCGCCAGCATAATCTGATCGACGCCGGCATCGGCAAGGCCCTTGCACAACGCGACAGTTTGCTGCGTCGTCACCACGCCGTCGATCGAGCAGCCGAACGCCGTCGACGCGCCCGCCACCACCGGCACTTTCCTGGGCTGGTCGTGCAGCCACTGCATCACCTCCCGCATCATCACGATGGATTCTGCGGGAGTGCGATTGAGGTTGGCCCGGCTGTGGCCCTCGCTGACCGAGATCGGCATGCTGATTTTATGCACCCCGCCATTATAGGCGTTCTGCGCACCCCGCAGATTGGGCGCCAGCGCCTGCACCGTCAGGTCCGGCAACAACGCCAGCACGCGCGACACGATCTCCGGCGTATCGGCCAGTTGCGGGATGACGCGCGGCGGGACGTAACTGCCGACCTCGATTTCCCGCACACCGGCGGCAGCGATCGAGGCGATCCAACGCACTTTGTCGTCCGTGGTCATGCGGGTCTTGGCGATCTGCAAGCCGTCGCGGGGGCCGACGTCGCAAATGGAAACGAATTCGCTCATGGGTCGGGAATCTCCGCTACAAGGATGCTGCCGGTCTCTGACTCGGTGATGACGAGGGTGCGGCCGTCGGGTGCGAGGGCACAATTCGTTGTCATCCGCCCGTCGTCGGATTGCACGCGATACAGCGGCACGCCGTGCGGATCGACCACCCAGATACAGCCGTGGCCGGGATTGGAAATATACAGCCGGTCATGCCGGTCCATCGCCAGCCCATCCGGCCCAACGAGGCCAGGCGGCACGCGAGCAAAACACTGCGCCTTGCCGACGATCGCGTCGTTGCGCAAAGCAATTCGCCAGACCTCACAGGACCGTGTCATTGCCACATACAAATGGGTCTGCGCCGTATTCAGCACCAGCCCGTTCGGACTGGGCCCGGTGGCGAGCAGCCGGTCGAGGCGGCCGTCCTTGTGCAGCCGGTACACGCGGCCGGTCGGGTCCTGCAGGCCGGTCTGGCCCTGATCAGTGAACAGGATCGACTCGTCGTCGTGCAGGGTGAGGTCGTTCAGACCTTTGAAGCCCTCGCTGAGCACGGTCTGGATCACCGCCGAGGTAGCGCCGGTCGCCGGATCAATCCGCACCAGCCCATGCCGGTAGTCAGCTGCGATCAGGATGCCGTCCGGCTGCACCTTCAACCCGTTCGGCCAGCCCGGATATTCGGCGATCAGCGTCCAGTCGCCGCCTTCAACCCGAAAGATCCGCCCATACGGAATGTCGACGACATGCAGCCTTCCCTGGGCGTCGAAGCACGGCCCCTCGAGGAAACAATCGGTGGGGATGCCGGCGCGATTGCCGTCCGACCACTCTGAACGTTCCAGGCGGCGAAAGCGATCCGGCATGCGGGTTTGCACACGAGTGGGGATTTCTTGGGGCGGGGAGAACCACATGGCGGTGGACAGTGAGGCGGGCGGGCAGCGAAGGCAAGTCTGTTCCGTGGCCTGCGATCGAGGCACACTGTCCAGAACCAGCAAAAATGGACGTTTCCGGCATGGAAATCCGCATCGAAAGCCTGCTTGGCGGCGCCGAACACGCGACCGGCGTGGTGGCAATCATCGATGTATTTCGCGCCTTCTCCACCGCCGCCGTGGCGCTGGCCAGTGGCGCGTCCCGGATCATCATGGTCAGCGGCGTTGAAGAAGCCCTGGCACTACGTGCCAGCGGCGTCGGACAACTGGTCATGGGTGAGGTCGAGGGCCGCGCCCCCGCAGACTTCGATTTCGGCAACTCCCCGCTCGAAGCATCGCAGATCGACGTCCGCGGCAAAACGATCATCCAACGGACCAGCGCCGGCACCAGAGGCATCACCGCGGCGAGCCGGGCGCAGCGACTTTACGCGGCCTCGCTGGTCACCGCCAAAGCGACCGCGAAGTGCATGCTCGCCGACCATCCCGAGCACATCACGTTGGTCGCGATGGGCAAGAATGCGCTCGAGCGGACTGATGAAGACGAGCTGTGCGCATTGCATTTGCGCAACCTGCTGCAAGGCCGGCCCGGGGATGCCAACGCCGTGCGCCAGGTGATCCGGGCCGGAGGCGAAGCCGCACGGTTCTACGACGTATCACGACCTTACTTGCATCCCGAGGATCTGGAGATCGCGCTCGATATCGACCGTTACGATTTCGCGATCCGTGTGCAACCGGAAGACGGCAGGCCCGTGGCGCGCATGGAACGTATTGGCTGAGTTGCCAGTTGCCGCGTAGCCGGCGAAGCTCGCGCCACGACGGGGGAGATGCATGTGACAAAACCAACAGGCCCGCTGGCCGGCATCAGAGTGATCGACATTACGACGGTGGTGCTCGGTCCTTATGCATCACAGGTACTCGGCGACATGGGTGCCGATGTGATCAAGGTTGAGACTACGGCTGGTGATACCACGCGTTATATCGGGCCGAGCCGAACCCCCGGAATGGGGTCGTACTTCGCGACGTTGAACCGCAACAAACGCAGTCTCGCGATCGATTTGAAACGCCCTGAGGCAATGTCGGCGTTGTTGCGGCTGATCGATACTGCCGACGTCTTCGTGCACAACATGCGCATCGGCGCCGCGCAACGACTGGGCCTCGATTACGAGTCGTTGTGCAAACGCAACCCGCGGCTGATTTACGCCTGCGCCAGCGGCTTCCGCAAAGGCAGCTCGTTGCAGGAGTTTCCCGCCTACGACGATCTGATCCAGGGTCTGTCCGGCATTGCCTCGCTGAATGCCGGACCGGATGGCGCGCCGCGATATTTTCCAATGGTGGTGGTGGACAAGCTGACCGGCAGCAACCTCGCTTCGATGATCGGCATGGCACTGTTCCATCGCGAACGCACCGGCGAGGGTCAGGAAGTGCACGTCCCCATGCTGGAGACCATTCTGTCCTTTGCTCTGGTGGAACATTTCTGGCACGGCATGTATAATGAGCCGGAGAAAGGCGTCGGCTATCCGCGCGTCTTGTCGCCGCATCGCCGGCCGTACCGGACCAAAGACGGCTATATCAGCGTGATCGCGGTCAGCGACTCGCAATGGCGAAAACTGTTCGAGGCAATGGGCGTGCCGGAACTGATCGACGATCCGCGGTTCAATTCGACGCAGGCACGGACCACGCATGTCGACGCGCTCTACGCCACGCTGACCGAGGGCATGCAACACCGCACCACCGAAGAATGGATCGCCGAATTGCAACCGGCCGACATTCCTTGTGGCCGCGCGGGGACACTCGCTGATTTGTTTGACGATCCGTATTTGCGGGAGACCAACTTTTTCGAAGCGGTTGATCACCCGGTCGAGGGCCCCGTGTTGATGACCGCCGTGCCCGCCCGGTTTTCGAAATCGCCGCCGAATACGACCCGGCTGTGGCCAACGCTTGGCGAGCATAATCGGGAAATTCTCCGCGAGGCAGGTTGTTCTGATACAGAAATCGACTCAATTCTCACCTAGGCAAGACCGCCCCACCCGGCACATTGAGCATCCAGCACAGCCGAGAAAGCTCCGCGTCCTCACCAGGCCCCGATCAGCCCACCCATGATCAACAACGCAACAAGCCAATAACCGGCGTTGATGGCAAACAGCGCAATCGGACGGCCTTCATAGACCGTCGTCGATAGCAACGGCGTCGCGACAAAGCCAAGCCATAGGAAGAACGATACGCGCGCGCCCGCAATCAACCCGACGGCACCAGTGAATTTCAACACATTCGCCAGAACCCAGGCTGCTACGACACTCGCGGCGAGGTCGGTGATCATTGCAGCCCCCATCCGTGCCTTGAACGCATCAGGTGTCACCCCAACGAGCGCCCCCCAGCGCGGACCGAAAACCGGAGGCGAGTACCACACGCCACCAATGGCGAATTTAGCCACTGCCGCGCCCAACACCGCCAGCCAGTTGACGTCGAACCCGTGCATAGTACGCTCCCCCACCACCGACAATGCCGCATGGGAGGATAGCATGGCGAGCGAAGAAGCCGAAAAGAACGCAATTCGCGAGTTGCTGGCGACGTATTGCTTCCACCTCGATAACTATCGGTTTGCCGATATGGCTGCGCTATTTACCGAAGACGGCACCTGGGACACGGCGTTCGGCAAAGGCACCGGCCGCGCCGGAATTGTTGCCCAGGCGGAGTCGATTGGCACGCCGGGGGCGGTACGGCCAAGGCGGGTGCATCTGACGACGAATATCGTGATCGCGCTGAACGGCGATACGGCGACGGTGCAGTCGAACTGGACGGTCATCCAGAACAGTGCCAACGGCCCGAAAATTGGCTCGGGCGGTGCATATCAGGATCAGGTGGCGAAGCAGGACGGCAAATGGTTGTTCCGCTATCGAAAGATCGACCGGTTCCTGGCGGATGGTCTGATGTAGACGGTGCCATCGCTGCTCTCGAGGGAGCAGCGCCGGCGTCGGTATTGGAAAACGCGACATGCCATCGCCTGTCCGCGTCGCACCAGGCGTTAACCGTTCTGGCCTCGGCGGGCACGCCGCGTTGGACGCCCATTGCCGGACCGGATAGCCAGACGTAGCGGAAACGGATAACCCTTCGCTGGCAAAGCGGAGACCACCACCATGAATGGCGCCGAGAGTCTGGTGCACTCGCTGCTGAAAAGCGGCGTCGATACCTGTTTTTCCAACCCCGGCACGTCGGAGATGCATTTCGTTGCGGCGCTCGACCGGGTGCCGGGCATGCGCTGCGTGCTCGGCCTGTTCGAGGGCGTGGTGACCGGCGCCGCCGATGGTTACGCCCGCGTCACCGGCAAGCCCGCAGCGACGCTGCTGCATTGCGGTCCGGGCCTCGCCAATGGGCTGGCGAATTTGCACAACGCGCGGCGGGCGGCGACACCGATCGTCAATATCGTTGGCGATCACGCCACCTATCATCGTCCCCTCGACGCGCCGTTGACGGCCGATACCGAGGGTTGGGCGCGCGGCGTCTCCGGCTGGGTGCGCACCGCGATGGACGTGAAGACCGTGGGCCGCGATGCCGCTGCCGCGGTGCAGGCCGCGATGATCGCACCCGGCCAGATCGCCACGCTGATCCTGCCGTCAGACACGTCCTGGAACGAAGGCGGCGTTCCGGCCGAGGCGCTCCCGCGTGTGCCGACGCCGCTGGCCTCGCCCAACCAGATCGAGGAAGCCGCTGGCATCCTGCGTCGCGGCGGCACCAATGGGGGGAAAAATGGGATCGTGCTGCTGCTGGGTGGCGAGGCGCTGTCGGCCGAGGGTCTGGCCTTGGCGCACCGCATTGCCGCCTCGACCGGCTGCCGGATGATGGCGCAAGGCTCCAACGCCAAGATGGCGCGCGGTCAGGGGCGCGTGTCGCTCGACCGGGTGCCGTATGTCGTTGACGTCGCGGTCAAGGCCATGGCGGGCACCAAACAATTGTTGCTGTGCGGTGCACGCAAGCCGGTGACGTTCTTCGCCTATCCAAACAAACCGCAGACGTCGATCCCGGATGACGCAGAAATTCACATATTGGCACGTCCGGAACAGGACCTGGTCGAGGCATTGACGCGGCTGGCCGATATGTTGCACGCACCCAAAGTGGCACCACCGGACAATGGGCCTCGGCACGAGGTCGGGCATGGGCCGCTGACCCCGGAGTCGGTGGCGTCGACTGTTGGCGCGCTGATGCCGGAGGGCGCGATCATCGCCGATGAGTCGGTCACCTATGGCCGCGGCTTCTTTGCCAACACGAAAGCGGCACCGCATCACGACTGGCTGAACGTGACCGGTGGTGCGATCGGCGGCGGCATGCCAATGGCCACCGGTGCAGCGATCGGCGCGCCGGGTCGGCGGGTGATCAACCTGCAGGCGGATGGCTCGGCGATGTACACCGTGCAGGCGCTGTGGACCCAGGCGCGCGAGAAGCTGGACGTCACCACGGTGTTGTTGTCAAACCGGAAGTATCAAATTCTGATTGGCGAACTGGCCAATGTCGGGGCCAATCCGGGCCGCACCGCGATGGACATGCTGGACCTGGGCAATCCTGATCTGGACTGGCCGAAACTGGCGAACGGCATGGGCGTCGAGGCGGCGAGCACGAACTCGACCGATGGTTTTGCCGATCTGCTGGCGAGTTCGCTGCACCGGAAAGGACCGTTTCTGATCGAGCTGCTGATCTGAACCGTAACCGGAGCCCCTGACCATGGACACGCGGATCGACGAAATCTCAGCCGGCCTGTTCCGGTTTTCCACCTTCGTGCCGCATATCGCGCCGCCGGCCGGCTTCACCTTCAACCAGTTCCTGGTATTGGGCCAGGAGCCGCTGCTGTTTCACCTCGGCCATCGCAAGACATTTCCGTTGACCGCCGCGGCGGTCAGCCGCGTGCTGCCGCTGGAAAGGTTACGCTGGCTGTCGTTCGGGCATGTCGAGGCGGATGAATGCGGCGCGATGAACGACTGGCTTGCCGCCGTACCAAACGCCGAAATCGTGCACGGCATGATTGGCGCACGCGTATCGATCGACGACATGGCGGACCGGCCCGCGCACACCATCGCCGATGACGAGGTGCTCGACATCGGTGACCGTATGCTGAGATTCATCGCCACCCCCCACGTCCCGCACGGCTGGGAGGCCGGTGTATTCTTTGAAGAAACGACCGAGACGCTGCTGTGCGGCGACCTGTTCACGCATCCCGGCAACGGCCCGGCGATCACCGAGACCGACGTCGTCGCTCCGGCCATGGCAGCCGAGGACCTGTTCGGGTTCAGCAGCCTGAGCCCGACGACCGGCGCCACACTTCGGAAACTGGCAGCGCTGCAGCCGGCGGCCTTGGCGTTGATGCATGGCTCATCGTTCCGCGGCGATTGCAGCGCGGCGTTACGGGATCTGGCGGATCGTTACGACAGCCTGGTTCGCGCCGCGCTCGGCTGACGAGTCAGCCAGCCGGCACCTGCCAGCCAATCCAGTCACACATCGCGCGGCCCATGACCAGGTCGAGGTCATCGCCCTTCAGCCACGGCAGTTCCTCGGTGAACAGCGTGACGCACTGCCGCCACGAACAGGGCATCCTGGTAATGTCGGTGCCCCAGAACATCCGCCGCGGCCCGAAGGCGTCGAACACGCGATGGAGATGCGGATGCAGGCTGCGGAACGGATACGGGTCCTCGGCATAGCCGGCCTGGCCGGTGGCCTTCACGGCAATGTTGGGATATTTCGCCAGCGCGAGCAGTTGCGGTTGGTTGCGGTACGCCGCTTCGCCGGTGGAAGCGCGCGGTACCGCCATGTGATCGACGATCAATTTCAGACCCGGATGCCGTTCGGCAATCTGGCCGACCACCGGCAGAAACGATGCGGCGGCGAGGGCCACCGGGATACCTGCCCGCTCGGCCGCCGGCCACAGCCAATCGAGCGTGCCGTCGGTCGGCCATGATTGCATACGCGGTTCGTTGAAATAGAACCGCAGGCCAAGCATGCCGGGCCGGTTTTTCCAGGTGGCAATGAGGTCCCGGCTCTCCGGCCGATCGAGGTAGAACCAGCCGAGAATGGCAAAACGCTCGGGGTGCGCACGCGCTGCCTCGACCGCCAGTTCGTTCGAGTCTGGGTCCCACATCACCGGATGGATGACCGCCCGGTCGACGCCGGCCTCGTCCATGCCGGCGAGCGCCTGTTCCATGGAATAGGGTTCCTGACGGTGATGGGCCGAAGGAGTGCCCTTTTCCCAGAGGTGAATTTGGCCATCGACGATCAGCATGATCCGGGTTCCTTGTTGCAGGTGCGATCAAAGTCAGTCGCTCTCGCCCGTCGGAGTTATGGCACACAGGAAGCATTGCAGCGAATCCCGGCCGAGACACATCTGTCGCGCAGGCAACCGAGATGGTAATGCAACAATAGCCTGCTGCATCCGCCCTATCGTTGCGTTATCGGGATGCACTTGCCGTCACCTGACCGGTTGGCAAACGTCCACCCAGTGCGCCTCCGCCAGTTCGGCCATGCGGAGCGGATTGATTCGCAGTGCACTGTGGGCGGACCCCGCCGCAGGAACTACCTCGTCGAACGCCTTGAGCGAAACATCGCAATACACCGGCAGTGGTGTTGCTAGTCCAAACGGACAGACCCCGCCGATCGGATGTCCGGTGATCGCCAGGACCTCCTCGGCGCCGAGCATCCGCACTTTGCCGCCGAAAACCGCTTTGAGCTTCTTGTTATCCAGCCTCGCTTCGCCACTCGTTACAACCAGAAGATCCTGTTCCCTCACCCGCAGCGACAGTGTCTTGGCAATTTGTGCCGGCGTCACCCCGTGGCCTTGCGCGGCCAGCGCCACGGTTGCGGTGCTGGTGGTCAGTTCGATGACCGCGATGTCAGGTGCAGCCTCGGCAAGAAAGGCGCGGACGGAGTCGAGGCTCATGCAGATGGTCTCCCGTCTCGCGTCGGGCGGACGCGACGTTCAATGTCGATCGGACTTGGGTGTCGCGTTGAAGCAAGCATATTTCACCGCTTCGAGACAACGGCGGTGACTCAGAGCAGGCCATGTCATTGTGCGTCATCGGTCGCTTAGGACGAGGATGCGTGATGCTCTCCGCCGGCTGGCCTGGTTGCGCAGGCCACCTGCGAGTCGACGGATCAGCCGGCTTCTGCCATGCTGCGGTTCAATTCTCGGCTTCCCAGGAGAACACCAATGAACGATGCGCCGACCCTGTCCGAACGCGCCGACGCGCTCGAAGCCAAAATGAGCCAGGAGCTCGATTATATCGTGATCAAGTCGCGGCTTTACAGCATGGCCGAGGCCGATATGGGCCCAGCGCCGAACGCTGCGGCGATCATGGCGAAGAATCCGAACGCGCGAGTGCTGATGGGCGACGATCCCCGCCTGCCCGCCATGCCGGAAAAGCCGACGCTGATGGATTTCTTCAAATACCGGTTCGGGCCTGCCGCACATCTGTTGCAAAGTGCAAAGCACGCGGTAAACGCCGGGCTGCCGGACAACATGATCCTCGCCTGCCTGTTGCACGATATCTCTACCATCGGCTTCATTCGCGGCGACCACGGCTACTGGGGCGCCCAACTTGTCGAACCCTACGTCGACGAAGAAGTTACCTGGGCCATCCGCGCCCACCAGGTGCTGCGGTTCTATCCGGACGAAGCGGTCGGTTACGAATACCCGCAATCGTATATCAAGACATTTGGTGCAGATTACCGGCCGGATCCTTATGTCGAAGAAGACTACAAGCGGATGCGCAACCATAAATGGTACATGTCCGGACGGATGATCACGGTGCACGACATCTATTCGTTCGACCCCGACGCAAAGGTCGAACTCGAAGAGTTCACCGATGTGATCGGCCGCAATTTCCGCCAGCCGGAACAAGGGCTAGGATTTGACAACAGCCCGGTCGCTCACATGTGGCGGGCGATGATCAGGCCGGCGAAGTATTTGTAGGATGCGGACGTCCGGCGGGACCACCTGATCCCGCCAGGGCTTTCAGGCGCCGTGCACCACTGCCGGAGTCCAGTTCGCTGCCCTCCGCACCAGTCGTGCCTCAACCGCTTCCTCGTCATGATTGGGAAACGATGACGCCGGAGGGAACGCCGCACGGTCCGTCAGGCTGTTCACATTTGTCACCGCTCGCGCACCCGTGGCGGTCTCGCACACCGCGCCGATATAGACGCCGCACGTCCGGCAGAGCAGAAAATCGGCGGTGCCTGAGCCGAAACGATAGCGCTCGACCCGCGACCAGTCGCTCGCCCGAATTTCAACGCGACCCAGCGGGTCTGACACGGTGCGCGTGGCATGCGCGCGGCAAAACGAACAACTGCAGGACCGTGTCGCGTACTCTGTCGGCGGTCGCGTCAGATGCAGCCGCAATCGCAGATTGCCACAATGACAGCCGCCCCCATGTTCCATGTCAGGCTCGCTCCATGTCAGGCCCGCTCCATGTCAGGCCCGCTCCATGTCAGGCCGGCAGATGCAGCTTCGCGTGAGTGCGCGCCTGCAGGTCCTCGAACGACAGGCCGGGCGCCATCTGACGCACCACGAAGCCGCGATCGGTGACGTCGACCACCGCGAGATTGGTATAGACGCGCTTCACGCAACTTTGCGCCGTCAGCGGGTAGGAGCACTTCGTCACCAGCTTCGGCGTGCCGTCCTTGGTGGTATGTTCCATCAGCACCCACAACCGTTTCGCACCCGCTGCGAGATCCATCGCGCCGCCGACCGCCGGGGCTGTGTCGTTCTCGCTGGTCGCCCA
>JBEKQQ010000134.1:0-17174 GCA_049519555.1 Acetobacteraceae bacterium
GGAGTTCTCCCGTACGATCACCCAGTCGAGATCGCCTGGTCCGACGTTGCGCAACGGCGAGGTCACACCAGGCAGGATCCGGGTCGGCCGCACGTTGGCGTATTGATCCAGGCCCTGGCAGATCTGCAGCCGCAGGCCCCACAGCGAGACATGATCAGGGATGTTCGGATCGCCGACGGCGCCGAAGTATATCGCATCGGCGGTGCGCAGCCAGGCCAACCCGTCCGGCGGCATGAACTCGCCATGCTTGCGATACCAGTTCGACCCCCAATCGTAATGGTCGATCACCAGCGAGAACCCGCCATCGCGTGATGCGACGGCATCCAGCACCTCGAGGCCCGCGCTGATCACCTCGGGACCAATGCCGTCGGCGGGAACGGAGGCGATGCGGTACTGTTTGGCCATGTGACAGGGTCCTGGTCTGAATCGAAGGCCTTGTTCATACACCATGGACCACGGACGGGAAGTCCGTCAGGCTGCCGGTTAGTCCGAGATCGAGGTTCGTCCATGTCATTCGAATTTGGCCCCGAGGTGAAGCTCGACCGGCCTGCCTTCCTCGACCCCACAGCGCGCATTTTTGGTCGGGTCAGCGCGGGGGAGGGCAGCAGCTTCTGGCCCTATTGCGTGATCCGCGCCGAGGGCGCCGCAGTGCGCATCGGTCGGTGGTGCAACATTCAGGACACCGCCGTGATCCACATCGGCGGTGGCAACGGAACGGTGATCGGCGATTACTGCTCGATTGCGCATCGCGCCGTCGTGCATGGTGCGGAGATCGGCGACGATTGCCTGATCGGCATCGGTGCAGTGGTGATGGATCGTGCCAGGATCGGGCGGCGCTGCGTGATCGGTGCGATGGCGCTGGTGCCGCCGGGCACCGAAATCCCTGAGGGATCGGTGGTCATGGGCGTGCCCGGAAAGGTGGTGGCGACCCGGGACAATTTCATTCAGACCCGGCGCAATGCACTGGTGTATCACCGCAACGCTTTGGCCTACGCGCAGGGCAGGCATGACGCGTGGCGGGCAGAGGGTTTCGCTGCGTGGCGGGAAGATGTGAACAAGCGGTTGGCGGCGGGCGAAGAGGTGAGCGCGTCCTGACCGCCGGGGCGCCAGGTCTGGCGCTCCGAAAGGTCTTGGCATTCGCGCGAGGCGGTTCCCGGTGTTAAACGAAAAACGTTACAAATCTGTCGTATAGCGTCTCGGGGATCTCCTCGGCGATGTAATGACCGCAGTTGAAACCTTCGGCGTGTTCGATCCGGCTCGCGTAGGTCTGCCATATATCGTGAAATTCCTGCGCGCGTTCGGGTGGTTGTCCACGCGCGCCCCAGACGATCATGGCGGGCATGTCGATCTTGCGATCCCGGTCGGCGGTATCCATGACGAAATCGCTCGTTGCCGTCGCCCGATAGTCGCGGCAGGATCCGGTTATGGTTTTGAGTGTGTAGCAGCGGACGTATTCTTGCATTGCCACCGGGTCGAAGAAGTCGATGCCGGTGCCGCCACGAATCGTCATGCGGGATTTCAGAAAGAATTCTGCCGGAACCGCACTGATCATCCGCTCGGGAAATGGTTCCGGTTGCGCCATGAAGCCCCAGTGCCAGGTGCCGATCGCCCAGTTCTTGGTCGTATGAGTCCAGACATAGTAATTGGGCAGGACGTCCATCAGGCAGACTTTCGTTACGCACTCTGGGTGATCGAGGCAGAGGCGATACGCGGTCCTTCCACCTCGGTCGACACCGGCCATGAAAAACGCTTTGTGACCGAGTCGTTCCATGATTTCCACCATGTCCTGAGCCATGGCGCGAAAGCTATAGTTGATGTTGTCCGGACCGGAGTCCGGTAGCGAGCTGCCACCGTAGCCGCGCAAATCCGGGAGAACGACATGATAACGCTGTGCCAGACGCGCGGCGATGCGATGCCACGCCACATGGTTTTGCGGATTGCCGTGCAACAGCAACAACGGCGGCCCGGAGCCACCGTGGCGAAGCCGGATGACGGCGCCGCTGGTGGCCATGTTCAGATGTTTGAACCCCGGGAAAAAGGCGGCGACCTGGGCGGATCCCCACACGTCGGGAGCCCGCTCGTAATCCGGTAGGTCGGCGTTCGGCGAGACGGTCCCTGCTTCGGTCATGTCGATCTCCGACGACGGCCAGTTGCCCCCTATAGTCCGATCAAAGCGGAATCGCCAGCAGCGTATCGATCTTGTCGCTGTCAAGCACGACGATGCGTTCCTTGAAGCGGTACGGTGTCGTTGATATATCGATCTGGTCGAGGTACCGGCCGGACACAAACAGGACTGTCGTGCCGTCATGCATAATTCGGGCGACGATGAGGTGGGAATGTACGACGGCGGTACCGGCTCCAGCAGTTTTCAATCGTATCGGACCGATAACGTGACGATACCGATGCGGCTCGAACAGGTTGGCGCGGCGAATGGAAAACACACGGTCGAGCAACATCCCGCGGGTCGCCGCGTACATCACGCCCTGCCGCATGCCTGCTTCGTGATTGGCCCGGCTGATCACCAGATAGCGGCAGGGATCGGCAAACAAATCTGGCCATTCCTCCAGCCGGTCCTCATCGATCCGCTCGGCGTATTCGCCGATCAGTTCCTGAACGCCAAGGCGGATCGCGAGGTCGTCCATCGTCAGTCGCCCATCAATGCGCGATAGTGTTTCCAGAAACCGCGGATGGCAGCTTCGCTGGCGCGGAATGGTTGTGATTCTGCCTCGTGCCCACCCATCATGACGAGGCCGGCGCCGTCGTCGTTATATTGCAACGCACGCTGCACGAACCCGCCGATGCAGCCGTCTTCCATCGCAATATACCCCGCGGGTCCGATCAGATTGCCTTGCCGCAGCCGGCGTTCGGTCATCGCCTCATCGTCAGTGTCGAAGCCGAGATGGATCCATTCGAGTTCGGTCTTGTCGACGCCGCGTGGCCGGATCACGCGGACAGCGATGGTGTTGCGGACCTGTTGCAGCACCATGCCGGGGAAGATCGTCAGGATTTGCACCGATACGCCATCGCCATATTCATCCACGGACTCGACGACGGAATTGTCCTGCAGGCGGAACTCGCTGTCCGAACGCAGGCCGGCCTCCTTGTATTCCGCGTCCTCGGCGGCGTAGTCGAGTTTGGCGAAGCTGTAATGACTGCCGCCGTCCTGATTGATGTAGATGCCGCCGGGCATGGTCAGACGATTGATCCGGAAGGTAGTCAGGAACAGATGCAGGATCGAGGCGTGGTAAGTATCCTTCACGTTCTCGAAATAAAGCTTCCAGTTGTTTGGCAATACTTGGATGTTGCGGCCAAGCACATGCGGCGTGCGGTTCATCACGCGCAGCAGGCCACGGGCGACGTCGGCACCAAGCCATGTTTCCAGGTCGGGCGTCACATCGCTGAAGGTGCCGAACACGAGGCCACCCAGTACGGCGACCCGCAGCTGATGCAACTTGTGCTCTTCCTTACGGAACTCGGGTGGCATGCCGCCCTGGTGCTGCACCCCGTGCTCGAATGCAACGCCGGTCAGTTGGCCGGTGAGGTTGTAGATCCAGCCGTGATAGATGCAGTTGAATTCGCGGGCGTTGCCTTGCCGCTCCAGGCACAGCAGGTTGCCGCGATGGGCGCAACGATTGACAAAGGCGTTGATCTCGCCAGTGGCGTCACGAACCACGATTACGGCGGTTTCGCCAATGGTGGTGGCGACGTAGTCGCCGGGTTTGGCAAGTTCCACCGTCAGGCACAGGTAGTTCCACGTCGGACCTTTAAACAGGCGCTCCTGCTCGCGGTGATATTGATCCTGGTCGGTATAGACCCGGAACGGAACTTCGGAAATGCCGTTCGACGGCCAGGGGACACCGTGCTCGGCGGTCAGAGCAGACTGAGACATGTGTGGCCTCTCCCTCGGCGGCGGGTAGCGCATGCATCAGGAGGATGCCAGATCAGCTCTCGCCTCGCGATGCCGGCACCTTACGCTGGTTGCGCGAGGTCGTGAAGACGCGCTCACATCCGGTCGAATGGGTATTCCATCTGGTTCCACCCGCTGGTCACCAAACACATAAGACGCCGCCTCGCATCAGCGCGGCAGCGGACTGAACCGATCGGCCGGGGCGGCGGGAACAGGCACGCCGTTCCCGCCCAGAAGCCCAAAGATTATCGCCCCAACGTCGGCATCACGAACTCCGGCCCTTTCCGTGCGCCACCGGTCCAGCGTTGTGTCACCGCCTTATATTTCGTGTAGAACCGCACGCCCTCGGTGCCATAGATGTGATGGTCCCCGAACAGTGAATGCTTCCACCCGCCAAACGAGTGGAACGACATCGGCACCGGGATCGGCACGTTGATCCCAACCATGCCGATCTGGACCTGACTGGTGAAATCCCGAGCCGTACCGCCATCATTGGTGAACAGCGCGACGCCATTGCCATACTCATGCGCGTTGATCATCCGGGTTGCCGCCGCGACATCCGGTGCACGCACAACCGACAGTACCGGGCCAAAAATCTCCTCCTTATAAATTCGCATGTCCGTCGTCACGTTATCGAACAAACAGCCGCCGATGAAGAACCCATTCTCATAACCCTGCAACCTCAGCCCTCGCCCGTCGACCACCAGTGACGCACCCTCTTTCACCCCCAGATCGACATATCCGGAGACTTTCGCCAGGTGCTCGCGGGTCACCAGCGGCCCCATCTCCGCCTCCGGATCGACGCCCGGTGCAATCTTCAACGCCCGCACCCTGGGCGCCAGTTTCGACACCAGCGCATCTCCCGCCGAGCCGATCGCCACCGCGACCGATACGGCCATGCAACGCTCCCCGGCTGCCCCATAAGCCGAGCCCATCAGTGCATCGACCGCATCATCCAGGTCGGCATCCGGCATCACCACCAGGTGGTTCTTCGCACCGCCCAATGCCTGCACACGTTTGCCGAACGACGTGCCGCCTTTGTAGATCGTCTCCGCGATGGCGGTCGAACCGACGAAGCTGATCGCGGCGATGTCGGGATGCGCGAGGATTGCCTCGACCGCCTCGCGTGCCCCCTGGATCACGGTGAACACGCCATCCGGCAGCCCGGCTTCCTTCAGCAACGCGGCGAGTTTCAGGGATACCGACGGATCTTTCTCGGACGGCTTCAGGATGAAACAATTGCCGCAGGCCAAAGCCACCGGCAACATCCACAGCGGCACCATCAGCGGAAAGTTGAACGGCGTGATGCCAGCAACGACGCCCAGAGGCTGCCGGATCGACCAGGCATCGATGCCGGTGCCGACATTTTCGGTAAATTCGCCTTTCAGCAAATGCGGAATGCCGCAGGCGAACTCGACGACCTCCAGGCCGCGTTGCACCTCACCATCGGCGTCGGACAGGACCTTGCCGTGCTCCCGGGTGATGATGGCGGAGAGTTCCTTGCGGTCGCGCTCCAGCAGTTCCTTGAATTTGAACATCACGCGGGCGCGGCGCAGTGGAGGGGTGGCCGCCCAGGCGGGCCATGCGGCAGCGGCGGATGCGACGGCGGCGTTGACCTCGGCGGTGTTGGCCAAAGCGACGCGAGCCGTTACCTCGCCGGCTGCTGGGTTGTAGACGTCGCCGAATTTGCCGCTGGAGCCGGCGGCTGGTTTACCGCCGATAAAATGCCCGATTTCTTGCATTGGCCGATCCTCCGAGGTCGCATCGGAGGCTGGACTTAAGCCGAAACGCGCCGGACGGGTAGGGGGCGCCTGTCGGAGGCGTCAAGACCAACTGAGGAAATTCCATGACACGCGAACTACCCGGTCACCATCGCCGGGAAAGGCTATGGCAGCGCGCTTCTCGGCGGCGTTCGTGCCGCGCGCGGATGCTACGTCATCATGGGCGATTCTGACGACAATCAGGAGTCGCGCGTCGCCGACGTTCGAGCGCCTCCAGACAGATTGTCTCAAACTGGGCCGCGACATTTTTCCAGGAGAAGCGTTGCTCGATCAGGCGGCGCGCGGCACCGGCCATGCGTGAGCGCAAAGCGGCGTCGTCCAGCAGCGCAAGGATCCCGTGAGAAAACGTCTCGGCGCTGTCTGCGCGCAGGAAATGTTCGCCATCCGTGACATCCAGCCCTTCGATCCCCAGCGATGTTGAAATGACCGGGCATCCCATTGCCATCGCCTCGAATGCCTTGATGCGGGTGCCGCTGCCGACAAACAGCGGAATCACGTAGACGTGGCTTTGCGCCACATAAGGACGGACGTCATCGACAAAGCCGGTCAAGGTTACGTTCAGCCCTCGCTGCCTGATCTTGTCGGCCAGAGACGCCGGCGGATTGCGGCCGATGATGACCGCCTTGATGCGCGGGCGGGCAGCGACCAGGGTTGGCCAAACCTCGTCGAGCAGAAAATGGATCCCCTCCACATTGGCGGGCCAACTCATGGTCGCGGTGAACACCAGAGTGCCGCCGTCCAAACCAGGATCAGAGGCCTCGCCGGGAGCGGCAGCAGCGAAGAAGTCAAGATCAACTCCGGTATCGATCGCCTCGATCCGAGCCAGACCATAGCGTTTGGACAAAACGCCCGCATCGCGTTGCGAAACCGCGATGACCGTATCGAAGCGGCGCAGCGTGTCGCCTTCGAAACGGGTCATCTTGCGGCTCTGATCGGCCCAGATCAGGCGCCCGAGACCATTGGCGCGCGCCGCGTGACGTTCGAAAATCTCAGCTTCGACATTATGTGTGAACATCACCGAGGCGGCATCCATACGGTTCGGCACCAGCACGCCCGCATGCGGGAAATCGACCACAACCACATCGGGTTTCGCAGTCAGCGCGCTTCGAATGCAGCCATTGCCTGCTTCGGATCGATCGCTGGCGACCGCGACCGGGACCGCGCTTGCCAACGACAATGCCCGCTCGATGCCGGTTGGCGTGCGCTCGGGCCAGGAGATGAACCGGTCGCATGCGGCGTCCAGATCCGAATGGAAGTGGTTCACATTCGGCGGGGCAGGGGAGGCCAACGTCACCTCAAATGCCCCGCCGTGCATCCTCCGTAAGATATTTCCTGTGCGAATCTTGCCGCCCTGATCCATTGGAAACAGGAAACGCGGACTTACGAACAGCAATCTGGGCTGCGATTCCGTCACGCCCGGGCGTTGCCCGTCACGTTCACCAGCACAGCCCCTCATAGGTGATGCCGGGCAGCGTCCGCAGTGCCGCCATGCCGGCCAGATCGATCACGATGTGGCCCGCGAGGCCAGCCAGCAAAGACGGCCGATCCTCAGGCGCGACATGACCGATCACCGCGATCCGGCAGGAGGACAGCGCGGCTTCCGGACTGATCACCATCAACCGCTCCAGGTGCGGAATTTCCTTGTCGATATAGGTGCGATTGGCACCGATCAGACGAGCGACCTGAACGAAACGGTCATAAATCCGCAAATCATAGCCGCGACCGAGCAATCGCTCTGCCAGCAAAACGAATGGTGACTCGCGCAAATCATCAGTCCCTTGCTTGAATGCCAGGCCGAACAGGCTGATCGGCAGCCTGCCGTGGCGCGTGATCGCGTCATACGCGCGATCGATGATCGCCTGATTGGCCGGCAACAACTGCTTCAGGAATGGTGCGGACAGGTTGTGCGCGTCGGCCAGCGATAGGAAGCTGCGTAAGTCTTTCGGCAAACACGAACCGCCAAAGGCAAACCCCGGTTGCAGATAGGCCGAGGACACATTCAGCACCTTGTCCTCACACAGCAGCCGGAACGCTTCCCGTGCATCGACGCCATAGGACGCGAGAATTTGCCCGGCCTCATTCGCGAACGCCAGTTTGACGGCATGATAAACGTTGGAAATGTGTTTGACGCTTTCCGCCACGCGATAGGGCGCAACGTGCAGCGGTGCGTCGATCGGCCCGTAAAGTTCGCGCAGCACGTCGGCACTATCGTCCGGCGGAGCGCCGATCAGAGTGAACGGTGGGGCACGAAAGTCACGCACCGACGAACCTTCGCGCAAGAACTCCGGGTTGCTGTAGTAACGTAACTGATCACCCAACACGCGGCCTGACTCGCGTTCCAACAGCGGGATGACCCGATCCTCGGCGGTGCCGGGCGGCACGGTGGAGCGCATAACCACCGTGTGTGGACCCTTCTTATCCCGGATGGCGCGGCCGATCTGGCCCACCACTGCATCCACCGCGCCCAGTGCGAGACTCCCATTTGCGGCTGACGGCGTGCCGACCGAGATGAAGGAAACATCGGTTCGGGTCACCGCATCCACCGCGTTGTCCGTGGCGGTGAGTCTGCCGCGATGGACGGCGTCGGCAATCAGGGCGTCGATCATTTCCTCGACGATCGGCGAGCGGCCGGCCGCCAGCATTGCGATTTTCTGCGCGGCGACGTCGACGCCGATGACCTCGTGGCCAAGCTCCGCGAGGCAGCCACACGAGACAACGCCGACGTAGCCGATCCCAAACACCGAAATGCGCATTATCAACCGTCCTTCGGTCACCATCCGTCGCGGCGAGGCCGACCGGGCCCGAACCTCCCAGCTTTTCCGTTACCGGGAGGTATAAGGGGGCCTTAACGGATCGTCAGCGGAGCGTCACGCGGTTTGGGCGGTAACCGAGCGCCGTAAGCGGAAACCGGCCAGTTCAGGCGCCCCGGCTTCCTTCGGGTGGCCTTGCGTCAGCCATTCACCTTGGCCATCAGCGCGCCGATACTGTCGATTTCGGGCAAGATCTTGTCGGCGGGTTCAGAGTCCAGATTGAACACCACACGCTCCACGCCCAGGTCCTGGTAGCGCTTCATGAGGTCGGGGTCTTTGCGGGGGAACCAGACGGTGATGGCTATCGAGCCCGGATCGCGACCGGCTTCGGTGGCCATCTTACGGAATTCAGGGAACATGTCTGCAATCTCCTTATAGCCGCCGCGCGCGGCCTGCGGAATCCAACCATCGCCATACCGGATCGCCCGGCGCGCGGAATACGGGAACGCACCGCCGACGATCACCGGTGGATGCGGCTTCTGGACCGGCTTCGGCCAGGCCATCATGGGATCGAAGTTGACAAATTCGCCGTGATATTCCGCCTTCGATTTGGTCCAGATCTCCTTCATCGCTTCCACGTTTTCTCGCGCGCGCTTGTGGCGGGATTTGAATTCTGTGCCGTGGTTCTCCATTTCGTCCTGGTTCCAACCGTTGCCGATACCGAACAGGAACCGCCCGCCGGAGACGTTGTCGATCGAGGCCACCAGCTTCGCCGTCTGGATCGGATCGCGCTGCTGCACGAGGCACACGCCGGTGCCGACTTTCAGCGTCTTCGTCGCCATCGCTGCGGCGGTCAGCGTTACAAAGGGGTCCATGCAGTCGTAGTATTTCTTCGGCAGGTCACCGCCGCCCGGGAACGGCGTCTTGCGACTGACCGGGATATGGGAGTGCTCGGGCGCCCAAACTGACTCGAAGCCGCGGCTTTCCAATGCCTGGCCAAGTTCTCCGGCGCCGATCGAGTAGTCGGTGAAGAACACGGAAACGCCGAATTTCAACATAGGTCCCTCCTGATTTGCTGGCGCGATGATGCACCGTTTTGTGGGCGGTCTCCAGAGCCAGGCCCGGTCGACCGTGCGCTGCGCCTCGGGTGGCAAGCTGAAAGCATGGCCGTGCACGCATCCATCAAGAGGTGTCGGAACGCGCAGTAGTCACAACCAATTTAATCCAGCAGTAACAATTCGGTCACCAAGCCTTGTCTGTCCTGATGTCAGGTTGGCGAAGTCTCTAACTCGGGGGAAATCCATGACGATTCCACCAATGGAAGCGGTGATGGTGCGGCGAGGTTCGGCGCGGCAGGCACTGCTGCGCACGTCCTGCTTTGCAATTTCGTTCTGCGGCCTGATCGCCGTCGGCGCGTTGTCGGCGCGTTGTCGGCGCATGCGGAGGACGATTCGAGCGACGGCGATAACGGCCGTCTGGTCGTCGCCAGCAGCTACTACACGGGCACCGCGTCCACCATCGCGGTCGGCCAGGCGCTGCCGAACAGCACCGGGGCCAAGGCGGTCGCCGATGGGTCCTATCCCGGCGTGTTCAACAACGACACGCCGGATGGCAATTTCGGCATCACCTCGCCAATCATAGTGAGCAGCTATCGGACAACGACCGCACGCGACCGAGGCACCTGCGTAACAGACTTTCTCGGATGGCTCGACGTGACGCGGGCGACCGGCGTGTCGACCAGCTTCAGTTCGAAATCCGAACTGTCGGTCAATCTCTCGACGGATGGCCCCGCGCTGACGTTGATGGGATATGTCGCACTGGTGAATACGCTGGACGTGTCGAACGTCAATACGCCCGGGATCGGGATGCCAGCAACACCGACACGCAGACGCCCACCTACCGCGCCGTCGTGCAAATCAACCTGAGCCACCACGCTGGCCCGGTCGCCACCGCGACTTCGGTCAACAGTTACAGCGGCAACAACGGTCTTGCCGCCGTCCTCGATGACAATCTCAACGGGTTTGGCTCGGATGGCTATCTGATGGCCGGCAATGCGGGCAACGGCTCAGGCACGCCGCCGGTCGGCATCGTCAACGACACCGGCGTGCAACTGATTACGCCGGGCAGCGCCAGCCCGGTTTCGACCATGGTCGGTGTGCAGCAAGGCACGGTCGGCGCGGCAAAAGGCTTTCAGTACGGCTTCACGGTCACCTCGCTGGGGGATTCTGCGGACAAGTCCGGCAAGGACGACAATTTCCGCGGTCTGACCGTGTTCGACAACATGCTCTATGTTACCAAGGGTAGCGGAGGCAATGGCTCGAATACGGTATACAAGGTCGCGCCGCCCAGTGGCGGCCTGCCGAACGCGGGCAACGCCGCGGCGACGATAATCCCGTTTCTACCGGGCTTGCCGACCGGCCTCGCCGGCAACATTACCGATGGCAACGCGGCGACCGAGTTTTATCCGTTTGGAATTTGGTTCGGGAATGCGACAACGCTTTATGTCGCGGACGACGGCTCACAGGACCTCATTGCCGACCCGAACGCGGGCCTGCAGAAGTCGATCTTCGACGGGACAAAGTGGAATCTCGCCTACACCATCCAGAAGGGGTTGAAGCTGGACCAGCCGTACGGTGTGCACGGCTACCCGAGCCAGATCAATCCGGCGACAACCGGATTGCGCAATCTCACCGGAGTTGTGGACAACGATAAGGTCACATCGTTCGCTGCAACGGCTACCTTCAGTGCCAGTGGCGACCCGGGCGCCGACCCTAACGCAGTGGTTCAGGTGCTCGACGACCTCGACGCCACGAGTTTGCCGGCCTGCGAATCGTTCAGCGTCGTACTGCTGCCACGTTTCGGCAACGTCTATCGCGGGTTGCTTTCGTTCCAGCCGGCGCACTGAGGTAAGCCGAGCGCCACTGACCCAGGGCAAAACCCTGCCGGGGGAGCGTCTTCCTCCGGCAGGCGACGACGCGGGCGATTGAGTTCGGAGAGCTGTTTGATAGCGGGCCTACTTTCGCAGTTGGAAAAGCCTTGGTCGACCGGACCCATCCTCCGGCTTCCTCAACTGGCAAACCGCGTGCGGCAACGCCGGGCGCTTCCATACTTACGACACGGTCAACAGTTCCGGCTGGCTCGGCGACCCGGGAGCCATTGGGCGAATGCATGGGAAGACGGGGCCTCGCAGTGCCGGAGCCGGAACACTGCCAGGTTCCTTGCTCATACGCTGCCGAACGTCCCTTTGCGTAACGGACATTTCACCAGGAGCGATCGCGTACCGTTCGGCCGACACATTGCGATGTCGCGGTCCCGTTGCGGTTTCCTCTGCGTCCTGCGACAAACGCGCAAAATAACTCCGCAGCCTGGGCACCGCGAAGTCCACGAATGCCCGCGCTTTAGGCACCGAGAGGCGACCGGTTGGTGCAAGGAGGTGTACTGGTATCGGGGGCTCTTCGTCATCGGCAAGGAGTATTTCGATATCTCCCGCACGCACGTACTCGGCGACCTGGCACGAGAACACGCGTGTTACGCCACAACCGTCGACGGCCGAAGCGATCGCGCCTCGGACACTGTTGACTACCAGCCGGGGTGTAAAATGGACCGTTCGTGGCACGCAAGAGCCGGGCAAAGGCGGGAAGCTCCAGGAGTCGAGGCCAAATTCGCTCATCGAAATGATCTGGTGTTTAACCAGATCACCCGGCTGCGCAATGCGGGGTCGCCGCGACAGGTAGCGGGGCGACGCCACCACCACGCGGCGAACTTCTCCGACCCGGATCGCGACGGACGTCGAGTCGGGAAGGTGGGCAATGCGAAGCGCGATGTCGATGCCCTCATCAATCAGTTTCACTGAACGATCGGTCAGATAAAGCCGCGCGGATACCGCCGGGAACGCATCCATGAAAGCGTCGAGGATCGGTCGTAGCACTGCGTCTCCGGGGATTTCCGGCGCAGTCAGCGTGAGAGTGCCACGTGGCGCTGACCGCTCACCCGCGGCCACCAATTCGGCCTCTTCCAAATCTGTAAGAACCCGGCGGCAGGTGACCGCATACTGCTCGCCCGCGCCGCTGGTTTTGATCGACCGCGTCGTCCGATGCAGCAGCTCGGCACCGACGCACGCCTCAAGGAAAGCAATAGCGCGGCTGACCGCGGCGGGCGATCGGCCTAGTTTGCGGCCGGCACCCGCCAGACTGCCCTCGTCGAGCGCTGTGACGAAGACTTTCATTGCATCGATACGGTCCACGATGTCTCCTCAGTGAGAACAACTGAGCCAGAACAGCCAAAGCTTCTAAGTGCAGGAAGATGTCGACGATCGTCCAATCGTATGTTCCAGCCGTCGCGGTATCGAATGCGCTATCAGACCGTTGGCGATGGGGCTCATGACCACTTTCCCTTGAGGCGCCACCAGGCGGCGCCATGAGAGGCAATCTGGCGACGACGTCGTCTGGTGTCTTTTGAGTACGCATTGGGATTTTCCAAATCTCCCGATTGTCTACATTGCTGGAGCCCCGAATAATGCTCCGGCGTCTGTGTGACCTCGCCTCGGAAGACCTCGGATTGATTGTGCGGCGGCACCGCATCAGCGACAGACCAGCAGAATGCCAAGGAGCGACGCCACCAGAACGAACACCATCAGATTTACGTCGGCCGATCTGGCGTCGTGCAATTTCGCGAAATGTGTGCGTCCGCGAAAGACCTCACCCGCCAACGGCCGGTAGGGTCGGTACCACACTTGGCGCCAGGATTCAGGCCATGGAGTCTTATACGATGGATTCGCAACTGGGGATCGCCGTGGTGAGAGGCTCATCTCACGGCATCATGTCGTGTCGGGAGCCGATAGAAATACGCTCTAAGGTCAAGTACGAGATCGTGAGATCGTCGCGGTCGAACGATCTGATCATGACCGAGGCATGCAGATTGCTGGTAGACGTACGAGAGGCATTGGATTGTGATCTCGGAACCGCATCGAAAGCAGCTGGGCGCCTCGCGGCGCTGCTCGCGAGCAAGGTCCCTCAAGATTCTCACTCTGCGCCGGCGCGAGGCGGACTGGCGCCATGGCAAATGCGCGCAGTCCGGAACCACATTGAAGACCGGCTTGGAGGGCCGGTTCGCGTCGGCGATCTGGCGAAACTCGTGTCGTTAAGCGCGAGCTATTTTTCCCGTGCTTTCAAGGATAGCTTCGGCGAGCTCCCACATGCTTACATTGTAAGAATGAGGATCCAGCGAGCACAGACCTTGATGCTCACCACGTCCTCGAGTTTGAGCCAAATCGCGTACGCGTGCGGCCTTGTGGACCAGGCGCATCTCTGCAGGTGCTTCCGCCAGGCGACGGGTACGACCCCTGGCATCTGGCGACACCGCCATGCAGTGGGACGTCCATCGGCGGCAATCGCATAACGCGGTCTTTTTCGGCAATTGGCGTGCGCGCGTTGCTGGCTCCGCCCACCGTGTCGCCGGCGCAACGCATCTTGCTGGTGGCGGGCGGCCCGAAGATCGCACACGTCAACCAGTAATTGCACAAATGGACGGCGAATTCTCCTCTGCAGCCTCGGCACCTGGCGGATCTGTGGTCGGCGGCCTCATATCGGGCATCGCGACCTGGGCAAGCCAACGTGTCCAGGCGAGAGCAGACCAATTCGCCCACCTGATCTCGCTTCGGGAGCGCCTGTATGTAGACTTTATCGCGGCAGCTTCGAAAGCCTATGCCGATGCCATCGTGAACGATCGGCCACAGATCGAAGATCTGGCTGCCCTCCAGTCCATAATCACCAGAATGCGGATCATATCGTCGCCGTAAATCGTCGCGTGCGCTGAGGACGTTCAGCGCAAAACGATCGACACCTATTTCATGCCGAACAAGACGATCAAAGAGTTGCATGAAGCGATAAAGACCGGGAGAACAATCGACCCGCTGAAGGGCTTCAGCGAGGCCGTGCGCGAGGAAGCGCATCTACAGTATCCCCGCGGCTATTGGCTTTTTCCATAATCGCGATCGTTCGATGGCGATCAGCAACATTCCGGTCGGCGACGGGGAATAATACCGGCGGCCGAAAGTCTCAACCCTCGCTGCAGAATTCGTCGTGGCCCGGCTTGACCGGGCCGTGACGGTAGAGAGCCGGAATTTTTGACCCTTGGTAGAATCGACACTGCGGCCGTGGTCACCGGCATCGAGTGTCCACTGCCCGATGACCATGGCCGTCAGTGACGCAGTCAGTGTGTCGACGTTACGCAAGCATGTTCAAAACCACACATGCGCTCTGAACCCGAACACGGCCGCATTATGGATATTCGCCTGTGCATTTGGCCTGATCACGTACTGGAAGTCCGGCTGAAAGCTGACGCCGCGCCAGACATGGATGTTGTAGTTGACCTCCAGGAGCATCTCGTGCGTCTGCACACCCGTCGCGCTGTTACTGAGCGGCAGCCCTAGTTCCAGCTCCTGCGCCTGCACCTTGCCCAATTGGCCGCTCACCGTGTTGTAGGTGAACAACAGAGCCATCGCGTCCTGCGGTCGGGCAGCCCAGAAGCCGCGGTCCACCACGCCGGCGAAAAACTGGTCGGCATAGACCGAGTTCTCCGGGTTGTTATGGATGTAGCCGCCCAGGGCGATGATGCCATCCTGCCCGCCTGGGCCCTGGCGCACCAGCATTTGATCCGCCAACAACCAGAGCTGCGTGTTGCCAGTATGCGTCCGGGCAGTCACGCCCGGCTGCAGCGCGGCTGAAAAGTCCCTGAAGGTGTCAGAAGAATCGTAACCGAAACCAATTTTGTAGTGCCCGGACAGCCTCGAGTCTCCCAGTCGCGGTTCGTATCCCACCTCGACGGGAACATAAACACCGCTGTCCTGAGCGCCATCGAACTCCCAGCCGCTGCGCCAGTCATTGCCGTAGAGTCCTTGACTGACCTCGTAGACGCCCACCGCGATATAAGTGTCCAGCGTAGGGCGTACGCGCACGCGACCACCCCACACACCGTCCGGATAAGCGCTGTGCCCAATATCTCCGCCCGGCAGGGCTTTCGGGTCGCCGCACAGAACGTTGTTCATGTAATTACAATATAGCGGCGAACTGGCGAAGTCGTTCTCGACGTTCATCCGGCCGGCTGCAAGGTCGAGCCGGCCGCCGAACAATTTCTCCTGCACAAAGGCGGACACCAGGTGCGCTGCAACATTACCGCCGGCACCGTAGATCTCCTGAACCGGCAACAGGCGGTCGCCGAACAGCGTGCTGTCGTTGGCGCCCGAGCGGTTCACGATGATCATGTGCGTGGAGAGCCCGGGAATCCCGGCCAGCCGTTGCCAATCGATGTCGGCTTCGAACGCTTCCTGGCTGGCGAAGGTGGCGCCTTGTTTGGTGCCGCCGCTGACGTTGCCGGCGAACTCGGTGAGCGCGTCGAGCGACAGGTAAACGCCTGCATTTTCCAGCCTGGTGCGAAGCCCACCCCAGTCACCGAACAGGTGTTCGGTCACGGGCGCCACGCCGGTCTGTGCTTGCATCAGTGGCGCGGGCTGAGCGGCGCCCAAACCAATCCCGCTGGAACTGGTCTGCGCTGCAACCTGCACCGCAACCACGGCCAGCAGACTGGCCAGTATCGCAATGCGGTTCATCACACGGTTTCCCTGCGGGCTGTCGTCACGGCTACCGGGACCGGCACCGGGACGGGCACCGGCGACTGGCGGGTCTCCAACGCGTCCTCGATTTCCTCCAGGCTGCGCCCTTTCGTCTCCGGCACCAGAGCAGCCGTGAAGGCGAGCGCGACCAGTGTCAGTGAGGCATAGAGCAGGAACGTGCCGGTGCGGCCGCACAACTCGATCAGGCCCAGAAAGGTGACCGTCACCAGCAGGTTGAAGCCCCAGTTGGAGATGGTCGCGAGGCTCATGGCCCGGCCGCGCAGCGCGAGCGGGAAGATCTCGGCGATCAGCAACCAGAACACGGGTCCAAGCCCGACTGCGAAGAATGCCACGTATGCGGCGACCGACAACACGGTGATCCAGGCCAGTGCTCCCGAGGTGCCGAACGCGAACCCGCCGGCCAGGATCAGCAGGGTCGCCGCCATACCGCCCAGGCTCCACAACAGTAGCGCGCGCCGCCCGGCACGGTCGATCAACCACATCGAAACCACGGTCAGGGCCACGTTGACGGCGCCGACGCCGGCGGTCGCCAGAATGGACACCGAGGCTGACGACAGACCCGCCGCCTGGAAAATCTGCGGCGCGAAATAGATCACCGTGTTGATGCCGGTAACCTGTTGGAACATGGCGAGCCCGACACCGATGATCATCGCCGGCCGCAGACGCGGGGCCAGCAATGCCGACCACGGGACCAACCGGCCGCCCTCGCGCCGCAGGTCGGTGCGCAAGGTTGTCAGTTCGTCTGCCACCTCGGCCGGCGACGCACGCAGCCTCCGCAGCACCGCCTCGGCCTCGGCCATGCGGTTGTGCCCGGCCAGCCAGCGCGGGCTTTCCGGCAGCACTAACATTCCAAGGGCGAGGATCGCACCCGGCACCGCGCCGAGGCCGAGCATCCAGCGCCAACCCTCGGAGGCGTCGGCGAAGGCGTAGCCCACCAGGTAGGAGACCAGGATGCCCAGAGTGATACAAAGCTGGTTGAGCGAGGTCACCGCCCCGCGTGAGGCGGCAGGCGAAATCTCGGCCAGGTAGAGCGGCGTCAACATTGAGGCCACGCCGATCGCGATGCCGATCAGCAGTCGTCCCACCAGCAGCGTTGCAACGCTGCC
>JBEKQQ010000135.1:0-17003 GCA_049519555.1 Acetobacteraceae bacterium
GACTTCGTCGCGATAGCGAAAGCGTTTGGCGGCGACGGTGTGAAGCTGGCAAAGGAATCCGATCTACCCGCGGCGGTAGCTGAAGGTTTGCGCAAGGGCGGGCTTTATCTGATCGATGTGCGGGTATCGCCGACCACGACCAGCGATCCGCATGGCAAGGTGTATTATGGTATCCCGAGCAAGGCGCCGCTGTTGCGCCCAGTTGCGTAACGGAAAATGCATTTCGAGGGTGAATTCAGGGTTCCCGGCAAAGCCGAAGACGTCATTAAACGATTTTCTGACGTGCCGCGGATGGCGCGCTGCATGCCCGGTGCAGTGCTGCAACCCCAGGCGGAAGATGGGTCGTGGCCGGGGGCGATGGTGGTCTCGTTTGGTCCGAAACGGATCAATTTCAAGGGCAAGGCAACCTGCGAGTTCGATAACCAGGCGTTGACCGGATCGGTGCACGGCCGTGGCACGGCGGATATGCGGTCCGCGCGCATCGGCGTCAAAGTGTCGTTCGCCCTGGCCGACGCTGTTGGCAGCCCGCAACCGGAAACCGTGGTGAAAATCGTTTCGGATGCGGAGTTGGGTGGCGTGCTGGAGGATTTTGCCAAGACCGGGGGTATCGCTGTCGCGAATGTCATCATGACGGACTTCGCCCGCCGTGCGGCGGAGGAATTCGCCAAGGATGCACCAGCGCCGGTAGTGGCGGAAGCGCCGGAACCTGCTCCGTTGGCGGCACAAGGATTGCTTTGGGTGGTGATCAAAGCCTACTGGCGCCGGTTCCTTCGGGCGATCGGCCTGGCGCAACAACCTTCCGTGTGACCGCGCGGAACCGTCGCTGCGGCCACGCCGTCATTGCGAGCGCAGAAAAGCAATGACCGTAGCACCGGGCCTGCTGCGCTTCAACGATGCTGGCTTCTATCGTTGTGCCGGGTCGATCGATCGGATCCGTGCCGAAAATTCTGCGATGTCGTCGAGGCTATAGGACAAATGCACACGCTGTGTCGACGCCGGACGCAGCGCGACCGACAGGCCCGGCCGCCATGCGGTCGCAGGACGGATCGGCCGACGTTCAAACCCGCCACCACAATTCGGGCACACATTGAATAATTTCGTTTCCACGCAGTCGGCACAGAATGTGCACTCGTACGTGCAAATCCGCGCATCGGTTGCATGCGCTGGCAGATCCTTATCGCAGTACTCGCAATTTGGTCGAAGTTGCAGAGCCATAATCGAGCTTTCCCGACGAATTCACCCGTCCACGCGGTGCAACAGCGGCGTCCCCGCCATTATACGGCGACAGTTCTCCGCGGCAAGCGCGAAACTGCGGTCAAACGTTCCGGTTGTGGTCCAGGCGACGTGCGGCGTAACCACTACGTTGTCCAACGGCAGTAACGCTGCGTCGCGTGGCAGCGGCTCCTCGGTAAACACGTCCAGACCCGCGCCGCCAAGCTGGCCGGAGCGCAGCGCATCAATCATCGCCGGTTCATCGACGAGGCCGCCGCGTGCGGTATTGACCAGAATGCACCCTTTTTTCATGCGGCCGATGGCGGCGCGATCGATCAGTCGTTCGGTTTCCGCGGTCAAGGGCAGGTGCAGGCTGATCACATCCGATTGCTCCAGCAATGCTGACAACGCAACGAACTGCCCGGCCGCGTCCGCGTGCGCATGGCGCGCGGTATACAGCACCTCGCATCCCATCGCCACCAGTACTGGCGCCAATATTCGGGGCACTGATCCATAACCGACCAGCCCAACCACGCGCCCGCCAAGCTCGCCCAGACCGTCCTGCAAGGCGAGATCGATCCACACGCCGGAGCGAAGCGATGCGTCGAAGCGTGGCACGCGACGCAGCACTGCCAGCATCAAAGCCAGGGTCAACTCCGCCACGGCGCGTGAATTCGTCCCCGGCAGGTTGCACACCGGAATGCCACGGGCTTTTGCCGCAGCGAGATCGATCGTATTGACTCCGACACCAATCTTCTGGATCAGGCGCAGCTTTGGCGCCGCAGCGATCATCTCCGCCGTGCAGCGTTGCAGCACATGCCATAGCACCTCGCAAAGCGGCAACAGCGATGCGAGACGCCGGTCGTCGCCTTCGGGACAAATCGCGATATCCAGCCCCGGCAGTGCCGCCAGTCGCGCCGCCAGATCC
Source organism: Acetobacteraceae bacterium (assembly GCA_049519555.1). Classification (GTDB taxonomy): domain Bacteria; phylum Pseudomonadota; class Alphaproteobacteria; order Acetobacterales; family Acetobacteraceae; genus Rhodopila. The sequence goes on from JBEKQQ010000135.1 coordinate 2,141, forward strand.
GGGCCGGCAGCCGCATGATAAACCAGCTTCATGCCGGCGAGCGTCCCAACACCGCGCCGCCGGCGAACCGGGCCCGCGCGCCCAAGGCTTCTTCAACCCGCAGCATTTCGTTCCACTTCGCCATCCGTTCGCCGCGCGAAAAGCTGCCGACCTTGAGTTGTCCTACTTCCCAACCGACGGCGAGATGAACAATGGTCGTATCCTCGGTCTCGCCGGAGCGGGCCGACACGATCGCGGCAAATCCGGCGTGCTTTGCGGCAACCCAGGCGTCGAGCGTCTCGGTCAAGGTGCCGCACTGATTGGGTTTCAGCAGCACGGTATTCGCCGCGCCGCTAGCCGCGGCAGCACGCACCCGCGCGGCATCACTGACCAGAAAATCATCACCAACAATCTGTAACGATTTGCCATGCAACCGAGTAAATTCGGCAAATCCTGCGGCGTCGTCCTCGGCCAGCGGATCTTCGATCGACAGGATCGGATAGCGCGCAATCCAGCCCGACAACAATGCGATCATGCCGGCACTGTCGAGTTCCCGATCCTCCAGCGCCAACTTGTAACGTCCGTCATGACCAAACTCCGATGCCGCGATGTCGAGCGCGATCCCCACCTGCTCGCCTGGCCGGAAACCGGCGCGTTCGATGGCGCGAACCAGAGTGTCCAATGCCTGCTCATTGGTCGAGAAGGCCGGCCACCAGCCGCCCTCGTCCGCGACGCCGGCAAGGCTTCCCGCCTCTGCCATCATCCGACCCGCGGTCCGGTACACCTCCGCCGTCCATTCCATTGCCTGTGCAAAACTCTCGGCTCCCGGACACATGATCATGAAATCCTGGATGTCCACCCGCCGTCCGGCATGCGCACCACCCCCAAATATCTGGACTTGCGGCAAGGGGATCAGTGACACATCCGTATCCGCCAGATAGCGGAACAATGGCAGATCCGCGGCGTGCGCGGCAGCATGCGCAGCGGCCATCGACACCGCCAGAATGGCATTGGCGCCAAGCCGGCTTTTGTTCGGAGTGCCGTCCAGAGCGATCAGCCGCGCATCCAGTGCCGCCTGATTCGCGGCATCCATGCCGGTGACCGCATAAGCGATGGCGCCGTTTACGTTCGCAACCGCCTGGCGCACACCATAACCGCCGAATGCCTCGCCGCCATCGCGCAAATCCAACGCCTCGCCGCTGCCGGTCGAGGCGCCGGCAGGCGCGATCGCCCGCCCCACGGCACCGTTTTCCAGCATCACGTCGGCCTCGACCGTTGGCCGGCCGCGGCTGTCCCACACCCGGCGTGCATGCACGAAGGCGATGCTGGTCTCGGTCATGCGTCGATTTCCTTCTTCCAGGCGTTGCGAATCGCTGCCAGGTGCGATGGCGGATCGGCCAGCAAAGCGCGAGCCACGCGCCGCACCTGATCCTTTTGCGATTCGCTTGTGACGTATTCGACCGGCGATTTGCCGTCGACTCGCGCCAGCAACAATCCGGGTAACAACGCCGCCGCTCGCTGTTCCAAAGCGTCCGGTGGTTCCCACACAACACCGCGTAAATATCCCGCCGCAAGCGCATCGAAACACCGGAAGAATCGGTCTGCCGCGCCCGGAGTCCACAGGCATTTCAGCAGCAAATGATTGAGGCAAAACGCCAGATCAAATGCCGGATCGCCCCACCACGCACATTCGGCATCCAGAAACACCGGACCTGAGGGCCCGCATAAAATGTTCTTCGGGCTGACATCGCCGTGCACCAACGCTTTCTTGTTGGCCTGTGTCGCCGCCACCAGCCTCAGCAATTGCTCCGCACGATCGGGATGTGCCCGCGCGGTCGCGACCAAATAAGGCTCCAGTCTGATGTCGTAAAAGATTGCGTCAGTCGGAAACTCGGCCGCGACCCCAGGATCGGCGGCGGTCTGGGCGTGAATTGTCACCAACGCCGTGGCCACGCGTGCGGCAAAGCCAGCATCGGCGATACCATCGCGCAGCTGGTTCTTCCACAACGGATGATCTTCCGGCGAGAGAAACTCCATCGCCAGCGTGCCGCTCGCCTCGTCCTGGCCGAGCAACCGAGGTGCGAAGCCGGCGGCATGACGCATCCAACGGGCCTCGAACACATTGCGCTCGACCGGCGCATGCCAATCCGCAGCGACACGCAATTTCGCCAGTGCGCGTTTGACGCAGATCGGACCGGATGGCAGGTCGATCCGCCAGATGTCCGATGACACGCCGCCGGTCAGTCGCTCACCGCCCGTCGCACCGGACAGGTTCATTCGGCGGAGCGCGTCGAGGATGGCATCGGGCGGAAGCTCGGACATGAGGGTTTCAGAGGCCGGAAATCACGCGCGTGGTCAAGATGCTCAGGGTGACCGGGTTGCCCATAACCCGTACCACAAGATACGCTGGCCCGGTCAACCAACCTCGGACGTGAAAACATGTCGCAACACCAGGTCGTCGCCGAACTCGCCCCACATGGGATGCTGCGCGCCGCAATCAATATGGGAAATTTCCTGCTGGTCACCGGCCGCACCCCATCCGGTGATCCGGACGGCTGCTCCCCCGACATGGCCCGTGCCATCGCCGCCAAACTGGGCGTGCCGGTGCAGATGGTGCCGTATGCGAAGCCCGGCGAGCTGGCCGATGATGCCGAGAACGACAAGTGGGACATCGGCCTGATCGGCGCCGAGCCCGCCCGAGCCGAAAAGATCGACTTCACCGCCGCTTATGTGGAGATCGAGGCAACCTATCTGGTGCCCGCCGGTTCGCCGATCAAATCGATCGCCGAGGTCGATGTCAAAGGCAACCGCATCGCCGTCACCGCGCGGAGTGCCTATGATTTATGGCTCGAGCGCAACATCCATAACGCCACTTTGGTTCGCGGCAACAGCCAGGCCGAAGTCGTCGAAATGTTCCTCAAGGAGAAGATGGAGGCTCTGGCGGGACTAAGACCAGGACTGGTGGGGGAAGTTGCGAAGATTCCGGGATCGCGGATTTTGGACGGTCAGTTCAGCGCCGTGCAGCAGGCCATCGGCACGCCGAAGAAGAACGCGGCTGGCGCGGCCTGGCTGAAGCAGTTCGTTGAAGATGCGAAAAAGTCGGGCGCAGTAGCGGCGTTGCTCGTAAAGCATGGCACGGTTGGCCGTCTGTCGGTCGCGCCACTCGCCTGATTGTTACTGGCAGGCGAGGCATTCCTCGTAATCGGTGGTTGATGCGACCAGCGGCAGTGGCCCAATCGTATCATTCGCCGGCGTATCATTCGCCGGCGTATCATTCGCCGGCGTATCATTCGCCGGCGTATCATTCGCCGGATGGATATCGTCGACCGGAGCGACCGCTTTGACACTGACGTTGTCCGCGCGCTGGATCGACAGGCTGCGACAATAATACAGCGATTTCATCCCGCGCTTCCAGGCCATGAAATGGATTTGATGCAGATCCCGCTTGTTCACATTGGCGGGCAGGAAGACGTTGACAGACTGGCTCTGGCAAATGAACGGGGTACGGTCGGCGGCATGCTCGATGATCCAGCGCTGATCCAGCTCGAACGCGGTTTTATAAACCGCCTTCTCGTCGTCGGTCAGGAAATCCAGATGTTGCACACTACCTTTTGAGGTAGTGATCGACGACCATACCGCGTCGTTGTCCTGTCCCTTCTGCTCCAGCAGCTTTTGCAGATGCCGGTTGCGCACCGTGAAACTGCCGGACAGGGTTTTCTGCAGGAACACATTCGCCGCGATCGGCTCAATGCCAGGCGAGGCATTGCCGGCAATGATGGAGATCGATGCGGTCGGCGCCAATGACATTTTGTGCGAAAAACGTTCTTTGCTGTTGTATTCCTCGGCGTCCGGGCAGGCGCCACGTTCCTCGGCCAGGATCATCGATGCCGTGTCGGCCTGCGCGCGAATGTGGCGGAATATGCGTTTGTTCCAGACCTTGGCAACGACACTTTCCCACGGCACGTTCAAGGCCTGCAGGAACGAATGGAACCCCATCACGCCGAGGCCGACCGAGCGTTCGCGCATCGCCGAATAGCGCGCCTTCTCCATGCCAGGCGGTGCTCGATCGATGAAGTCCTGCAAGACGTTATCCAGGAACCGCATCACGTCCTCGATAAAGGTCGGATGGTTTTCCCACTCGAACCATTTCTCCAGGTTCAACGATGACAGGCAGCAAACCGCAGTGCGTTCCACGCCATGATGGTCGCGGCCGGTCGGCAAGGTGATTTCGCTGCACAGGTTTGAGGTTTTCACCTCCAGGCCGGCCAGCTTGTGATGCTCCGGTTGGGCGCGGGCGACATGGTCGGAGAAGATCAGATACGGCTCGCCGGTTTCGATCCGCGCGGTCAGGATACGGATCCACAACGACCGTGCCGAAATTTCGCGCACGATGGATTTATCCTTGGGCGACCGCAACGCCCATTTCTCATCCGCTTCGACCGCACGCATGAATGCGTCGGGGATTTGAATACCGTGATGCAGGTTCAACGCCTTGCGATTCGGATCGCCCCCGGTGGGGCGCCGCAGTTCGATGAATTCCTCGATTTCCGGGTGCGACACCGGCAGATACACGGCCGCCGAACCACGCCGCAGCGAGCCCTGGGAAATCGCCAGAGTCAAACTGTCCATCACCCGAATGAACGGAATAACGCCCGAGGTCTTGCCAACTGCGCCAACTTTCTCCCCGATCGAGCGCAGATTGCCCCAGTACGACCCGATACCGCCGCCCTTGGACGCCAACCAGACGTTTTCGTTCCATAGTCCGACGATGCCTTCCAGGCTGTCGGAGGCCTCGTTCAAAAAGCATGAGATTGGCAAACCGCGGGCCGTGCCGCCGTTGGACAGCACCGGCGTGGCCGGCATGAACCACAGCCGGCTCATGTAATCATAAATGCGTTGCGCATGCCCCTGGTCGTCGCCGTAAAACGACGCCACGCGGGCGAACAGATCCTGGAATTCCTCGCCCGGCATCAAATAACGGTCCGACAGGGTTGCCCGGCCGAAATCCGTCAGCAGCGAGTCGCGGGAGCGATCGACCCGGACCTGGTGGCGACCCGGCATCTGGACTGCGTCAAGCACATCGGCCTCCGTGGCGTTTCTCATGGTCGACTCGTCCTCCGACGCTTTGATGACGCGACTGCGTTACTCATCATGTGGCGCCGACCGCGACCCCTGTAAAGGATCATTATCGCCCGGATGATTCTTGCCAACCACAAAATCTGGCAGTCCGCGGCCATCGGGCCACCACATGTGCGATTGGTTTTGGTCTGTGGCAGCGCGGCCACGCGTTTCCCGTGTGTTCTCCCCAGGTTCCACAACCCTGGAGGGTTCTATGTATGTTCCACCGCTACCTGGTCAAAACCGTGCCAGCTCATGAACTCGGCCGAACTCACCCGCTCGGTCGCCAACCCGTTCTCAGGAGCGTCCGGGTCGGCATAGCCCAGTGCCATGCCGCAGACCACGACCTCTTCCGGGGTCAGGCCCAGAACCGGGCGGATCACCCGATGATAATGCGTCCATGCCGCTTGCGCGCAGGTATCAAGCCCGCGCGCCCGCGCCGCGATCATGACGTTTTCCAAAAACATCCCATAATCGAGCCACGATCCCGTTGCGAGGCCGCGATGAATGGTGAACACCATACCCACCGGCGCATCGAAAAACTGGAAATTTCGCCTGTGCTGGGCTCGCATTTTCGCCGCATCGCCACGACCGATGCCAAGCTTGCCGTACAGATCCCAGCCAACCTTACGCCGGCGTGACAAATAGGGTTCGAAGAACGTATCAGGATAATACTGCACCTCGTGCCGATGGCCCGGCTCCTCAGCGTCGAACACCGCCTGCACCGCGGCACAGAGCGCGTCCCGTGGCGGACCGATCAGCACATAACCGCGCCATGGCTGCATGTTCGTGCCACTCGGCGCGCGAGCGGCGGCGTCCAGGATTTCGGCGATGACGGCGCGCGGTACCGCAGTCGACAGAAACGCACGAACCGACCGGCGCGATGTGATCGCGTGATCGACCCAGGTGGGATCGGAATGCATCGATGATTCTCCGTTGCGTGTAGACTACCGATGCAACGGACTTGACGCTACCGGCTGAATGGTGGCGAGATTCCGCTTCAGGAGGACGCACACATGGTTCAGATCCGGCGGATGGGGCCGCAAATCGGCGTCGAAGTCAGCGGCGTCGACGTGAGGACTATCGACGATGCCGGCTTTGCGCCGATCTATCAGGCCTGGCTCGACCACAACGTTCTGGTGGTGACCGGGCAGGAGCTGACCATCCCCGAGTTCCTGCGCTACAGCCGCCGCTTCGGTCACGTCACACCGCATCCGTCCAAAAGCACGCGGCATCCGGAGCATCCGGACATCACTCTGTTGGGCGTCAACAAATTCAACCCGGACGGCCAGTTGAACCAGTCGATCTACCGCCGCGGCGCCGAGGGGTGGCACACTGATGGCGCCTATGACCCGGTCCCGTTCAAGGCCACGCAACTTTACGCGCTGGCGATCCCGGATACCGGCGGCGATACGTTGTTCGCCAGCGGCTATGCCGCGTATGACGCATTGCCGGCGCGACTGAAGACCCGCCTGGACGGCGTCAACGGGTTGTTTAGTTACGGCGGACGAAGGAAGGCGCAGGCCTTGCTCAATCCGGAAGACCGTGATGTGCCGCCGGCCGTGCATCCGATCATCCGCACGCACAGTGAGAGCGGCCGCAAATCGCTATATTTCGATCCCGGCAAAATATTGTCGATCGAGGGCGCCGAGCCGTCTGAAAGCGCTGATCTGATCGCCGAACTCGAGAGCTACATGATTCAGCCGGACGGACAATATCGCCATAAGTGGCACGTCGGTGACATCGTGATCTGGGACAACCGCTGTTCCTATCACAAAGCTGCCGGCGACTATCCGCCGGAACAGGATCGTATCCATTGGCGCGTGTCGATCCAGGAATTTTCCCAGACCGATCGGCTCGCCGCCGAATAGCGAATTTCCCGGCTGCGCAGAGCAGTAACGAGGACAGACCGTGTGCTGCGGCGGAACTTTGCTTCCCCGCTGACGTTATTGCGATGCGACATCCGCGACCTGATAGGTTCTGCGGCAATTGGCAACTTATCGCTTTGACGAGCCGATGATTTCCCGTCATGATTGGCACTCTCTCTCTTGAACTCGATGCGGGCATCAGGGGGCAACAAAATGCAGACCGCGCTTGACGGGATCCTGCGGTACCTCATTGGAACAGGCCGGCTATCGGTACGGTGGCCGGACGGGCGCTTAACTCTTTACTCGGGTGACGACGGTCCGTCGGCGGGAATCGTGATCCGAACCAACAACGCGGTCCGCCGCCTCACGCTCAATCCTGCCCTCGCATTGGGCGAGGCATATATGGATGGGAGCGTTACACCCGACGGTTGTAACATTTACGACATCCTCGACGTCATGAGCGCGAATCTCGGTCACAACAACGAACGTCAGCCGGTCATGCGGTTGCGTACTTTCTTGCGACAGTTGAAAAGGCGGCTCGATCAATACAACCCAGCCGCGAGAGCGCAGAGAAATGTCGCGCATCATTACGACCTCAATGGCCGCCTCTACAGTCTGTTCCTCGATCGCGACCGGCAATATTCCTGCGCCTATTTCCCGCGCGGCGATGAAACGCTGGAAGAGGCGCAGTTGGCCAAGAAGCGCCATATTGCCGCCAAGCTGTGCCTTGACCGCCCGGATCTCAGGATCCTCGACATCGGTTGCGGCTGGGGCGGGCTCGCGCTAACGCTGGCGCGGGATTATGGCGCCAGGATCACCGGTATCACGCTGTCTCGCGAGCAACTAAGCGAGGCACGTCATCGCGCCATCGCCGAAGGCCTGGAAGACCGGGTCAATTTCGAGCTGATGGATTACCGCGCCGTCAATCAGAAATTTGACCGCATCGTGTCGGTCGGCATGTTCGAACATGTCGGCATTGGCCATTATCAGACGTTCTGCGACATGGTCGCACGCAGCCTCACACCAGATGGCATTGCGCTGATCCATGCGATTGGCCGCAGCGACGGTCCGTCCTGCACCAATGCCTGGATCGACAAATACATTTTCCCCGGTGGCTACAGCCCAGCGCTATCGGAGGTGCTGCCTGCGGTCGAACGATCCGGTCTGGTCGCCACCGACATCGAAATCCTGCGGCTGCACTATGCGCAAACCCTGCGGCAGTGGCGGTGGCGCTTCAACGCCAACCGCGACACGATTGCCTCGATTTATGACGAGCGGTTCTGTCGCATGTTCGAATTCTACCTCTGCGGGTCAGAGCTGGCGTTCCGCCGCGGCGGTCACATGGTGTTCCAGATCCAACTGGGCGCGAGACAGGACGCGGTGCCGTTGACCCGAGATTATTTATACGCGGGCGCCGGCCGAATTGGAGTCTCGTCCCCGGTATCCTTGTGACTCACAGGATGCGTTTGGGGTGCGGCCGGACTATGATGCGGCCCTATGAACACTATTACCGATTCGCCGCTGCTCGGGCTCTCGCAACGTCTGCCGCCGTCCAATTTGCAGGCGGAACAGGCGCTGCTTGGCGCCTTGCTGGCGAATAACCGCGCTTATGAGCGGGTGTCGGAATATCTGGCGGCGATGCATTTCGCCGACCCGGTTCATGGCCGCATTTATCAATCGATCTCGCGGCGGATCGAAGCCGGCCAGCTCGCCGACGCGGTTACGTTAAAGGCCGAGTTCGAGCATTCCGGCATTCTCGAAGAGGTCGGCGGCACCGCCTATCTCGCGCAGCTTTTGTCGTCGATGGTCGGGATCATCAACGCTGCAGAATATGGTCGCGCGATCCACGACGCCTGGTTGCGCCGCCAGTTGATCGATATTGGCGAAACCGTGGTTAATAATGCCTTCGGTGCCGATGCCGAGCTTGACGGATCCGGGCAAATTGAAGCCGCCGAACAGTCGCTGTTTCAGTTGGCGACCGAGGGTAGCGACGGCAACGGTGGTTTCGTTTCGCTCGAAACCGCACTGATCAAAGGCATCGAAGGTGTCGAGCGGGCCTACCATCAACCCGGTCACGTCACCGGCTTGACCACCGGTCTCCGTGATGTCGACGCCAAACTGGGCGGTCTGCATTCCTCCGATCTGGTGATCCTGGCCGGCCGGCCCGGAATGGGTAAATCCGCACTCGCCACGAAGATCGCCTTTGGCGCGGCAAAGGCGTTGATGCGCGAGGCGCGAGAAGCCGGCCCGGACGTCCAGCCGAAACGTCACGTCGCCATCTTTTCGCTGGAAATGAGCGCGGAGCAGCTCGCGATCCGGTTGTTGAGCGAGGAATCGCGGATTTCCGGCGACCGCATCCGCCGGGGCGATATCAGCCAGAAGGACTTCGACAAGTTTGTGGAGGTTTCCCGGGAGATCAGCTCGTTGCCGTTGCAAATCGATGACTCGGCGGCGATCAGCATGTCCATGCTGCGCACCCGCTGCCGGCGGTTGCAGAGGACCAAGGGTCTGGCACTGGTCGTGGTCGACTATCTGCAACTGATGCGTCCGTCGGCAGGGACCCGGCCGGAAAATCGTGTGCTGGAAATCAGCCAGATCACCCAGGGCCTGAAGGCATTGGCCAAGGAACTCAATATCCCAGTGCTGGCATTGTCGCAGCTGTCGCGCCAGGTCGAAAGCCGCGAGGACAAGCGGCCGCAATTGTCCGACTTACGCGAGTCCGGCTCGATCGAGCAGGATGCCGATGTGGTCATGTTCATCTACCGCGACGAATACTACCTGGAACAACGCATGCCGAAGGAAGTGGCGTTCGAGGGCGGCACCGAAAAGTTCCACGCCGCGATGGACGAATGGACGAAGAAGATGGAACAGGTGCACCACAAGGCGGACCTGATTGTTGCCAAGCAGCGGCATGGCCCAACCGGATCGATCCCGTTGCTGTTCGAGGGCGTGTACACACGTTTCGCCGACCTCGACATCGTTCATTCCGGTCATGGCCCCTGACAGGGCACATGCGGTCCTGACCGTCGACCTGGGTGCGATCGTCGCCAACTGGAGATTATTGCAAGCAAAACATGCGTCGGCCGCGACCGGCGCCGTCGTCAAGGCGAACGGTTATGGGCTTGGCGCCGTGCCTGTCGCTGCGGCGCTGGCGGCGGCCGGGTGCCGGCATTTCTTTGTCGCAACGCCGGACGAGGCGCTGGCCCTCCGCAGCACAATCCCGGATGCCACATTGGTCGTACTGGGCGGCCTGTTCGCCGGCTCGGAACAGGACTTTGCCGAACATGGCATCATCCCGGCACTTGGCTCTCTGGCGGAAATCGATGCCTGGTCGACCCTGGCACGGCAGTGCAACAAAGCGCTCCCGGCGTTCATCCATTTCGACACCGGCATGTCCCGACTTGGCCTGGACGCGCGGGAATGCGCTGTGTTGGCGCAGGACCATGACCGGCTCGCCGGGATCGATGTACAGTATGTGATGTCGCATCTGGTATCGGCGGAAATTCCAGACGACCCGTTAAACGCCATTCAGCGCGATCGTTTCGTTGCTGGCCGCGCACGGCTGCCTCTGGCACCGGCGAGTCTGGTCAATTCCTCCGGCATGTTTCTTGGCGGCGCATACGGCTTCGACCTCGCCCGGCCCGGCTCGGCATTGTACGGGATCAACCCCACGCCGGTGGGGAAAAATCCGATGCGCGCTGTGGTGACTCTGACCGCACGGGTGTTGGCGGTCCGCGATATCCCGGCCGGCGCGACCGTCGGCTACAGCGCCACCTGGACCGCCCAACAGCCCAGACGCATCGCGACGGTCGGCGTTGGTTATGCCGATGGCTGGCATCGCCTCCATTCCAACACCGGCGCGGCGTATTTTGACGGCCACCCCGTTCCACTGGTAGGCCGTGTCTCCATGGACCTGACAACGTTCGACGTGACCGATCACCCGGAGGTCCAGCCGGGAAGCTGGCTGGAATTGCTCGGACCGCACCGTCTCGTGGATGATGCGGCGCGCGACGCCGGCACAATCGGATATGAGGTGCTGACCGCTCTCGGCTCCCGGTATCATCGGGTCTATTCGCCGGCGTGAACAGGTTTTTGTCCTTTCTCGCCGCGGTTGGCCGCGCGGTCATTGCCGCGTGCGGCGTAACCGGCAAAGTCGCGCGGTTCGCCGGTGCCGGCCTGTCGCATATCGTACGGCCGCCATTTTATGGCCGCCTGTTTCTCAAGGCCCTGCTTGATATTGGCTATTTCAGCCTACCGGTTGTGGCATTGACCGCGGTGTTCACCGGCATGGTGCTGGCGCTGCAGTCCTACACCGGTTTTTCTCGCTTCGCGGCGCAAAGTGCGGTGGCCAATCTGGTCGTGTTGTCGATGACCAGAGAACTGGGGCCGGTGCTGGCGGGACTGATGGTGGCCGGCCGCGTTGGTGCCGCGATGGCTGCCGAGCTCGGCACGATGCGCGTCACCGATCAGATCGACGCGCTGACGACTTTGTCGACCAATCCGATGAAATACCTGGTCGCCCCGCGGTTGCTGGCGGGCACCATCGCCTTGCCATTGCTGGTGGTGATCGCCGACGTGCTTGGCGTCATGGGCGGCTTCATCGTTTCGGTGCTGAAACTTGGCTTCAATCAGAACGTCTACCTGACCAACACGATCAATTTCGTGCAGTCGGATGACGTTATCTCCGGCCTCGTCAAGGCCGGCGTGTTTGGCTTCATCATCGCGCTGATGGGCTGCTACCAGGGCTATAACAGCCGAGGCGGCGCGCAGGGGGTCGGCGCTGCCACCACTGCCGCGGTGGTCAGCGCCTCGATCCTGATCCTGGCGTCAGACTATGTGCTGACCGAGATATTCTTCAGTCAGGCGTCGTAATCAGCTGCGGCCCGCCGGCGGATCGCAAGGCACCGTGTCCATCTTCGCCGGCACCGAGATTTCCAGCAGTTCCAGCTCGTCCGCCGTGTCGGTCTCATTGTGCCGGGTGCCGCCCGGGATCATCAGCGAATCACCGGCATTGAGGCGGATCTTGCGGCCATCTTCAAATTCCAGATCGACCCAGCCTTTCAGCATGTAGACGAATTGCTGATCGCACACGTGATAGTGCCAGCCCGTCGGCTTCCCCAACCCCTGTGTGGCCTTTGTCACCTGGGCGCGCATCGCGCCGTTCGAGGCATCGGTGACGCCAAGATCGAGGTAAGTGAAGAACGAGCGCCGGCCCGGGACCGACTTTGCAGTCTCCGGCGTGGCATGGGCGAGGCTCTGCATTTGGGCGACATTGTCATTCATGGGACGGTCCTCTTCTGCGCCGGGTTATCAGATCACTGTTCGGGCAGCAGGTAAACCGGCTTCGCCCATTGCCAGTCCCGCAGCGTGCTGGCATCTGGCGCGACATGAGCGATGCTGTGCCCAAACTTCGCCTGCGCGGAGTCCGCAAACAATTTGGCGACAAGGTCGTGCTGGACGGCATCGACCTGGACGTTTTGCCGCGCACGTCGTTGGTGGTGATCGGCGGCTCGGGTTCCGGCAAGTCGGTGCTGCTGAAATGCGTGCTCGGGCTGCTCGAACCGGACGCCGGCTCGATTGAGATCGACGGCCGTGACCTGATGACCATGCCGCGCGCCGAACGCGAGGCGGCGCGGGCGCAGATCGGCATGTTGTTCCAGAACGGCGCGCTGTTCGACAGTTTGCCAGTCTGGGAAAATGTGGCGTTCGGGTTGCTGGCCCGCCACAAGGTCAGCCGCGCCGAGGCTCCGAAAAGTGCCGCGTCCTTCCTGGCCGAGCTTGGGCTGGCAGAAAGCGTGGGTTTTTTGTCGCCGGCGGAACTGTCCGGCGGGATGCAGAAGCGCGTCGCCCTGGCGCGGGCAATTGCCGCGCAACCGGATATCTTGTTTTTCGATGAACCGACGACCGGCCTCGACCCGATCATGGGTGCGATCATCGACGGGCTGATCGTCGATTGCGTGAAACGGCTGGGTTCGACCGCGATTGCGATTACCCACGACATGGCGAGCGCGAAACGGATCGGCGACCAGGTGGCGATGCTGCACCGGGGAAAGATCATCTGGACCGGGCCGCCGACGGCGTTGATGGACAGCGGCAATCCGGTTGTGGATCAGTTCACTCACGGCAGGCGCGAGGGGCCGATCGAAATGGAGTTGCGCCGATAAGATGCGACGTGCTCGTAGCACGATAATCCGGGCCGTGCTGTTTGCCGCACTGATCCCGGTAACCGCATTCGCCGGACCAGGGGAGGAATTGTCCGGATTGTTTCTGCAGACCTGCCTGCCCTACGCCGGCCGGCCGCAGGCTCTGCGACAATGGGCGGCGCGCGAGAAATTGCCGGTGGTCCCCGATCCGGCTCGCGCGGCGTTCCTCAACGGAGCCCCAGGACAGGTCTTCGATGCGTCAAACAATGCCGGGAAATTCGCACTGCTATCATCCGATGACGGCATTTGCGCGGTCGTGACCGACCAGGCGGGCGATCAGGACGTCGCATTGGCGTTGGAGCGCGCTCTGAGTGACGCCGGCGTCAGGTTTCGGTTGGTGATCGAGCGGGACGATAAACTCAATCCGAAACTGCATCATCGGGAATATCTCGCGTCAAAACCACCGCTTGCCTGGCGACTGCTGGCGGCGACCGTGCACGACCATGGTCAGGCCATGTTGACCGCCGCGCCGGAATGACCTTACCGCCAGCGCAGCAGCACCCGTTCAAGCGCGCCGATCAGGCCGGCGACAATCAAACCAAGCACGGACAGTACGACAATGCCGGCCAGCAACGCGTCGGTATCGTAAAGATTGCCGGCGGATAGCACGAAAGCGCCAATGCCTCGGTCGGCGCCGATCATTTCGGCGGCGACCAACAGGACGATGGCGATCGACGCAGTGACCCGGAAGCCGTTGAGAATGGCGGCGGTCGCGCCAGGCAGGATGATGGCGCGGATGATCGTTATGGTTGGCAGGCCGAAACTCTGGCCCATGCGGATCAGGCCACGCGGGACATTGTCGACGCCTCCCATGGTCGCGATTACTGTTGGAAAAAAGACACCCAGAGAGATCGTGGCGATTTTCGAGCCCTCGCCGATACCGAACCAGATGATGAACAGCGGCACCAGTGCGATTTTGGGGATTGGAAACAAAGCTGCGACGACGGCCATGACCGGAGATCGTGTCACCGACCACAGCCCCGCCGCAATGCCGGCAGCCATGCCAAAGATCGTTCCGGCAAACCATCCGATCAGCAAGCGTGCCAGTGAAGCCGAGAGATTTTGCCACAACACACCGGTCACGGTCAGCCGCCACAGTGTCACCGCGATCGCGACCGGCGATGGCAGGAACAAGGTCGGCAGAAAACCGGCCCAGGTGCCGAATTGCCAAAACGCGATGAGGATGAGAAGAGTGGCGGCGCCGGCGATCCATCGCTCGCGTGGGTGAAAGCCACCGCCGCGAAACGGGACCGGACCGTCAAGCCGGCGCATCGATACGCTCCCGTTCGGCGACCGCGGCGTCGTCCCGGATGAGGCGCCACAGAGTCCGTTCCAGCGCTAACAAGTCCGGATCGTCGGCGGAACGTCCGGTCAACGGCCGGTCGATGCGAAAGATTTCCCGAACCCGTCCCGGCCGGCGCGACAACACGACGATTTGCTGACCCAGGCGCACTGCCTCGGGCAGATTGTGGGTGACATAGATTGTTGTGGTACCAGAACGTCCGATCAGCGTCACGAACTCTTCCAGCAGCAGATCGCGGGTTTGTGCGTCGAGTGCGGACAGCGGTTCGTCCATCAACAGGCACGCCGGCCGTACTGCCATCGCCCGCGCGATCCCTACCCTCTGCCGCATCCCTCCAGACAATTCCCTGGGCCATGCATCAGCAAAATCCGTCAGGCCGGTCAGCGCCAAAA
>JBEKQQ010000136.1:0-16979 GCA_049519555.1 Acetobacteraceae bacterium
TCACGATCTCTTCCAGCGAGGCGTTGCCGGCGCGTTCGCCGATGCCGTTGATCGTTGACTCAATTTGCCGCGCGCCCGACCGGATCGCCGCCAGAGTGTTGGCGACGCCCATGCCCAAATCGTTGTGGTTGTGCGTGGAGACGATGACGTTCTCGATCCCCGGGACCTTCTCGAAGATCTGAGTGTACATCCGCTCCATGTCTTCCGGCATGGCGTAGCCGACGGTGTCCGGCAGGTTGATCGTGGTGGCGCCGGCCTTGATCGCCGCCTCGCAGCAGCGTGCCAGGAAATCGATGTCGCTGCGGGTGGCGTCTTCGGCCGACCATTCCACGTCGTCGGCATGATTGCGGGCGAGTTTCACGGATTCCACCGTGGCGGCAATCACTTCGTCGGGGGTCAACCGCAGCTTGTATTTCATGTGCAGATCGCTGGTCGCGATCACGATGTGGATGCGCCGCCGTTTGGCGCTTTTCAGGGCTTCCGCCGAGGCCATCACGTCCTGCGCACCGGCCCGGGACAGACTGGCCAGCACCGGGCTGTCGGCACGCTGGCCGATTGTTTCGGCGATGGTCTTGACGCTTTCGAAGTCGCCGGGCGAGGCGATGGCGAAGCCGGCTTCCATGACATCGACGCCTAGCTCGGTCAACGCCTCGGCCATGCGGATCTTCTCGTTCAGGTTCATCGAGAAGCCAGGCGATTGCTCGCCATCGCGCAGCGTGGTGTCGAAGATGATGATGCGGCCGTCTTCCAGCTTGCCGAAGCTGGGGTGGTTGATGGGCATTTTCGGACTCTCCTTGGATTTCGTCACACGACTTGCCTCAGGTTCCCCTGAGCGAAGCCGGCGTTCAACGACCCGGCGAAGCGCTCAGGGGCGGGTAAGTCGAAGAAGGAGGAGGGAGGACGGGCGCAGCAGCGCGCACGCAGGGGCGTGTGCGGTCGGGGCGCCCCGGGGGGCGACGTTGCGCGCGGCGCGGGTCATGGGAGAGCCTATAAAGGGGGAAACGATCCGGTGCAAGCGGGGTTGGCCAGCGGGGGGTGGACGGACAGCCGGATGGCTGCCCATCCGGCCGGTTCAGCGCGAAAGCACTTGCGTGCCTTCGGTGTGCACCGCTTCAAGCTGCCCAGGGTCCAGGCCCAAAGCATGCAGGATCGTCGGCGCGATCTGCGTCGTGAAGGTCAGCGCCGGGTTGTAGCCCGGCCAGACCTGCGGCGAGGAAACCAGCAACGCCACGTTGCGGTCGTCGTCCGAGAATCCGCCATGCTCGGCCAGCTTGGTCCCGCTGGTGCAGATCACGCCATGGTTGGTGATCGCGATGAAGTCCGGCACCCGAGTATTGCTGAACGGGTCCCCATATAGCGGCGTCAGGTCATCACGATCGAGCAATTGGGCGATTTGCAGCTCAGCCGCATGGGCCAGGATATAGGCCTTCGCGTCAGCATAGTACGGATTGCCGGTCGCTGGGTTGGTGGCTTGCTGCAACTCGGGGGACAGCCACACCAGCGCCTCGTCGTCGCAAATCTCGAAGCCGTTCGCACCGAAGCCCGGGGCAGCGGAGTACGGCGAGTCCGAAATCGTCTTGCGATCCGCCGGGTTGATCGGCGATTGACCGTGCTTGGCACTGACGATGATCAAGGTGGATTGATCGAGGCCCTTGGCCTCCAGTTCCGCCGTGAACTTGCCAAGCGCGGCATCGACGAACTCGAACTCCTCGGTCAGTGCATTGCCCGGGGTGGCGTTGGCGTCGAGATAGCCACCGGTCAGGGTTTTGTCCGTGTCGGCATCGCCGGCCTTGGCCAGCTTCTGACCGACGCTGACGGCCTGGAAGTTCATTCCGAAGATCGCCGGCACCTGTTTCTTCTCGGTACGCGTGCTGTTGTAGCCATCGATCCAGTTCAACACCGCCTGAACCTTCATCGAGTCGTAGGTTTGAACGCCTTTGAAGCTGGTGGTGTAATCGTCGCCCGCTAATGCGCCGGCATCGAGCGTATCCTGGGAGTTGATTTCGGGTGCGAACAACTCGTCGAGACCTTTGCCGGACGGGCCGGCCAGATCCTCATACGCCGGATGCTTGTCGGACCACACGGTGCGCATGCCGGCTGCTTTGATGACTTCGAAGATGGTGTTGGTCCGGACATACTCGTGCGGGAACACCGGCACGCATTTACCGTCGACGACATGGCGTTGCATGTGGTCTGGATCGAGTTGCGTATAGACCTTGCCCAATGTGCCACCACCGGTAAAGTCGGCGACAAGGGCTGTGGTGTAATTGTAGGTCTTGTCCAGCTCTTCGAAATTGGTCACTTCGGTGCCGGCATTTCCGGTACAGCCCGGATCAGGCAGGCCTTGGCTGGTGTAGGAATCCTTCGACGGATACTCCTTGCGGTCGTAGCTGTCGTCATAGAACAAACCGCCATTCTTCGGCGTCGCACCCGTGACCTGGGCCAGCATGCCCGGATAGCTGTCCGATGGCGCCGTCGTGAAGGCGTTCGGATAGATGATGCCTTGGTGGGCAAGCTTTGCGAAGTTGCTGTTCGGATGGTTCCTGATCCAGTTGTTCAGGTCGACGGAGTGCATGCCGTCCACGCTGATCAACAGGACATGCTGATAGTTGTGGCCGACGGCTGCATCCTGATCGTCATCGGCACGAACGGTTTGGCTGCCGGCCGCGAGCAGCGCTGAGACGCCGACCACGGTAGACATCAGATGGTTTCGAAATGAACGCATGACCTGGTCCCCTGGGGTTTGTCGAATGGGCCTCACTCCGAGGCGCCGCACCCTATTCCGAGTGCTGCGACATACCGATGACGCATCGATGTCGGTCTTATTACATTCGTATGTTGGCGCGGTTCGTTACCTTGCAGTACAGGATAGAACATTGAGCCACAGCGAGGTCTCGAAAATCCGCTGATTGATCGCATCCGAGGTCGGGCTGCGACAACCGTCAATTGATCCTGCGGCCGGACCCGAATTCGCAGAGATCGAGGCAGCAGCGGCGCGTTCAGACAGGCTTTCGGTCAGGTTCGAGCACCGTCGAGGTGCCTGAACCGCACGCGATGATGCGAACCGGTCCTACAACCCCGAACGGGCAGCCAGACAACCAGTCGCTGACTTATCATTTCACAAGCCACGTCAGAGTGAGGGACATGTGGCAACGTGACCAAATGTTCATTCGAATCCGATCAACCATCGACCTGATCAATCGTTTCAGACTAACCTCAAATCGCCGGGATCGTCACCCCCACCATGTCGCCCTCGCGAACAATCGCCGCAAGTTGCTCGACACTCCAGCCTTCCGTGCCGGCCGGTCGTTTCGGCAACACCATCCACCGATAATCCGCCGTCGAGTCGACAACGTGGATTTTTATAGTCTCCGGCAAGGTGGTACGAAACTCCGCCAGCAGCCCACGCGGATCGCGTACTGCGCGGGCTCGATACGCTGCCGATTTGTACCAAAATGGCGGATAGCCCAGTACTGCCCGCGGATAACAGCTGCACAGCGTGCAAACGACGAGGTTGTGCACATCGTCAGTGTTTTCCAACACGCCCAGAGGCGGCATGCCGCGCATGGGAATATTCATTGCCTCGGCGGCCTTGGTACCGTCTTCCAGCATCAACGCCCGATACGCGGGATCCGTCCAGGCCCGCGCCACCATTTTCGCCCCCTGGCCTGGGCTTGCATTGTCAGTGGCTGCCATCCGTTCGGCGACTTCCGCTTGCGTAACAAGATTCTTGTCCGCCAGCAGCTTGCGCAGCGCAATCAGCAGGGCCTCACCGTCCGCTTCGATGACGTTCATGGCTGATCCAACCAATGCTCATAGATTTCCACGACCACTTCGTCCTGCTTCCCGCCGTCCGGCCAGAGTTCCTGCATCGGGAAGGCCACATGGTATAACGATCGTTCCGCTGCCGGTCGTGCGAACGCGAGGTCTTCCGGGTTCGGGTAATGCCCCAGATAACGCAGGATGCGACCTTTGTGACCGCGCAAATAGTGCGGGGTGCGGATATGCACCGGTCCGCGCGTCTCCGGCCAGTCGTCCTTCACCGTTACGGCGTCACCAGGAGAAAATCTCATGTCTCCTCCAGCGCCGCACGCAGCTCCGCCTCGGTGACAATCCCCTTACGCAACAGATTGTCGGCGAGCGAGCGGATCCAGCGGCGGTAATAGCTCAGGCGGTGATACTCGGCCTCCGGGATCGCTTCGATGCCGCGCCGCATCTCGTCGACCGTCATCATCTGCTTTGCCCGCAGCACGCCGGACAGCGCGTCCACCTCGCGGTCGAATGCGGTCAGCGCGTGCGGCTCGATGTCCACTGCTTCGCACATGAATTTCGCCACGCCGCCGAGATCGTGGGGGGAGCGTTTTGTGTCGTCTGCCATGCCCCGACCTTACCGCGAGCCATCGCCCCGGTAAATCACCAACGCGGTCACGCCGGCCGGGTGCCCAGGGCAATGATGACCTGACCGGCGAGCACCGATACCAGCATGATCAATGCCACCGGCCAAACCGCACCAGGGTGCCACAGCTCCACCGCCACGGTGCACAGCATGCCATAGCCCATCTGGAAAAACCCATACAGGCCGGACGCCGCGCCGATCGTGCGAGGATTGACGCTGACCGAGCCCGCCAATGCAAACGGACTGGCCATCCCTGCGCCCACCATGAACAGAGTCACCGCTCCGGTCACCACGGGCGCGGACAACATGTCGAAAACGTCGAACAGCCCAAACAGCGCGGCGCCGAGGATGGTGACGAAATTGGCCAGCCGTAGGCCGCGCCTCAGCCCAACGATCCGCGACAACCGGTTGGCCAGAAAACTCCCGGTGCCGACCCCGCCCATCAGCAGCACGTAGTACAACCCGACCTCCTGCGTTGGCCGGTGCAGCACGTTTTCGAAAATGAATGGCGAGGCGGACATGAACGCATAAAACGACGTCGTCGAGCATGCACCTCCCACCGCGTAACCCAGGAACGACCGTGACCGCAGCAAGAGCGCGTAGCCGGTCAGCAGCGACCCGGCCGACGTGCCGCCACTCCGTTGCCGGTTGGTTTCAGGCAAAATCAGCAACGAGACCAGCAATGTCAGGCCGCCCATCGCGGCCAGCAGCACATAGCTCGCCCGCCAGTCGATGTAGGCAGTGAGATAACCTCCCACCGCCGGTGCCAGAGCAGGTATCACCGACATCACCAACGTCAGCATCGCCAGTTGACCTGCCGCCTTATCCGGCGTGGCGGCGTCACGCACGGCCGCGCGGCCCAATACCAGGCCCGCGCAACCGCCGATCGACTGCAGGATGCGGGAGCCGATCAGCACGCCCGCATTAGGTGCGCAGGCGGTGACAATGCTGGCGGCAGTGAACAGGGTCAGCCCAACCAGCAACACCGGCCGCCGGCCGAACCGGTCCGACACCGGCCCGTAGAACAATTGCCCGAAGGCGAGCCCCACCAGATACAGCGTGATCGTCAATTGCGTCGTGCTGATCGACATGTGCAGAGCCCGCGCCGTGGCCGGCAGCGCCGGGATGATCACATGCATGCCCATCGTGCCGCAGGCGGTCAGCGCCACCAGCAACAGAAACGGAGCCTTGAACTGTTCGCCGGAGGCGCGGCCAAAGGGCGGGGTCGTCAGCAAGCGCATCGGTCGCCTCGGTCTGCGGCGCCGCGGGAGGCTTCCTCGGGTGCCTGGGGTGTCCTCGTTTGCCTGAGGTGAATGAACGCTCCCTGGCGCATGGTTCGGGCGGAGCCTTGACCGTCAGACAAGGCACCGCATTTCTGATCCGTTGCCTATGTGCTGTAACAGTGGAAAGACCCGGACGCCAACCGCCCGCCCCTTCACCGGCGCGCCGGTGTGGCGCACATTCAATTCCAGTACTGACCGATGGAACCGATGCACAGCCTGCGCCCAACGACTCGCCGCGAATTCGGCCAGCGCTGACGGAGACCGCGAATGTCCCAGGCCTTGATGATCCCGCCGCCCGCGCTCTTCATGCCACAGAAGCAGCCGGCAAAACCGCTGACCAACCGCTTCAAGGTGGTCTCCGACTACCAGCCTGCCGGCGACCAGCCCACCGCCATCACCGAACTCGTGCGCGGCATCGCCGCCGAGGACCGCGATCAGGTTCTGTTGGGCGTCACCGGCTCCGGCAAGACCTTCACCATGGCCAAGGTGATCGAGGCGGTGCAGAAACCAACCCTGATCCTGGCCCCGAACAAGACTTTGGCAGCGCAGCTATATGGCGAAATGAAAAGCTTCTTCCCAAATAACGCGGTGGAATATTTCGTCAGCTACTACGATTACTATCAGCCCGAGGCCTATGTTCCGCGCACCGACACCTATATCGAGAAAGACGCCCAGATCAACGAACAGATCGACCGCATGCGCCACGCCGCCACGCAGATGCTGCTGGAGCGCAACGATGTCGTGATCGTCGCCTCGGTGTCGTGCATTTACGGTATCGGCTCGGTCGAAACTTATGCGAAAATGGTGGTGAAGCTGGAGGTCGGCGGTTCGATCGACCGCGACACGCTGGCCCGCGCGCTGGTCGATCTGCAGTACCGTCGCAACGACACCTCGTTCCAGCGCGGCAACTTCCGCCTGCGCGGCGAAATTGTCGACATCTTCCCGAGCCATTACGAGGACCGCGCCTGGCGCATCACACTGTTCGGCGATGAAATCGAATCGATCCACGAATTCGACCCGCTGACCGGTGAGAAGGCCGCCGCGCTGAAGGAAATCACCGTCTACGCCAACAGCCACTACGTAACGCCGCGGCCGACCTTGGCGCAGGCGATCCGCGATATCAAAATCGAACTCAAAGCCCGCATCGAGGAACTCACCCGCGAAGGCAAACTGCTGGAAGTGGAACGGCTGACCCAACGGACCACGTTCGACATCGAAATGATGGAAACCACCGGCTCGTGCAAAGGCATCGAGAATTACTCGCGGTATCTGACCGGACGCGAGCCCGGCGACCCGCCGCCGACCTTGTTCGAATACCTTCCTGAAAACGCTCTGCTCATTGTCGACGAATCGCACGTCACCGTCCCGCAACTTGGCGGCATGTATCGCGGCGACTTTGCCCGCAAAAGCATCCTCGCCGAGTTTGGCTTCCGCCTGCCGT
This sequence comes from Acetobacteraceae bacterium, assembly GCA_049519555.1. Taxonomy (GTDB): domain Bacteria; phylum Pseudomonadota; class Alphaproteobacteria; order Acetobacterales; family Acetobacteraceae; genus Rhodopila. The sequence continues at coordinate 7,121 of JBEKQQ010000136.1, forward strand.
CGTGCATCGACAACCGACCGCTGAAGTTCGAGGAATGGGAACGCTTCCGGCCGATGTCGATCTTTGTTTCCGCCACACCAGGTCCGTGGGAGATGGACCGCACCGCCGGCGTGTTCGCCGAACAGGTCATCCGTCCCACCGGCCTGATCGATCCGGTCACCGAAATCCGGCCGGTGGAACATCAGGTCGACGATTTGCTGGCCGAATGTCGCACCGTCGCCGCCGGCGGCGGACGTGTCCTGGTTACCACGCTGACCAAACGCATGGCCGAAGATCTCACGGATTATCTCACCGAACACGGCGTCAAGGTTCGCTACCTCCATTCCGATATCGACACATTGGAAAGAATCGAAATCATCCGTGACCTGCGGCTGGGCGTGTTCGATGTGCTGGTCGGGATCAATCTGTTGCGCGAAGGTCTCGACATTCCGGAATGTTCGCTGGTGGCGATCCTTGACGCCGACAAGGAAGGCTTCCTGCGCTCGCAGACCTCGTTGATCCAGACCATCGGCCGTGCCGCCCGCAACATTGATGGCCGGGTCATCCTGTACGCCGACACCATGACCCGTTCACTACGTGCCGCGATCGAAGAAACCGAGCGCCGCCGCAACAAACAACGCAGCTGGAACGAAGACCACGACATCACCCCGCAGTCCGTGCGCAAGCAAATCGGCAAGGTGCTGGAAAGCGTGTTCGAGCAGGATTACGTCACGGTCGCTCCGGTCAAGGACGCTGGGATCGCCGAATTCGTCGGCAAGGACCTGAAATCCGCCATCGCCGATCTGGAGAAACGCATGCGTGCCGCCGCCGCCGATCTGGAATTCGAGGAAGCCGCCCGGCTGCGCGACGAAATCAAGCGTCTGGAGGCGCTCGACCTCGGCCTGGAACCACCGCCCCGAGCCAGCGCCAGCCTGCGGCCACGACGGGATCGGACACCGGAACCGATGGGGCCCGGTGGTGGCGGCTATGACCCCAGCAAGCGGCGCGGCAGGAGTGGGATGCGGCGCCGAGGACCATGAAGTTTACCATTCCCGCCACGATCCCTCGTGCGGCGCTGATTACCGGGGGGGCACAGCAGTTGGCGATTGCCGGCGCGCTGGAAGGCGCGGGGTTCGCAATCGCGTTACAGTGCCACACGGACATCGAACTCGACCCACCCGGCAGTGCCGTTTTGCTACCGGCCGATCTGAGCGACGAAGACCAGACGGCGTCCCTGCTCGACCGTGCTGCCACGGCGCTTAACCAGCCGATTGGCGTGCTGGTGAACGGGGCCAGCGCGCACGGGCGCGACACCTGGGATGCCGCGACCCGTGCAACCTGGGACATGCACATCGAGACCAACCTGCGCGCGCCGATGGTCCTGACCCAGCAGTTCGCCAGGGCATTGCCGGCATCGCAGGAAGGCGTGGTGATCAATTTGCTGGACCAGCGCATTTGCCCGCAACTGGTGTCCTATACGTTGTCGAAGGCGGCACTCTGGACCTTGACCCAAACCATGGCGCTTGCCCTGGCGCCGCGGATCCGGGTCAACGGAATTGTGCTGACGGGCGGCAACGCCGCAGACGAGGCCGCGCAAGATAACGCGCCCCGGTTTGCCAACCGGGAAACCAGCGCGGATGAAATCGGCCGTGCCGTGCTGGCCATCCTTGCGCTGACGTCGATGACCGGTCAGATGATCGTCCCGGACGGCGCCCCGCCGCCGCCGGCCTGAACGCCCAGGAGGCCAACGGACACGCCCAATGGACACACAACGTATAGCCGATGTGGCACGGGGTCTGCGGCACGTGTTTCTTCGCGACATGGTGCTGCAAGCCAGCATCGGCGTGCATCCGCCCGAGCACGAGGCGACTCAGCGCGTGCGGATCAACGTCGATCTGGGCGTGTTGGACGACGGCGCCCGTGCGTTATCGCGCACCGGCGTTGGCCGCGACGAGCTGACCAGAGTCGTCGATTACGAGCGGATCGCCAACGCGGTGCGCCAAATCGTTGCCGCCGGCCATGTCAGACTGGTGGAAACCTTGGCCGAACGGATTGCTGAAGCCTGCCTCACCGACCCTCGGGTCGATCTCGCGCGGATCCGGGTCGAGAAGCTGGATGCGTTCCCCGATTCGGCCTCGGCAGGGGTGGAAATCGAGCGGCGGCAGCGAAACTAATCACAAGCGCGAACCCTGGTGCTGCCCGTCGCCATTTCTGCCGTATCGCCGCGTGACAGGCCTGTCATTGGATTAAATATACCAGTTAAATCAATTGGTTGCACACTGAGTAAAATTTAATCAATCCCTAGGAAACCCAGGGAAACCGCCACGTTCATGCGAATGTCAAAAACCTTTTCGACAGGGTTATCCACAGTTTTTGTGGATGACCCGCTAACCCATTGATACAGGCGAGCCCCGCCACGATTTCATCGCTGGTATGCGGTTTCTGCCCATAATGACAGCACCAACCGCACCGAATCACGACCGCGTGATCCAGCCTCCCTCTCCCCCGAACCGCGCAAAACGCGGTATATAGGACAACATGATCCCTCCCGAGCCCAACCCGCAAGAGCCCACCAAAGGTGTGCCCCCATCTGGTGTAAGCGTGATCGAGGCGGCAATGGCCACCATGCCGGCCAATCCCGGCGTGTACCGGATGCTCGACCAAAAGGGCGACGCGCTTTACGTCGGCAAAGCGCGCAGCCTGAAAAGGCGGGTGTTGTCCTACACCCAGATCGGCCGGTTATCGGAACGTTTGCGACGCATGGTCTCCGAGACTGCGTCGATGGAGGTCATCACCACCCATACCGAGGCCGAGGCGCTGCTGCTGGAAGCAAACCTCATCAAGCGCCTCAAGCCGCGGTTCAACATCGTGCTGCGGGACGACAAGTCCTATCCCTGGCTGATGCTGACCGAAGATCATCCGTTTCCGCAGATCGCCAAACACCGTGGCGCCCGCCTTCGCAAGGGCTCCTACTACGGCCCCTTCGCCTCCGCCTGGGCAGTCAATCAAACCGTGACGGCCATGCAACGGGTATTTTTGTTGCGGTCCTGTGCCGACACCGTGTTCGCCAATCGCACCCGGCCGTGCTTGCTATATCAAATCAAGCGTTGCTCAGGACCCTGCGTCGGCCGCATCGACGCCGACGAGTACCGCAAACTCGTTGGCCAGGCCAAGACATTTCTGGCCGGCAAATCCGGCATCGTGCAACAGGAACTGGCCGGCGAAATGGAACATGCGGCCGAGGCGCTGGAGTTCGAACGCGCCGCCGCAGTCCGCGATCGCATCCGGGCATTGACGTTTGTGCAAGGCAACGACGTGGTGAACCCGGCGAGCCTGGAGGACGCCGACGTCATCGCTGCGTACCAGATCGCCGGTCAGACCTGCGTGCAGGTGTTCTTCGTGCGCGGCGGCCGCAACAACGGCAACCGCGCGTTCTTCCCGTCGCATGCGCGTGCCGAAGAAGCACCGGAAGTGCTCAGCGCCTTCATCGGTCAGTTTTATGATGACAAGCCGCCGCCGCCTTTGCTGCTGATCAATCACGAGTTGCCGGAACAGGATCTGGTGGCCGAGGCGTTGACGCTCAAAGCCGGCCGCAAGGTCGAACTCCATGTGCCGCGTCGTGGCGAAAAACACGATGTTATCCAGCACGCCGAAATCAACGCGCGCGAGGCGCTGGAACGCAAACTGGCGGAGTCAGCTGGTCAGGCAAAGCTGCTGGAAGGCGTCGCCCGGCTGTTCGGTATGGATGCCACCCCGGAACGGATCGAGGTCTACGACAACTCCCACATCATGGGCACCAACCCTTACGGCGTCATGATCGTATCGGGATCAGAAGGTTTCATCAAGGCCGCGTATCGCAAGTTCGGCATTCGCGGGGCGATCGCTCCGGGCGACGATTTCGCCATGATGAAGGAGGTGCTGACGCGCCGCTTCTCCCGCGGGCTGAAAGAACAGGCCGAAGGAGCGCCGGCGTCGGACTGGCCGGACATCGTGCTGATCGACGGCGGTGCGGGCCAGTTGTCGGCGGCGCGGGCCGTGCTGGACGAGCTGGGTGTGTCCGACGTCAAACTGGTGGCGATCGCCAAAGGACCGGATCGCGACGCCGGCCGCGAGTGGCTGCACACCGACGGCATGGCGCCGTTTCAGTTACCGCCGCGCGATCCGGTCTTGTATTTCCTGCAACGCATTCGCGACGAGGCGCATCGTTTCGCTATCACCACGCATCGCGCCGGCCGCTCGAAAGCCATCAGGCAAAGCGAACTGGACGAGGTGCAAGGCATTGGCGCAGCTCGCAAACGCGCCTTGCTGAACCATTTCGGCTCGGCACGCGGCGTGAAGATGGCGGGCCTTGGCGACCTGGAGGCAGCGCCCGGCATTAACAAGGAAATCGCCCGCCGGGTCTACGCGCATTTTCATCCCGGCGTGCGACTGGAAGGGGTTGGGTAACCGGCCCCAACTACGCTGCGTGATCGAACCGCTGGATCGTCGCCTTGCGGCGCAGGTCGCGCATCAATTGCCGCGAAACCGTCTCGACCCGATCGGTAATCATGCGGCGGCGGACGTCATCCCTGGTCAGAATCGCAGTATTCTTCTGCTCCTTCGAGCAGATGATAACGACCGCGATACCATCGGTCGCGACCAGCGGCTGACTGGCCTGCCCGACCGGCAGTTTGGTCAGCAGATCCCGAAACTGCGGCGGCGTCACCGTCTCAAGCCGGATTTCGCCGGGATCGACCGGCCGCGCGGACGGATTAGCCTTGGCGGCTTCTTCCATTTGCGGGCAACTCTTGATGTTGGCTGCCAGGGTATGCGCCCTTTCCAACGCCTGACGCTGCTGATCGGTCGGATGCTGCGGATCGAGCGGCACAGTAAACGGCAAGAATACCTGGCGCAGCGTGACGAACGTGCCCGTGTCGTTGCCGACCTGGCGTTTGCCCTGCAGGGTGACGATGTCAAACCCGCCCGGCACCTTCACCGGATTGCTGACCGCGCCGACCGGCATCTCAACAACCAGGCTCGCCACCTGCGGGTCGAGCTGATCGGGTTGCACCCAGCCAAGCTCACCGCCTTCCAGCGCGCTCTGGGTCTGGCTGAACTGTGCGGCAACCGCCGAGAACACTGCACCTGATCGCAACTCCCCAATCACCGTCTCGGCAAATCGCTGCGCGTCGGCGATGTTCGCGGGATCGTCGACCGGAATGAAAATTTCGCCGACATGATATTCCGGTTTACCGATCTGCGCCTCGTGCAGATGCATTTGCTCGTCGATTTCGGCGTCGCTGATATTGAGCTTGTCGGCCAGTTGTTCCTTCAACACCTGGGTCCAGGCCAGCTGCACGCGAATTTGGTCGATCAGCGTGCGCACGCTGACACCCATGGACGCCAGCTTTGCGCGCAGGGCGCCCTCCGGCATGTTGTTGCGCTGCTCGATGTCATGGATGGCATCGGCGATTTGCTTGTCCGGGATGACGACCTTGCGCCTTTGGGCTTCCTGCAGGCGCAGCCGCTCATCGATCAATTGATTGGCGATCTGGGTCCTGAGCCGGTCGATCACATCAGGCGTGTTGGGCAGACCGGTCGATAACGCAAATAGCCGCGCACGGTTGTCCACATCGCCGCTGGTGATCACGTCGCCGCTGACCACCGCCACGATCCGCATGCCAGGCAGCGGCGTTCCAATCACCGGCATCCCGGCGGATGGCGTCTGAGCAGGGGCCGCCTCGGGCGCCGGCATGCCGCGTTGCCGTGCCGGCGTCTGTGCCAACGGCGCAGGCGCACTGACCGACAGTAGCAAACACGCCCCCAGAACCACGCCGCCCAGGGTCCCTGGGCGCGGTAGCAGGGAAGGCCTTGGGCGGCGGTGGCGCGACCGATAAAACATCCCGGTGGGCGTCCTCTGACTGGCTGGCATCAACATCATCCCTGTATCAGATCGCGCGGTAGCCGAACTGGCCGATTGTCTTGAACGTGAAGAAAAACAGCACTGCGGTTGAACCATGGTCGTTCAACAGCGTGGTGTATCGCCGGATAAAGCGCACGTCGAGGATAAAGCACTCGTCCTCATAAGCGGCGGTCGCACCATAATATATCATCTGATTGGTCGCCAGATTCCGCCGTGCCGAGAGGCTGAACCGGTAATGCCCCCAGCGGCTGGAGACTCCCGCCGTGGCCTCATTGCGTGGCTCGAAATAGCCGGATGTCGACGGCAACGGCTGCGGGTTGTCGTAGAAGTAAAACGGATCGAATGTGGTATAAAGATATCCCCCGGTCAGGCGAAATTTATCGGTGCCGAGAGACATCGAGGCATCGGCCATGCGGGTATTGAAGCTCGCTTTGTCAAGCCGTGTGCGATAGGTCGCCGAGAGCCAGGGTGTCGGCGAGAATGACGCACGCGCAACAATATCGGAGACGGAATCGTGCAGCCCAGAGGCCGCCGGGAACATATTATCCACACCCGCCTGATAGGATTGGCCCACCAAACCGTCGAGTACCGTACCGCCCAGATACCACGCGCCATGCAGCGCCGCATTGAGCCGGGTGCCGCCTTCCAGACGATCAATCCCCAGGAATCGATTGAACCCGAACAGATTGGCGTCGGAGAATTCGAAGCTCAGACTGTCCTCGTTTGGGATCCGCTGAAACTGACTATCGCCGGTTCTGGGCTGCACGACGAGTTGCAGATGCGGCTCGATCAGTTGTGTCCCCCAACTCCCTGAATCACGCATCCAGGGCCAGTTCATGTCCACAGCCACTCCCGGCTGCGCCTGCGCCGTGTCGAGGTTGTGACGAAGGCCGTAATTCGGCTGCTCATTGAACTGCGATGCATCGTATGCCGCCGCGTCGCCATGCAGCGTGATCTTCCACAAATCGCCGACCGGCCCCTGAAACGGGCGTTCCCAGTTCAGTGTCAGATTGGCACGCCTTGTATCGGTGCCGACATCCCGAATCACGTTGAACATACCAGTGTCTACAGACAGCCGCCCGCCCCAATCGTCCGGCGTGCCGACATAGCTGTAAATGTAGCGTGGCAACACCAGCGGAAGTTTGTCGGTCGCGATTTGTGTGATCAGGCCCTGGTAACCTTTGACATCGACGCGCGAGTAGGAACCTTCGCCGAACCCCTCCAAATAAATGTTGCTCGGCAACACGTTGGAGTCGCCGGCCAGACCGAGCAGAATGTGCTCGTTAAGCACGAACAGGCTGGACGATGCGCGATTGATGTCGAAGCCCCAACGCCACGTGTCGTCGATCGCGAACTGGCCACGGCTGGCGAAGCTACCTTGCGCTGACCCTAACTCGTAGCCACCGGCCAGGTTGACGAACAGCGTGCCGCTGTCGAAGCTGTGCCGGTACTGAGTGTCGATAATTGCACCCGCCCGCGTTGCGATCACCGGCGTGAACGTCGCATCCGATTGCCCGTCGATCACCCAATAATAGGGCTGCCCATAAAATCCGCCGAGTTGCGACGACGTGCCGATGACCGGAGGCAAGATACCCGATTGCCGCGGCACCGAGGGGTCGGGGTGCATCAGCCACGGCGTATAGGCCACCGGAATGCCATCCATCAGCAACGTGGCATCGCGATACTCGATCGTCTTGTGTTCCGTATCTTGCAAGGCCGACGCGGCCCGAACCTCCCATAATGGCGGCCGGGTCGGATCCTGCTTACAAAGGTTACAGGCGGTATAAACCACGCGCGACAACTCGTTCAGCGCACCGCCGGTCCGCCGCATACCGTTTGCCGCCAACTTGCCGTTGTTGGCCAACAATCCGCGGACGGTCTTGAGGATGCCGTTACTCATGTCACGGCTCAGTTCGGCGTATTGGGCGAACAGCACCTGACCATCGGGCTGCATGATCACGACGTTGCCGATCGCCACGACCACGCCGGTCTGGCGATTGAAACTCATTTGATCCGCCCTGACGATGCGGCCGGCCTGCCAAACTTCGACGTGACCACGCGCTATGACCATACTGTTGTCGCGATCGTATTCGACCTCGTCCGCGGTGAATGTCACTGGCTCGTCTTTCGACACCGGCGGGCCGGTGGTGACGAAAGAGCTCTTTTGTGCCCAAACAGCCGCTGGCATCAGCATCAGAACTGGCATCAGCATCAGAATGGGCAAAATGGCGGCGGCAATCAGACCCAGCCGGAGCATCGTCAGTCGCATCGTCAGCCGTCTTCCGTGTGCAACAGCAGTGCCACCGCCAACATGAGCCCGGATGCGGCCGGCGCCCAGGCCGCGAGGAATACGGGGAGGGCGCCGGATTGGCCGAACTCTTCAGCGACCTTGGAGATCGTGAACAACGCAAAACCCGCCGACGCACCGCCACCGATCATCTTTGCCACGCCGCCGCGGCGGGTCTGCCGCATGGAAAATCCGGCTGCCACCAGCGCCATTGTCGCGCAAAGCAAAGGCAACGCCAGCAACGTCTGAAAATGCAAACGGTGGCGAACCGATGAGAAACCAGATCGTTCTAATAGAGATATGAAATCCGGCAGCACCCAAACCGACAACGTGTCGGGTGAGGCAAAGCTGTCCTGCACCCGCGCCACAGTCAAATCAGTCGGCAGCCGAATTTCCCGCGGCTTATCCGGCAACTGATCCGGCCGAATGGTGCGCGCGTTCTCGAACTCCCATTGTCGCTTCGCGAGGACCCCTTCGGAGGCCTCGATCCGCGACAGCAGATGATCCGTATCGTCCAGGCGGAACACGCTGACCGGTCCGGTCGTCAGTTGCTCACCGTGCAGCGCGACGCCGTAGGCATGGATGATGGCGACGCCTTTGGTGCCCTGTTCGTGATCCGACTGGCGGAGCCAAAGCTGGCCGCCGTTCAACGCCAGCGGGCCGCCGCCGGTTTGAATATACTCGGTCTCCAGCGCCTCAGCTCGTGCCAGCATCGCTGACGAGAGTGGACTGATCCCCGCCGTTGTGATGGCGCCCAAAAGCAGCGCGCAGACGGTGGGAACGCACAGGAACTCCCAGGCGGAAACGCCGGCAGCGCGGGCGACAACCAGCTCGGATGTCCGCGTCAGTCGCCAAAAGCACAGCAGGCCGCCCAGAAGCACCGCGAACGGCAGAATCTGGATCATGATGTACGGCACGCGCAACGCTGCGATCTCGCCCACCAGGGTGAACGTTGCGTCCGGCTTGCTGACCGACCGGCGCAACAGTTCAAGGAAATCGAACATCGCAACGAGCAGCGACAATGCCACCCACGCCGCTGCGATGGCCGTCACGAATTGCCGCGCGATGTAGCGCGACAGGGTGATGGTCAAGGTCACGCGGAGGCGGCTCCAATCGGCGTTTCGGACGGCGGTTCGGATGCAGTGGGTGCGCGTCTCGACCAGCGATCGGGAGCGAACAACACGATGCCGCAGACGATGCCTGGCAGTAGCGTACGCAGCCAGATCAGTGGAATCAGCGCGTTGTCGCGTGCAGCCAGGCCGTCGATGGTCAGGCCAAGTGCCACCAGCAGCACAACAGTCAGAACCGAGCCCAACGGTCGAAGGAAACCGCCGTGCCGCTGAAATGCCCCGGTCAGCACCGAAACCAATGCCACCAGTGCGTAGGAAATCGACGCCAGCGGGCTGGCGAGCCGCTTATGGGCCTCGGCCACCCATTTCGGCACGTCGCGAGGCAATGCAAGTCGCGGATGGAACAGCTCGCCCAGACCGACTTCCGACATATCCGCTGGGCGTTCACCTTCCGGACCTGCGGCGTCGGTAAGATCGATTTCATTTTGCGCGAAGGTCAGCATGTCGAGCCGACCAGTCTGGTGATCGATTTCCTGGCGGCTGCCGTTCATCAACAAGACCCGTGGGCCGTTTTTGCCTTCCACCAACTGGCCCGACTCGGCCAGGATGGTGGCGTGGACG
>JBEKQQ010000137.1:0-21651 GCA_049519555.1 Acetobacteraceae bacterium
GCCGCTGCCGGACGGTCCCATGAGCAGGGTCAGTTCACCACCGGCGAGCGACAGATTGACGCCGTTCAAGGCCAGCACCTGACCCGCCCCCTTGCCGAGCCGTTGCACCAGTCCGACAGCCTCGATCAGCGGCTCGCTCACGGCCTGAATGCCACTGCGGGATCGATGCGCAGCACTTGCACGATGGCGGCGGTGGCCGATGTTACGCACATCAGGACCGTAAGCAGAAACAAGCCCAGAGTTAGTTCCGGAGTCATAACGATGGGCAGCGCGGTCTCGGCGGTTGATTTGACGACGATCAGGCCGATACCGGCCGCGAGAGAGAACCCGATGACCGCACTGAGCAGCGCCTGGCAAATAATCACTTTGTGAATATAGACGCTCGATGATCCGATGGCGCGCAACGTCGCGAATTCGCTCAGATGATCCTTGGTGCTGGAATAGAGCGTTTGGGCAACGATAACCGTACCGACGATGGCGCCAAGCAGTGCTCCGGCGAACAAGGCGGCACCGGCACCGGTGCCGAATAACCAGAAAGCGCTGCTGCGGCTGCGAAACTCATCCGGCGTCAGAACTTCGACTTTGGTCAGGCTCGCCAGCAATTGCTTGCGAACGTTGTCGATATTGGTGTCAGGAGCAACATGCACCAGAAGATAGGAAACCTTATTTGGTGGCGTTGCCACATACGACTGGGCGCGATCGAGTGTCGTAAAGACATAAGGTGTTGTGGTGAATGACCTTATGCCATTGGTGATCGCCGTCACCTCGGCCTTTTGCTCGCGGATTTCCGTGCTATCGCCGATCCGCGTGACCCCGAGCCGCCCGAAATAAGTCCGATCGATCGCCACCGCATGCGGTGCCGAGAGGTCGCCCAGATTGCCGGCGACGAAATTCCAGGGATGCAAACCCGGAGAACTCTCGCTTGATCCGATGATGAACACGGGTGTTGTTCCTCCGCCGGGAACTGTCCATTGGGTGAACCCGATCACGACCGGGATCGCCGCGGTGACCCCTTTCACCGACAACGCCTGAGTCCTATCACGTTCGTCCAGCAATGAAGGGTCCTCGAAGCATTTCGTTCCCTGCGGCACGATCCAAAGATCGGCGGGAGCGTGATCGATCATCGTCGTCACCATGCTTTCGAAGCTCAGGAACAGTCCGAGTTGGATGGTGACCAAAACGATGGAGAAGACAATTCCAACGACGGTGGCGGCGAACCGCAGCCGATCCTGCAACAGGTTCCGCGCCGCGAGCTTAAGGATCAACGGCATTGGGTGTTCGGTGGCACTTTGAGCAAGATTTTAACGTGCAAGGTTCGGTGGAGGAAGTTGCCGGCGATCGCGGTTACCTCTGTCCAGGAGTCTTAAATCCTTAGAAGCTGAAGGAATTCTCACCCTGGACGGTGGACTCTCACCGATGAGCCGCGAGCCGAATGGAATGAAACGCAGTGCAGCCGTCGAGGCCCAGGCGAGAAGCAACGCGCCGGCGAAGACGAGCATGCCTTTGGCGACGGCAAACAACGCCACACCGAGCAACGCGTATTGCAGCCAGACAACGAACACGTAATGCAATAAATAAATCCCGAAGGCGTTGTTCGCCAGGCTGTCGAACAGTGGCGAGCGCACCGTGCCGAAGCGCAGGCAACCCGCCGTCACGCAGAAGCAACCGCCGGCGCAGGCCAACGCGAAGCTGGTGTCAACGATGATTTGCAGACCGAGCGGCGCCGACGCCTTGTAGCTCATCGCCAATGCGGTCAGCCCCATCCAGCACACGAAGGCGGCAAGCGCGCCTGCGAGCCAAACCGGCCAGCGCCAGGCCAACATGCCGTCGGATGCGAGCAAGCCTCCCTCCAGGCCGGTTGATCCAACGCCGAGGCCGGCGAAATAAAACACCGCATAGAGCAGGGGTCGGCTGAACTGGAGCGCAAACGGCCCATGTTCACCCCAGGCCCAAGGGGTGAAGGCCACCGCGAGCGGGACATATGCCAGGGCAGATGCCGCCGCCAGGCCGGCGAAATATCGGCCCGGGTGGGCGCCCGCCGAGGAAGACCAGCGGCCGAGCAAAGCGACCCAATGCGGAGCAAAGCGGTGCAGCAAGGCGGCAACGACGGTCAGCGCCAGCAATTGCCATAAGAACCACATTGGCCCATTGGGCCAGAACGGCAGCGCCAGGAAATGCCGCGCATAGGCGATCACGCCCGGATCGGCAGCCGTCACTCGGTAGGCCGGATACACTGCGATTGGCACCACCACGGCCAGCGCAAAACCAAACGGTACACCCAGCCGCAGGAACCGATCGGCCAGAAACTTTCCGCTGCCTTTACGTGTGAGGCTCGGCCAGGTGAACAGCGCCGAGAGGAAAAACATCAACGACATCAAATAGACGTCTTGCCATGCACAAAATATGTCGAAGCCGAACCAGCGATGGCTGTCCAGGATCGGAAAAGCGCGCCACTCGAACGGGGACTGGTCGAACGGAAACGGTGATGCACGCTGCGAGCCGAGATAGGCCAGCGCGGAATGAAAACCCACCACGATGAGGATCACCAGCGCGCGCAGATTATTCAGGGCCACGCTGGATTTTGTGCGTTTTGTTCGGCTCAGATCGCGCGGTTTCGCGAAACCGCGGGGCACACCGCCGACGCCATCATCAAACGCCGAAATGCGACCATGAGGCATCAGGTGGCCCTGTTGTATCTCCAGGATCGAACCCATATCGTCAGACAGCGCGGCGCGCGAGACTCGGAAACTACCCATAATGCCGTGTCCAGTTACAATTGGCCCATTGTTAAATTGTCTGGAGTGGCCGAGAGTTCCGGTTCGTCAGAGATTGTGGAAATAAGCGGCCGGTTCAACCGGTTTCTGACACGGACGTACCGGGCGGTATGACTCCCAACCTCTGGGCACTGCGAAAAATTATGATCACGCCACTCTGAACGGCGTTCCGAATTTTCGGGACGGGTCAGATATTGTGGTTCCACCCGTTCGGTTTTCGCGGGTTCACGCTCGCGGCTTTTCGGCAAACCTCCAGGTCATTCGGTGACAAATCAAAAACGGTCGTGGTGTTATACCGCTTTGGCTGGCACGGCCGGGATCACGATTGTCCTCGGCGTGCTGGCGAGCGCGCCCGGCAGTCCGGCCGCGGAGCCGAAAACGCAGGATCATGCTTGCACGAGTTTCACGACTGCAACCAAACAGCTTGCCATGATCGACAGTACCGGGGACAACAGTTTCCAGTGCCTCGGTCTGTCCTTGGACGGCGATACCGTAACGGCGATTCGCCTGGAGACCCATGGTATTGCGTCCGCCGGCCAGCATACGGATTTGCAACCAATCAAAATCGTGAAGTTTCCCAAAGCCGTGATGGAAAGCGGGCGTGGCGCGGTTCTCGACGGTCGTCCAGGTCATGACGCCATTGTGCTGCGCGGGCACGTCCCCACGGCGCCAGGCACCGCGGAACTGGTGATCTCATATCTCTACAACGGTATTACCGACGAGTATCGCAGTTGTAAGCTCACGCTTCGTTGGGCATCGGACTCTGGCTGGCGCCTGACGGACGGTTTCGATCAGGTCGTATCTCATATCAATATAGTAACCAGATCAATTCCCGTTGTTGGCATTATCGGTATCGCCAACCTTGAAGGCGCCTGCACCGCACATGATTGATCGGCTTGTATGCCCGACCAGGATGCCCTGTTCGCACTCGCGCTCGCTCGGACGCGGCGCATGAGCCTCCAAAACAGGTTGCTGACCTGGGCCTTGCGCCGTTGGGTCAAGCCGGATTCGCGTCGCGACCAGGGCGTCGTCGCGTCACGCGTGCGGACCGATAGGGTGCCATTTGGGGCGAAACTTGCTCCCGGCTGGCGGATTCGCGCCGAGCGAGGTGCCGCCCTCAACGGCGAATGGATCGAGCCCATCGCCCCAGATCACCCGGCGCACGGGCGATGCATCTTATACTTGCACGGTGGCGCTTATATTGCGATGTCGGCACGGACGCATCGATCCGTGACCTCGCGCCTCGCGGCCGGCGCCGATGCGCGATTGTTTGCCCTCGATTACCGTCTCGCGCCCGAGCATCCGTTTCCCGCAGCGCTCGAGGACGCGCTGGCGGCATGGCATGCGTTGAGCGCGGACACGCCATCGCAAGGCATTGCGGTGGCTGGCGATTCGGCTGGCGGCGGCCTCGCTTTGGCACTGTTGATCGCGCTTCGCGACGCGGGGGAACGGCTGCCGGCCGCCGCCGTCTTGTTTTCGCCGTGGACCGATCTTGCCGCCACGGGGAACAGCCTCATCGATAACGATGAGGCTGATCCGCTGTTTTTCGGGTCATGGGTCGCGCCGATGGCGCGGCATTATCTCGGGGATACACCGCCGACGAGCCCTCTCGCCTCCCCGGTCTATGCCGATCTGACCGGCCTTCCGCCTTTGCTGATCCAGGTCGGCGACTGCGAAGTCCTGCTGGATGATTCGCGCCGCGTGGCCGAGAACGCCAGGCGATCGGGCGTCGACGTCACGCTGGAAACCTGGCCCGGGGTGCCACACGCCTGGCAAGTCTTCGCGCCGATTCTGCCCGAGGGCCGCGCCGCGCTCCGCGATGCCAGCGCGTTCATTCGCACGAAGCTTGCGTGATGGGTGATCCAGGCCTCATCTCCAGCCACGCAATCGCCCGGGTGCGGAACGACGTCGATTGTGCATGGTCACGGCTCGCGCAACCTTGTCATGATGTCTTCATCGCCCGCGTGGACCGTCAGCCCCGGTCGCGTGAAGAGATACGCCCCAAGGACAAATACGCTATGAGGATAGCGCATGACAAAACGTCCCACCCGCTATGAAGACCTGAACGATCCGCAGGCCCGCCCGAGACACACCGGCATCGCCAGCTTCTTCCGTGCCCCCATCGCCGACAACCCGTCGGACGCCGACATCGCGCTGATCGGCGTGCCGTTCGATGGCGGCGTGACGCATCGCTCCGGCGCTCGCCATGGACCGCGTGCGGTGCGGGAGCAGTCGACTTTGCTCCGCCGCATCAATGCGGCCACCGGAGTAGCTCCGTTCGCCCATGCCAAGGTCCGCGATCTGGGTGATTGCTGGCTGGAGTTTCCCTATGAACTGACCGGCGCATTGGAAGAGATTGCGGGGTATTACCGTGCCGTGCACGATGCCGGCGCGATCCCTGTTTCGGTCGGCGGCGACCATTCGATCAGCCTGCCGATTTTGCGCGGCGTTGCCGGGCACCGGCCGGTGGGGATGGTGCATATCGACGCCCACTGCGACACCGGCGACGATTACCTGGGCTCGCGGTTCCACCATGGCGCACCGTTCCGTCGGGCCGTCGAAGAAGGGCTGCTGGACCCGCGCCGGGTGATCCAGATCGGCATTCGCGGCACCACCAACGATCCGGATATGTGGGGATTTTCTGCCGCCAGCGGCATGCGAGTGCTCGGCATCGATGAATTCACCGATCAGGGTTGGGCGTTTGCCGCTGCCGAAGCGAGGCGGGTCGTTGGCGATGGACCGACCTATCTGACGTTCGACATCGACAGCCTGGATCCGGCCGAGGCGCCCGGCACCGGCACGCCCGAGGCCGGCGGGATCACTGCCCGGGAGGCGCTGCGGCTGCTGCGAGCCCTACGCGGGATCGACTTCATCGGCGGCGACCTGGTGGAGGTGGCCCCGTCGTTCGATCCCGGCACGATCACTGCGTTCAACGGCGCCTCAATATTGTTCGAGATTTTGTGTCTGGTGGAGGAGGCGTGGCGGACCCGCGAGCGAAGTGGCGTCTGAATGTGAATGTCAGCTCTGGAAGCCGTACTCGCTTTGGGCTGCTTCTTTGGTGATGTAGCCGAGGCGAATATCGCGGCGGATCGCCTCCGGGTCGCGTTCCGCGGGTGAGCCCATCCCGCCGCCGCCCGGCATCGAAACGATCACTCGGTCCCCGGCTGGCACGATCTGCAGCCCTTTCGGGCCGAGTTCCTTGCCGGATGCCAGCTGCACCGAACCTTTCGCACCGGCGCCACCACCGTTACGGCCGCGTGCCGGATATTTGACCCGTTCAAACGACGCGAACAATCCGAACGCTGCGTCCTCGCGCGACCCAACTTCCATCACCTGACCCAGTCCGCCGCGTTGCCGTCCAGCGCCGCCGGAGTCCGGACGCAGTTCCTTGCGCCAGATGACCAGAGGCGTGATCGCTTCGGTTGCTTCCACGGGGACGTTGCGTACGCCGGACGGAAATGGCGTGGCCGACAGCCCATCCTGCTGCGGTCGTGCGCCGGCCCCGCCGGAATGAAAACTCATCGTCATGAACTGCGTGCCCGCCTTGGCGCCGATGCCGGTCAGCCCGTGGCCGGCGATCAGTTTCAGGCTCCAGAGATTGGACGTCCCCTCGGCCGGCACGCGGCCGGGAATGGCCTGGTCGAGGCAGCCATACACCACATCCGGCAACAAATGGCCCATGGTGGAGCGGGCATAGACCGCAGCGGGATATTCCGCACTGAGCACGGTGCCGGGCGGAGCCGTTACCTTCACCGCCGCCAGACTCCCGGCGTTGTTCGGCACGTGCGGCGCAATAACGCAGTTCACGCCGAAGGTTGTGTAGGCCTCGGTGTAACAAATCGGGCAGTTGATCGCGTACGACGACATGCCCGACGTGCCGGTGAAATCGACATGGATCGTATCGTCCGCAATCGTTACCCGGCCGACGATGTCGATCGGCGCTTCGTAACCATCGACGCGCATGGATGACGTCCAGGACCCCTTCGGTAGTTTCTGGATCGCCTCGGTCATCGCGCGGCGGCTGCGTTGGATGATCTCGCCGCCCAGTTGATCGATGTCATGGAGTTTGAATTCGCGCATCATGGCGACCAGCCGCCGGCCACCGATTTCGTTGCATGCGATCAACGCGTAGACGTCGCCGATCACTTGCACCGGCTCGCGCACATTGGCGCGGATCATTGCCAGCAGGTCCTCGTTCATTTCGCCGGCGCGAGCCAACCGCAGCAGTGGGATGAACAATCCCTCGTGCCAAATCTGACGGCCTTCCGGCGTCTGGCCGACGCCGCCCATGTCCACGAGATGCGCGGTACTGGCGAACAAGGCGACGATGCGCCCGTCCATGAAGGTCGGCGACACGACAACGAGATCGTACAGATGCCCGGTGCCTTTCCACGGATCGTTGGTGACATAAACGTCGCCTTCGCGCATCTGCGCCACCGGAAACACCTCGAGGAAATGCCCCACCGACCGCGCCATCGTATTGATATGCCCCGGTGTCCCGGTCACCGCCTGGGCCAACATCCGGCCTTCGCGGTCGAACACCCCGGCGGAAATGTCGCCGGCCTCACGCGACGATGTACTGAACGCGGTGCGTACCAGGGTTTGTGCCTGCTCCTCGACCACCGAGAGCAGCCGGTTCCACATGATCTGCAGTTCAATTTCGTCGATGTTTCGGCCGCTCATGCGCGGGTTCCTTCAATGATGATTTCGTGATTGGCACCAATCCAGGCGACGTGGCCGGATGGGATGACGGTCGTGGTGCCGTCCTCCAGGATCAGCGCGGGTCCCGTTACGGTAGCGCCTGGATTCAGGGTTTTCCGAGCGTGCAGCTGAGCCATAACCATTTCGCCGGTTGCTGATTCAATAAGACGGCGTGTGCCGATCGGGTCCGCCGGTCCCGTGTGGGCGGGCTGGATGGCGCGTTCTGGTCGGTCGCGGCGTTGCGCCAAAGCGAGGGTCCAGGTCACCACCTCGATTTCCAGGCGCGGAATGGTACGCCCGAATAACGCGGTATAGGTCGTATCGAAGGCCGTCCGTAACGTTTCAGGGTCGGCTTTGCCGGCCGGAAACGGCACAGCGATTTCGTGCCCTTGGCCGCGGTAGCGCATGTAAGCAGTGCGGGTTTCCTCGAGTTCGCCGATGGGTGCACCAAGCCGGACCACTGCTGCGGTCTCTTCGCGCATTTCGGCGAACATTGTGTCGATCCGTTGTTGGTCCAATGCGCCCAGGCGCACGACCAGGGTACGCACGACTTCGTATGCGATTGGCGCGTCGAGGAAACCATGCGCTGAACCAACGCCGGCATCGGGCGGAATGACGACACGTTCGATACCGAGCTTGCCGGCGAGGCGAACGGCGTGCAGCGGCGCAGCGCCCCCGAAGGCAATCAGCGTGCGGCCTGAAGTGTCCTTGCCGTTTTCGACGGCGTGCACACGCGCGGCACTGGCCATGGTTTCGTCGACGATCTCGGCAATGCCACGCGCGGCCTCAGGTTCTGTCATGTCCAGCGTGATACTTTTCGCGATGGCCGCAGCTGCCTTGTCCGGGTTGAGCGTGATTGAACCACCTGCGAAACCGTCGGGATCGATGCGGCCAAGCACGACGTCGGCATCGGTGACCGTCGCCTGGTCGCCGCCGCGATTGTAGCAGGCAGGCCCGGGATTGGAGCCGGTACTATCGGGGCCGACAACGATGCGGCGGAGCGAATCGACCCGCGCGATCGAACCACCGCCGGCACCAATCTCAACCATGTCGATGACCGGAATGCGTACCGGAATGCCGCTGCCTTTGGCGAAGCGGTAGGCGCGGGCGACTTCGAAGTGGCGGGATTGTTGCGGGGTATAATCGTCGATCAAGGTGATCTTCGCCGTCGTGCCGCCCATGTCGAATGACAATGCACGGTCGTAACCGCCACGGGCCGCGATGCGGCGGGCCAGGATGACGCCGCCGGCCGGCCCGCTTTCAACCAGGCGGACCGGAAAGCGTCGGGCCGTTTCGATCGTGCAAATGCCACCGGAGGACATCATCAACAACAGCGGACATGCCGCGCCCAAAGCGGCAAGGCCGTCTCGCATGTCGCGTAGATAGTGCGACATCAGCGGCAGCACGTAGGCATTGGCGACCGTCGTCGAGGTCCGTTCGTACTCGCGGATTTCCCGGCAAACCTCATGCGACAACGTGATCGCGAGGTCCGGTAATGCTGCAGCGACGATCGCGCGGGCACGTTCCTCATGGGACGGATTGACATAAGCGTGCAGGAAACTGATTGCCAAAGCCTCGATTTTAGCTTCGCGTAACGTTGCGATGACCGGTTGCAATCCGGCCTCATCCAACGGTAGCAGCAGCGAGCCATCCGCTGCCAGACGCTCTGCTACTTCCAGGCGTAAATCCCGGGAAACCAACGGCGCGGGCCGTTCCATATACAGATCGTATTGTTCGAACCGGTGCTCGTACGCCATTTCCAGCGAGTCCCGGAACCCGCGTGTCGTCAGCAGTGCGGTGCGCGCGCCCTTGCGCTCGATCAAAGCGTTGGTGGCCAATGTCGTGCCATGGATGACCAAATCCAATTGTGAGGCGGCGATTCCGGCCTCGGCCAGGATCAATCGTGTGCCCTCGATTACCGCCGCGTCGGGATGGTCGTGGGTGGTCAGCAGTTTTTTCGACAATGTCCGGTTCGGCAAGGACAACACGAGATCGGTGAAGGTGCCGCCGATGTCGACGGCGAGGCGCGTGCGATTGGTCATGCCGAAGCCTCTCATGCGGCTCACGGTCCGGGCAAGCGGGCGGTTTGACGGGATGCGCCGGACCGTGCTGGCCTGTGGCGTCAACCGGAGGACGTCCCATGCCAATCACTCGCAATGTCGCGAAACGCAAAATGCAACAAGGCGAAATGGCCTTGGGCTTTCAGGTGTACCACCTGCGCAGCATCGCGACACCCTTGTTGGCGGCGGCCTCGGGGCACGACTTTCTGTTCATCGACATGGAACATGGGGCGTTTTCGATGCAGGAAGCCACGCAAATTTGCATCGCCGCGCTGCCGACTGGAGTGGCGCCCCTGGTGCGGGTTTGCACTGGCGCACTGGATGAGGGAACGCGGCTGCTGGACAATGGTGCGATGGGGATCGTGGTGCCGCACGTCGATACCGCGCACCACGCCAAACGCATCGCCGATGCGTTCCATTACCCGCCAGCCGGTACCCGCAGTTGGGGTGGGCCGCCGGCACTGTATGGCTATCAGATTTCCGACGTCGCCTCTGCGCAGCGGGAGATCAACAACGAAATTCTCACCACCGTAATGATCGAAAGTCCCGAGGCGGTGCGCAACGCGCGTGAAATCGCCGCTGTTCCCGGCATCGATGTCTTACTATTCGGTAGTTTCGATCTTACCACCGAACTCGGCATTCCTGGGCAGATGGGACACCAGAAGCTGATCGACGCCTATCAGGCCGTCGGTGACGCCTGCCGTGAGCACGGCAAGATCATGGGCATGGGCGGGATCAACGACAACGCGGACGCCGCTCGGTATATCGCCATGGGCTCGCGGTTCGTGCTGACCGGGTCGGATCACAACTATGTGATCGATGGCGCGTCCGCAAAATCGGCGTTCATGCGGTCAATGGTCAACCGGTAAGGCACTGCGCCAAACAAAACCACGATCAAGAAGACCACGCTGTTCCGGCAACTGATCGAAGCGGAAGAGATTCTGATCCAGCCTGGCGTGTATGACGGGTTCAGCGCTCCCCTGATCGAGCAAGTAAGATGCAAATCCGGCAGTATCTCTGGCGCTGGCCTGTCCGAGTCGACGCTTGGTTGGGCCGATGTGGGTTTGCTCAGTTATGAGGAAACCGTCTCGCGGTCCCGCGACATCGCCGCCTGCGTCAACATTCCGCTCAGCGCTGACGGGGATACGGGGTACGGCAATGCGGTGAACGTGTTCTTTACGGTGCGCGGATTTGAGGCAGCCGGTCTCGACGGGCTCATGCTCGAGGATCAGGTGTCACCGAAGCGTTGCGGCCACATGGAAGGCAAGGAAGTCATTCCGGCCGAGGAACACGTCGAGAAAATCCGCGCTGCCGTGGAGGCTCGCCGCGATCCGGATTTCAGCATCAAGGCGTGCACCGGTTCGATTGCGACGCATGGGGTGAATGAGGCCATCCGTCGTCTGAATCTTTATGCCGAGGCGGGCGCCGATCTGCTGTTCGCCGCTGCGTTGCTGGCGAAAGACGATGTCGCGCTGGTGACCAAAGAGGTGTCGAAACCACTGTCCGTCAACATGGGCTTTGGGATTCGTGCGCGGCTCACGACGCCGTTGCTGTGCGCGAAGGAGTTGCCGGACCTTGGCGTCGCCGTGGCGTCCTATCCGCGGCTGGTCACCAGCGCAGCGATCATGGGCATGCGCAACGCGCTGTCCGTGCTGCAACTCTCGGTCGCGGAATGCAAAGTGATCGAGCGGCCCGACCTCGCGGTGTCGTTTGTGGCGATCAACGAACTGATAGGCCTCGGGACCATCCGCGAGATGGAGCAGCAGTTTCTGACGGCGCAACAACTGGACGCGAAATATGGCGCCAAGGGGTGAGGTGATGACGCGCGCCGATTTTCCGGTCTTTGCTGCGGGAATGTGCTAAGGTCGGCCAGGCAACCCCCCGGAGCACAGGCCATGTCCCGTGTGATCAAGCTCTCGACCCCGAAGAATAAACCGGTCAGTCTGCCGAAGACCGCTGCATTGACCAAGGCACAGGCGGAACACAAGGCCTGGCTCAAGGCGCACGGCATCAAGGTGACGAAGAATACGTTGCGAACCTGACAGCGGCTTCCGGACGATTACGCCGCGATATCTTTCTGCCGCTTCGGGTCGTAGTTTTCGTTGGTCCACCAGGTAATCCAATCTTCGTAGCTGATTGGTTCCCATCGCGGCGGATTGGCAGGACCGGTACAAGTCGGCAGGCACTCGATTTGCGTATCGAGGTGGGGGGCGAGAAAGAACGGGATCGCGTAACGGTGGGACCCGGTGGGGGGTAACGCTCGATGCGGGGTGGACAGAAACCTTCCGTTGCTCCAGCGGTGCAAGATATCTCCGGCGTTCACGGCGAATGATCCCGGGATATACGGCATGTCGAGCCAGGTTCCGTCGACGGTGCGAACCTGCAAACCCGGCACATCGGATTGTGCGAGAAACGTCATGAAGTTGGCATCGCTGTGCGGCGCGATCCCGAACTGATTGGCGCCCGCGGCCACGGGCGGGTAGTGCGACAGCCGCAAATTGAACTGGCTTTCCACGAAATGCGGAGTGAAGAACCCGGGATCGAGATCCAGTGACACCGACACGGCCGGCAGCAAACGGTTGGTGAAATCCTCCATGGCCTGAAGGTATTCCAGGATGTGTCCGCGAAAGCCAGGCAGCAGTGCTTCGTCCGGCCAGACATTGGGACCGGTGAAGCGCCGTCCGGTCAAACGCATGGGATTATCCGGGCCTCGTTCGCGGCGGATGAAGAATGCCTCGTTCAGGTCCGGCTTATCGTTGTTGTTCACATCCGACGTCCACACGGCGTAGCGGCCCATAGCCATGTAGCCGTTGTTGTGGTCGTTCAACTTCATGGCCAGTTTGTGGGCCATTGGCTGATCGTGCAGGCGCTTGGCCTCCGCGAAGGTCTGCTCAATCAGGCGCAGTGGCACATCGTGGCCGGTGATGACGAAGAAGCCGACCCGGGTGAATGCATCCTGGATATCGCCCGCGGTCCGTTCCAGCGCCCCCGGCTTGCCGGCCAGATAATCGGCAAGATCGATGACCGGTATCATTTCATCCCTGTGATCGAAGCGCTGAGGGCACGCGGATCGCGCGTCGGCCATCGTCCGGAGTCGACGTGCAGCAGGAAGTCGTCAACGATACGATTGAACTGATCGGGATCCTCGATGTTGATCGTATGGCCGCAATTCGGCATCACTGACAGCGCCGCAGTCGGAATGTTCTGCTTCATCAATAGAGATGGCTGCAGGCAGGGCCAGTCCTCATCGCCGGTCAGCACCAGAGTCGGCACGGTCAATTTCTTCATGTCGTCGACGAGATCGTACAACGAAGGACGATGACGCTGCACCCCCAGTTGGGTGTTGCGGGCGCCAATTTTGGAGTGTTCGGCAAGCTGTTGCTTGAATTCGGCAAAGCCGCGCGGGTCCTTGTTTTCGAATTGCACGCGGGTCGGGCCATAAGCGTATTTCTCGGCGAAGACCGCGATGTCGTTGTCGTCGATAAATTTCGCGATGGCATCGGCCTCGGCCTGAAATTTCTCGCGTTGGCCGGGTTCGGCGCCATAACCGCAGCCGGCAACAACCAAGGAGCGAGCCCGCCCAGGATGACGGAAGCCAAAATGCAGGGTGGCAAAGCCGCCCATGGAAAGGCCGACGACATGGGCCTTATCGATCTTCAGATGATTCAGCACCGATCCGATATCATCCGCGGCGCGGGCCTGCGTGTATTTCGCCACGTCCTCCGGCACGTCGGATGGCGGGTAGCCGCGCGCAGCGTAGGTGATCGCACGATAGCGCTGGCCGAAGTGGCGCATTTGCGGCTCCCACGCGCGGTGGTCGCCAGCGTATTCGTGCACGAAAATGACCGGAGTGCCGCTGCCGGATTCCTCGTAGTACAGGCGGACGCCATCGTCAGTCTGGGCGTGTGGCATCGTGTTCCGCTCCCCTGCAAAGCCAGAGCGGCAGCATGCCGCGACGGTGCTGGCCGCGCAATCAGGCGGTGAGCTTATCCAGTTCGCGCACGATCGATTCGCCCATGACGTTGGTGCTGACCCGCGCGGTGCCGTGGCCCATGATGTCGGCCGTGCGCAGGCCGCTGCCCAACACGTTGATGCAGGCTTTCTCGATCAGGTTTGCGTCCTCGTCCATAGCGAAGGAGAACCGCAGCAGCATGGCGAAACTCAACAATTGTGCCAATGGATTGGCGATGCCTTTACCGGCGATATCGGGCGCACTGCCATGGATCGGTTCGTAGAGCGCATGGCGTTTGCCGGACTCCTGAACCGCACCGAGTGTGGCAGAGGGCAACATGCCGAGGCTGCCGGTCAGCATGGAGGCCAGATCGGACAGCAGATCGCCGAAGATATTCGAGGTCACGATGACGTCGAACTGGCGTGGCGCGCGGACCAACTGCATGGCACAATTATCCGCGTACATGTGTGACAACTCCACGTCGGGGAATTCGCGCTCGCGCAGCGCGGTCACGGTCTGGCGCCAGAACAGGCCGGACTGCATCACGTTGGCCTTTTCGACACTGCAGACGCGGTTTTGCCGCTTGCGGGCCAGTTCGAAGGCGACGCGGGCCACCCGTTCGATCTCATTGGTGGTGTAGGATTCGGTGTCGAAGCCGCGCTTCTGGCCGTCCGGCAGGGTTTCGACGCCGCGCGGTTCGCCGAAATAGATCCCGCCGGTGCTTTCGCGGACGATCATCAAATTCAGGCCGCGGATGACGTCCGGCTTCAACGTCGAGGCATCGACCAGAGGATCGAACACGATCGCTGGGCGTAAGTTGGCAAATATGTCGAGTTCCTTGCGCAGCCGCAGGATGGCCAGCTCGGGCCGCATATCGAAGCCGAGGCCGTCCCACTTCGGGCCGCCAACGGAACCGAACAGGATGGCATCGGCGTCTTTGGCGGCCTGCATGGTGGCGTCGGTGATCGGGGTGTTGCGGGCATCGATCGCAGCGCCGCCGACCAGATCCTCGGTCACGTCGAAGGTCAGCATACGGCGGCGATCCATCCAGTCGATGACGCGGCGGACTTCGCGCATGACCTCGGGACCGATGCCGTCACCGGGCAGGATCAGCAACTTCTTGTTGGCCGGCATGGTGTGCGGTCCTCTCGGTTCAGGCTGCGATCGTGGGCAACCAGGGCTGGTTTTGGCGATGACGGGCCTCGTGGGTATCGATTGCTTTGGCGTGCTGCATGGTCTGGCCGATATCGTCCAGTCCATTCAACAGCAGATGCTTGCGGAACGGATCGATATCGAAGTGGATTTCCTCGCCGTTCGGGCGGACGACGACCTGACGTTCCAGATCCACGGTGATGCGGGCATTGCCGCCGAGTTTGCTGTCCTCGACGAGCTGTTCGCACACGGCGCGCGGCAGGCGGATCGGCAGGATGCCGTTTTTAAAACTGTTGTTGAAGAAGATGTCGGCGAAATCCGGTGCGATGATGCAGCGAATGCCGAAGTCGAGCAAAGCCCAGGGCGCGTGTTCTCGAGAGGATCCGCAGCCGAAATTTTCGTAGGCGATGATGATTTCGGCGTGGCGATATGGTTCCTGGTTCAGCACGAAGTCGGGATTTTCGGAACCGTCTTTTTGGTAGCGCAATGCATCGAACAGGTGCACGCCGAGGCCGGTACGCTTGATCGTTTTGAGGAAACGGGCGGGGATCACCTTGTCGGTATCGATGTTTTGCATTGGCATCGGTGCGGCGACGCCGGTCAATGTGGTGAATTTGTCCATCTCGTTATGCTCCGAATTGGCGTACGTCGGCGAAGCGGCCGGTGACTGCGGCGGCAGCGGCCATTGCCGGCGACACCAGGTGGGTGCGGCCACCAATGCCTTGCCGGCCCTCGAAATTGCGGTTCGAGGTGCTGGCGGAGCGTTGGCCAGGCGTCAGCTTGTCCGGGTTCATGCCGAGGCACATGGAACAGCACGGATCGCGCCATTCGAAGCCGGCTTCGAGCAGGATGCGGTCCAGGCCTTCGGCCTCGGCCTGCTTTTTCACCTGACCGGAGCCGGGGACGACCAGCGCCTGCACGCCATCGGCGACTTTGCGGCCTTTGGCGATGTGGGCGGCGGCGCGGATGTCCTCGATGCGGCCGTTGGTGCAGGAGCCAATGAAGATGACGTCCACTTTGACGTCGGTCAGCCGTTGGCCGGGCGATAGCGCCATGTAGTCGAGCATGCGTTGGAGTTGGGCGCGCTTGCCTTCGTCTTGTTCGTCGGCCGGGTTGGGGACGACGCCGGTGACCGGGATCACCTGACCAGGGGTGGTGCCCCAGGTGACCATCGGGGCGATTTCGGCGGTGGTCATGAACACTTCTGTGTCGTAATGAGCACCGGGGTCGGTCGGCAGGGTTTTCCAGTAGGCGACCGCCTGCTCGAAAGCCTCGCCTTTCGGGGCGTATTCGCGGCCTTTGATGTAGTCGAAGGTGGTCTGGTCGGGGGCGATCAGGCCGGCCCGGGCGCCGCCCTCGATCGTCATGTTGGACACCGTCATGCGGCCGGCCATGTCGAGCGCTCGGATCGTGTCTCCGGTGTATTCGATGACGTGGCCGTTGCCGCCCGCCGTGGTGATCTTGCCGATGATCGCCAGCACGACGTCCTTGGCGGTGCAGCCGAGGCCCAACGTCCCCGACACGTCGATGCGCATGTTCTTCTGCGGCGCCTGCAACAGGGTCTGGGTTGCCATCACATGCTCGACCTCGGAGGTGCCGATGCCGAAGGCCAGCGCGCCCATCGCGCCGTGGGTGGAGGTGTGGCTGTCGCCGCAAACAATCGTGGTGCCGGGCAGGCTGAGGCCCATTTCCGGGCCGATGATGTGCACGATGCCCTGGCGGACGTCGAGGATCGGAATGTAGGGGACGCCGAATTCCTTGACGTTCTTCTCCAGGGTCTGGACCTGGATGCGGCTGTCTTCCTCCTGGATGTCGGAGGGCGTGCGGGGGCCGACGGTGGGGATGTTGTGGTCGGCGACAGCGATGGTCAGGTCGGGACGGCGTAGCTTGCGGCCGGCGAGACGCAGGCCCTCGAAGGCCTGGGGGCTGGTGACTTCGTGCAGTAGGTGGCGGTCGATGTAGAGGATGCAGGTGCCGTCGGGAAGTCGCTCCACGACGTGGCTGTCCCAGATTTTATCAAACAGCGTGCGTGGGGCTGGGCTGGACATGGGGTTCCTCTACGCTTGTGGTTCGGCGAGCGAGGTGGTTTGGCGGAAAGTGGGTGCGGAGGCAAGAAGGTGGTCCGACGGCAGAACTGGACCTCCGGCGGTGTACTTGGCATTTAGATCATCAATGGCAAACACGTTCGAGACCCTGGACCGATTCGGTGCGGACCCAGCCGGTTTGCACCTCTTCGAAGATGACAGGCCTGAATTACTTCCGTATGCGACTTTAACGGCAGCGCGCGCGATGGGCGACACAGTCGTGGGCGCACTCCTGGGAGTATACGAGTGGCAGGACGCGCCACTAATGTTTCTGGTGGATGCCAACCGACTAGGTCCTGACACGACCCGGTTGGACAGGATCCGACGTATCGCCGCCATGCGTGGCGACGTCCCCTATTTGGGCGTGGTCGGGCTCGGTCGCCTTGATGTGTACAGAGTTGCCTTAGATGGCGTCTCTTCTGAGAAGGCTCGCATTGATGTTGTCCCAAAAGACGAGGAGGCCGCAACGTTCGCGCGCCTCAGCAATGTGCGCCCTGGTGCCAGCCCAAGTAGCCGTGGTTGGATAGCCGACGTTGTCCTCGATCTGCTCGATGAGGCGCTGGACACGCTCCGGTCGCAGTGTGGGCTCACTATCGAAGACTCTATCTCTCTGGTTGGCAGGGCCCTCTTTGCCCGTTTCCTCGGAGACCGGAATCTGTTGCCGGAACCACTGGCATCGCGCGCGGCGAACGGCACCCTTTTTGACTCCGCAACTCTGGCGCGCGAGGCATCCAATTGGTTGGATGAGACCTTCAACGGCGACTTCCTTCCGCTCGCAGTTGGAACATTTGAACGGCTCCCGAACGATGGGTTCAAAGTCCTTGGCAATATCTCGCGTCGGGCGCCGGGCGGACAATTCATGCTCGGATGGGCCGAGCGCTGGGACAACCTCAACTTCGCCCACATTCCGGTCGGAGTACTCAGCCAGGCGTACGAGCGCTACATAAGTAAACATGATCCGACGGCGCAGCGCAGACAGGGCGGATATTATACTCCGCGTCAAATCGCAGAACTCATGGTTCGCGCCGCGTTTGCCCCGCTTGCACAGGAGTCGCGAGCTCATCGGGCACGTGTGCTTGATCCCGCCACAGGAGCGGGGGTGTTCTTGCTCACATCATTTCGACGAATTGTTGCTGAGAGGTGGCGCACGGACGGCGTAAGGCCAGGGACGCAAACACTCCGAGAAATTTTATATAATCAACTTACCGGGTTCGATATCGATGAATCGGCGCTGCGCTTCGCCGCTCTCGGCCTCTATCTCTTGTCTATTGAACTGGATCCGGATCCAGAGCCCGTAGCCAAACTCGGCTTCGAAAATCTCCGTGGGACGGTATTGCATCGGAGCGACTCGGCCGAAGGCCCTTCGCCGCGGGGACTGGGAAGCTTACATCCGAATTTTCATCCAGAACTGCGTGGCAAGTTTGATCTGGTGATA
This sequence comes from Acetobacteraceae bacterium, assembly GCA_049519555.1. Taxonomy (GTDB): domain Bacteria; phylum Pseudomonadota; class Alphaproteobacteria; order Acetobacterales; family Acetobacteraceae; genus Rhodopila. The sequence continues at coordinate 18,159 of JBEKQQ010000137.1, forward strand.
GGCAATCCGCCCTGGACAAGCGGTACGAAGCTGCCTGACTGGCCTATTGCACGGGCGAATGTGGAGTCAATTGCTCGCGGTCGTTTGAAAGGCAATGTACCCGCGTTGTTGCCGAACGAAGCGCTGGATCTACCATTTGTCTGGCGCGCGATGGAGTGGGCCCTCTCAGGCGGACAGATCGCGTTCGCACTGCACGCGCGTCTGCTGTTCCAACAGGGAGATGGTATGCCGCAAGCGCGGGGGGCACTCTTCCGCGCCCTTGACGTCACTGGTGTCGTAAACGGCGCAGAGCTACGACAGACAAAGGTATGGCCGGACGTGTCAGCGCCGTTTTGCTTGCTCTTTGCTCGGAACCAAGTGCCGGGCCCGGAGGCTGCCTTCCGCTTCGTAAGTCCTCGTCTTGAGCCTTCCCTGAATAACGCAGGTACGATGCGAATTGATGCCACACGCGCGAACCTCGTCACCCCCGCTCAGATCGTGCAGCGGCCGGAGGTAATGAAGATACTCTTTAGAGGCGGAGATTACGATTTGCAGCTTGTGGAACGCATCGAATCCAGTACGCTTATGACAATTCGCGAGTATTGGACGCGACGCTTCGGCGTTGACCGTGCGCGCCACCTTCGGTTCTCCGGTAACGGCTACCAGCAACTTCGAAACAGCAGCAGATTGAGTCAGCACGGTGACGGATTGCCGGGTCAGCCTGCTGACCATTTGCGTGGCCTGCCTGAGATCACCGACGGCACCTTAGATAAAATATTGATCGAGACTGATGGTCTTCCGCTCTTTCATGCCGAACGCGTTCACCGCGGACGTGCCCGCACGATCTTTCAAGCACCGGTGCTCGTTGTCCATAAGTCCCCGCCCGCGGAAAAAATGCGGATACAGGTTGGCTTAGCGATGAGCGATGTGGTGTTTGACCAGAGCTATTACGGCTACAGCGCGAAGTCACATCCTGATGGTGCCCGGCTGCTCCGCTTCCTCAGTCTCGTCATCGGCAGCATGCCTGCGTTGTGGTTGACGCTATTAACGAGTGGAGAATTCGGTTTTGAGCGTGATTCAATTGAGAAGTCTACTATTGATGGGATTTTGGTGCCGGATTTTGATGTCCTTTCGCAAGAAGAGCTTAACCAGATAGACGTGCTATTTGAGAGCCTAGACTCCTCGAACGATGAAGCGACTTGGGCACAAGTGGATGCCTGGATCGCTCACCTCTACGGCTTGCAGGCACGCGACCTTCAGGTAATTGGAGATACTTTGCGTTTCAATTTACCGTTCGCTGTCTGCCGCGCGGCGGCCCGGAATCGACCGAGCGACCAGCAAGTAACGAGGTTTCAGAAAATTCTGGAGGCTGAATTGCGGCCATGGGGCCGACGAAGCGAGCGGGTCGTCGCGGTATATCGTGCCCCGACTGCGCAGGCTTCGGTCTGGAGAGGCTTGCAGATCCGCGCGGGAGCGGCAACCGAAGGTAAACCCGAACAAGTTGCGGGCGACTGGCGACGACTGCTTCAGGCAGCAGACCACCTTGCCTCCACACTGACGATCTATCGAGATGACGATGTGCAATGTCTATGGGTGGAGCTCCTTGACCAAGCCCGTTATTGGAGCAACACGCAAGCGCGGTCGCTGGCGCGGCAACTCGCGTGGGATCACGTCGACTTCTTGTCCGGGAGCCATAAGACTTGAGTGGGCCCGTTTCTCGTTCAAGGCCTGATCAGGTCGAGGCGCTCACGAGGGGCGTACATCTCCCACTGCCACCGGTCGCACGCGAGCACATCGAAGTCATTCTCGAAACGCTTCAAGTTATCTTTGACAGCCTGGCCGTCGATCATGAGTTGACCCTGGGACGCGGGGACGAGCCGGAGATTAACGCGCTAATGCAGGGTCGACTCAACGCGTTGTTGTTGGCTCCTGGTCAGGACGCCGATGACGACGAGCCCGCGATCGGGGTGTTGTGGCGTCAACTTGTAGCTGCTGTCGCCCGCGGAAATGAGAGCGTCAGCTTTGACGGCGTGCACATCGAGAAACGCCCAGATATTAATGTCTTTCTTACCTTCCGTCACCGATCTTTTCCGCTCGTCATCGAATGCAAGATAATTGACCGGCCTAACGGCAAAACGCCCCGAATGTACTGTGAAGATGGCCTTCAAAAATTCCTGCGTGGGGAATACGGTTGGGGAGGACGCGAGGCCTTGATGCTTGGTTACGTTCGCGATGACTCGAGCCTCGCATCGTCGCTAGCGCCACTTCTAACGATGAGCGGAGGCAACCCGTATGCTGTAAATCAGGTGCTGCAAAGTACAACCTTGCCACCGCCAGACATTGCAAATTCGGTTCATGATCGAGAATTCCGTTATTTAGGTCGAGCGGCTCCGGATGATGATCCTGGCTCTATCACCATTTGGCATCTGTGGATGCCAGTATTGCGCCCGCTCGGCGTGACGTGATGGACTCAGGCGGGACCGACAACCCTGACCCTCGTGGACGCCAGAATTTCGTTAGTGGTGACCACTCCGCATACAGATCCCGTGACGAATGGCTCAATGAGAGACCAGGTATTTGACTTATTGTACCTCGCAGTCCATTTTAATACCAACGGGTATCCCTCTCCCTGCCAGCCGCCGAGGCCCTCGCCCATGCTCAAACCCATCATCATCATGTACCCCGTCATCCCCGCCCGCGACGAGGAAGAGCGCGCCGCCCTCCGCCCCATCGGCCGCAACCGCGACCGCTACCAGGCCGCCATCCAAGGCATGGGCGAGATCATCCAGGCCGCCGACGAAATGGGCTTCTGGGGCGCCGCCACCCCCGAGCACCACTTCTGGTCCGAGGGCTACGAGGTTGCCCCGTCCCCCGGCGCCACCAACGCCTACTGGCTCGCCAAAACCAAAAACATCCACATCGGCCCGCTCGGCTACGTCATGAGCACGCACAACCCGATCCGTGTCGCCGAGGAAGTCGCCGTCATCGACCACCTCTCGCAAGGCCGCACCTTTGTCGGCTTCGCCCGCGGCTACCAATCCCGCTGGACCAACACACTGGGCCAGCACTTCGGCACCCGCGCGACCAAATCGCCGGAGGCCGCGGTCTACAACCCGCAGACCACCCTGGCCGGCTTCTCGCAGGAGACGATGCTGGCCCAGGACAAGGCGGACGACGCGCATAATCGCAGGATTTTCGAGGACAACGTCGAACTCGTGGTGAAAGCCTGGACCCAGGAAAGTTTCACCCACAAGGGTCCCGCATGGCAGGTGCCGTTTCCGTACGAAGAAGGCATCGTCGACTGGCCGCTGGCCCATGCCGGCGTCACCCAGAAACTGGGCGCGCCTGGCGAAGTGGACGACCAGGGCGTATGGCGCCGCGCGTCGGTCGCTCCCGCGCCCTACACCAGGCCGCATCCGAAAGTTTTCGTCGCCGGCTCCGGCAGTCCCGAAACTGTCGAGTTCTGCGGCAAGCATGGTTTCGTGCCGACCTACTTCGCCTCGATCGCCGCTGC
>JBEKQQ010000138.1:0-16660 GCA_049519555.1 Acetobacteraceae bacterium
CGGAGGGCCGATCAGCGCCGAGGTGCAGATCAACGCGCAGGGCCAGGCGCCAGGCTTCACAACGCATATTTGCGATGTCGAGGTCGACCCGGAGACCGGCCACGTCAAGATTTTGCGCTACACGGCGATCCAGGACGTGGGCCGGGCAATCCATCCCTCCTATGTCGAGGGCCAGATGCAGGGCGGTGTGGCGCAGGGCATCGGCTGGGCGCTCAGCGAGGAATACGTCTACGATCGGGATGGCCATATGGAGAACCCGGGCTTCCTTGATTATCGCGTGCCGGTCTGCTCCGACATGCCGATGATCGATGCGATCCTGATCGAGGTCCCGAACCCGCGGCATCCGTTTGGCGCACGCGGCGTCGGCGAGGTCCCGATCGTGCCGCCAATGGCGGCAGTTGCCAACGCGATCGCCGATGCGACTGGGCTGAGGTTGCGCGACCTGCCAATGTCGCCGCCGAAATTGCGTGCGGCCTTCGATGCGGCCGAACCACCCCGCGTGGCAGCGGAATAATGAACCTGGCCTAACGAGAATTGGGCTGGGTGCAAGATTGGATGCCAGCGAGTTCTGGGTGTCCTCGCTGCTTACGGCCCTTATCACGGCGAGTGAGCTGTTCGGACAGCCGACGCCCCGGGCCATGTGGAAGAATCCAGTTCGGCGGTAGGCCGGAGGACATCCAAGGTCTGGCGGCCGACGAGCATGTGCCACGGCTCAGAGACGCGCTGATGGCGTTGGTCGAGAGGTTCAACCAAATGGGTGGTGACGCGCTCGATGCGCTCAGGCAGCAGCACGGGGCGCCGAGTGCGCTGGTGGAGCGGGCAAGGCCGTTGGAGGTTTCGAAGAAATGCCGCACCACCCCGATGCGAAGCCCCGCACGCCCAGGTCCAGTCCGGCGTGGAAGTCCGGCACGGACTCGTTGCTGCTGGAGGGGTCACTCGGATCATGACCCGACATGGCCTGCAGCAAAATGGCACAATCCTCTGCCGTCCAGGCCATCGGTCCGGCATGATCGAGGCTGAAAGCGAGCGGCAGAATGCAGGCGCGGCTGACCGGCCCGTATGTCGGCTTGATCCCGGTTATCCCGCACAGCGCGGAGGGCGCGCAGATCGAGCCGGCGGTTTCGGTGCCCGCCCCACCCAGGATCAGACCGGCTGCCACGGCCGCACCTGTGCCACTTGATGAACCACCCGTGGCACGATCCAGGTTCCATGGATTTTTCCGCGGCGGCCAGGGAAGGTCAAAACCAGCCCCGTCGCGAATTCACTGTTGGCGAGTTTTCCAAGCATCACGGTGCCGGCCTCGGCCAGCCGCGCGACCGTTGTCGCATCGGACGCCGGCACATTATCAGCCAGCAGCCGCGAGTTCCCGGTCGTGCGAATACCAGCGGTATTGTAGATGTCCTTGTAGCCGATCGGGATGCCGTCCAGAGGCCCTTTTGGGCCGTCGCGCATGATCCGAGCTTCGGCCGCGTGCGCGTCGGCCAGCGCGCGTTCCTCGGTCACCAGCAGGAAGCTGTGCACATTCGCATCGATGCGCGCTATTCGTTCAAGACAGATGCGCGTGAGTTCGACCGGTGAAATCCGCTTCGCGGCAATCTGGCGCGCGGCGTCAGCGAGTGTCGGCGGCATTTCCATTACCGTTCCTCTGGCGTAAAGATTGCCGCCGGCTCGGCCTCCCGCGACGCCGGCCGACCGAGCAGACCGATCATACGCTGGAGATGTTGATATCCCTCGAACAGCGACGGCAACTGCTCCTGTGGCACGTCCATGCCGCTCAAGCTGAGCATGGCCGTGAAACTCGACTCGTCGGACGGAGACGCCATTACGGGAACCCCTATGTCACGGATGACTTCGACTGCCTAAGCGCGCGACCAACACCGATCGAGGCGCCTCGGGCGTGTATCCATCCTCCCGCATACGGTGCGTCATTTCAATATTGGCAATTCCTCGCTCCCCTTGAGCCACGCCTCCGCCGTAACGCTTCGGGGCACATCGATCGATAAAGAGTGGCGCAAACCGATTGAAAAAATAGGGGTAAATGCTCTTTCGGTCCTCTGCTTGGTTGGCTTCAAGTTCGGGGCTCAACAAGGCAACACCTGCCTGAAATTCGCCGCGTGCGATCGAGAGCATCGCCTGAAGTAGGTGGGCCATCCTGATGTGTTGCCTGAACCCTCGTTTGGTCGTGACGTCTTCCAGAAAACTTACGGTGCGGTCGGCGACATCCTGATTGCCGGTCATTACCGCGATGGAACCTACGTAACCCGAGAGAACGACGCAGAGAGTATGGTTACTACCGCCTTGAATCGCTTCGTCTAAACTATCGGTTTCGAAATCTTGCATGACAGCGACTGCAGCCTCGAGGGTGGACCCGGCGGGAAACACACCGAGGTGCCGCAAAAGTCGCCGTCCGGCTTCCCCCAGAAGTTGGCAACTCCAATCGAGCGTCGCTCGGAGCGTCCTGTGTCGCGGAAGCGAAGTCCGGCGTCCACGGGTCAGCAGCGCGAAGCGGTCGCGCAGGCCTGTGGCCACCGAGGCAATTCCAAGCGTCGCCGCACTGGCCGCGGCGAATTCGATGGCGAGTGGTATACCGTCGAGGCGCCGACGGATCGCGGCAACCGAGGTGAGCTCTTCACTGTGCGGCGATGAGCCTGCATCCAGGGCATTCATGCGCGTGATAAAAAGCTCAACCGCGCTGTGGCCCAGTATGTGGTCCGGTATCTCGTGTCCAGGAGCAGGTACATCGAGCGCCGGGACGCGATAGACTGCCTCACCGTCAATCCGCAGGACCTCGCGACTGGTCACGAGAATCGTCGTCCGGGGGCACAGGCGCGTGAGGCGCTCCGCCAGATTGGCGGCTGCGTCGATTATGTGCTCGCAATTATCCAGCACGAGCAGAAGATGTTTTGCCCCGAGCTCACGCGCAACTGACTCCGCAAAAATCTCGCCGCTTAGCTTCAAACCGAGCGTGCTGGCCACAGTGTGAGGCAACAGATCGGGGTTCGACAGCGATGCCAGCTCAACAAACCACGCACCACTATCGAAGTCGGCGAGCAAACCGCGGGCGGCCTCGATGGCGAGCGAGGTCTTCCCGATGCCGCCGGGGCCGGTCAGCGTCACGACCCGATAAGCGGAGGCAAGGTCTCGCACATGCCGCGCAGCCGCAGCCCGACCAATCAGGCGCCCGGCCAGGGGGAAGCTGTTGTTGATGGACGGGGCTATCAGCGGGGAACTGGAAAGCGTACTTACCGAGCCATGTTGTCGAGGCGTCCAATTTCCGAGCAAGCGATAGCCTCGACCTGAGACCGTCTTCAGCAAATCCCGATTCGGGCCGAGCGCCTTGCGGATAGCGGTCGCATGCACATGAAGCGTGTTCTCGCCTATGCTGGCGCCTGGCCATACGCCGCTCATGATGTCGTTTTTTGTGACCAGTTCATTGGCAGACTGACCCCAGTAGTTCGAAGATTTCGAACGCTCGGGCTCCGATGGGTGCCGCGACGCGGTGCGACAGCAATTCACGCCGTCCGAGATCGACCTGCCATTGACCATACATAGACGACGTTTTTGCCTCGCGCGGACGGCACAGCATTCACGATTCCGTACCCAGGGTTCAGTCATTTTCGGGTTGTCAGGAACTCTGGCCCCGAGATTGCCTCTCCGCAACCCTGCTTTCAGGGCGCTTCGGACGGACGGGCATGCGGCCGAACGGTTAGAGTGCAATGAACGGCAGATTTTTGACTCCGCTCACGCCGGAGCTGCCATTCCCCTTTCGGCCAGCTCCGGCCAGACTTGCTCGTTCCGCTCCAAACCGCCAATCGCTATCCGGCCGCGATCGTGCCGTGCTCGATCGCGGCCGGGTAGTCCGCCGAGAGACGTCCCTTCGGCCGCCTGCTCCACCTTCGTCCTGTACCCGAATACATTCAGCCCATTCGCCTCGAACAGTTAAAAGAGCGACATCATTCGTTCTCCCGCTGTCAGGACCGAGCCTACTCCTTCACGCCACCCGCCATCAGGCCACTGACAAAATAGTTGCGTACGAAGAACGTGAACACCAGCACCGGCAGCATCACCATCACGCCGGCGGCAGCGATCTTGCCCCACTCCCAGCCGGCGTACTGCATGAAGTTCACGATCGCCACCGGCGCCGTCATCGCCCGCGTGCGAGTCAGAATCAGAGCGTAAAAGAAATCGTTCCACGACAGAATGAAACAAAGGATGCCGGTCGCCGCGAGGCCAGGTGCCGCCAGCGGCAACGCGATGCGCAGGAACGCGCCCCAGACCCCGCACCCGTCGATCCACGCCGCTTCCTCCAGCGATCGAGGCACCGCCGCGAAAAAGCCGCGCATCGACCAGATCACCAGCGCCAGGTTGAAAGTGACATAGATGATCGCGAGTCCGGCGACGGTATCCATCAGACCGGCCCAACTGAAGGCCAGGAAAAACGGGATGGTGAAAGCGATCGGCGGCGCCATGCGGGTCGCCAGGATCCAAAGTGCGACGTGACGCTCGCCGCGAAACCTCCAGCGCGCCAGCGCATAGGCCGCCGGCACGCCAAGCAACAGCGAGACCGCGGTGGAAAGCCCGCTCGCCAGCAGGCTGTTGACAAACGAGCCGGGGAACTCCCCGGTCCACAACGCCGCGTAATTCTCCAACGTCGGCGTGAAAATCATCCGCGTGGACATGATGTCCGCGTTATGCCGGAACGACATTTGCACCAACCAAAGCGCCGGAGACAACACTGTTGCCAGGATCAGCACCCCGGCGCCTTCGCTGAGAGGCAAGCGCCTACTCATCGATCGCCTCCCCGCCCAGACGGTTGACCACCACCGAGAGCAGAAACACGCCGGCCACCATCAAAGTCGCCACCGCGCTGCCATAGCCCCAATAGGAGAAGCTGAAGGTCTGCTCGAATGCGTAATAATTGGTGACCTGCGTCGCACCGCCTGGGCCTCCGTCGGTCAGCACGTAGATCAGCGGGAAGGCTTTGATGCTGTCGATCAGCCTGAACAGCACCGCGACCATCAATGTCGGGCGGATATAGGGCAGCCGCACATGCCAGAACAATTGCAACGCGTTGGCGCCATCGATGACCGCGGCCTCCTGAGGTTCCTTCGGCACCATCTGCAACGCCGCCAGCAGCATCAGCATGGTGAAGGGAAACCACTCCCAGGTATCGGCGGCGGCAATGGCCCAAATGGCGGTGTCCGGATTGGTGATCAGCGAATGGATCGGCAGGCCGAGCCAGGCCAGCAGATGATGCAGCGGGCTGATGTCCGGCGTGTAGAGTATCTTCCAGATGATCGCGACGACAATTGGCGGCAGTACCATCGGCACCAGAAACCCCGTGCGCAGCACTTCGAGAAACCGTGACGGCCGGTCCAGCAACAGGGCGAGACCCAGACCGGCGGCAACTTGCGTGGCAACGGTCACTGCCGACAATTCGATCTGCACCCAGACCGAACGCCAGAACTCATCAGTGGTCAGAATCGCGGTGTAGTTGCCGGCCGGATCGGAGAAGTCGAACGCGGTGTCGGGATTGACCGGAGTCAGCGGCGTCAGGCTGGTGACGATCAGATACAGCGCCGGCCCGAGAGTCACCGCTGCCAGCACCAGTAGCGCCGGCAGCAGACCGTTACGGAACGACGCGCGCTGCTCTGCCGCCCAACCGCGCCTTCCCGGCAACGCCTAAAGCTTCACGCCAGCACGTTTCAACTGGGCCAGCGCGTTCTGCTGCGCCTGCGCCATCGCTTCCTTCGCCGTCTTCTGTTTGGAGACGATGTTCTGAATCGCCACATCGATTTCGTGGTCGACCGGCGGATACGGCGCCACGGTGCGATACACCGTGTAGCCCTTGGCACCGAGGTCCAGCGTGTCGAGATAAAGTTGCGCCACGTCGATCCCGTTGATCAGCATCTTCTGCCGGAATTCCGGCTTCTGGATCATCGATTTTCGCGTGACCGAACTATAGCCGTGGTCATTGAACATACGCTGCGTCAGTTCCTTCGATGTCGCCCAGGTGATGAACTCCCAGGCGGCGTCTTTGTTGCGTGATCCGACCGGGATTCCCCAGCCATGCGCGGCGACGTTCGGAAACCGCCCAGCCGGACCCCGGGGAGTCAAGGATAACGCGCAGGTGTTGGCGACCTTGCTGTCGGGTCCCGCCATTTGCACCAGGAAGGTCTCGTTGCTCGACGAGTAATTGACGCGGCCCTGCTTGATTGCTCCGAGCACCTGGTCATAGGTGTAGGACAGCGCGCCGTCGGGTCCGTAGTCGCGCAGGTTATTGCAAAAGAACTCCGCTGCCGCCACCGCTTCCGGCGAGTCGAGCACGGGCATGAGATCATTTGGCGGATTGCGGAACACATTGCCCCCGAAACCCTGCAGAAACGGAATGAACGTCCAACCGTAATGGTTTTCCACGACCCAGGCGGGAATGCCGTCCTTGCCGTTGACCGCCTTCAGCGTCGCGGTGAGATCATCAAACGTGTCGGGCATTTTCAGGCCAGCCTGCTGGATCAGATCATACCGCGAGGCACCCGCCATGTGCACGTCGGCAATCCATGGAATCGCGCACAGCCGGCCTTGCCGATCCTTGAACGCGGCGGTGGAGGCGGCCAGGAAATCACTCGCATCCCAGTCCGCCGGGGTCTTGTTCGGATCCTCGATGAACTCGCTCAAGGGAACCACCCAGCCCGCGCCCACCCAGCGTCCGGAAAAAATGAACGTCACGTTGATCACGTCATGCGCGTCGCTTTTGGTTGACAGTTCAATGTCCATGCGCTGGTTGTAGATGGGAAACGACGGTGTCTCGTAATTGACTTTGGCGCCGGTCGCCGCCTCGAATTCCGGGATGTAGCCGGTGAGGAATTGCGGATACGACGAACTCCAGCAACTCACGTTGAGCGTCACCCCGGCCAGCCTTTTTGCGCCACCTTGTGCCGGCGCTTTGCCGGGTAACATCAAGAGGCCAGCGCTACCGGCGGCGGACGCGAGCACCTGACGACGGCGAACGCGCCGCGTGGACATGACCATGAGGTCCTCCCAGACTACCAATTGCGGCGACACTGCGGGACCCGGTCGGCGCTGGCAAGCCCGATGGAAGGACACCGTCATGAGTCTGGGTGTGGAACTTGAGACACATTTGCTGCGCGAACTCGGCGATGCCGCCACGGCGCGGGATCTCGCGGCTATCGTGCTGGAGGAGACATTATCATGGCGCGCCCCGGTCATCGCGCCAGAGCGCATCACCACCGTGTTTGCCTTCACCTTCGGCAATCTCATGCTGGCCAACGGGAATCGCGAGCCGGGTCCGGTCAATCACGCGATCGCCGACGTTGCGGCCTCATTGCATCAGCGCAGCGGGGCACCGGTCTTCGCGCAATGGGAGGTCGCGGCGGCGCTGGCCGGCCGTGTTCCGGACGCGTTGGTGACCGCGATCAATCCCGGACGCGATACGCGCGGCGAACCGGTGTATCTCAGCACCTCCGGCGTGCTGGAGGAAATTGCGCGCGTGGCCGAGCCGCGGTCGCTCGGCTGCGTCGGCGTGGCAGCATTCGCCGATCATCTGCATCGCTGCGTCGCATCCGCCCGCCGCCTCGGCTTCGACGCACACGCGCCAGACGGCATCGCCATGCCAGACACTTATGACAAGGATTCAGGCCAGGCGTGGTGCCGCGATCGCATCGCCTACTTGCTGCACGACATCATGATCCGCATCACCGAGCGTCGCGCAGCGGTAGTGGGCGCGATGTGGCGTTGACCTTGGACCAGCAAACCCGGACGTCTTCGTAATCATCGTCTGGCACGGCTCAGATTCGTCACGTAACATATGCGGTGCCCGCGCGCGTACCCAAACGTTGCAGGCCCGCGCCAACGGTTTCCCAGGCTGTCACAAATGTCGGTTTATGCATGAATCCCAGGGCCGAAGGATTGCTGACGATTTCGCCTTTCAGAAAGAACTGTCAAAATCGCCTCCAAAGGCAATCGTCATATGAAAGGGGAAGCGTCCGGACCCCTGGTCATCGGATGGTTGCACTCGAGAGTCCGATACAAACTCGAAAAGCAGACAGGATTTTGTACACATGCCGCACAAAGACGATGGCAACACGCCAATCTCCCGGATCACGGGGGAGCCGAAACACTGGATCGAGTATGGGGTGTTCACGTTCGTCGTTATCACCGCCATGGCGACTGCCACTGCAGCCTGGTACACCCGCAAGGAATCGGAAACCGCGGCCGAGAACGGGCGCCGGCAGCTGCGGGCCTATGTGTTCCCTGATCAGGCAAATCTGATTTGGTGGGGAACGGCCAAGCCTGCATCGGCCGAGATCGGGATAAAGAACAGCGGACAGACGCCGGCCTATCGACTGTCAACCGCAACGGCTGTCATCGTTGGCGATTTTCCGCTTCAGGGGGATCTGCGCGTCCCCCCAATGCCAGACAACCATACTGTCGTGCCACCCAACGGTGGCAACGCGCTCTCTGTCCCTATGGCCCAGCCGCTCACGGCCGATCAATTGAAGGCGATACAAAAAGGCACGCAGGCCATCTATGCCTTTGGCGCGATCTCCTATGTCGACGCATTCGGCGAATGCCGGATGACGAAATACAAGTTCTATTATACGGGGGCTGGTGTCGATATCGGAAGCCGGGTCGGTCTCACTTACCTCGACGAAGGCAATACCGAAGTCCCATGCCCCCAGACCAAATAAACGATCCGCGGCCGGCACCGTAGCCATCGAGGAGGGTGTCGCGTAGCAGCCTTCTAACATTCGGATCGGCATCATAATGGTGCCCGCCAGACATTTTGCTTGCCACTCTGGATCACGCCAGGGAGGGGGTTTCTCTGGTCTCATACTCCGAAACAATCTGTTTTTTGGTGGAGTAAGAGATGCGAGGTCTCATGTATTGCTGTCATTCTATCTCGCCCACATCCGTCCACCAATCCTTCATATACATCCTCGCGCAACACCAGTTCTAAATTATCTGGGTCTGCAAATCCATGATTGCTGCCAATCTCAGCGAAGAAGCCAACCCGAAAGGCGAAGTCTTCACCATATAACGTTGGCAGCATGTGCTCAAGAATATGGGGCACCGGCAACCATCTGTGTGTAGTAAACGCTAAAAACTCCCTGACCCTCCATCCGATGTCTTCCAACTGCGCTCTGTTGATTGGTGAAGCTTCCTGGAAAGTCTCCATTAAGCCTTTCTCCTGTCCATGATATCTTTGATGGCCAGTTTTCGTACGTCGTCCAGGGTATCGAAATTTCTGGCCAGTTGTACAGCCAGGGATTTATCAAAATCAGAGGTCATTCGTGACAGATCAATCTGCGCGAACTGCGCGGACATGTCCGCCGCGATGCTAAGCTGGCGCTTTTCAGACTCCCCTAGGTTGTTGGATTTGGCGATCCGGTCAACGAGATACGGCGGGATGGCCTTGCGCCCAGCTTCAACCGCCGAGAGGAAAGCCGGTGTCATTGAGGCTTGTTTCGCCATGTCTTTCAACAACATATCCCGATCGATCCTCAGCTTGCGCAACGCCTTGCCAAACGGCGTGAGCGCCATGATTGCCTCCTTTCAGTGCCACGGATTGAGCCGATTTGGCCCGACAGCCGTATATATAGTAACCCTGGATATGGCGTAAAATTAACCACTCTGGGTTAACTATAGGGCCTGATTCTGCCGTATACAAGCCTCGTAACCGACAAATCTCATTCGGTGCCTCCGGCGGTAGCGGCCTCTTTCGGCTGACGGGGCATGTATGGACCGCGCTTCTTCGGCGGCTCCGCATATGCATCAATAAGGTCCACGATGTCGCCAACCATCATAGCGCTTGTGACCAAGCCCGCGGCCTCGGCGGGTGGCCGGTATGCCGGATGGTGCTTTCGTGGTGCGGTTCGATCCGGCGCGCTGCACCGTCAAAATCGATGGCGGGGGGATTGGCGATAATCATAATGGTCTGTGCGGGATCGTCATATTCGACATGGTGGGAGATACCGCCGGAGGCGCCTTCATCACCACGAAGCCAGACGCCTCCAAGTGCCCGGCGAGCCGGTGAGCGTTGATCCGTGCCATCATCTCGTCGGCGTGATACACGCGCCTGCGCCCGTCATACCGTAGCGCGAAGGCGAGCACCTCGGCGATTTCGTCGGGAGATGCGGGGCGGAGGTTCGGTGTCGCGGTCATGGCGGGACGATAGGGAACGACGGAACGTAGCGAGAATAGAGTAAGCAGAACAGCCCGAACGGTTCTGGGGTGTTCGGGCAACCATGATGCCCAACTGATGCCCCGACCAAAATGGCGCCGATTTTGGGAGTGCTATCCGATCTATACCCTATTGATATAATTGGCGTCCCCGGCGAGATTCGAACTCACGGCCCCAGGATTAGGAATCCTGTGCTCTATCCTGCTGAGCTACGGGGACACCGCCGGAATGATACACAATTCGGCGGTCAGCGCGAAGCCTGTGTCGCCACGGTTCGATCCGCGCTCCGCCAGCTCGCGGTGAACACAGGCTCAGGCTCGCACGGCCGGCGGTCCTGGCAACCGCATGACCCGCTCGCGCGACGGCCGAACGATCGGTGTCCGCGACGCGAACAGTCGGTCCCGGTGTGTCCAGAACGTCAGGCCCCCGTGGTGGCCCAGTCAAACCCTGGTGCGTGAGGCAAATCGGTGCGTTCCGCCCGGCGGCTGACCTGTGGCGAACCACACCGCCTGTCGCCAGACCAACCGTTTGGCGCGGACGTCCTATGTCGGCATCCCACGCCGACTGCCGGACTTTAACCTGTCGGATAGTTTTGTTATGCTCCCCTGGGCGTCGCATGATCGTCACGCCACGATCTTTGCTGACCCGATCCGGGGCCGTGGGGGAGCTGATGCCGGCCAACGATGACACCCAGCAAACCCAGACGTTCCAATCCCCGGAACAAGCGAGCATTGGCTACGGCTCCGACGATCCGGTGCACGTGCTGTTGCTGCTGGACGAGAACGCACCGCCCAGGCGCATACCGTTGCATTCGCTGCCCGTTGTCATTGGCCGCAATCCGCCGGCCGATCTGATCCTCGAGGGCCCAACCGTGTCCCGCCGCCATTGCCGGCTGGAACTCCTGGACGGCAGCTTACGACTTCGTGACCTGGCCTCGACCAACGGCACCTTCGTCAATGGTGAGCGGATAACCGATCCCGTGCCGCTGGACGACGGCGCCGTGCTCGGCATTGGGGTCTATCGGTTGCGCTACCACCGACGCGCTCAGGACGAGACGGCCGAGGCCGACGCGATGGAACAGGAGTGGCGCGAGGCCACCCAATACGTTGCCTCGATCCTGCCGCAGCCCATCAACCAGGGGCCGGTGCACGCCAATTGGTTCTATCAGCCGAGTACTCGCATCGGCGGCGATGCGTTCGGCTACCAGATGCACGACCAGCGGCATTTCTCGTTGTTCCTGCTGGATGTGTCGGGCCATGGCACCGGCGCGGCAATGCATGCGATCACTGTCGCCCAGGTGCTGCGGGAGCGGGTGTTGCCCGAGGTCGACTTTCTTGATCCGGCGGCGGTTATCGGCGGCCTCAACGCGCGATTTCAGATGCACCGAAATAACGATTTGTTCTTTACGATCTGGTACGGGGTCTATGACATTGTCGATCGCGTTTTGATCTTTGCTGCTGCCGGCCACCACCCCGCCTATCTGCTGCCCGCCGACAACGTTGCCTGGCCAGCGCTGCCATTGCACACGCAGAACCCCATTGTCGGCATGCTCCCCGATCCGGCGATCGCCACTGCCGACGTCGAGGTGCCCCCCGGCAGCACACTGCATCTGTTCAGTGATGGCGTGTTTGAGGTCGTCGATCGCGCGGGCCGCCAACTCGGCCTGGATGACATCCTGCCGATGTTGCCATCGGTCACCAATTCGGATTGGGTGGCAGGCAATCCCGCCACGCCGGATCAGCCCAAAAGGCTCTATGACCGGATCCGGGCGATCGCGCGCCCCGGCCAATTGGACGACGATTTTTCCGCCCTGGTGTTCCGCTTCCCATAAGGGTCCGAATGCGCCAAGGTATCGGTGGCTCGGACGGTTTCCCTCGTCTGACGGGAGACACAAATGGCGCTGTCGCAACGCATTCTATTGATCGATACGGAAGAGATCATCCCGGGCGTCACGAAGCTCAATCTTCGCGGCCGCCTGGATGCGCCGGGTGCGCAGGTCATCGACAACGCCTTCGCCAGGATGGCTGGCGCGCAGGAGCGGTTGATCGTTGATCTTTCACGGGTGAGTTTCATCGCGTCCGCCGGACTGCGCACCCTGATCGCTGGCGCCAGAAGCCTGCTCGCGCGGCAGGGCAGAATGGTGTGTCTCGACCCCGATCCTCTCGTCGAGCAGGTGCTGGTCCGCAGTGGCGTCGACCGGTTGATCCCGGTTTGCCGGGAAATCTCGGAAGCGGTTCGCGTGGTGAGCGTCGGCGGCGGCACCGGCCGCGGCGATCCAGAGGATGAGCCGCTACCATTCGATCTGGAGGTGGATCGCACCATGGCTGGGATCCGCCGCGCCGGTGCCTGGGTTGATGAACTGGCGATCCTGCTGAACCTCAGCGGCGAAACCGAATATGCGCTGCGCCTGTGCCTTGAGGAGGCAGTCACCAACATTGTCAACCACGCAATACCCGAGCCAGGCGTCGAGCGGGACAGCGTCGCGCTGCACCTACTCGCCAATGCCAGCACGTTGCGCCTGACGATCGAGGACCACTGCGGCGCATTCAACCCGCTCGATACTCCGTTACCCGAAGCAAACTCTCCCGCCCCCGAAGGCGAGGGCGGCCTGGGCATTACTCTGTTGCGGCGCCACGCCGATCAGGTGTCGTGGGAACGGATCGGGACCACCAACCGGTTGTCGATCACTTTGCCGCGATAGTTCTCAGAATCGTCGGAGTGCGACACATCCGTTCTGTCATCGCTCTGTCACCGCGACCCACCTGTCATCGCGAGCTATCCGTCACCGCGAGCCATCCGTCATCGCGAGCGCAGCGACGCGATCTTTTGAACAGGTAAGCACCGACAGTGAGATTGCGTCGCGGCGCTCGCAATGACCGGACAGCGGGTCACGACTCACGGTCCGATGATAGTGGGTGCCGGGCTGCTGCATCCCGCGACAATCGTTACGCGGGTTTGGTTCCCGGCCGCGCAACGATCGGCAGACGCAGCCGCACGGTCGTCCCCTCGCCAGGCCCATTGCTGACCACCAGACGCGCATTCATCGCCTGCGCGAGACGCTGACTAAGCGCCAGTCCCATGACCGACGGCGTTAATACTGCGCTCGGGGCGTCGGTCGTTGACCGGAACGCTCCCGGGGGCCAGGTACTGGTGGTAGAAATAACCGCCGAGCAATCGTCAGGTTGAGTGTCGGTGGTAACCTCGATCCGACCGCCAGGGGCGGTGTAGGCGATCGCGTCGGCAATTTTGTTTTCCAGTATCCGGCGCGCTGCCCAGGGATTGGCGAGCACCATGGTGTCGCCGCCCGCCGGAATATTGATCGTCAGGTTGATCTGGCGAGCCGAGGCATCTGGACGTTTCGCCTCCGCCGTTTGGCGCAGCAACGAGCCCAGGTTGATCTGCTCTGCCGGTATCGATGCTGCGTCGAATTGAGTCAGATCCACAAGGTTGTCGACCATCATCGCCAGCCGCCGTCCCGCGCCGCGTACCATTTCAAGTGCCGCCCTCTGATCGGGACGGCTGTCAGCGGCCACGAGTTCGAGGATCCCGATCATCGCATGCAGTGGCGCCCGAATTTCCTGGCTGAGGTTATCCAACACCTCAGTCTTGATCCGTTCGGCTGCCTCCGCTCGTTCGGTCTGCTCGCCGAGTTGTTCCTGGATAGAACGCGCATGCCACGTGAATGCGGCTGTCGCGAGCAATGCCAAAGTCGACAGCACCCGGTTTCCAACCAGTTCCCAAACGTCTTTGGCGACGTCCGGAAAAAATGCGCCGATAACGTTCATCGCACAGGCGATCGCTGTCAGCACCCAGACCGCGCGCCGGTCGCGGTGAAACACCGCGGTGACGATGAGCGGCGCGTAAAACACGCCGAACGCCAACGTGTTGGATGACCTCAGGTCGGTGACGAACGCCGCGATGCAACCGGCGTAGATGGCGGGCACCAGCCAGACGGCCCAGCGGCGATGCCGGGCACCGATTGCACGCAGGGCACCGCTCAGCGAGGTGCCGTTTTGCGCGGTCAATCGTTGTGTCAGACGCCATGCGGTCACTGCTTCACCTTGAAGTCAAATACTTTGCATGACCAGCCATTCCGTCAAAACGGCTGTCCCGTCAAGGAAATCTTCAATCGTCATCGATTCAAATGCATTATGACTGCCATTGGCGTTTCTGACAAAAATCAATCCCATCTTCACACCGCAGGCTGCGAAGGCCGCAGCATCATGTGATGCTGGGCTGCCGAGGTCGATCGTCCTGATGCCAAGCGCAGCGGCCCCACGGGAAAGAGCAGCTTTGATGCCGGCATCGACGGGTCCAACCGCGGCGCGTGCTTTGCTACCGGTATGGAAACGAACGCCGCGGCGTTGTTCGATGCCGGCGATGATTGCGTCGACACGCTGGTCCAGTTCGGCGAGGACTGTCTCGTCATAAGCGCGAACGTCCAGGCTGAAATGAAACGCGCCGGGCACGATGGTCAGGCCATGCTGCTTCGGGTCGGTGTGGAAACGTCCGATCGTGCAGGCCATGGGGATGCCGCGCGCCTCATACTCTTGCCATAACGCATCCAACGCCATCGCGAACTCGGCGCCGGCGAGCGCGGCATCGCGGCGAAATCGTCGCGGCAGTCCGACATGGTCGTTGCTGCCTTCGATGCTCGCGTTCGGATAGCGGAAGTTACCGGGAATTCCGGTGCCGATGCCAACCGAGCAACCAGCCTCGATCAGTGACGGTGCCTGCTCGATATGCAGTTCCACGAACGCATGCAGGCGCTGCGGGTCCAGATAGCGTTGGCCCGGGATTAGCCTGGCAGGATCGCCACCGCAGTCTGCCATGTGCTCGGCCAAAGTGCGGCCGGTATCGATCCGTCGTGCCTCCAGGCTGCCATCCGGCAACGTGCCAAGTGCCGCCCGGCTGCCGATGTAGGAGACCTGAAACCAAATACTTTCCTCGGCTCGGATGCCCATGACGGTCAGGTCACGCTTTGGCGTCACGCCGAGACGTTGCAATGCCTGGAGCGCCACCAGACCGGCAACAACACCCGCTGCTCCGTCGAAATTGCCGCCGTGCGGCACGGAATCTAGATGCGAGCCGACGATGATCCGTTTCTCGCGTGCATCGAGGCCGGGTTGGGTCATGTACAGGTTCGCGGCCGGGTCCCGTTCGATCGTCAGGCCCATGGTTTCTGCCACTTTGGCACAGGTCGCGTGGGCGCGCTGTTCTCCCGGGCCATAGGTGTCGCGGGACACGCCCGGATCGTCGAGGCCATCGCGACGGAGTTGGTCGAACAGATCGGAAGCGAATGTTTGTGATGCCTGGACGGCTGCCCCGATACGTCTTGCGTCGGCCGCCGGGGTTTCGGCTTGAACCATGTCGTCAGTTACCTCCGTGTTCGCGGCCTGTTACCCGGGGATGGGCAAGTTGAATGTTGCCTGCCAAGCCGGAGCTGACAATTAGAGCCTGCAAGGGCCCCGGCGGGTATTGGGTTCAATGGGAGGCGTAGCCTCGCGTCTGGATATTTGCCATTTGCTAATTACTGTAGGAATATTTCGCGATATCAGGTAGTTCCAGGCTCCTATATCCGATACAGGACATTATCGGATATAGCTAGGTCGGTCTCCGGCGAGGGCCGCACGGTCAGCTCATCGAATGAGCCGGACAAAGGAGATGCTACAAAGTTGAAGGCTTAGCAGTTGGTTTGGGAACGGCAGAAGCGAGTGTGATGCCGACTGCGTGCAAATCTTGCCTTATTGTGAAGGCCGTATATGACGCTTGAAAGATGGCTTGAATGCGATCGCTCGGCACACCGATTTCCATTAAAATCAGAGCGTGGTACAGGCGATCAAGAGCATTACTCAGAGGATGAAGGCCGACGACCCACTGATTGTAACCGCTATGGCGTCGGTGGCCACCTTGATGGGAAATCTCGTTGCGCCTCGCGGCGCACGTCGTCGCAAATCCAACTACCTGCTTCCGATCCAGCGGAAGTGGTAGACGTTGTATGAGATCCAATAATCGATCCGCGAGGGCAGGATCGCCCGCGCGTTTCAGTTGTCCCTTCAACCATGTTCGGTCTTTGCCGGCAGGAACGGCGGTCAAGATGCGAGCTATTTTGGCATCAAGAGCGGATTTGTCCGCTGGATCGGCCACTTGACGATGCAGAGACTCCAGGCCCCAAATTAGGTTGACGAAGCGGTGCTCCAGATACAGCTGCGTGCCGCGGCGACATCCGAGATATAGATGAAAAGCTGGCCCATATTCTTCGTGTTTAGCAAACCACCTATCCACAACATCACCGAAGTCTGTGCCAAGCTGAGACAATATCACCCAGCTATTGAATGCGGTAATTTCCCCTTCAGGCCTCGGCCGTCGTGTGAAATAGATTGTGGCCCAGCCTCGTTGTCGTTTGATTTTGACGTTTGGATTTGGCAATCCTCTCTCGCTGTCCGTCAAAAGAATCAG
>JBEKQQ010000139.1:0-16472 GCA_049519555.1 Acetobacteraceae bacterium
GCCTTGTAGCGCATGGCGGCGTCATAGATCGACATTTGCTCGCCCGACGGGATGTGCTTCGTCATGCCGCCTTCGACATTGTTCAGCAGCTCGTTGCGGATGCGGATGTTGGCAAACGTGCCGCGCATCATGATTTCGTGGTTGCCGCGCCGTGCGCCGTAACTGTTGAAGTCCTTCTGCAGCACCTGGCGCTCCAGCAAATAATCTCCCGCCGGTGACGTGCGGCGGATCGAGCCCGCTGGGCTGATATGGTCGGTGGTGATCGAATCCCCCAGTTCGGCGAGGATCCGGGCGCCCTTGATGTCCGCGATGGGCGGCGGATCCATCGTGATGCCTTCGAAATAGGGCGGGTTCTTGACGTAGGTGGAACCGTCGACCCAGCGATAGGTGGCACTGTCTCGCTCGACCTCGATCTGCTGCCACAGTTTCGGGCCTTTGTTGACCTCGCCGTAACGTTTCAGGAACTGGTCGCGCGACAGGCTGGTCGCGATCACGTCGGCAATTTCCTTGTTGGTCGGCCAGAGGTCGCGCAAATACACCGGCTTGCCGTCATTGCCTGTGCCCAACGGCACAGTGGTGATGTCCTGCGTGATCTTACCCAGAAGCGCGTAGGAGACGACCAAAGGCGGCGAGGCCAGGTAATTGGCCCGCACGTTGGCGTGCACCCGCCCTTCGAAGTTGCGGTTGCCGGAGATCACCGCGGCACCCACCAGCTTGTTGTCTTCGATCGCGTCGACGATCGCGTCGTCCAGCGGACCGGAGTTGCCGATGCAGGTCGTGCAACCATAACCGACGAGGTTAAATCCGATGGCGTCCAGATCCTCGGTCAGCCCGGCTTTGTCGAGATATTCGGTCACCACCTGCGAGCCAGGGGCGAGCGACGTTTTCACCCACGGCTTCGGCTTCAACCCCTTGGCGCGCGCCTTGCGGGCCACCAGACCGGCACCCACCAGCACCGACGGGTTCGAGGTATTGGTGCACGAGGTAATCGCCGCAATCACGACGTCGCCGTGCGTCAATTCGTAGTTTTTGCCTTCGACCTTGACCGACAGACCGGCCTCGTCCGCCGGGACGCCAAGGCTCTTGGTGAGGTCGGCGTTGAACGATGCAGCAACGTCCTTCAACAACACCCGATCCTGCGGCCGCTTCGGCCCAGCCATCGACGGCTGCACGGAGCCGAGATCCAGTTCCAGCGTATCGGTGAACACCGGGTCTGGCGCACCCGGTTCCAGGAACATGCCTTGCGCCCGCAGATAAGCCTCGACCAGCTCGATGCGATGCGGGTCGCGACCGGTCAGCCGCATATAGTCCAGCGCCACTTTATCGACCGGGAAATAACCGCAGGTCGCGCCATACTCCGGCGCCATGTTGCCGATCGTGGCGCGATCCGGCAGCGCGAGATTCTCCAGACCGGGTCCGTAATATTCCACGAACTTGGCAACCACTCCCTTGCGCCGGAGCATTTGTGTCACGGTCAGCACGAGATCGGTGGCGGTCGCGCCCTCGGGCAGCCGTCCGGTCAATTTGAAGCCAATGACATCAGGGATCAGCATGGCGATCGGCTGGCCCAACATGGCGGCCTCGGCCTCGATGCCGCCGACGCCCCAGCCAAGCACGCCCAGACCGTTCACCATCGTGGTATGCGAGTCAGTGCCATACAGCGTGTCGGGATAAGCGAAGTTCGTGCCGGTATTGGTGCTGGTCCACACCACCTGGCTGAGATATTCCAGGTTCACCTGATGGCAGATGCCGGTGCCGGGCGGCACAACCCGGAAATTGTTGAACGCATCCTGGCCCCAGCGCAGGAAACGATACCGCTCGCCGTTGCGTTCGAATTCGAGTTCCTCGTTTTTCGCCGGCGCGTCAGCGGTGCCGAACACGTCGATCTGGATCGAATGGTCGATCACCAGATCAACCGGTACCAACGGGTTCACTTTCGCCGGATCGCCGCCCAGTCGGATGATGCCGTCGCGCATGGCAGCGAGGTCGACCACGGCCGGCACACCGGTGAAGTCCTGCATAAGAATGCGGGCGGGCTTGAACGGGACTTCCTTCGTCGAACTGGCGTTCGCCAGCCAGCCGGCGACGGATTTGGCATCCTCGACGGTGTAGCTGCGGCCGTCCTCGAACCGCAGCACGTTTTCCAGCAGCACTTTCAGGCTGACCGGCAGGCGGGAGATGTCACCCAGGGTTTTCGCCGCCTCGGGCAGCGAGAAGTAGTCATACGCCTTGCCGCCGACTGTCAGCGTGCGGCGCGTTTTCAGAGTGTCGTGCCCGATGGATGTCATGCCGATAATCCCGTCCGTGGCAAGGCAGCCGCCCAGGGTAAGCCCGACCGCCATTGTCCTGTTCACTAACATCGGGCTTAAACCACACCGGGCTTTTGCCGTCCATTGGTGGCGAGCCAGACTCGGGGATGGGCCCAGGGAAAGAAAGGAAACGCCGTGCTGCGGGCGGAGCGCCTGGCCGCGATCAGGGGCGAACGGCTGGTATTCCAGGATGTGAGTTTCGCCCTGCCGGAGGGCGCGGCACTAATCCTGACCGGCCGCAATGGCGCCGGCAAATCCACGTTGTTGCGGCTGTTGGCGGGGTTGGTGCGGCCGGATGCGGGCCGGCTGCTGTGGAATGAGGCTGACGCTTTGGCGGATCGAACATTGCACGGTGCCCGGGTGGCGTTGCTCGGGCATCAGGACGCCCTGAAGCCGGGGCTGACCGCGGCGGAGAACCTTGCCTTTGCAGCGACATTGTCGGGCCGGCCGGTGATGCCAGCTCTGGCGGTACTGGGCTTGGAGGAACTGGCCGAGTTGCCGGTGCGTATGCTGTCCGCGGGCCAAAAGCGACGGTTGGCGCTGGCGCGGGTCAGCCTGTCGACGGCGCCGCTGTGGTTGTTGGACGAGCCGACGCTTGGACTGGACGATCTGGCCGTTGAGCAGCTTGGCAGGGTGTTGGCACGGCATCGTGAGGCGGCCGGAATGATCATTGCTGCGACGCATATTACGCTGCCGATGCAAGGCGCCGAGACGTTGCGGTTGAGCGCGGAATGAGCGTCGGCGTCGTTGCCATTCTGGTCCGCGAATTGCGGCTGTCAGTTCGTCACGGTGCCGACACGCTCGCCGCATTGCTGTTCTTTCTGTTGATCGTGTCGCTGTTCCCCTTCGCAATTGGTCCCGCACCCGAAACATTGGGCCGCATGGCACCGGGGATCATCTGGGTTTCAGCGCTGCTGTCGGCGTTCCTGTCGCTGGACCGGCTGTTCGGCGCGGATTTCGAGGACGGGTCGCTCGATCAGTTGCTGCTGTCGGGCGTGCCCGGCATCGGCATCGCAGCGGCAAAGACGTTGGCGCACTGGATTGTTACGGGATTGCCGCTGTTGTTGGCCGCGGCACCTTTGGCGGTGATGTTGCGCATGCCAGACGCCGCAATGCCGGCGTTGCTGGCGGGCCTGCTGCCGGGCACGGCGCTGTTGTCGCTGTTCGGAACGATGGGGGCAGCGATCGTGGTTGGCGCTCGGCGGGCCGGGATGCTGTTGCCGTTGCTGGTGCTGCCGCTGGTCACGCCGGTGCTGATTTTCGGCGTGGCTGCGGCGGATGCAGCGGCAACCGGACTGTCGCCCAGACCGCATTTGCTGTTGCTCGCGGCGCTGCTGATGGGGGCGCTGCCGTTGTGTCCATTGGCCGCTGGCGTGGCGTTGCGGAGTGCGGCGGAATAGATGCGCCGTGCGAGTTCAATTGAACAGCCGGGCAAAGCTCGCAACCACGGGCGTGAACGGCGTACTGTCATACGACGATGTCACATGCGCCCGCGCATTCCGCCGGTCCTCCTCCTTGGCGACCTCCCGTTCGGATTGCGCGATCTTCCGATTATAGGTTGCCAGGCTCATTTTGTGCTGGTCCACCTGAACCGCCAGCGCCCGGCGCTGCTGTTGTGCGAATGTCATCAGATCGCCGTAGCGGTAGTACGGGCGAACATAGGCGTTTGCCGCTCGGGTCCGGCAGTCCGCCTGTTGCACCATACTTTTTGGATAATTCTCGTCGCATTCTGCCTTTGCCGCCAGATAGCGATGTTGCGCTTGCGCAATGCCACCCTCCGGCGCCGCGCTGCAGCCGAACACCGCCAGCACCGGCAGCGCACGCACAAGGTTCTTCAGCAACGTTCCACCGGCCGGCGACAACACGTTCATTGCTTCACGAACTGATATGAACAAGGACGGCCTTCGACGCGCGTGCCGGTCCCCATCAGCGCACCGAAATGAGCGTCGATGTTATAGTCATATTCAGTGCCTCTCGGGGTATCCCGCCCAGGAACGAATTCCTTGGAATTCGTGAAGCCCTTGGCATAGAGTTTGCCGGTGCCGTCGGGCTCGATCGTCCCATCGATTTGCAAAGAGCTTGGCTGACCCGCCACGCCATGCAGGCCATGCAGCATTCCATGCTGCACGACGCTATCGAAGCGGAACGAGTAGCCCAGGGCGTCGCGCGCCGCCGAGCAGGAGACGGTTGTTTGCCAGGTACCGTCGAACCGATTGGCGTCCGCCGCCAATACCACACAAGGCACCAGCAACTGGGCCAAAATGCCTGTTGCAACCCGCATCACTCAGTTCCCCAACGCGCGCCTGCTGCAGGCGCGCTCCACACCGGGAGTTGTGCGTCAAAGCGGCGGCGGGTCAACCCATTGTGTTATTTCGCCGGCACCGCTTCAATTCGCCGGCTCTTCGCCGCCATCTCGCGATAGCTGTCCTGCCAGGCGCTTGGCCCGTTGGAGGGCGAAACCTGCACCGCCGTCACCTTGTATTCCGGACAGTTTGTCGCCCAATCTGAATATTCCGTAGTAACAACGTTTGCCTGGGTCGTTGGATGATGGAAGGTGGTATAAATCACCCCCGGCGCCACCCGATCCGTCACGTGCGCGCGCAACGATGTCTCGCCGGAACGGCTGGCGAGGCGTACCCAGTCGCCATCCCGAATCCCACGGTCCTCGGCATCCTGCGGATGGATTTCCAGCAAATCTTCGGCATGCCACACGACATTCGCAGTACGGCGAGTCTGCGCACCGACGTTGTATTGGCTGAGAATGCGGCCGGTGGTGAGCAACAGGGGGAACCGCGGCCCAACCTTTTCGTCCGTTGCGACAAACTCGGTGACGACCATCAGCCCTTTGCCGCGAGCGAAGCCGTCGATGTGCATGATCGGCGTGCCCTCGGGCGCTTTTTCGTTGCACGGCCACTGCACCGAACCGTGATCCAACATTGCAAAGTTCACGCCGGCGAAGGTCGGAGTTGTCCGCGCGATCTCATCCATGATCTCCGAAGGATGCGCGTAATTCATAGCGTAGCCCATGGCGTTCGAGATCGCCTG
The DNA here is from genome assembly GCA_049519555.1 of Acetobacteraceae bacterium. Lineage (GTDB taxonomy): Bacteria > Pseudomonadota > Alphaproteobacteria > Acetobacterales > Acetobacteraceae > Rhodopila. The sequence continues at coordinate 5,355 of JBEKQQ010000139.1, forward strand.
CGTCACTTCCCAGTCGCCCATTCCGGTGCGCGGCTCGATGACCTTGCGGACGCGGTTGATGCGCCGCTCGGCGTTGATGAAGGTGCCGTCCTTTTCCAGGAAGGTGGCGCCGGGCAGGAAGACATGCGCATAGTTCGCCGTTTCGTTCAGGAACAGATCGTGCACCACCACGCACTCCATGGCCGCGAGACCGGCGGTCACGTGCTTGGTATCGGGATCGGATTGCGCGATATCCTCGCCCTGGATGTAGATGCCGCGGAAGGTGCCTTCGACAGCCGCATCCAGCATGTTGGGGATGCGCAGGCCTGGTTCCGGATCGATCGAAACGCCCCATTCCTTTTCGTAGATCGCCCGCACGGCGGGTTCCGAGACGTGCCGGTAGCCCGGCAACTCATGCGGGAAACTGCCCATATCGCAGGAGCCCTGGACATTGTTTTGGCCGCGCAGCGGGTTCACGCCGACGCCACGCCGGCCCAGATTGCCGGTGGCCATCGCGAGGTTGGCAATCCCCATGACGGCGGTGCTGCCCTGGCTGTGCTCAGTTACGCCGAGCCCGTAATAAATCGCCCCGTTGCCGCCGGTGGCATAAAGCCGCGCGGCGCCACGGACCAGAGCGGCCGGCACAGTGGTGACTGCCTCCATTGCCTCGGGACTGTTGCCCGGCTGGGAAACGAACGCCGCCCAATCGGAAAAAGCATCGAGATCGCAACGGGACTGGACAAACTCCTGGTTGATCAGACCCTCGGTCACGATGACATGCGCCAGTGCGTTCAGCATCGCGACATTGGTGCCGGGCCGTAACGGCAAATGATACGCTGCCTCCACATGTGGCATGCGCACCAGGTCGATGCGCCGCGGATCGATGACGATCAGTTTGGCGCCTTCCCGCAGGCGCTTTTTCATGCGTGAGGCAAACACCGGATGGCCGTCGGTCGGATTGGCGCCCATCACCACGATGACGTCGGCGTCGTCCACCGAATCAAAATCCTGGGTGCCCGCCGAGGTGCCGAACGTCGTCTTCAACCCATAGCCGGTCGGCGAGTGGCACACCCTCGCACAGGTGTCCGTGTTGTTATTGCCGAACGCTGTGCGCGTCAGCTTCTGCACCAGATAGGCTTCTTCATCGGTGCAGCGCGACGAGGTGATCACGCCAACCGCGCCCTTGCCATACGATGCCTGGATGCGTTTGAACTCCGAGGCGACCCGCCCGATTGCCTCTTCCCAGCTCACTTCGCGCCACGGATCGGAGGTTTTTTCGCGAATCATCGGCTGCATGATGCGATCGGGATGGTTGGCGTAACCCCAGGCGAAACGGCCCTTGACGCAGGAATGACCGTGATTGGCCTTGCCATCTTTCCACGGCACCATTCGAATGACCTGGTCGCCGCGCAGCTCGGCCTTGAAGTTGCAGCCGACGCCGCAATAAGCGCAGGTGGTGACGACCGAGTGCTCCGGCTGACCCATCTCGACCACGGTCTTTTCCATCAATGTCGCGGTCGGACAGGCCTGCACACAGGCGCCGCAGGAGACGCATTCGCTGGTCAGGAACGGTTCGTCCATGCCGGCGGCAACTTTTGAAGCGAAACCGCGGCCCTCGATGGTCAGCGCGAAGGTGCCCTGCACTTCCTCACAGGCGCGCACGCAGCGGGAACAAACGATGCATTTCGATGGGTCAAAGTTGAAGTACGGGTTGGAACCGTCGACCGGCGACGAGAGATGATTGTCGCCTTCGTAGCCGTAGCGGACTTCGCGCAGGCCGACCTCGCCCGCGGTATCCTGCAATTCGCAATTGCCGTTGGCGGAACAGGTCAGACAGTCCAGCGGATGATCGGAGATGTACAGCTCCATCACGCCGCGCCGCAGTTTCTGCAGTTTCTCGGTGAAGGTCCGCACTTTCATGCCCGGTGCCACCGGCGTGGTGCAGGATGCCGGCGTGCCGGCGCGGCCCTCGATCTCCACGAGGCACATGCGACAACTGCCGAAACTGTCCAGCGAGTCAGTGGCGCAGAGTTTGGGCACCTTGATCCCAGCCTCCAGCGAGGCGCGCATGATCGAGGTGCCCTCCGGCACGCTGACCGAGTGGCCGTCGACCGTCAGCGTCACCATCGTTTCCGATGCAACGAATTTCGTTCCGTGGTCGAGTTCCTGGATCAGGGACATCGATACCGCTCCTTTCAGGCCGCCGGCGCCAAACGCGCGCGGCGGAAATCTTCCGGAAAATGTTCCAGCGCGCTCATCACCGGGTAAGGTATGAACCCACCCAGAGCGCAGAGGGAACCAAACTTCATGGTGTGACAGAGATCGCGGATCAGTTCCAGATTGGCTTCGACCGCGATGCCTCGCATGATCTTGTCCAACGTCTCCATGCCGCGCACCGAGCCAATGCGGCATGGCGTGCATTTGCCGCACGACTCGGCCGAGCAGAACTCCATGGCAAAACGCGCCTGGTGCGCCATGTCGACGGTGTCGTCGAACACCACCACGCCGCCGTGACCGATCAACCCGTCCTTGGCCGCGAAGGCCTCATAATCGAACGGCGTATCGAACAGCGACGGCGGGAAGTAGGCACCCAACGGCCCGCCCACCTGAACTGCGCGGACGGGACGGCCGGAGCGTGTGCCGCCGCCAATGTCGTTGACAATTTGTCCCAATGTCAAACCGAACCCAGCCTCGAACAGTCCACCGTACTTGATGTTGCCGGCGAGCTGGATCGGCATCGTGCCGCGCGACCGGCCAAAACCAAGCGCCTGATATGCTTCGGCACCGTCACGCAGGATGACCGGCACGCTTGCCAAAGTGATGACATTGTTGATGACCGTCGGTTGCCCGAACAGCCCCTTATGCGCCGGAAGCGGCGGTTTGGCCCGCACCTGTCCGCGCCGGCCTTCCAGGCTCTCCAACAGCGAGGTTTCCTCGCCGCAAACGTAGGCGCCGGCGCCAACCCTTTGCTCAATGTCAAAGTCCGCGCCCAACCAGCCCGCCGCACGGGCGATGCCAAGCGCGGCATCAAACGCGGCAATCGCATGCGGATATTCCGAGCGGGTATAGACGTAACCTTTCGACGCAGCGACGGCGAAACCGGCAATTGCCATGCCCTCGATCAGACAAAATGGATCGCCTTCCATCAGCATGCGATCGGCATAGGTGCCCGAATCACCCTCATCGGCATTGCAGACGATGTATTTCCGCGCACCAGCGGCGTCGGCGGCAGTCTTCCACTTGATGCCGGCAGGAAACCCGGCGCCGCCTCGGCCGCGCAGACCCGATTTCAGCACCGTATCGATCGTCGCCGCCGGACCAATGGCACGCGCTCGCTCCAGACCGGCGAAGCCGCCATGCGCACGATAATCGTCCAACGACAAAGGATCGATCACGCCGCAACGGGAAAATGTCAGCCGGGTTTGCTGCGCCAGAAACGGCAATTGCTCGGGTAAGCCCAGACGCAACCTGTGGGCGCCACCGCTCAGCAGGCCAGCGGCCAACAGCGCGGGAATATCGGTTGCGGTCACCGGACCATAGGCCATACGGCCAGACGGCGCGGCCACCTCGATCATCGGTTCGAGCCAGAACAGACCACGCGATCCGGTGCGCACGACTGTCGCGTGCGGTGCCAGCGCGCTGGCCACAGCATCGGCGCCAAGCGCCAACGCGGCGGCATCGCGCGGCACGAAAATGGTGGTCTGGGAGGCGCTCACGACACGCTGTCCAATGCGGTCTCGAACCGCGCCGGATCGAGGCGCGCCAACGGCCGACCGTCCAGCAATGCTGCCGGCCCGATCGCGCACAAGCCCAGACAGAAGACGGGTTCCAAGGTCACGGCACCATCTGATGTCGTTTCATGCCAGCCAATGTTCAACCGCGACCGCACATGATCGGCCACCGCTTCGCAGCCAAGCGCCTGACAGGCTTCGGCACGGCACAGGCGGAGGATGTGCCGACCTGGCTTATGGCGGCGATATTCGTGATAGAAACTGACGACGCCATGCACCTCGGCACGTGTCACATTGAGCGCGTGCGCCACTAACGGCACAGCTTCCGTAGGAATGAAACCGAAGACGGCCTGCAAATCGTGCAGGATGGGCAACATGGCGCCTGGTTCGCGAACGCGCGCTGCGATGATCGCGTCGGCTCGGTCCACACTCCATGGTTCGTAGTCGGCCAATCACTCCTCCTGGCACGCTGCCTCGGTGTTTTGCACATGCTACACCAATGCGCGCCTGAGCCCAACCCGGCCCGAGGCAGTACGACGGCTCCGCCCTTCGAACCCGCCAGGGGCTTTGCCCCTGGACCCCAGCAAAGGGCGAGGCCCTTTGCAATCTATCCATGGGCTGGTGTCTGAGGAGGGCCAACACGGACGTTGAAACGTCCCGGTCGGCCCTCCTCAAACACCAGCCCGATTAATGGTTCCAAGGGCAATGCCCTTGGCGGAGATCCAAGAGGCAGAGCCTCCTTGGTCGGGGTCCGGGGCGGAAGCCCCGGCACTTCCTCAGGCCGCGCTAATCGTCGCCGTGGAGCATGATCTCAAGCGCACGACGCAACCGCAATATTCCACCGCGGGTCTGGCCATGCACGCACATTCGCTCGCCTTCTTCCGACAGCGCAGCCGCCTCGGTGGGCGGCGGCTCGGCAGTCGCGCGAGTGATGCCCGTAATCCGGTCCATCAGCACGCCGCAATATTCCGGCGTATCGCTTGTGACGATGGGATCGCGCGTTTGCGCAAACGCCGGTGCCAGGACAGCAAATCCGGTTAAGCCCCATGCGATTGCCCCGACGGGAACCAAAGCAAACGGGAACCAGCCTAGTACAGCCTGGAGCGCTTTGCCACACGGAGATACCCAGTATCGCATCATGGATGGCCAGCTACCATGAATCGCCTGACGGCATGGTGTTGCTGGGATGAAACCGATGTTATCAATCCGTGTCTTCGGCATGCGCCAATTCCAGCGCAGCGCGCAATCCGGGCCGCGCATCCTCCAACCGCAGCACACCGCCGTGCAAATACGCGACTGCCTGCACCAGAGCGAGGCCGAGGCCGGAGCCTGGCGTGCCGCGGGCCGTATCGCCACGATAGAAGCGTTCCGTTGCTCTGGCCCGGTCGGCCTCCGGTATGCCTGGTCCCTGATCGGTGACCGTGATTCGGATCCGGCGTCCGTCCTGCGCCGCCGCCAGCCTCACCGAGCCATGCTCAGGCGAAAACTTGACCGCGTTATCGACAAGGTTGGCAACCGCCTGCTGGATCAGCGCGGCATCGCCGTTGATCTCCAATCGTTTGGGGTGAGCAACCGTGAGGTCGACACCCTTTTCTTCCGCCACTGCGCCATAAAGGTCCGCAACGCCTTCCAGGGCGGTGACGATGTCGACCCGCCGGAACGAGGCCCGTCGCGAGCCGGCCTCGATTTCCGCAATCCGCAGCAAGGCCTGAAAGACCGTGACGATATCGTCAAGATCAACCGTTGCGCGATCGATCGCAGCATGCAGATCCGCGTTTGACTGGGCGTTGCGGGCGGCCTCTTCCAAACGAGCACGAGCACGCGTGATCGGCGTGCGAAGATCATGCGCAATGGCGTTCGACACCTGCCGCACGCCGTCCATCAACCGGCCGATGCGGTCCAACATGTCGTTGATTACCTCGGCGAGTTGATCGAACTCGTCGCCGCGGCCGGAAACCTTGACGCGTTGCGCGAAATCGCCCGAGGCAATCGCGGTGGCCGTGGCGGACACGTTGGCGACGGTACGGCGGAACAGGCTGCGCACGATGATGGCGCCCGCAGTGGCCATTGCCAGCACGATCGCCACCGCCCAGATCAGCGCGTCGGTCAACAGATTGCCAAGCTGTACCCTGACCTGCACGTCGCGGCCCACGAGCAGATGATAGCCGTCCGGAAGTTCGTAACGGTATACTAATGCCAGCGAGCGCATGCCGGAGCGGCGGACCTGAAATTGCCGCCACTCGCCCGGTTTATCAACGACCGAGGGCCAGGTATCGAGATTGCCGGCCACCCGTTTCATATTGGCATCGACCAGCAAATAGATCGCGTCGTCGTCGACATTGGCCGCGAGCCGGTCCTCGATGGTGCCGACGAGACCTTGGATGCCGCCTTCGTCGAACCGCTCGATGAGGCCCTGCGCATCGGCACGAATGGCCGACGCAGTCTGGCGGTCGAGCAGTCCGGCGGTGAACCACCACAGAAACATCGCCAGCGCGGCCGCACTGATGGTCAACAGGATCGCATAGACAAGACCGAAACGAAACCCGGCCGAGCGAAAGAGACCTGCCTCGATCATGCGGTTCGACGCAAAACCGGGCGACGTCGCCACAGCGGCCGCACTTCACCAATATGACGATGTGCACCTGCACAAATATCCGCCATCACAGATATCATGATCACCGCACAAATCCGAAGCGGAATTTACGCCGGATGCCGTGACCCCGGCGGACTCCGCCACCCCATTGCATTTGGGTATATCTGTGTTCATCCGTGTGTATCTGTGTTTTCATCTTGCTGAACAGCAATCCAGGTGCCTGACGTTGACCTGACAAACCAGGTAAGCAAGAGAAACACAGATACACACGGATGAACACAGATAAGCACAGATGATTCGGCGGCTGGACCGGCGGGTCGGGAACGGTCCGGCCCCGCAAAGTCCCCCCATCGTCGCGATCCGATCGAGGCCTGGCCATGCAACCGGCATAGCTGGCGCCACGACACCAAATGCGGGCATCAGTCTCATGACGATCCAGGCGGAACTGCCGCTCAGGGCGCGCCTTCCGCGCGCAGCATATAGCCGGCGTAGCGTACGGTGTGGATCAGCGGGATCGGGAACGGCTTGTCGACCTTTTGCCGCAGTCGCGACACGTGCACGTCGATCACGTTGGTCTGCGGGTCGAAATGGTAGTCCCAGACGCCCTCCAGCAACATGGTCCGGGTCACCACCTGGCCGGCGTGACGCATCAAGTACTCCAGCAGCCGGAACTCGCGCGGCTGCAGATCGATCTTCTGGCCGGCGCGGCGCACCTGGCGGGACAGCAGATCGAGCTCCAGATCCTCGACCACCAGTTTGGTCTGGGTGGCCTCGGCCTTGCCGCGGCGGCCCAGTGCCTCGACGCGCGCCAGCAACTCGGCGAAGGCGAATGGCTTGGTCAGATAATCGTCGCCGCCCGCCTTCAGGCCTTTGACCCGCTCGTCGACATCGGCCAGCGCCGACAGGATCAGTACCGGCACGGCGTTCTTCTGGGCGCGCAAGGTTTCCAGGATCTTCAGCCCGTCGATGCCGCCCGGCAGCATGCGGTCCAGGATGATCGCGTCGAAATTCTCGCTCGCTGCCATGAACAGCCCGTCGCGGCCGTTATCGGCATGCTCCACGACATGGCCGGTTTCCTTCAGGCCGCGGACGACAAAGCCAGCCACGTCCTTGTCGTCTTCCACCACGAGTATGCGCATCCGTTGTCTCCGTTACTCTTCGTTCGTACTGGGCCGCAGTCCGACGGTGACCGGCACGTCCATCGTCTGGCCCTCCCGGCGCACGGTCAGGTGGGCGTTTTCGCCCGGGGTTTGTGCGGCGACCGCACGGATCAGCCCACGCGAGGTGCTGACGGTTATCCCGTTGATCGCCACCACCTCATCGCCCGCCTTGAGGCCGGCGCGCGATGCCGGTCCGGTGTGGTCAACCGCCGAGATCAGCACGCCGTTGTCGTGGTCCTCGACGGAGACGCCAAGCCAGCCGCGCGCGATCGTCCCGGTGGCGATCAACTGGCGCACCACCGGGTTGACGATCTCACTGGGGATCGCAAAGCCGATACCGACCGAGGCACCGGTCGGCGAGACGATGACCGAGCTGACCCCGATCACCTGGCCTTCCATATTAAACACCGGCCCGCCGGAATTGCCCGGATTGATCGGCGCATCGAGTTGCAGGAAGTCGTCGAACGGTCCCGAACCGAGGTCACGTCCCTCGGCGGACACGATCCCGGCGGTGACCGACCCACCCAGGCCGAAGGGATTGCCGGCCGCCAGGACCCAGTCGCCCACCTGCATTTGCCGCGAGTCGCCCCAGGTCACCGCGGCGAGCGGCTCATCGGTGACGACCTTGATTACTGCGATATCGGTCAACTGGTCCTGGCCGATCAGTTTGGCCGGGTATTGATGACCGTTGGTCAAAGCAACAACGATCTTCTCTGCATGGCCGACGACGTGGTTGTTGGTGACGATGATGCCGGACGGATCGATGATGAAGCCCGAGCCGGCGCCGATCGTATGCTCCTGACTGTTGCCGAAGCGGCGGCGAAACTCGCGGCCGAGCGGAGTATCGCGCAACTCGGGCGGCAGATCGCGCAGCAGGTCACGATTGGTCTGGGTTTCGGTCACCTGGATGTTGACCACTGAGGGCAGCACTTTGCGGACCAGGGGGGCGAAGCTCTCACCGGTGCCCCGCGCATCGGCGGTGCAGGCCCCCAGCATCAGCGTGATCACGAGGATGGTCAGGTGGCGAACGGCATGCGGCATGAGGGACGGCGGATTCCTGTGGAGCAGCGGCGGACTGGGACATGGCACCGGTAAGGCCGCGCAACAAGAATTCATTCAACAGGCATTCATGAATGCTATGTCATCCGGGATGGTTCCCCGGGGCACCAAGGTCTGAGCCGGGGAAACCCTGCCTCGCGATCATTTCCGGGCAGCGATCTCCGGCGCGGGCGACACGCCCTGAGCGCACCGGGCGCATCCGCCGCCGGGCACGGCGCCAGGATTGCTTACATCGCTATATCATTACGCGGCCCACGATTTCACCAACGGCGTAACAAGATTTCGCAGTCAGTATGCTGATTCGAAGACACCTTTTTGCCTTTGCGTGGTTTACGCCCTTGGTGAAATCGTGGGCCGCGCCGCAAGCCCAGACCTCTGGCGATCCGGCTGGTCACGGATTGCCGCCATCCTCGGGCCAGTCGTGCTTAGGATAGCGGCCGCGCATGTCACGCCGCGCGTCCGCCCAGGCGCCTTTCCAGAAATTGGCGAGGTCGGCAGTGACGGCAATCGGGCGGCCAGCCGGAGACAGCAATGCCAGACGCAGTTTCACCCTGCCCTCTGCCAACAACGGCGTCGTTACCATGCCGTAAAAAGCCTGCGCGCGAGCTGCGGCAACCGGCACCGGCTCGGTGTAATCTACCGGCGCACTGCCATGCGGCAAAGCCAAATGCATCGGCAACAACCGATCCAACAGGGCTGCCAGCTGCCGCGGCAACATGCCGCGCAGGATCGCGGTCAGGTCCAACCGCTCCAACTCTGCCAGCCGTGCCATGCCGCGCAAGTGCGGCGCCAGCCAGTCGCGCACGCTGCCGATCAGTGCCGCATCGGACAGGTCGGGCCAGCCGGCGTCCGGCTCGATGCCTCGCATCAGTGCGACGCGGGCGCGGAACTGCTGTGCAGCGCTATCCGGCTTCAACGGTTTCAGGTTTTGCGCGGCAACGGTATCGGCCAGTAAGCTCGCGACCTCTGCCGGATCGACGGGGACGGTTCGGTCGCTCAACACCAGCGCACCCAGACGACGCCGGCGGCGGGCCAGCACGGCGCCGGACACCGGGTCGAAGCCGGCCTCGACTTGCTCGGTCACGCGAGCAGCCAGCGCCGCCGGCAGGTTGTCCGCTTCGAGTACGGCGGCGAGCCGAATGCGGGCGGCGGCTTTCACATCCAGCGCGGCGGCAACCAGCAGCGACGCACTGGCAAGCGCGTCGGTGCGCGGCATTCGGCCGCCGCCACCACCGGAGAACCGAAACGACCCCGGCTCACCGCGGCGCTGGCCGATACGGTCCGGGAAGGCCGCCGCAAGCAGCCGGCCGGGATCGCCATCCCCCGGGAGGTCGGCCGGCAACCGCAAACGCCGCCGATATTGGCCCGCAGCACGGCGGATCCGCGACAGCGCGCCACGATCGGCGTCCGGGTCGCCATACCGGATCGCCAGCAGCCGCGTGCCGATATCGGCGGGCGCATCCTGTGAGCGCAACGGATCGCGCTCCTCCAACAACGCGGCGAGGTCGGCGGCCAGTGCCTGCTCGCCCGTGGTTTCCGCCGCCAGCATCATGGAAGCCAGCCGCGGATGCGAGCCAAGCGAGGCCATGCGCTGGCCCACCGGTGTGATCCGCCCGTCTGCCAAGCCACCGAGTTCGGTCAGCAACGCGGCGGCAGCGGTCAATGCGCCTTGCGGCGGTTGGTCCTGGAATTTCAGCTCGCCGGGCGGCGTGCCCCAGGCAGCGCAGTCGAGCACCAGCGACGACAGTTCGGCCGCCAAAATCTCCGGTCGGTCGAACGCCACCAGTCCCCGCTGCAACGCTGGACTCCAAAGACGAATGGCAATGCCAGGCGCCTCGCGGCCAGCGCGGCCGGCGCGCTGATCGGCGGCAGCGCGGGACACGCGCACGGTGGCCAGACGGGTGAGACCGGTCGACGGGTCCAGCCGCGGCACCCGCCGCCAACCGCCGTCGATGACGATTCGCACACCGGGCACGGTGAGCGACGTCTCCGCAATCGAGGTCGCCAGTACAACCCGGCGCGCATCCGCCCCTCTGGATTCCAATGGCCGCAGTGCGCGGTCCTGGTTGGCGGGCGGCAGGTCGCCGTGCAGCGGCAGGACCTCCGCGCCGCAGCGTTCGAGCGCGGTCTGGGTGCGGCGGATTTCCGCCATGCCCGGCAGGAAAGCGAGGATGTCACCGGCATGCTCGGCCAGCGCGGTGCGGATGGCGCGGGCCATGGCGTCAGGCAGCTCGCGCGGCACGGCGATGTCGGTTTTGGCGTGCTGGATGGCGACCGGGAACATCCGGCCAAGACTTTCGACGACCGTCGCGTCCATCAGGCCGGCGAGGCGGGCGCCGTCGGCAGTGGCGGACATCGCCAGCAGCCGCAACTCTGGTCGCAGCTGTTGCCGCAGGTCCAGGCACAGCGCCAAGGCCAGATCGGATTCCAGCGAGCGCTCGTGGATTTCGTCCAGGATCACGGCTGCAACGCCATCCAGGCCGGGATCGGATTGCAGGCGGCGAACCAGCAGGCCCTCGGTGATGACCTCGATCCGGGTCGCCGGCGAGGTGGCCGCATCGATCCGGGTGCGGAACCCGACGGTCCGGCCGACCGG
>JBEKQQ010000140.1:0-16403 GCA_049519555.1 Acetobacteraceae bacterium
ATCCCGGCCTTCGTGGCTGCGCCGGCGGTCGTCCCGTCGGTGACCAGATAGGTGGTGCCCGCCAGGTCGAACACGGCGAGTTGCTGCTGATTGGTGACCGGATGCGCCGCGTAAACCGTGTATGACTTCTGGACCGCGACGTAAGTGGTGCCGGATTTCACCAGCGTATACAGGACATTCTTGTACATGAAGTAGTCGGCGTTGCCGGATTCAGGCGTGCCGCCATAAAGATTCAGGCTCACGCCGGTGGCCGTTACGGTGCCGATGGGCGCGACCGAGCCGACGTAGCCGCCGGCCTTCGCTGGCCCCGTGGCCAAGGTGAACACCAGGGTCGAATCAAGCTTGAAGGTCAACGCGGGCTGAGCGATTGGGTAGCTTTTGGTACCGGTGATCGCCAGCAGGTTGTGCGACGCATCCTCCGTCAGCATGTAGACAAGACCGTTCAGCGTGAACGTAGAACTGGGAATTGGCTGCCCGGACCGCGCCGTCACGTCGGTCGCCAGCGGCGAGACATTGTTGTTGCCGATAACCGCGTGCGGCACGCGATTCGTGTCGAGCACGTAATTGAATCCGTTGATGCTGAACATCGTGGGATTGGCCAGCAGCGGGTAGGGAACCTTGTTCATATCGGACACCACCAGCGCGACCGGATCGAGCGTGAAGGTGGTGGTGCCGAGGAAGAACGTCGGTGCCAGATAGGCGATGAACTGCCCGACGACAGACGCGGCGTCATAAATGTTGAGGTCGGCGAACACGAAATCCGCCGTGGTCGAGTCGAAACGATTGGTCAGCGTGAAACCGGATTTGGTGATGCCGATCGAGCCCTGGCCCTGCCCGAGCAGCGATCCGGTAGTCGTTGAATTATAGCTGATGATGTAGACGTCATCGTTGACCGTGATGAGATCCCGACTGGTCCTGACCGGGAAGCTGGCCAGTATCGCCGTCGGCAGATTGTTGGCATCAAGCTGTAGCGTATAGGTGATGCTCGGATCGGTCAGCATGAAGGTGGTGGCGGACGTGAAGGGTAACGGCGCGGCGATGGCGTCTCCCACCACGAAGCACTTCACATAGTTGGCCCCGGTCGCCGTGCCGGTGATCGTATAGAGGTTACCATTGATCTCGAACGAATTGTTGTTCACCGCGATCGCGGTGCCACCGTCGGCCTGTTCGACCTCGTCGATGAACAGCGTGAACTGATCCGCGCCGACGGTCGCCACGCCGGCATTGACGTTGGCGCCCGAAATCACCGGGAAAACAACGCTGACATCGTTGTAGTGAATGATATAGGTATTGCCGTCGGCGGGCACGAACGCGTATCGCGTGGATTCCGGCAGATAGGAAATTGCCTCGGCCGTGGCTCCGTCGACATAAAACGTGACGCCGGCGATCGGATCGATAAAGAACTCATTGACATAAGCGTACTCGGCGGTGACCGGACTGCCGCCGCCGCTGTTGAAGGTGAACGTCACACCGGCGATGGTATCGGTGAAAGTGACCTGCGTTCCCACCACGGTGGCCGGGAATTTGCTGGATGTGGCGCGATTATCGCTCACGCTCGTCGCGCCGACGGTGTAGGTCACCGGGATGCCGGCATACGGGACACTGAATTGCTTCGTTCCGGTATCGTAGTCGACCGCCGTGAGCTGAATGCTCGCGAGCGAGGTCGCGGCGTCGAGCGTGTAACCTGACGTTCCATAGGTCAGGGTCTGACCGTTGACCGGTCCCGTCACTTTCGCCTGGTTGTTGGCGCGGACGATGTTGACGGCGTTGACGGTGTAGACTGTCTCACCGTCGGTGGAAAACTCATCATCGCCGTTGGTCACATAGCCCTTGGTGACGGTGCCGCCCTTGACTGAATAAGCGACGTTGGACAGTGGCGCGGCCTGGGCCACGATGAAGCGGCCGTTGACCATCTGCCAGTACGGGCCGGCCGCGTTCGCGTACGCGACAGGCACATCGATGGTGTAGGTCGCCGTGCCGGTGGTGAACTGATTGGCAGTGATCGGATGGATCGTCGGGGTCGCGCTGCTGTCGACCGCGAGGTTGGTCGCCGTCGTCACGACAATGTTGGCGACAAACGTATCGCCCATGGCGGTGAACGGATAAGGGAAGACCGCGTTACCCGGATCGACGAAGGAAACCTTCTCGTTATCGACAACGCAGGTGTAGACGATTTTGGTGACGGGATCCTCGAAATAGCCTCCGGTCAGCGCGCCGGCGTTCGCCGTGAGGGTGGGCATGGCCGTGGCGCCGGCCGTGAAAGTGGCCGCGTTCACCGTCACGGTGCCGCCGCTGACCGTCACGGTATAGACCAGCGGGATGGCGAACTGGCCGCTGGAAATCGGGAAAACGTGGTAAATGTCACCGCTGGCACCGGCGGTATCGGCGACCGCTACGTTGACATAGTACGTCGCGCCGCCGGGAACCTCAAAATATGGGGTTTGCCCCAGATTGCTGAAGATCTCGTAGCTGTTGCCCGCGTTGACGGCGGTATTGCCGCTCAGCGTGAACGTCAGGTGCCTCGTGCTGTCGGTGAATTGTCCATTCGCGATCGCGTAGTATTGCTCGCCGTCGAAGGCGGCCACATCCGTTGACCGGCCGAACGAAATCGTTTCGGTTCCGAAGGTGAACTGGACCGGACCGGGCGGCGCCGGCGGAAGCGTCGGGACGGTCGTGGGAATAATGTATGTTTTGGTCGCTCCCGCCGCGATCAGAATGCCATCGGGCCTGATGGTATAAGTGAGCGTCGCCGTCTTGAACTGCTGCGGCGTGCCGGAGATCAGGTAATACGACGTCCCGTCGAACGCCGCCTGATCGTTCACGGTATAGGTGACGCCATCGGTGAACGTCGAGCGCGTGTACGGCGAGGTGCCGGACAATGTGAATGGCGGCGCGACCGAAACCGTGCCGTCCAGCCCGACGACGTACTCCGTGCCGCCATCGCTGAACGTGCGATACGTCAGGATCGGATAGACCACACCGTCGCCGACCACTGTCGTGTCGCCGATCAAATAGACGATATCGCCGATCGTGACGGAGGTGGCGTTCGGCTCGGTCGTGACGGTAAAGCTCCGGTTCGAGGTCGTGATGGAATAGCTGAATCCGGACGTGGTCAGCGGATAGGCCGTGCCGTTGCCGACGATTTGACCGTTGAGCGTATCGAGCTGATAGGCATAGTTCTCGATGACGACGACATCGCCCTGGGTGATATTGAATTGCCCGGAAATCATCGCGCCGCCGAGCAAACCCGACTTGAGCGCGATGGTGTATTGCACGCCGTCCAGAATGAACTGGCTGTTCGCGGCGGTCATCGGATAGACGCTGCCGCCGCCTATGACGGTGTTGGGCTGGACGTTTGTGTTGATGATATAGACGGCGCCGTTGATCGAGAACTGGTACGGATTTACCGGATACATCTGGCCGTTTCCGGTGACGCTGAGATAGTCCCCGGCGACGTCCTGGTCGAAGGTGTAGAAATTGCCGCCCAGTGTAAACATCTTCGGCGTGGTCATCAGCGAATAGGTCGGCGGTGCCTGAGTCGGATTCGCCGCGTACCGCACCATCGGCGTGCCATTGATCGTGTATCCGCCGTTCAGGCCGACGACATATCCGTAACCGCTGTTAGAGATGAAGGTCATCCCGGTCTGCAGTGAAACGGTGGTTTTGGTGGCGCCTTGCGTGACGGTCACCGACCCGGCCACGGGATTGTAGGCATAGACCCGGCCGGCCACACCAAGGGTTATATCGCCGAGATCGCCTGGCTTGTTGAACACGTCGATCGTTTTCGACGCGCCGCCGATCGCGATGGTGAACGGCGTGAGCGGTATCGGTGTTGGTGCCTCGCTTTGGTTCGGGTTGTCCGCGTTCGCGTAGCTGACCGTATAGGTGCCGCCACTCACCTGGTTGAACGTGAAGATGGTCTGATCGACCGTGACCTGCGTGTTGCCCGTCGAGAACTGATAGCTGCGTCCACCGACGATCATCGTGAAGAGCGGCGTGGTGTTGTCTGACGCCGTCGTGCTGAGATTGAACGTGTAGTTATTGCCGTTGAAGGTGAATTTGGGCAGGTTCACCACGCCGTAGATCGTATTGTTTGGATCGGTCGTGTCGATGAAATACTGTCCACCGGCGACGGTGACCGATTTGCCGGTCGTATCCATGACCGTGCTCGCCACCGCGTTGAACGTGTAATAGACCGCGCTGTCGCCCTTGATGACCGACCCCGACGCGGGAACCGCCGGGACGCCCTGGAACGCGAGGCTGAGCAATGTGCTGATCATGCCGCCCAACCCGTTGCCGCCGAACACGCCGGCGATCGGACCGAGCGCGGAATGCTGCTGGTCCAGGCCGTGCGAGATCGACCCGTAGAACGGCACCGCTTTGCCGGAGCTGGTGCTGACAGGAATGATCGTTGTGGAACCGGCGATCGGATACGTCGTGATACCGGAATATATCTGCGAAATCTGCACCGGCTGCCGGTTCGTTCCGACTACGTTCAGACTGTAGCCGTTGAAGCCGGGAGGTCCCATGATCGGCGCCGCCTGGATGCCGCTCGCGGGTTGGCCCTGAGAGGTGAGCGGCAGCACCGCCTGGATCGGAATATAGGCGGGCGCCTGTCCCGGCGCGGATGGCCCGAAAGCCGCGTAGATCAGGTTGGAGGCCTTGTTGATCTGCGTGACCAGATCCTGCGGATTGACGTTGTTGGGTGTTTCCGGAATGACCGGGCTGACACTCAGGTTGGCCGGCGAGCCGAGAGTGACTTTCAGAGTAAAGCTTGACGTTTCGATGACGCCGCCGGTCAGCGTCGACAGCGCATAGGTAAACAGTTCGTTGTAGTTGCCATCCTGATCGATGTAGTACTTGGCGACCTTCGTCCCTGTCCCGGTTCCGTCATCCACGAGGCACATCGCATAGCCCTCGTCGATCAGTTCGAAACTCGCGTCCTTCAGCGTGCCGTAATGGTCGCGCGAGAAGATGAAGAAGTCGTACTTCGTCGGCAGCCCGTAGAGTGAACCAGGACCGGCGGGATTGGTGCCGATGGAGACGACGTCGCGGTCGGCTTTCTTGTTGAGGAAGATCGATCCCGTCACGCCGTTCTGCAGGTGCAGATTGGCGGACACGACCGAGCTGAATGTGTCCATCAGCCCCAACTGTTGCGGTCGCACGGGGTTCTGAATGCTGAGGATGAGTGAGCGCGTCCGGTTGGTAAAGCCGGGATCCGCCACCGATGGCGGCAAATTGGGAACGAAGTTGGGCAACCCTGGCGCCGTGAAAGCGTCGTAGGCCATGCTCCAGAACTGCCGAGGCAGGCTGGGGTCCATGTCGTAGAACGCGACATCCCATCCCAGGACTCCGGCGACCTGCTCAAGCAGCGGCACCTGGCACGGCAATACGTCATTGACATCGAAATGATCGGGACTGGAGAACGCATATCCGGCGGCGCCAAGATATCCGTTGATGAACACGAGACCCTTCGTCGACTCCTTCGCGTCATATGGTACCAGGGTGCCCAGATCGTCGTTGTCGTACTCGAACAAAACGCCGATGAGCATATTGGCCACCGACGAAACGGCGGAGATGAAGCTCGATCCGGCCTGGTCGTTGGTGAGCGCCGAGGAAAGCGCCGACTCCTCGATGTTGTAAACCACGCCGGCAAGCGATCGGATACGATGGACCGACATGCCCTTGTAGCTGTCGCTGATCGGCGTGGTGACCGCGCGATTCCCCGGCGAGTAGATGATGTTTGGCCGATCCATCCCCCATCCGGACGGCAGAATCGATTGCGCGCAGATGTTCGTTGGCGGATCGCGCTGCGATTGCGGATTGGCCGAACGCCAGCAAATGCCCTCCTCGATCTGGCCATTCGTCAGCGCCAGGATCTGCTGCTTCGGCAGCAAGGCATATTTGTGTGTCAGATCATTCGGCGTGAACATCACCGCCAGCGGGTCGTAGACAAAGTGCAACTTTTGCACGCTCAGGATCGGCTTGCCCGTCACGTCGATGTTGTGGCCGTTCGGATAGGGAACGCCATTCACGGTCCGGCCCGCCGCCGCGACGATCTCGGGATAGATCAGGGTCCAGATTTGCTGGCCGAGGAAATTCGACAGGTCGGCGACAAAACCCTTGTCGGCATCGATGTCGGAGATTGGAATGAAAATCGTGGGCGCGTAGAATGTGGCGCCGGTGATGCTGGTGAAATCCAGCGTGTCGAGGCTGTCGATCATCGTTGTCGGAGTGTAAGAATCGCCGAAGAACGCCATCCCGCTGCGCTTGTAACGGGCGCTTTGCGCGAGCGCGAGATTGCCGGATTTGGTCGGAACGAAAGTGTCCACCAGCAGGCCGGACGTCGCGCGAAGCCCGCCGACCACGCCAAGCGCCGTCACGTTGGATACCGCGCGGATCAGATAGACGAGGTTGTTATAGGCGATCAGCCGAAATTCCTGATGCGTGCTGACGCCGCCCTGACCATCGAAGTTCATGAAGTCGCCGGTGCTGGTCAATTGGGTGTTCGCCAGCGTATTGACATCGGTGATGGAGATTTGCGTCGTGCTCGCCTGGCCAACGATATAACAGTCGGTCGGAAACTGTAGCAATTGGCTTGAGCTGATTTGCGGCTCGGCGGTTCCCGCCGTGGCATTGATCGAAAAGCTCGTGTAACGCGTGACGTTGCCGTTCGTCGTCACGCCAACGAAATACGGCTGATTGGCGACCGAAATCGTCTTCGCCGAGTCGTATTTCTGGTCCGCGAATTTGTGGGTGAACTGGTTCATATGCGCGGGCAGGCGCTTGTCCACCTCGAACGCGGCATCCAGCCTGAACGGCACGAGATCGCCCGCTCCGAAGGCGAGATAAATCGACGTGCCAGCCGGCTGGGTTGCCTGCATCAGGTGGCAATCGGCGCTCCAGTTTTGTCGTCGACACACGAAAAACGGACGCGGCGCGGGAGGAACCTGGTAGGTGATCAGCGAAGGATCGAACGATACCGTATCGGCGTTCACGACGAGATCGCGTTCCACCTGCAACCCGCCCGCGAGCAGCGACGTGGAGAAGTCCCCGAACAGGCTGATCGGGTTGAAAATGCTTGTCTGCGTCGTTGAATACGGGAAATTCGTATATAGCGTGGCGTCGGACTCGATCGCAAAGAAAGACACGACCTGAGGCCAGGGCGTGAACGTCAGCGTGCCAAAGTTATTCGCGCTGTTGTACAGCGAGTACATATAACCCAGGTCGGGCTCGTTCGTTTCGTTGAGCAGGTTCTGATAAGTCTCTCCCTCCTGCGCGATATGCCCGTATTGATCGTACACGATCGACGGCACGATGATCGACATGTTGTAGCTGGTGAGTGTACTGAGAAAGACGACACGCACGTAATACGGATCGTAAGTGGCGTTCGCCGTCGGATTCGGCAATTGATTTGGCGGCGCGACGTCCGAACCCACCAGCTCGACGATGTACGCCTCGCCGGTGCCCGGATTGTAGACCGAGAAGCCAAAAATCTGCTGATAGGCGCGGCGGCTGCGATTTGTGTTTGCACTGCCCGTCCCGGGCTGCTGCGTCTGCGTCACCCCGACAACCGGCGCGAGGCTTTTGGTGGTCGCCAGATCAGCGGCGGTCTGCTGAACCTGAAGATTTTGCGCGCTCTGCCGCGCCGAGAGGCCCTCGATCGATGTATTGGCGAGGAAGTTGGGACTGAGGTTGTTGACCGCCAGACCGGTCGGTTGGGCTTGCGGTGCCACGGCGGTAATCGTGGTGTTCGTCGTGGAGGCCGCGGCCTCGCCGGTCGCCGCGTCCGTGATGTAGGGATTGGCCAGAGCCAGCGAGCCCGGTACGTTGATCAGCGCCAGTTCGGAGGTTGCCGGCGCCAACGAGCCGCCGGTATTCGCGGCGCTCAGCAGCGCCAGGATGTTCGTGGTGATCTGCTTCAATTGGCCAAGATCGACGCTTTGGTCCGACGTCGCGTACGGGAACGCGTAGATCGGCCACACCGTCATGCCGCTGGCCTGCGTGTTCAGGTACATCTGCATCGGCTCTTGCGCCTGTGCCGTCCGCAGCCCGATCGTAATGGTATCCAACTGCGCCTGATTGACGCGGGCCGCCTGATCCGCGCCGGTGTATCGCACGTCGAGATATGGATTATGCCGGTTCGCGAACTGCCAGTATTGAATCGATTGCCAGAACACCGGTGGATACGCCTGCGTATTGGGATCGAAACCCATCGTGTCGAGATTGATGATGCTGAGCATATAGCGGATGCCGCCGATGACGATGCTGTCGTCCTCCGGCACGAACACGTAACCCGACGTCGTCCCCATTGGCGCCTGTCGCACCAGGCCCATCACCAATTTACTGGGCGCGAACGCCGCGGCGCTGGTATCGTCCGGCGCGGAATTGATCACAGCGCTGGCGAGAAACACGTTCGAGGTGCTTAACGAACCGATCGCCGCGCTATCCACATTGATGTTCGAATAGACGAACAACGAACTGTCGGTGATCCGCAACTGGTATTCCGGCAGACCGCTGGATTGCGCGCTGAAGCTCATGGTTCCGTTGAAGCTCGCGCCGGGCAATTGCGCAGCGCCGGCGGTCAGGAACACCGGCACGGACCACACCGTCATCTGCGATGCGCCACCGATGAAACCGCCGAAATACAGATCGCCAGGCTGTGGCGTGGATTTGTCGGCGGGCGCGGGCGTGGCGACGGAAATATTGGACCCGACAACCGTCTGAGTCGGATCCATGATGTCGTACTGACTGTTCGTGGTCCCGATGGTCAGACGTACGCTGTACGACGTGCCCTGCAGGACACCGTTGCTCCCGACCGCTGGTGCCGCGAGCGTCAGTTGCAGCTTCGGATACAGCGTAACAGACGTCGTCGTAGCGCTGTACACCATGGCGCCAACGAACGTGTGGCTCGGGTCCGGCGCGACAGAGGCCGCCAGAACGCCGGACGCCGACGACGCGTCCGAGCCACGTACCGTCAGGCTGGTCCCGGTGATCGACAGGACATAGGAGACACCGGCGGTGAAGCTCACGCCGGCGCTGGCGAGTGTGAGGTTGTAAGGCGCCAACGCCGGTTGCGCCCGCGCCATGAGGTTGACCACCGTCGCCGCCGCCGCCTCGAACGCGGCACCGGATCCGATGCTCTGGGTTTGGAAAAGCGTTCCGGTCTCGATAGTGGAAATACCGGTTCCCGCGAGCGCCTCACGCGGAATGGACGCGCTCAATCCAACCTGAACGGTGACCGGAGCGAGCTGTGGCGGCGTCGCCGTGTTGGCGGCGGCGCCAATGATCTGCTGCTGCCCACTGCCCACTGAATTGTTCAGGCTGATGTTGGCCGACACCGCAACGTTCGCCGCCAGAGCGGTGCCTGACGCGACAGCGACCTCGCGTATCGGCTGCCGGGCCGGCGGCGCGGTTGTCACGGTGAGCAGCACCGGCACCGCGAGGTTATCCACGATCTGCGCGGCCGTGGAAGGACTCGGGTTGAAGTGCAGCGCCGCCGACGTGACGCTCAGTCCCGCGCCACTGTCAGTGCTCTTGGCGGCGATCGCCGAGTCCAGCAGCGCCACCAGCCGGTCAGTCGTGTAGAGATAGCGGGCCGACGCGAGGCTTTGCGCCACGTTCGCCAGTGTTCCGCCATTGAGAAACGGATGCGTCGGGTCATAAACGATCATCGGTGCGTCGAGCGCGACGGCCGCCGCCTGGAACGCGCTGTTGCTGGCGCCGAAATCGTAGATTGGCACGCCGAGGTTCGTCGTCCACGTGCTGTCGCGGAAGAATCCGATGATCTTTTGGTTCGCGAAGGCGCTGGCGGGCGAAGCGGCCGTGCACGTCAACGACATGATGCCGGTTTCAACCCGAGGGCTGAACGTCGAAATCGTGGCCACCCGCGCCGTGGCGTAGGCGTAATCCGTGAAGACGTGACCGCCGAACACGACAACCGCAGTGGTCTCGAGCGTCAACGCGGTCGCGGCGGCATCGTTGTATCCTGGGCCACCCGGGAAGGCGACTGTCTGACCGAAGTGAACGCTCGATCCATTGACCGTCGTTGTTGAATCGGACTTATTGACGTACTCGACGCCGGGCGAGACCTGATCGCGCGCGTAATACACCGGCAATACGAACGTCGTGGCGCCCAGAGTGTTGTACTGTGTGACGTCGTAAACCAGCGCGGAGACCATCGGCACGATCGCCGGCTGCTCGTTGTAGATCTGTTCATTTTTTGTCTGCAAGAAATCGTCCAGCGGAACGATTTGAGAAACCGCGGAACCGAAGACGATGGCGCGCAGGCCCGTGGCGGGGTCGTAGCCACCCATATAGCCGGCCGCGCTGTACGTGACGTCAACATTCGACGCGATCTGCCCAGGAATATAACAGCGCTGGACCGCGGCGAAGATCGGACTCGCCGACAGATCCAGATACATCTGCCGGATGCCGTCATCGGTGTTCTGATAGCGCGTGCCTCCCGACATCGGCGCCATCGAATTGACGTCCGTCGCCAGCGTCATGCGAAACACGTCGTCGGTCCGGAAGATCATGAAGAGACGCGTCGATCCAAGCGCGGAATAAGGATCGACATCCGATCCCACGAGGAACGACCCAAACCACCGCTGAGCGTTGTTCGCGTCGTAGTAAGATGTGCCCAACCAGTTGAGCGCGCTGTAAAACCACGCCGGCGCGAAGGCCGGGACGGGTTGCCAGGGCGGTTGAGTTCCAACGTACCGGGGTGGCGGCGTCCGACGGCTCGGGGTCGGGTCCGGAAGAACGATCTGAGTCGCGTTCAGGTCTGTTACCGCGGCCATGTCTCTCTCCAGGTCAGTGGCAGATCGGCGTTGCGGCCAGGCCGTCAATTTTGTCAGGCGAGTATGCGGTGCTTTGAGCCTGACCCGAATCGGCCACGCAATACCAAATCGTTGATTTCGTTAGACAAAGCTCTCGCGCGCATTGATCCGCCGCCGGGGATGGCGCGACGTCAGCTTCACGGTGGCAATGTAGAGCCGGGGTCGTCTCGCTCTCAAGTGCCGCATCGACTCTCTTGGCCGGCCGCCGGCAGATCGCCACGGACCGCGCGGTGTCCCGCACATCGCCTGACGCATTGAAATGACTCGGTTGAATATTCCGCTGTCATTCCGGGTCAGCCTGTTAGGCGAACCTAACCATGGAAGGCGCCCTCGCCTTGCCAGGCCGTCAACGAGAGAGTTGGACGCAGAGCGCGTTCGCGGTCTGCTGAAACGATAAGTCCCGCAATCCCCAGGGGCCGGCCTGCGTCCAGGTGCATCGATGCTGATCCTCGCTACGCCCGCTGAGAAGGGAACGGCCAGCGGTACGACTCAACCTAACCCGGTATTCGCTTCGGGTGCTGTGACTTAGATCACACTTTGGGCGAGGCACCGACGGTGTGCCTACGGATTACGCGATCAGCCGATTTCTGCTCGACCCCAGGCGGCGACTCTATCCCCGTGAGATAACGCATTCACTCAACGTCCATTTGGTTCAGAGGGAGCGGATAACCGCGGCAGGAGAACACGCGAGAAGATTTATCGGCCGCGGCGCAGAGAGTTTCGGGCAAATCGCGTTCTTACATACGCGAAGGAGAGTTTGTTGCTGCTCCCTCACTCCCACTCGATCTTACCGAACGGTTTGCTGGTGATGTCGTAGGTCACACTATTGATCTCACACACCTCATTGACCGCGCGATTGGCGATTTGCGTCAGGAAGGTCATGTTGAACGGATGCCGCTCTGCGCCCGAGCTATTCGACGTTGTGACCGACATGGGTCGAATTCGACCGGGATTTGAACTTTGAACGAAAGTTGGCGCATCAGGTTTTCTTTGATGCGCCAAACTGCCCTACATGTGCACCAGCACGGTGATTGCCAGAATTCCAGGAAAATCAGACAGATATATGTGGACCATCTGGCAGGAAACCTGATGGGCTCTGGCCCGTGTCGATCTCGTTCCTTACATGTTGCGATTATGCCCTTTGAGCACGATTCAGGCAATGTCCTCGGCCTATGCCATGCCACGGCGATATTATTGACAATTACACGGCCGGTTGAACGCCTATCGACGGCCGCGTCGGCATGATTTCTCGGCGTGGTCCGAGACAAAGATCACGCATGACCGGCTCTCTGGCGTCTCGATCGCGCTTCTTTCCGGTGAGCATCGATGGCAATGCGTAGCCCCGCCCGGCGGTCCGGGCGGGGCGTGGCAGTGGGCTCGGCTCAGTCCCCGTTCTGCCTGCGGGCGCGAGACCAGATGAGGGTGTGGCCGTCGCCGTCCTCGTCGTCGAAGAGGTTGGCGTAGATCGGCGCGTTGAACGACGGATCGTCCAGCTTGACCGAGAGGTAGTCACGGCCTTCGGTGGAGCGCTTCGACCAGGCGGCCCCGATCTCGGCGCGGCCGACATAGACACGATGGCTGGGGGCATTGTCGTTGGCCCGGTTGGTCTCGGGGACGATGCGGACGTTCTTCGTTTGCACGCTCAGGGTGACGATCTCGCCGAGGAACTCGCCGCCGACCTTCTTGAAAGAACCGATGCTGGCCATGTCACTTCTCCTTGGCTGTTTCGAGTCCGCGACCACCGCGGCCTCGATGGCGATCGGAAAGCCGGAGGCGATCGACGACGCACCCGTTGGGCCGGAGCGCAGCGGAGGATGGCGGCGGTGAGAGTTTCTTGCCTCGCGAGGAATGCGCTTCAGCCCAGGGGAAGAAAGTCGATCCGCCGCCGTTGCGTCTCAGGCGATCGAGGCGCAGCCGTCCTTCGGCCAGATCAAGCCGGGAAGAGGCCGTGTGGCTCGCGCGCCGAACAGCGCCCTTTGGAGAAGATGTGGCGGGCGTCGGGTGCGGCTCACAAGATGAGCGGCATATCGGGTGAAAAAGGGAAGCCCTGACGCACAGAAGAGACGGCGCCATGACCGACCACCCCCGGCAACGGCAATGCCAACTGAAGGGTTTTTTGTCGGCCGGACGACAGAGTGCAACCGCGAGCGTTCCGCCGAAGGCTGCGTCTCGGGCTGGATGCACGAACCGTCATCGCGTCGATAGACAATCAGAAGACAATCAGAATACGACGCGCCGCCCCTTTCCGTCTTGGGTCGCGGCCGAGAGGGACAGACGACGCGAGGCCTCTGCCCCACCCCGTCAGACCTTGGGAGAGACGAACAGGCATTCAGCGTCGACGATCTCGTCATCGGCGGTACAGCGCGATCCCGGGGCACCGCATGACCGAAGCGCTTGACCGCGTGGCGTGGGAACGTTCTCAACCGCCGTGCTAAAGAACCAAGTCTGACGGTAAGGAAAGGCTGACATCTCACCGTTTAATGACCCCTTCGCGCCGATGCCTGCCTCGCAGACGAGCGGCACCGTTGTTCCGAAGCGGTTTTTCATGGGCGCGGCGGCAAATGGCTGGTCGAGTGGTTTTCCGCCCGACTGCTATCCGGCGACGAACCTGCGGAAGCAGACGCTTACCGGAAGGTGGTGGAGCAGAAAAAGACCGAACCGGAGGAACCATGGACATGCTGACCGACGAGGTGAAACGCGTCGTAACCGAGCTCCAGCTCCGCTACGCCGTCACCGTCGAGTTGTTCGTGAGCCAGTCAGTGCGACTGAACGCGGCTGGCGTCGGGTGACAAAGTCCGAATACGGCGAGATCGGCGGCGCAGGTTGGAGGATAGTCATCGGATGGAACTCGATCACGAAGCCTGTTACCGGGCTCTCTCGACACGCGACGCCCGGTTCGACGGACGCTTCTTCATCGCTGTCCGGACGACAAGAGTCTACTGCCGACCGATCTGTCCGGCCCGCACGCCGAAACGCGAAAACGTTACGTTCTTCGCCACAGCCAGCGCCGCTCAGGAGGCCGGTTATCGGCCGTGCTTACGATGCCGTCCCGAAAGCTCGCCGGATCTCGGCGCGTGGCGCGGCACGTCGAACACCGTTTCACGAGCCCTGACGCTCATCGGAGAGGGCGCGCTCAACGGCGAGGCAATCGATGCACTGGCCGAGAGGCTCGGCGTTGGTGAGCGTCAGCTTCGGCGCCTCTTCCGGCAGCATCTTGGAGCCTCGCCGATCGCTGTTGCTCAGACGCGCCGGGTCCTCTTCGCGAAACAGTTGATTGTCGAAACAACCATGCCCATGGCTGAGGTCGCATTGGCCGCCGGGTTTAACAGCATCCGCCGGTTCAACGCGACGTTTCAGAATCTCTATCAGCGGCCGCCCCGCGAACTGCGCCGCTCGAAGCTTACTGATGGCGAGCAAACGGGGGCTGAGGGAATTACCCTCAGGCTGCCATACGCGCCCCCTTATGACTGGGACGCCATGATCGATTTCCTTGGCGCCAGAGCGATCAGGGGCATCGAAGTGGTCGACGATCGCCGATGCTATCGACGCTCAATTACACTGGGCGTTGCGCAAGGCGTGATCAGCGTCGACCCCGATGATCGGGAGATGGCGCTACGTGTGTCGATCCGATTTCCTCAGGTCAGCGCACTAGCAGGTATCGTTCGACGCGTCCGGCGCATTTTTGATCTCAGCGCGGACCCGCTGGCCATCAGGGATGACCTTGGCCGCGATCCGCTGCTCGCGCCACTCGTCGCGAAGCGTCCTGGTCTGCGCGTGCCAGGTGCCTGGGACGGCTTCGAGGTCGCCGTTCGGGCGATACTCGGCCAGCAGATCACTGTTGTCGCGGCGATTAATCTCGCAGCGAAACTTGTCGCCGAGTATGGCGAACCGTTGCGGTCGGTTCACGGGGATGGACTTACCCATATATTCCCGACGCCGGATAGGATAGCGCAAGCCCATTTGCCTGGGATGCCGGCTGCTCGTGCACGAGCGCTATCATCAATCGCCTTCGCTGCGTTGGCCAATCCAAATTTGTTTAGTGCCAGCCAGACTTCTGAGGACACGATAACCAAACTTCGCTCGATCCGCGGCATCGGAGAATGGACTGCACAGTACATCGCCATGCGTGTCCTGCGTGAGCCGGACGCTTTTCCGGCAGCAGATGTCGGGCTTCTACGGGCATTAGCTCGATCCAGGGAAGGCCGGCCCAGTACCGCGGAGGTAGTCGCAAGGGCGGAGGCCTGGCGGCCGTGGAGAGCGTATGCGGCCCAGTACCTTTGGACCGTGGATGCTCGAACAGTCCGAGCAAACCAACGCATCAGCCTTGAGGACAATTTCGATGGCCAGCCCAGTAGCGCCGCGGATCCTGTACGCAGATCGCCTCGAGAGCGCGATCGGAACATTGCTTCTCATCCATGATCGCGAAGGACATGTGCGCGCTCTGCATTTTCACGACTTCGAGTCGCGCATGCGGCGTCTTCTTCGGCTCCATTATGGCGCGGAAGGAGATGACTTCGCTATAGAAGACCGCGCCGCGCCCACGACAATTCGGCGGGCGATCGGCGACTACTTCCTGGGCGATCTCCGCGCGATCAATTCTATCCCCGTCACAACCGGAGGCACCTCTTTTCAGCGCGAGGTCTGGGCGGCACTCAGAACGATCCAAGCCGGTACAACGCTGAGCTATGGGGCGCTGGCGCGACAGTTGGGCCGCGCGAAATCCGTCCGTGCGGTTGGCTTGGCCAATGCCGTAAACCCGGTTGCCATTGTGGTTCCGTGCCACCGGGTCATCGGCACTGATGGTAGTCTCACCGGATATGGCGGCGGCATCAGCCGGAAGCGCTGGCTGCTCGTGCACGAGGGGGTCGCTTTGGAGAAGTTTGCCACGCGACGTATTCCAGAAGCGGCATGAATCCCTGAAGCAGAGGCGATGCTCTGCGAACGAACTCGCGGAGACGCCGAGAAGACATGGAGATCCTCCCATGGCAACGCAGGTCATCGAAAGAGCTGAAGCGTTCCAGAAGATGAATAGAAAGAGAGAAGGATCCCTCCCATGACCGACATCATCTTGCACCACTACGAAATCTCTCCCTATTCGGAGAAAGTCCGGACCGGGCTTGGCCTCAAGGGCCTTGCCTGGGCATCGGTCGAGCTTCCCGTTATCATGCCGAAACCTGCTCTGACGGCGCTGACGGGAGGCTATCGCAAGACGCCGGTTCTGCAGATTGGCGCTGACATCTATTGCGACAGCCAATTGATCATGCGCGAACTCGAGCGCCGGTACCCCACTCCGAGCTTTTATCCCGCCGGCCACGGCGCAGCCGACGCGCTTGCCTGGTGGGCTGAGAAGACAACCTTCAGCCCGGCCGCCGGCATCTTGTTCGCGAAGAAACCCGACGCGTTGCCTGAGGGGTTTCTCGAAGACCGGGTTAAGTTCTCCGGTCGAAATATCGATCCCATCGCGATGATGGCGGCGGTGCCCAACCTGCTCGATCAGCTGCGCGCGCATTTCGATTGGCTGGATCAGATGCTGGCTGACGGGCGCTCGTTCTTGCAAGGCCC
>JBEKQQ010000141.1:0-16360 GCA_049519555.1 Acetobacteraceae bacterium
CCCCAACGCCCCGACCTCCAACGCCTCTGGCAACGCCCCTGGCAACGCCCCTGGCAACGCCTCTGGCGCAACCCAGCCGGCAGCACCGGAGTCGGCAATGGCGGCATTCTACACCGCCCGCGGCGATGCGATGCTGGCAAACAAAGACATTTCGGCCGCTCGCAAGTTCTACGAGTATGCCGCCAACGCCGGGAGCGCGCGCGCCGCAGCTGCACTCGGCAGGACCTACGATCCCGCCTTCGCTGCTCAACTGGACGAGGTTGGCTTGCGACCCAATCCCGAGCTGGCGGCAGTCTGGTACCGCAAGGCGGCGGAACTCGCGGGCAAGCAACCGCAGCTCTCGCAGAGCGGCGATACCGGCAAATAGTACCGTGCCATAATGTGAAGAGATCGGTAGCGACCGGTCAGAATTCTATTCCGTCAGTATGAGCGCGCGGTTGCCGGGCGGCAGGGTGACAAATCCCGCCGCCTCGGCACCTTCGATCGAATTGACGAGCCCGGCGTGGTCAACGCCACGATGCCAGACGCCATGGCGGTCACCCCCAAAAGACGCCTGTCCGGACGGACCGGCCTCGCTCGTCAGGCAGCCTGCACGAGGCTCAGTACCACGCCTTTACCCCGCACCTCCGCTTCCTCGTAGTCGGCAGCGGCAATCGCCCGGTCGAGAGCGGCACGCAGTTCCTTGGCCGTCTCCAGCGTCAGCTCGACCGCCGCCCGCGCACCGGCGTCGAGGCCGGTGTTGTAGAAGTCGAGCGTAATGACATCGCCCAGATTGGCATGGCGCGCGTGGTCATAGGCGACCACCGAATGCGAGAGCGGGAACCATTGGTCCCCGCGCTTCGCCATGCCCTCCGCCGGAACGATCTCGATGATGGACGTGCACATGTCCGGCTCTCCTACTTCGCGAGATATTTGCCGAAGAAGGCCCAGATCTTGTTCCAGCCATCCATCGCCTGCTCGGGCCGGTACAGCGGCCGGTGCCAATAGAAGAAGCCGTGGCCGGCACCGTCGTAGCGGTGGAACTCATAGGTCTTGCCGGCCTTCTTGAGCTCGGCTTCGTGCTGGTTCACCTGCTCGGGGCTCGGTGCGCGGTCGTCGTTGCCGAACAGGCCAAGCAGCGGGCAGCTCAGGTCCTTCGTCATGTCGATCGGCGCCACCGGCTTTTTCGCGTTGAGCTCTTCCTTGCTCATCACCACGCCGCCACCCCATTGTTCGACGACGGCATCGACGTCTTTCTTCTGGCAGGCGTAGATGAAGGCGTGCCGGCCGCCCGAGCAGGAGCCGATCAGCCCGACCTTGCCGTTGTTTTCCTTTTGCGCACGCATCCATTTCACGGCACCCTCGGTGTCGCCGACCATCTGCGAGTCGGCGATGCCGCCCTCGGCGCGCACCTTGGCGGCGACGTCATCCGGATTGGCGTCGCTGCCGCCCTCGCGCTGATACAGGTTGGCGCAGATCGCCATATAACCGTGATGTGCGAACCGCCGCGTCGTCTCGATATAGAGCTCGCTCCAGCCCGGCAGATGGTGGATCAGCACGACGCCGGGAAATGGACCCGGACCCGATGGTTTGGCGGTGTAAGCCGTGATTTGCGTTCCTTTGTCACCGGTGATGGTGACGTTCTCGCAGGTCATGCCTCGGTAGAATGACATTGATCTTCCTCCATGGGTCTGGGTTGTAGGTCTTCAACGGGCCATCGGAACGCCCCGCCGTCGTCGCGGGGCCGGACGAACGCGTGTAGCTGCCCGATTGCGTCGCGCCGCCAGTATTCGACGATCGCACTCCGCGCGCAATAAGCGGCGGGTGCCGGACGACCGGCCATGTCTGCCCTCGCGGCCGGGATCCATGCTATCGAGGTCCATACAGGAACTGCGCCGGACTTAGGGCTGGCTGAGACGGGAGGTCCGGGGTGAAGCTGTTTTACGGATGGGTGATTGTCGCCGTCGGCATCGTCGTGGGCTGCATCGGCATGGGCGGCGTCATGTCGTTTGGCGTTTTCCTGCAGCCGATGGCCGACTCCATGGGCTGGTCGCATGCGGGGATTTCCACTGCCTCAACCTTGGCGTTTCTCTGGATGGGGGTCGGCGGCTTTTTGTGGGGCTCGCTGTTCGATCGGTTCGGCGCACGCGTCGTCGTCCTGCTTGGCGGGCTGTTGCAGGGTCTCGGTCTCGTTATCGCGAGCCAGGCACAAAGTCTGCCGTCTTTCCTGGCGGCTTACGGCACCGCGGTCGGGCTGGCCGCCGGCGCGATCTACGTGCCGTTGACCGCGGCCACCACCAGCTGGTTCACGCGCCATCGGAGCCTCGCGGTTTCCTTGGTCTCGGCTGGTCTGGCACTGGGGACAACGGTGATTGCCCCACTCGCGCGCTGGCTGATCGTCACCCACGATTGGCGCTTCGCCATGCTGACGCTTGGCTTCATTGCCTGGGCTGTGATCCTGCCGGCCGCGCTGCTGCTGCGCCCGGCGCCGGCAGCCGAGTCTGGGCCTACCGCTACCCCGTCCGCCACGGGCGCGGCGACCGCCAGCATGACCGTGCGGCAGGCGCTGAAAACGCCGGTGTTCTGGAGCATGGCGCTGGCGAATTTCGCCTGCTGCGCCGCCCATTCCGGACCGATCTTTCACATGGTCTCCTACGCGGCTGACTGCGGGGTGGCACCGCTGACCGCGGCAACCGTGCTTGGAGCGGCCGGCCTCGCGGCGCTGTCGGGCCGCATCATCTGCGGCTTGCTGGCCGACCGCACCGGTGCAAAGCGCACGCTGGTGGCATGCCTCTTGCTGCAGGCCACGGCGATTGCACTCTATTTGTTGGCCCGCGATCTCGACACCCTCTATGCTGTTTCGATGCTGTTCGGATTTTCCTACGGCGGGGCGATGCCGCTGTACGCGATCCTGGTGCGGGAGTATTTCCCGGCGAAGATCATGGGCAGTGTGTTTGGCGTCGTCGCAATGATCTCAACGTTGGGCATGGCGCTTGGCCCGCCGGTGGGTGGCTGGTTGTTCGACCACTTTGGCGGATATGGCTGGCTCTATGTCGCGTCGTCGGCGATCGGCGTTGCCGGGGCACTGATCGCCATGACCGTGCGGCCGCACCAGGTGCGGTCGGTGGAACTCGCCGCGGCGATCTGACGGGGATAGCGGCAAAGCCACCACGCCGGCTGCACAATCCTGGGCTGGTCTGCCTCGGCCGCCGTCATTCCCACCGCCGACGACATCCATCGTGTGTGCGAAGTCGCGACCAATCGTGTCGGCCCGGCAACTGAACGCCGCCTCGCGTTTCGGGTCCCATCGACCGCGAGGCCCGCACGGTATTCGGTTCGCTGGTTGATACTACGCCTCCAGCTCCCACGCTTCCGCGGACGCACCAGCCAGTGACAGGATCAGCGCCTCATCGGCGGCAAGTTCCGCCGCTGGGCCTTTATGCACCACGACGCCGTGGTCGAGCACATAGGCGGTGTCGGCGATATCCAGGCTGAGCCGGACATTTTGTTCCACCAGCAGCACGGTCATGCCTTCCTGCTTCATGCTGGCAACGATCTTGAACACGTCACGCACGATCAGCGGCGCGAGGCCCTGCGACGGCTCATCGAGGATCAGGACCTTCGGGTTCAACAACAAAGCGCGAGCGATCGACAGCATCTCCTGCTCGCCGCCGGACAATTGGCGGCCGCGGTTGAGGCGGCGCTCTTCCAGCCGCGGGAACAGTTGATAAATTCGTGGGATGGTGAATGGACCCGAATCGCCTTGCGGTACCTTGAGATTGTCTTCGACCGTCAGATTGGCGAACACCCGGCGCCCTTCCGGGACATAACCAACACCCAGACGCGCAATGCGGAACGGTGACAGCCGCGTGGTATCCTTGCCGAACACCTGAACCTGCCCACTACGAGCCGGGGTCAGCCCCATGATGCTGCGCAACGTCGTGGTCTTGCCGGCACCATTGCGGCCGAGCAACGTCGTGATGCTGCCTTCCTCCGCCGCGATCGAAACGTCGTGCAGAATGTGGCTCTTGCCGTAATACGTATTGAGCCCGTTGACCTCGATCGCGTTCATTCCGGATTTCCCAGATAGGCGTTCTGCACGTGCACATTGGCGGCGATTTCCGCGGGCGTGCCCTCGGCGAGCAGCTTGCCCTGGTCCAGCACCGAAATGTGGTCGGCCAGGTGAAACACCACACGCATGTCGTGCTCGATCAACACGATCGTATAGCGCGAGTCACGGTGCAGGCGACGGATCAGGCCGGTGATATGAACGGTCTCCTCCTCGCCCATGCCGGCAGTCGGCTCGTCCAGCAGCAGCAGGCTCGGCTTTAATGCAAGCGCCATGGAGATTTCCGCCGAGCGCTGATCGCCATGCGACAATTCGCCCACCAGGCGGTCGGCCTTGCTGGTGAGATTGGCCAATGTCATCACTTCATCCGACGCATCGGCAACATGCCGCTGGTCGGCACGGTTGAGCCAGGCGCGCAGGCTGTAGCCAAGCCCGGTTTCGACCGCGATACGGATGTTTTCCCGGACGGTCAGTTCCGGAAATATCTCGGTGATCTGGAAGGTGCGGCCCATGCCGAGCTTCACCCGGCTGGCAGCCGAGACATCATTGATGACTCGCCCATCCAGCACGATCTCCCCGGAGGTAGGCGGAAAGAACCCGGTAATCAAATTGAAGAACGTCGTCTTGCCGGCACCGTTCGGCCCGATCACCGCGCGCAGCTCGCCATGTTCGACCCGCATGGAGACTTCGGACACAGCGGCAAGGCTGCCGAACTGTTTCGAAGCTCGGCGGACCTCGAGCTTCGGGGTCGCTTCGCTCATCAGCCCGATCTCCGGGCGAGCATGCCAAGCAAGCCGCGCGGAAAGAACAGCACCACGGCTACGAATGCACAGCCGACAAAGAACATCCAGTTCGTCGTCATCGAGGAAACGTAGTCCTGCAGCATGACGAACAGCACTGCGCCGACCAGCGGACCCCAGAACACGCGCATGCCGCCCATTACCGTGATCATCACGATATTGCCGGACATGATGTAATTCAGGCCCAGCGGATCGGCGAAATTGTTGAGCAACGCGTAAAGCGACCCGGCCAATGCGGTAAAAAAGCAGGAGATTGAAAACGACAGCCAGATATGCCGCTCGACCGGAATGCCAAGAAAGCGTGCGCGACGCTCATTTTCCCGGATCGCCAGTAGGGTGCGCCCGAACGGCGATCGCAGCAGGAAGCCTTGCAACGCCGCTGCCACGCCAAAGACGAACAGGATGAAGAAATAAAATATCGTCTCGTTGTTCGTGATGTCGAGTTTGAACAGCCCGAAGTCGATCGGCATGCGCGAGAACCCGCGCAGCCCATCATAGCCGCCGGTGAATGAATCCCATTTATATGCGATATAGAAGCACACCTGCCCGAACGCGATCGTGACCATGGCGAAATAGACGCCGCGGCGGCGCACCAGCAGCAGGCCGAACAGCGTGCCGGCGACACCTCCCAGCAATGTACCGGCCAGCATCGCCAGCGGCGTGGAGCCGGCGACGTATTTCAGGCACAGGCCGGCGCCATATGCTCCGAGGCCAAAATAGGCAGCGTGGCCGAAGCTCATCACGCCGGTGAAACCGAGCAGGATGTTGAAGCTCATGGCCGCCAGCGCGAACACCAGCACGCGCCCGGCGAGCGCGGTGTAACCGCCGAACAGCGGCAGCCAGACCGGCACGGTCAGCAACAAAGCCCAGATGACGTACGGGACAAAGCGGTTCAACGCCGGAGCCGATACTGTGCCGACGGCGGCTTCCCCGGTTCCGGTTTCGATCAGTTCGCTCACGTCAGCATACCTTCTTCGCCGAGCAGTCCGCGTGGTCGCAACAGCAAGACCAATGCCATGATCACGTAAATCACCGCATCGCTGGCGGCGGGATACACCACCGTGGTCAGCGCCGAGGCGACTCCGATCAGCAATCCGCCCAACAATGTTCCCGTCAGGCTTCCCACCCCTCCCACAATAATTGCAATGAAACTGGGCATGATCAGATCGTCGCCCATGTTTGGATTGAGGCCGATCTGACCGGCCGCCAGTACCCCGGCGAGCCCGGCGAGGAAGCTGCCCACTGCGAAGTTGTAGGAGCGCAACGCCGCCACATTCACGCCAAGGGCCGACACGGTATCCAGATCCAGCGTGCCGGCGCGGATGCGCATGCCGACTCGGGTGTAGCGCAGAAAAGCGAACAACCCGGCGACGGCGATGGCGACGATCGCCACCATGAACACGCGATACCAGGTGACGAAGAACAGGGCGGCGGTAATCGGCTGCGACATCACGTCCGGGATGGTCAGCGGCAACGGGCTTGGCCCCCAAAGATAGCGGCAGGAATCCTGCAGAATGAACGCCAGCCCGAAGGTCAGCAGCAAACTATAAATGTGGTTGCGCATGTAAACATGGCGGATGATCAGTTTCTCCAGCACATAGCCGAAGATCGCGGTCAGAAATGGCGCGATAAGTAAAGCGCCCCAGAACCCGATATAAGGCGTCAGCGTGAAGGCGAAATAGCCGCCCAGTGCGAGGAAATTGCCGTGCGCGAAATTGACCACGTTGCTGAGATTGATGATCAGCGACAAGCCAAGTGCCATCAGCACATAGAACGCGCCGACGATCAGGCCGTTGGTTACATTGAACAGAACGAGTTGCAGCATGCGGACCGGTCCGGCCAGAGGAAGTAAAATTCAGAACAGCAAAACCGCGCCGCGGACTGGGCTCACCGCGGCGCGTTCGGGTCAGCTTGGGAAGATCATCTTGCAGCCGGTATTCTCTACCGTTCCGGCGGCCTCTTCACCGGTAACCGTGGCCTCGACCTTGAACAGCGCATCCGGATCGCCCTCCGGCGGGTGCATCTCGCCGACAAAGATGTTGCTCATGAGTTGATGGTCGCCGGCACGGTAGCGAATATTCCCGGACATGAGGGACACATCTTGTGGCAGCGGCAAATCGCCCAGAGCGTGTGCCATCTTCAACCCGTCCAGCGACTTCGCCGCTTCCGCCGCGAGCCGCACCGCGTGCAGCGACACATAAGCCATCCAGTGCCGCGCCGATGGTTTCTTGCCGATAACCGGAGAAATTGCGTCGACGAAGGTCTTCACCTCCGGCACCTCGCTGTTCTGCCACCACCACTCCTGGCACCACCAGCCGGTCTGCGCCTCTTTCGGCACCGATTTCACGCTTTCGATCTCATATAGCGCGCCGCCAAGCGCCATTTCCTTGGTCATGCCGAACTGCACGAATTGCTTCATGCAGTTGATCTGCGCGGTGCCGCCCATGTTGTTCAGCAGCACATTCGGCTTGTATTCCTTGGCCTTGATCAGCGTGGCGGAGAAGTCCGAGGTCGCGATCGGCAACATGTCGCCGTCGAATTCGCCGCCCAGTGCCTTCAGCTTCTTGACGAAGTTAGCCTGCAAGGTGTGGCCGTAGGCGTAGTCGGGGGTGACGAAGAACCAGCGCTTGCCAAAGCGCTTGACCAGTTCCGGCGTGATGGCAGAGGAATCCATGGCCGTCGTATTGCAGGTGCGGTACGTGTTCCACTTACAGTCGGTGCCGGTGATCGGGTCGGTATGCCCGCCCGGGACGATATGGAAAATACCTTTCGCCGCCGTCACGCCCATGATGGCGTAAGCGATGCCGGAGTTCACATCGCCCATGATCACGTCGACGTTGTCGCGCTCGATCAGTTTGTGGGCCTTCTGCACGCCGGTCCCGGTATCGTTGGCGCTGTCCTCGACCAGCAGTTCAACCTGGCGGCCCAGAATGCCGCCTTTCTTGTTGATCTGATCGGTAGTCCATTTGGCGCCTTCCACCTCGGAGACGGCGAGGGCCGACAGACTGCCGGTGATCGGATCGATGAAGCCGATCTTCACGGGCGTTTCGCCGCGTGCCTTGATGATGTATGGGCTGGCGACCTGCAGGCCGCCAATCGCCGCGCCGGCCTGCAGCAGACGCCGCCGGTTGATGTGCCTGAGCACCGTATCCTGGACCATGTTGTTTCATTCCCTTACAATCGGTGGGCGGGCTCGACCGGATGTTCCTGGCCTGACCCGTCAGAATCGCGCCACCGCGGGGGGACCTAGGCGATTGCCGGGATTGTGGCAAGAAGGAAACAGCCTGGTGCGGTGCGTCCGATCGCCGCGAAGATAACGGCAGGACGCCAGCAGAGGCTCAGCCCGCTTCTGTCTCCGAGATGAGCCGCAAAGTGTGCAGGTCTCGTTCGCCAGCGCACCATTGCTCGAGCGCCTGCCCGAATACCGGATCCGCCTGCGGCACGGCGGCTTCGAATAACGTCATGCACGAGCGAAACTTCATGTCGTCGGGCGAGCCGAAGATGTCATGCAATGAGCGCGCCGTGTTGTCGAGCACCGCTCGGGTGCAGACGGTCAATCGTGAGCCCAGAAGCGGATGCGCGGCATAGGCGCGCGCTTCCTCGGGGGAACCGATCCCGTAGAAGCGTGCCGTGGCGGAATGGCCGAGGCCGCGGAGTTGTGGAAAGATAAACCACATCCAATGGGTTCGCTTCCGGCCAGTCCTCAGTTCCTCCAACGCCACCTCGAAGACCGGCGCCTGGGCTGTGACAAAACGTTGCAGATCAAAACGATCGTCGGTCATGCCTTAACCCTCTGGAATGCGTGGGGTTCGGTGCGATGGGTTTTGCGCGCCATCGGTGTCGCGTGGGCCTTCCGTATTCGGACGGCCGAGACTTTCGACAGACTTGTGCCATCGCGCATGGCAGGCTTTGGCCGACACCGGACGCCTACTGGACGGCAGGTCTTGCAACCAGCCGTCTTCGCAGCGCCGCCGTTACTGGCGGTCGGAGGTGACTGGCTTCAGCTCATAGAGCTGCATGTTGGATCGGATGGCCTCGTTCCAGCCTTTGTCACGAACGTCGAAATGCACCCAGTCCGGCCCAATGAACTTCTCATTCGGTGCATTTCGGATCAGGCTCGCACGTGGCGGCGCCGCCGGATTGTCCTGCACGTGCGGCACGTTCTCAGCGGCCAATTCGGCGACCTTTGCCCGCTGATCGTCCACCATGAAGCCGATATGGTGGATGCCGCAGAAATCCGATGACTGCTCAGGCCCGAGCAGGGGCGTGTGGGATCCATGCTTCAGGATGGCAAAATAGATGTAGCCGTCGCTGAGCCAGACGCCATCCTCACCGGTGTCGTGCGGATTCCGGAACAGTTCCTTGAGGTCGAAGTGCTTCTTGTAGAACTCGGCGGTGCCGGCTGGGTCTTTGCTCGCGATCGCAATGTGTCGGATGAACGCCATGGTCTCTTCTCCTTCAGTCTTGTTTCGTCAGAACCAAACGTAACTGCTTTTACAGGTCAGGACAGTGCCGCCGCGCTCTTCACTTGCGCGCGCCGCGACTGGACTTGCACGCGCCGCGACTGGCGGCGCTTCGATGGCGCGGTGGCGATGCGCGATTGTAGGTCGCACGACTTCCATGGCCAGCTCGGAAATCCGCCATTCCGCCGTCGCCTGGTGGAGCGTTGGGTCGAGGTCATCGAGCATCCGCCATCCATCTCCCGCCTGAACGTTAGCCCGCCACAGCGGCGGTGCGCCCAGGGTATCGCCACGAAGTCGGCAAGCCAGGGAAACCCATCTGAAGCCGGTCGTCCACTCCGGGGGCGCTGCTTACACTTTACAAATGCCGAAGATGAGCCTGGCTAACCGTGGTTGGACATTCCAAAGCGGGCTGTTCCGTATCCGTCCGGGCGGGTTTGCCTTGGGCCCATCAGGCGGTTCCAACCTGCCAGGCGATTGCCTAAAAGCGGACGCAGAACTCGCCGTCGAGCCCTTCGGCGCGTGATCAGTCCTGCTGGTGGCTCTTTTTTCGGTGTCCCGGTCGGCCTGTCGGTCGGTCCGGCATGCACGCCCGATCCTCGGACATGCACCAGCCACGGTGTTTAAGTATCATCTTGACCGACACCATGACCTGTCAGACGGTTCAGTTCTCGGAAGCACCGGCCGGAGAAATACCATTCAACCACCCGGTGGAAGACTGTCTGCCGGATGGTGCGTCATTGCACGCGCACCGAGGCATTCTAATGTCGAACAAGAGGCACAAATCGAGCCCTGCGGAAGTTCCCGGCGCGCGTGTGGTTCTCGGCGCGAAGCGAGGGAAATCGGGAGTGAGTCATGCGGAAGCCTTTTGCACATAACTCCTCATCCCCGCGCTCGTCGCGGGGATCGCGTGAGGCAGGGTGCTCGAACAGTTCCCCGCGACGAGCGCAGGGATGACGAGGGGCATCGCCTTGAATCGCGCCTCACTGACTCCGGGTGCCAGGTGCAATGATGCGGCAACCCTCGTTAAGCATGCCATAGATCGTTGATCATGACACGATTGGTTTGGTCGGAGTCTCGGCGATGCGAGCGCCCAAAGACCGGGTCTGGGTCCTGCCTGCGGCCTCGCCGGAACTGGAATGCCCGCACGAAGGCGACCCGCCAGGGAACATGCCCGGCGCGGCCTCCCGTCAGTCCGGTCGTTCCTGACGACGGAACCCCGATCGACCAGCATCGTGATGGGGCCTCCTCGCACCGGCCACCGAATGGCGGCCGTCCCAGGCGCCACCTTTGGCTGCCGCGCGTTGGCGTCACAGTCATGGCGCCGATCGCGCTGACGGCATGTGATCCGGCCGTCCTTGACCCGCGCGGCGCGATCGGGATTGCCGACAAGACCATCCTGATTGACTCGCTCGCCATCATGCTGGCCATCGTGATCCCAACGATTCTCGCGATCCTGGCTTTCGCCTGGTGGTTTCGCGCCGCCAACACGAGAGCGACCTACCGACCGGATTGGGCTTATTCGGGCCGTATCGAACTCGTCGTATGGGGCATTCCCCTTCTGGTGATCATGCTGCTCGGTGGGGTGGCCTGGATCGGATCCCATGACCTCGATCCGGCCAAGCCGTTGGCATCGAACTCACCGCCACTGGAGGTGCAGGTCGTTTCGTTGGACTGGAAATGGCTGTTCATCTATCCGAACCTGGGCGTCGCGAGCGTCAATCAGCTCGTGGTTCCCGCCGGTGTGCCGATCCATTTCTCATTGACCTCGGCCAGCGTCATGAGCGCGTTTTTCATCCCGCGGCTTGGCAGCATGATCTACACCATGAACGGCATGAGGACGCAGCTGAATTTGGTCGCGGACGCGCCAGGAACGTTCCTTGGCCTGGCCAGTCACTTTAGCGGCGACGGTTTCTCCGACATGCATTTCGACGTGCGGGCGGTGCCGGCGCAGCAGTTCACCGCGTGGATCGAGGCCACCCGCTCCACCGGCCCAAGCCTGGATCCCACGAGCTACGCCGCCCTGGAGAGGCAGAGCATGAATACGAAGCCATTCACTTTTCGCGCCATCGATCCCGACCTGTTCAACGCGATCGTCGCACAGAAGCTGCCGCCGGGCCCAGGGCCGGAGGGCGGGCCGGAGAGCGGGCCGGACGTGACGGTATCGCCGCGGGCGCCGCGTTAGCATGTTGGGCAAACTCTCCTGGTCGGCCATTCCGTTCGACCAGCCGATCCCGCTGGTTACCGGCGCAGTGGTCCTGGTGGCGATCATCGCCGTGCTGGCCTGGATCACGCTGAAGGGGTGGATGCCGTATCTTTGGCGGGAATGGATCACCAGCGTCGACCACAAGCGGATCGGCATCATGTACATGCTGTTCGCGATGGTCATGCTGCTGCGCGGTTTCGCCGACGCGATCATGATGCGGTCGCAACAGGCGATCGCGTTCCACTCCGAGGGTTATCTGCCGCCCGAGCATTACGACCAGATCTTCTCGGCGCATGGCACGATCATGATCTTCTTCGTGGCGATGCCCTTCGTGATCGGGCTTATGAACTTCGTCATGCCGCTGCAGCTTGGCATCCGCGACGTGGCATTTCCAACGTTGAACTCGGTCAGCTTCTGGCTCACCGCCAGCGGCGCGCTGTTGGTGAATATGTCGTTGGTCGTGGGCGAGTTTGCGCGCACCGGGTGGCTGCCGTTTCCGCCGCTGTCGGAGATCACTTACTCGCCCGGCGTTGGTGTCGATTACTATCTTTGGTCGTTGCAGATTTCCGGCGTCGGGACTTTGCTGACCGGCGTCAATTTCGTTACGACGGTGCTGAAGCTGCAAGCGCCCGGTATGACGTATATGCGGATGCCGGTGTTCTGTTGGACGGCGCTTGCCTCCAGCCTGCTGATCGTCGCCGCTTTCCCGGTGCTGACGGCGACTTTGGCGATGCTGCTGCTGGACCGCTACCTGGACTTTCATTTCTTCACCAATGAAGCCGGCGGCAACATGATGATGTTCATGAACCTGATCTGGATTTGGGGCCATCCGGAGGTCTACATCCTCATCCTGCCGGCGTTCGGCGTGTTCTCGGAAGTGGTGGCGACGTTCTCCCGCAAGCCCTTGTTCGGCTACCGGTCGATGGTGCTGGCGACGATGGCGATCTGCGTGCTGTCGTTCATGGTGTGGCTGCACCATTTTTTCACGATGGGCGCCGGCGCCGACGTCAATGCGGTGTTCGGGATCGCCTCGATGATCATCGCGGTGCCCACCGGAGTGAAAGTGTTCAACTGGTTGTTCACGATGTACGGCGGCCGGCTGGTGTATGCCTCGCCGTTGCTTTGGGCGATCGGCTTCATGATCACCTTCGTCATCGGCGGGATGACCGGCGTGTTGCTGGCAGTACCGCCGGCGGACTTTGTGCTCCACAACAGCCTTTTTCTGGTTGCGCATTTCCACAACGTGATCATCGGCGGGGTCGTGTTCGGTGCGTTCGCCGGTTACTCGTACTGGTTTCCCAAGGCGTTCGGCTTCCGCCTGCACGAAGGGCTCGGCAAGGCTGCGTTCTGGTGCTGGTTCATTGGCTTCTATGTCGCCTTCGTGCCGCTCTACGTCGTGGGCCTCATGGGGATGACACGCCGCATGCAGCATTACGATGTTGCCGAATGGCACCCGTGGTTGCTGGTCGCGGCCGGCGGCGCAGTCATCATCCTGGCAGGTATCATCCTGCAGATCGCGCAACTCGCCGTTAGTATTCGCGATCGGGAAAGGCTGCGCGACGACACCGGCGATCCCTGGGATGGACGTTCGCTCGAATGGTCGACGCAGTCTCCACCGCCTGCTTTCAACTTCGCCGTGCTGCCGCGCGTCGAGGGCAACGACGCATACTGGATCATGAAACAACGCGCACGCCGGTTGGGCGGGTTGAGCGACGAGCCCGTCTATTCCGATGTCGAAATGCCCAGAAACAGCGCGACGGGGTTTGTCTGCGCGTTCTTTGCGACGTTCATGGGTTTCGCGCTGATCTGGCACATTTGGTGGATTGTCGCCGTGGCCGCAGTGGGCGCCTATGCGACGTTCGTGGTCTTCGCATGGCGGGACAGGACCGAGTACGTCATCCCGGCTGACGAGGTCGCGCGCATTGACCGGGTCAACCGCAACGTTCGCGCCAGGGTGCTCGAGCAGGTGGCGTCATGAGCGCGTTTCAGGCCGCCGCGGATGGGCTTCCCGACCGTGAGCCGGCGATACCGCGCGCGTCCGGCGGACTGGTGTCCAAACGCGTCGTCGTCGGCTACGGGTTTTGGATTTTCCTGCTCAGCGATATCGTCATGTTCTCCACTTTCTTCGCGAGCTATGCGGTGCTGGTGGACAACACGGCCGGCGGGCCGAGCGGGCGCGATCTGTTCAATCTGGACAACGTCGCGCTGGAAACGACGTGCCTGCTGCTTTCCAGCTTCACCTGCGGTCTCGCGACCATCGGCGCGCGGACGTACAACGGCTTGTGGTTTTATGGCGCAATGACGGCGACATTCGTGCTCGGCGCAGCGTTTCTATTGATCGAAATGCACGAGTTCGCGCACATGGTGGCGCTCGGGGCGGGCCCATCGCGAAGCGGGTTCCTCTCGGGCTTCTTCACGCTGGTCGGCTGCCATGGCTTGCATGTGACCGTCGGCCTGCTTTGGTTGCTGACCATGATGGCGCAGGTGTTCGCCAAAGGGTACCGGCCTGACATCCTGCGGCGCATGCTCTGCTTCGGCCTGTTCTGGCATACGCTCGATATCATCTGGGTCGCGTTGTTCACAGTGGTGTACTTGATGGGAGCTGCGCGATGAGCGACGCCGCACCGGAAACCGGATCGCGCCACGCCGACTCCGCGCCGGGCGACGCGCGCCTCGGCACGGAGAAAGCCGGCGAAGGTGTTGGAAGCTATGTTATTGGGCTCGGGCTCGCGACGCTGCTCACCATCGTTTCGTTTTTTGTCGCGCGCACCACGCTGGTCTGGGAACCGAGCATTCCCGTGGCATTGGTGGTGCTCGCGGTCGCACAGATGGGTGTGCATCTCGTGTTCTTCCTGCACATCACCACTGGCCCGGACAATGTCAATAACGTTATGGCACTTGCCTTCGGCGTGCTGATCGTCCTGCTGATCCTGACGGGTTCGCTGTGGATCATGGCACACATGAACCACAACATGATGCCCATGGAGCAGCTCATGCAAATGCAACATTGAAGGGCCGATGCAGCAGCCGCTGCGTAGGAATAACTGAGACCAGACCAATATGGGATGCGTGCTGGCTACCCGGTTGCCCAGAATCGTTGAAGCGCGACACACCGGACGTCATCGCCGCGCTCGTCGCGGGGATCGCACGCGGCAGGGTGCGGGAACAGATCCCCGCGACGAGCGCG
This sequence comes from Acetobacteraceae bacterium, assembly GCA_049519555.1. GTDB lineage: Bacteria > Pseudomonadota > Alphaproteobacteria > Acetobacterales > Acetobacteraceae > Rhodopila. Next base: position 14,702 of record JBEKQQ010000141.1, read on the forward strand.
GGGACGACGAGGGACATTGCCGTGACAAGTGCTTCATCGATTGTGGGTACTAGCGGCCAACCGGGATCTGCAGCGACGTAACGTGTTGCCTGCGTCATTCCGACAACGCCGCGTCAATCATGGACCGGCACCTGACAATCCCGGAGGCTACCGCGAAGTCCGATCCCGAAGCTCGCTGCAAAATCATCGCCGGGGGCACTTGCCAGGGTCCTGGGCAGGTGTTCGTATCATCCGTCACTCGGGGTCGGCGCGCCGGATAATCGGGGCCAACGCAATCCGAAAATTGCGCCGTTTTGAACCGGACATCGATCGGCGCACGTAAGGCTTGCCGAGACGCTCATCAGCCGCCACGACACATCGAAAGGAGGAACCACCATGCCGTTCTACGAAAAAGGCGATGTTCGAATTCACTACGAGGAGACCGGTTCCGGTTTCCCCATGTTGCTCATCCCCGGCGGAGGTTTGAACTCGACGCCTGCGTTCTTCACGGGAGGTTCTCCATTCAACCCGATGGTGGAGTTCAAGGGCGAGTACCGCTGCATTACGATGGACCTGCGCAATGCCCCGGACGGTCAGTCGACCGGCCCGTTGGAGATTGACCGCCCCTGGGACGCCTACGCCGATGACCAGATTGGGCTGATGGATCATTTGGGCTGCAAGGAATTCCTGGTGATGGGCTTCTGCATCGGCGGTCCTTTCATTTGGAACTTGTTGAAGCGTGCACCGGGACGCATTCCGGCTGCGGTGCTGGCGCAGCCCAGTGGATTCCGGCCGGAGATGCCGAGCCTTTCGTTCGCCAACAACATGAAGGGTTGGGGCCCAACGCTATGCGCACGCCGGCCGAATATCACGATGGCGATGGTGGAACCCTTCCTGGCCAGGATGTACGGTGACGCCGACTTCGTTTACACGGTGTCACGTGATTTCGTGCGCGGGTGTCAGACACCCGTGCTGATATTGCCGGACGACGTCCCGGCACACCCGTACGCTGTGGCGATGGAATCCGCGCGTCTGGCGCCGAATTCGCAGGTGAGCCTGTATCCCTGGAAAGAGCCGAAGGACCTTATTCCCCTGGCGGTACGACACGTGCGTGACTTCTTGCGGGTAAATCGACCCGCGCGCTGATCGGAATACCAGACTCCCGTGGGGTCCTGTTCACCTCGCGTCGCACAGGCCCCGTGTGGACGCGAGGTGAATTTGGGCCGCAGGCCTGCACCTCGCGCATGCCCTTAACGACCGCCCTGCATGGAGAAAGTTGATGAGCTACATTCTGGGTTTCGTGGTCCCCGTGCCGACCGCGAACAAGGACAAGTACCGCGAAATGGCCGCCAAGGCCGCGCCGATCTTCAAGGAGTACGGCGCGTTGCACCATGTCGACGCGTGGGGCGACGATATTCCCGACGGCAAGGTCACCGACTTCAAGATGGCGGTGCAGGCAAGGCCTGATGAGACCGTTGTGTTCTCGTGGATTGTCTGGCCGGACAAGGCGACCCACGAGGCAGCGGAGAAAAAGATCATGACAGATGAGCGGATGCGGGGCCTGGAAATACCGTTCGATGGCAGGCGCATGATTGTTGGGGGCTTCTCGCCGCTGTTCGAGCTGAACGACTGAACGAAGCCGGTATCGCGCGTCTTCATTTTGCACGCGTCACGCCGGCT
>JBEKQQ010000142.1:0-16313 GCA_049519555.1 Acetobacteraceae bacterium
GCATATCAAAGGCTTCACAACCAATCCCACGCTGATGCGGGCGTCGGGAGTGAGTGACTATGAGGCCTTCGCCCACGACGTGCTGACGCTCGTCGGCGGCCGGCCGATCCGGCCGATGGAGATGGATTTGCGTTGGATTGGTGTGCTGTGCCACCGCAACAATGTCATCGAAGAATCGGGTGTCGCCGCTGCGGTGCTGAACCATCCGGCGAACGGCGTGGCGTGGCTGGCGAACAAGCTGGCACCGTTTGACATTGCGCTGGAGCCGGGCCAGTTCGTGTTGGGCGGCTCGTTCACCGCCACGGTTGAGGCGCACGCCGGCGACACCTTCCTGGTCGATTACGGCCCGCTTGGCACGATCACGACGCGGTTTGTGTAAATGGCCGACCTGCGCACAGGTGATGGGCCAGAACTGAAGCCATCTGTGTTTATCTGTGCTGATCTGTGTGCATCTGTGCTTTCCTTTTGCTTTGCTGACTTGGAACTGGCGCTGCCCGCGCAGTATCGAGGCCGTAGAAGACGAAACACAGATACCCACAGATACCGACAGATAAACACAGATGGGCCGGTGCCGTGGCAGCAACACGGGCAATGACGATGTTCGGCGGCGGCTCAGTCCTGCGGTCGCCAGGTGTTGAGAGGGAATGACATGGCTGACCATTTTGACGCACCGATGAAGTTCGGCATTGGGCAACCGGTCCGGCGCTATGAAGATGTGCGCTTGTTAACCGGTCGCGGACATTATCAGGACGATAATGTGCTGCCGCGGCAGGCGTGGTGCATCTTCGTGCGCTCGCCGTATGCGCATGCGAGGATCAACAACATCGATACTGAAGCTGCGAAACAGGCGCCCGGTGTGGTCGCCGTGTACACCGCGGCCGACTATGTCGCCGACGGCATCAGCATGCCGAAGGCCAACATGCCACGGAAAAAGCGCGACGGTTCGCCCATGTTCGCACCGCAGCGGCCCGCACTGATCGGCGATCGGGTGCGTTACGTCGGCGACCCGGTGGCGATGGTGATTGCGGAAACCCTGGCACAGGCGAAGGATTCGGCCGAACTGGTGGTGGTGGATTATGAACCGCTGCCCTCCGTCACCGATGTTGCCGAGGCAGCGAAGCCCGGCGCCCCGGTGGTCTGGGATGAAAACGGCGACAATATTTCTCATACGTTCGAGCGGGGCGATAAAGCAGCGACCGACGCGGCATTTGCGAAGGCAAAATATGTAATCCGCCGCCGTCATGTCATCACTCGGGTACACGCTCAGTTCATGGAACCGCGCGGATCGTTGGGCGTGTTCGATAAGTTCGAGGATCGTTACACATTATACGCCGATGTGAATTATCCGCACCGAGTGCGCAACATGCTGGCAGCCCAGGTGTTCAAGGTGCCCGAGAGCCAGGTTCGGGTCGTGGTCAACGATGTCGGCGGCGGCTTCGGCACCAAGGGTTGGCAGTATGTCGATCATCGCCTCGTGCTGTGGGCGGCGAAAAAACTCGATCGGCCGGTGAAATGGCGCTGCGAGCGGTCCGAGGTCATCATGGCCGACGAGCACGGCCGCGACAATGTCGGCGAAATCGAACTGGCATTGGACGAAAACTACAAATTCCTTGGCGTGCGGCTGAACATGCTGGCCAGCGTCGGCGCCTATATCGCCTCCGACCGGCAGTTGCTGACGCCGTTCGGGCAGATCATTACGCTGACCGGGGTATATCACGTGCCGGCGTGCCACGTAACGATCGACGCGGTGCTGTCCAACACCAACCCGACCGCACCGTATCGCGGCGCCGGACGGCCCGAGGCGATCTATCTGATGGAGCGGGTCATCGAGGCAGCAGCGGACGAACTCGGCATCGATCGCATCGAATTGCGCAAACGCAACGTCATCCAGCCGGAACAGATGCCGTACAAGGCGCCTCTGGGTCAGGTCTACGACAGCGGGACGTTCGCCAGGAACATGGATCTGGCACTGGAACATGGCGACTTCGCCGGCTTCCCTGCGCGCCTCGAGGCATCCCGCGCAAACGGCAAGCTACGAGGCATCGCGCTGATCAACGCCATCGAGCAAGCCGCCGGGCCGGTGCCGGAATACGCCGAGGTCCGGTTCCAGCCGAGCGGCTCGGCTTTATTGCTGATGGGCACCAAAACCCACGGCCAGGGCCACGAGACGATGTATAAGCAAATCCTGCACGAGAAACTCGGCACCGCAGCCAACGAAATTCGGTTTATTGATGGCGACACCGACCGGGTAGCCTTCGGCATGGGCTCGAACGGTTCGCGTTCGATGGTCACCGGCGGCACGGCGCTGACCATGGCGGCCGAGAAACTGATCGTGAAAGGCAAGAAACTTGCCGCACACATGCTGGAAGCGGCCGAAGCCGACATCGTGTTTGCCGATAACGCCTTCGCCGTTGCCGGCACCGACCGCAAGGTCACGCTGAAACAGGTGGCGATCGCCTCCTTCCAGCCGGCGCGGTTGCCCAAAGGCATGGAACCAGGCTTCATCGAGCACGCGACCTATGCGCCGGAACGCGCGACCTATCCGAACGGCTGCCATGTCTGTGAGGTCGAAGTCGATCCCGAAACCGGCGAGGTCGATCTGCAACGGTATCTGGTGATCGACGATGTCGGCACCGTGATCAACCCAATGACCCTGGCGGGCCAGGTGCACGGCGGCGTGGCGCAAGGCGTCGGTCAGGTGTTGATGGAACAAGTGGTCTACGATCGAGAGTCCGGGCAACTGCTTAGTGCCAGCTTCATGGATTATGCGATGCCGCGGGCTGACGATCTGTGTAACATTTCGATCGTCAGCAATCCCTCGCCAACGCCGAGTAATCCGTTGGGCGCCAAGGGCGGCGGTGAAGCGGGGACGGTCGGGGCGCTGCCCTCGGTGATGATCGCGATCCTGAACGCATTGGCGCCGCTTGGCGTTAAGGAACTGGAAATGCCGGCCAACCCGTTGCGGGTGTGGCAGGCGATCCACGCGGCCGCCTGAGCAAACCTCTCGAGGTTTGCGCACAGTTCAAAACCTCAGCGGGCTTGCGCCCTTGGAATCCCGACCATCTGGTCCGTGTTGCTGCCCACGCAAGCCTGCTTAGACGCTTGCCTGTTGCGTCGACGTCCCCCATCTAAGTGGGACGCCAATGCCGAGGAGCCGATCGATGGACTTCGACACCCTGCCGCACGTGACGGGCGAGCTCACTTACCTCGCAAAAATGGACGAGAAGCCGCACACTTACGCCTACGACCTGCCACCCGATCAGCCGCGCACCAACATGCTGCCCGATGTCCGTAAGTTGCCGATCTATGACATGCGGCCGCTCGGCGATGCCATGTCGCTGGATCGCGAGGGCTTCGCGTTGCTCGACGCACCGACCGAGGCCGGCGACCTTTATGACGAAGACGAACTCCGCCGCGTCTACTACCCCGAGTCAGAGTGGATCATCGCCGAGGCCACCGGTGCCAACCGGGTGGTCATCTTCGACCACACGATCCGCCGCCGTACCCCTGGCGTCGCAGATCGCACACCCGGTATCCCGCGCCAGCCGGTCACGCGAATTCATGGCGACTATACGGAACTTTCCGGACCGCAGCGGGTCCGCGACCTGATGGGCGCAGAGGCCGAGGAGCTGCTGAAACACCGGTTTGCGATCATCAATTTATGGCGGCCGATCAAAGGGCCGCTGCTCGATGCGCCGCTCGCGCTGTGTCACGCCGGCACCATCGCAGACGGTGATCTGGTCGCGCAGGACCTGATTTACCGCGACCGCACCGGGGAAATTTACGCTTTGTTTTACAACGAGGCGCACCGTTGGTTCTACGCTCCGGTGATGATCCGCGATGAGGTGTTGCTGCTGAAATGTTACGACTCCATGCGCGACGGGCGGGCACGGTTCATGCCGCATACGTCATTCGACGACCCGACCACGCCCGTGGAAAAACTGCCGCGCGAGAGCATCGAGCTGCGCACGTTGGTGTTTTTCCCGGACTGACCGTCTTACGTCTGCTTCGTCGCGGCTCGCCGGACCCGACATGAGCATTGCGCCAGGCGCGGACAGCCCAGGCGCCACGTCGCCCCTCGAGGCGATCGCCAAAGAGGTAACGCCGGAAACCAAATCACCCTACCCACCTGCCGCTTCGACGCCCGTTCTATGGGGTCCGGACGGCATCCGTTTTGACTTCAACCTCGGCTGCCGCGTGTTGCTCCCACAACGTGAAAATGGCAGCTGGCGGGTGCGGCTGAACGACCTCGACACCGGCAACATTCTGTTTGAGAGCGAGAACAAGGGCGCCTTCGTGAACTCTGCCAAGCGGTGGTACGTCCGCTTTCGAGTCGAAATCTGGTCGATCGAGGACGGCGCGACCGGAGAACCGATCCCGGTCATGACGCATGATTACGACCCGAGCCATCAGGACGTACTGATCCAGTTCCCGGTTGGCACTTTGGGCGACATCCTCGCCTGGTTTCCATATGCCGGGCGGTTCGCGGAAACCCATCCGAAATGCCGGGTAACCTGTGCGCTCTCCGGCCTGATCATCCCGCTGCTGCGCGACGCCTACCCGGGATTGCGCCTCGCCACCCACGAGGACGTGGTCGAGCAACGGCTCGCAGACACCATGTACGCCACCTATTCGCTTGGCGTGTTTTTCGGCGACGAGGCGAACGATTGGCAGCCGACTGATTTCCGCCTCGTCGGCCTGCATCGCACCGCCGGCTACATTCTCGGCGTCGATCCGGGTGAGGTTGCGCCCAACCTTGCGCTGCCGGACGAAAGCCGGCCGATTGCCGAGCCCTATGCCGTGATCGCCGTGCAAAGCAGCAGCGGATGCAAATATTGGACGAACCCGAACGGCTGGCGGGAGGTGGTCGCGTTCCTCAAGAAGAACGGCTACCGCGTGATCTGCATCGACCAGAAACCGGTGCATGGGTTTGGCCTGATGTGGACCCAGATTCCCAACGGCGCCGAAGATCGGACCGGGGATGAGCCACTGGCGGAACGTGCGCGATTGTTGCGCCACGCCGCAATGTTCATTGGCCTGTCCTCCGGTCTCGCCTGGCTCGCCTGGGCAGCAGGCTGTCCGGTGGTGCTGATCAGCGGTTTCACGCATCCGTCCAATGAGTTTGCAACACCATACCGGGTGATCAACTGGCACGCCTGCAACAGCTGCTGGAACGATCCGCGGCATCAGTTCGACCACAAGGATTTCCTGTGGTGCCCGCGGCACAAGGACACGCCCAGACATTTCGAGTGCACACGGTTAATCACGCCGACGCAGGTGAAGCAGGTAATACGGACGATTCCGGGCTTTGCTGGGCAAGAGTCGGACAATGTGCACGTACCAAAGCCTGGCCAGGACCTGGCGCGGACGCCAGTATCCGTGATCGGTGTCCAGTATCGTTGATCGGTGTGTAGTGGCGCTATCACTCCGCGGCTGCCACATCCCGCTTGCGCAAATACGCCGCCAATGCCGCCAAGGCGGCCGGAGTCATCCCCTGGATCCGCGCCGCCGCCCCGAATGATGCGGGCCGTACCGTCGCCAACTTGTCACGAATTTCCGCCGACAAGCCACCAACCAACTCAAACGCGAGGTTGTCCAGCGACACCGCTTCCTCTCGCGCGAAGCTGCGGATTTCTGCCTGCTGCCGGTGCAGATAGCCGCCATACACCGCTTCGGCCCGCATCTGCGCCACGGCCTTCGGTGGAGCTTCCAGCAGGAACGGGAACGCGCGCGTCAGCACCTCCCAGGCGACGCCATCATAGGCGGACAATTCGGCCACGTCCCGCCAACGCCCGTCATCCCGAACGTTTACTCCCACCCGAGCCAGTGCCGACGGTGTGCCACCCGCCCCCTTCGCCTGGGCCAACAGCCTTGCTACCGCATCTTGATGCGCGCGAAAGGTGGTTTCCCGTTCGCGCCCGACGCAGCCCCAGGCAATCCCCGTCTCGGTCAGCCGCAAATCGGCATTGTCAGCCCGCAACGACAGGCGGAACTCGGCACGCGAGGTGAACATGCGGTACGGCTCGCTGACCCCATGCAGCGTCAGATCGTCCACCATCACGCCGATATAGGCCTCGGAGCGCGCCAGCCGCACCTCGTCGGCCCCGCCGGCCAACCGAGCGGCGTTGATGCCGGCCAGGAGGCCCTGCGCCGCGGCTTCCTCGTACCCCGTGGTGCCATTGATCTGACCCGCCAGGAACAGGCCGGGCAGTGCCCACAATGCCAACCCGGGCGACAGCGCAACCGGGTCGACGTAGTCATACTCAACCGCATAACCCGGCCGAATAATGCGAGCATGCTCGAGGCCAGGGATGGTGGCGACCAGAGCCTGCTGCACCTCCTCGGGCAGCGAGGTGGAGATGCCGTTTGGGTAGATCGTCGGATCGTCCAGCCCTTCGGGTTCCAGGAAGATGTTGTGACGGTCGCGGGCGGCGAACCGCTTCACCTTGTCCTCGATCGACGGGCAGTAGCGCGGACCAACTCCACTGATATTGCCGACATGGATCGCCGAGCGGTGCAGATTGTCCCGAATGATCGCGTGCGTCGCCGGGGTCGTCGCGGTGACCCGGCAGGCCAACTGCGGCGACGGGATGCGCATGGTCAGTGTCGAAAACGGCTCCGGCGCGGTGTCGCCGGGGTCTTCGGCCAGACCTCGCCAATCGATCGTCGCCCGATCCAGCCGAGGCGGTGTGCCGGTCTTCAGTCGTCCCATCGGCAGGTTCAGCCGCTCCAGCGTCCGTGCGAGGCCGATCGCGGGCGCCTCGCCGACGCGACCGGCCGGTGTGCTCCAATCGCCGATATGGATGACGCCGCGCAGGAACGTGCCGGTGGTCAGCACCGCCGCGGCGCACCGCACGCGGGAACCATCGGCGCAGATGACTGCTGCGAGGTGCCCGTCTGGCCCGATTTCCAGGTCCTCCACCGGCGCGGCGCGCAGGGTCAATCCGGGGACGGTATCCAGAGCCGCACGCATGGCGCGGCGGTACAGGGTTCGGTCCGCCTGCGCTCGAGGGCCGCGCACCGCCGGCCCCTTGCTGCGGTTGAGCAGCTTGAAATGGATTCCTGCCGCATCAGCCACTTGGCCCATCAGCCCGTCGAGCGCGTCGACCTCACGCACCAGATGGCCTTTGCCAATGCCGCCAATCGAGGGGTTGCACGACATTTCCCCCAGCGTTTCCAGCTTGTGGGTCAGCAACAGCGTGTGTGCGCCCATTCGGGCGGCGGCAGCGGCCGCCTCGCATCCGGCGTGGCCGCCGCCAACCACCACGACGTCGAAGGTTTCACGGATTTGGCTCATCGGCGTGTCATGTGTTGGTCAGGCGGGTGGAGTCAATCGGTTCCGGCGGCGGTGACGCCGGCATGCACACCGTCAGCGTGGTCCGAACCGGCCGACGGACATTGTTGTCAGCGACCGGCCGGACCCGTCTACATTTGCACGACGGACGCCAGGTCGAAGGCCTGACCGGGCGGATTTTCGCCGATGCGGACCGTATTTGCATCCGGGAAATGGTACGGCGGCACCGGCAGATTGTACGGCGCCGGAACGCCGGAATAAACCCGCCCGGCCAGATCGTATTTCGAACCGTGGCATGGACAGAAATATCCGCCGGGCCAGTTGGGCGCCGGGGTCGTTGGATCGGGTGTCGGCATATAACCTGGAAGACAGCCAAGGTGAGTGCAAATGGCCACCAATACTGCGAATTCGGGCCGGCTGGACCGGTGCCAGTTCTGCGCATAGGGCGGTTGCTGATGCACCGTGGAGTTGGGATCGCTCAACCGCGACAAAAGACTGGTACTTTGCAAAACCTGCAATGCGGCCGGAGGTCGGTTGACAATGGCGATCGGGGAGCCGCGCCACAGAATGATGATCTGCTGACCCGGCGCCACTTTCCGCAGGTCAACGTCAATGGGAGCGCCCGCCGCGATCACATCGGCGGATGGGTTCATGGAATCGATCAGTGCCCATGCGATCGAGGCCCCGAGAAGTCCGGCACCAGCAAGGGGAATGAGTGTCAGGAGGTCTCGTCGAGTTGGCTCCGGCGCGTGCGCCGTTCCATCGACGGAGGTGGCGATATCTTCGGACATGGAATCTCCACTTGTGCGCTGTCGGCGAATGGGCCGCCCCCGTAACACCGGTAACACCGGTAACACCGGTAACAAAGGTTGCATCCGGGCTGGTCAATTCCAGCTTTCCGCGACATGTAAGTTCCGTCAGGATTGATGCCGTCCTGGGCTATGCGCAGTAGCTGGTGAGCCGCCGCAGGTTGTGCCGATCGCGACGTTACGGAGCTCGCGGGCATTTCATTGTTCCGGCATTTGGCATAGCGTCGTGGACGGGAGGAACTGCCATGTCCCAGCAAACCGCCGATGTGGCCTGGCCCGTTACCGACGGGACAAGGGTACCGTTCGAAATCTACACCAGCCAGGACGTGTTCGACCGCGAGCAGGAACGTATCTTTCGCGGTCCGCTGTGGAATTACGTGGCGTTGGAGGCAGAGATTCCGGCGCCGGGCGATTTCAAGACGTCATTCGTCGGCGATACGCCGGTGGTGGTGAGCCGGGCACAGGATGGCGGCGTGCATGTGTTCGTCAATCGCTGTGCGCATCGCGGGGCGACCGTGCAGCGGCAGGCCTGGGGCAATACCAAGGAGCATCGGTGCGTCTATCACCAGTGGTGTTATGACCGCCGCGGCGATCTGATCAGCGTGCCGTATCGGCGGGCGAACATGCCGATTGGCGGCTACGCGCCGGACTTCGATATGACCGCGCACGGCTTGCGCAAGTTGCACGTGGCATCGCGCAAGGGTGTCATCTTCGCGACGTTCGATCCGGCAGCGCCCAGTTTGGAAGAATTCCTCGAGGAACCGTTGCTCGATGCGATCGATCGGCTGTTCTCGCGCGAGGTGAGGGTACTGGGCCATATGCGGCAACGCATTCATGGCAACTGGAAACTCTATGTCGAGAACACGCGCGATCCGTATCACGCTGCGTTGTTGCATGGGTTTCATGCGACGTTCGGCACCTATCGCAGCAACCAGAAGGGCTTCCGAGGGCATGACCGGGCGCGGGCGCACAGTGCAGGCGGCAAATATGGCGATGACTTCGCGAAGCCGGCGACCGCTGAGACGGTTGGGGACGACAATTATATTTCCGGTTACTCGTTGAGCGATCCGTCGCTGATGGAAGGCCGCCCCGACTTCAACGACAACATCAATCTGGCGATCACCAGTATTTTTCCCAGTGTGGTTGTGCAGCAGATCATGAACACGTTGGCGACACGTCACATCCGGCCGAAGGCGCCAGATGAGTTCGAGCTGTACTGGACCTATTTCGGCTATGCCGACGACGATGCGGAGACCACGGCGGCTCGGCTGAAACAGGCAAATCTGGTCGGCCCGGCGGGCCTGATCTCGATGGAAGACGGCGAGGCGGTCGAGCTGATCCAACGCGCCATTGTGCGTGACGGCAAGGATTGCGCGTTTCTGGAGTTCGGACCGGTCAACGCCGATCCGGACCAGGATACCCAAGGCGAGGACGCAGTGCGCGCGTTCTGGCGCTACTATCAGGGAATCATGGTGTGAACGTCGCGCCTGACATCTACAACGCGATTCTGGCGCTGGAATATCGTTACGCTCGGCTGCTGGATGACGACCGGCTGGAGGAATGGCCGGAGCTGTTCGTCGAACGTGGTGTCTACAAGGTCATCCCGCGCGAGAACTGGCACCGCGAGCCGAAGCTGGCGATTCTGTTTTGCGATAGCCGGGCAATGATGCTGGATCGGGTGCGCAGCTTACGGACAGCGAACATTTATAACATTCATTACCCGCGGCACGTGGTTACGAACGTTGAAGTGATCGCGACGCGCGGCGACGAATATGATGTTGCTGCCGCGTTCACCGTCTACCAGACGGATCTGGAGGGGCAGACAAAATTGTTCAGTGTCGGGCAGTATTTAGATGTGATCACGTTTGCTGAGGGCGAACCGCGGTTTCGCGAGAAGCTCGCGATTTGTGATACGTTCAATATTCCCAACCTGTTGGCAATTCCGCTGTAGCGCCCGTTGCCGCTGAGTCGCGGGCGAGCAGAGTACAGACAGAGCCGTCGCTATCAACGTTTGTGTTGCAGCAGATGACTCGGCCCGGTACCCACGACCGCAGCGCGAGCCTGGCTGCTCCGTGTCATTGCAAGCGTAGCGACGCAATCCCACCGTCTGTGCGCGCCTTTCGCGGGATTGCCGCGTCGCTGCGCTCCTCGCAATGACCGAGGGGAGGCGTCGCGCTCCGACGGTGCTGGGTACCGGCCGGACCATGCTGAATGACACATAGGAGTAACGAGCGCCGCCGGCTATTCAGCCGCCGGTGTCTCCGCGGCCGCCGGCGTCGTCTCTGTCCCGCCAACAATCGAACGCGCCTTCTCGGCGATACGGGCTGACTTCCCGCGCCGGCCGCGCAGGTAATACAACTTCGCACGGCGCACATCGCCGCGGCGAATCACGGTAATCTCGGCAATCGTCGGTGCGTAGAGCGGGAACACCCGCTCCACCCCCTCGCCATAGCTGATCTTACGCACGGTAAAATTGCTGTTCAGGCCTTTGTTCGAGCGAGCGATACACACCCCCTCGAACGCCTGCGTCCGAGTGCGGTCGCCTTCCACCACTTTCACCGCCACGCGCACGGTATCGCCAGGTGCGAATTCCGGCACCGCGCGAGTGGCGGTGAGGCTGGCGATCTGCTCGGCCTCGTATTGCTGGATGATGTTCATTTCAGGCGTCCTTTCGTCAGGATCGGGGCGTCTGGGCCCGCGATGTAAGAAGCCCACAAATCGGGGCGGCGTTGTTGGGTGATTTGTTCCGATTGCTCGCGGCGCCAGGCAGCGACCGCGCCGTGATGACCGGAAAGCAAGACATCCGGCACACGACGGCCGTGCCACTCCGCCGGACGGGTATAGTGCGGGTATTCGAGCAGGAACTGCGAAAAACTCTCCTCGGTGGCACTGTCGGCGGCGCCCATCACACCTGGCAGCAGACGGACGGCGGCATCCAGCAAGACCAGCGCGGCAGGCTCGCCGCCCGACAACACGTAGTCGCCGAGGCTGACTTCCTCCATGCCGCGGGCGTCAATCACGCGTTGATCGATGCCCTCGTAACGGCCGCACAACAGAATCACACCGTCGCCGCCGGCCAGGCGAACGGCATCGGCCTGCACGAACTGCCGGCCGCGCGGTGTCAGACACAGGATCGGCCGGTCGTCGACGACCTGCTCCACGGCCGCATCGATCACGTCTGCCCGCAACACCATTCCGGCGCCACCGCCAAACGGCGTGTCGTCCACCGAATGATGTCGATCCCTGGCGAAATCACGAATCTGGATGGTCTCGAGCGACCAGGTACCGTTCTCCAGCGCCTTCCCGGCCAGCGAATAACCCAGCGGCCCGGGAAACATTTCCGGGAACAATGTCAGGATGGAGGCGCGCCAGCTCATGCCGCAGCCTCCGCCGGTACTTCGATCTCATCCGGGGGCGCCACACGCAACCGGCCGGCCGCGATGTCCACTTCTGGCACGCAAGCAGCGGTGAACGGGACCAGCAACGATCCGCCACAGTCACGGGCGAGTTCCAGACTGGCGCCGGCGCCGTAATCATGCACCGCCGCAACGACACCCAGAGGCGCATCGTCCGTGCCAACCGCCTGCAGTCCGAGCAAATCGGCAAGGTAGTATTCGTCGGCCTCCGGCGCCGGTAACCGGTGTCTTTCGACGAACAGTTGCGTGTTCGTCAACCGCTCCGCCGCTGCGCGATCAGCGATCTTAAACGGCTTGCTGTCGATCATCTGAAAAATTTCGGCAATGCCGTCGCCCACCCAGCGCAACGTGAACTGCCGTCCCGACGCGTCGGACAGCGGTCCGTACTCGGTCAGGGCTACGGGATCGGCGGTGTGACTGGTCACCCGCACGAGCCCGCGCACGCCATGGGCGCGGCCGATCACGCCCAACAGGATGGGACGGTTGGGCAAGTCAGCCTGCCGCTGCGGCCTCGGCCGCCTTGGCGCGCTCCTGCGCCTTCTTCTTCGGCGCAGACTGGATCGGTTGTTCTTTCCACACCGGCATCGGCGCCAGTCCGGCATGGCCGAGGAATTTTGCCACCCGCTCGGTGGCCAACGCACCATGGCTCAGCCAATGCTGAATTCGTTCCGGCTGCAACCGGACACGATCGGCGTGTTCCTGTGGCAGCATCGGGTTGTAGGAGCCCAGTTTCTCGATGAAGCGGCCGTCGCGCGGGCTGCGGCTGTCGGCCACGACGATGTGGTAGTACGGACGCTTCTTGGCTCCGGCGCGGGCGAGGCGGATCTTGAGACCCATGTGTGACTTGCTCCTTAACGTTTAAGTACGGCCAGTCGGCCGGGTAAGTTTCAGTATGGCCGACGCTGTTGACCCATGCCCTTCGGCATCAACCCCGCGAGGCCGTTACGCATGAGGCCCTTCTGGCCCATCTTGTTCATGCGCTTCATGACGGTCGTCATGTCGTCGAACTGTTTCAGCAGTTTGTTGACTTCCTGCACCGAAGTGCCGGAACCGGCGGCGATGCGCTTCTTGCGGCTCGCCTTAATGATGTCCGGCACCCGGCGTTCCTTCATCGTCATCGACGAAATGATCGCGGCCTGACGTTTCAGGATCGTATTGTCGAGATCGGCGCTCTCCAGCTGCTGCTTGATCTTGCCAATGCCCGGCAGCATGCCAAGGATCCCGGTCAGGCTGCCCATCTTCTGAATTTGCTTCAGTTGCTGGGCGAAATCCTCCAGGTCGAACTTGCCGCGCAGCATTTTCGCGGCGAGTTTTTCGGCCTCCTCCTGATCGATCGTTTCGGAGGCTTTTTCGACGAGGCCGACGATGTCGCCCATGCCCAGGATGCGGCCGGCGACACGTTCGGGATGGAAGTCTTCAAGGGCGTCCTGTTTCTCGCCGACGCCGACCAGCTTGATCGGGGCGCCGGTGATGGCACGCATCGACAGAGCTGCGCCGCCGCGGGCATCGCCATCCATGCGGGTCATCACGATGCCGGTGACGCCAACTGCGTCGTTGAAGGCCTTGGCAGTGTTGACCGCGTCCTGGCCGGTCATGGCATCGACCACCAGCAATGTCTCGGCCGGGTTGGTGGCGGCGCGAATCTCGGAAACCTCGGCCATCAGCGCTTCGTTGATCGACAGCCGGCCAGCGGTGTCGAGCAGCACGATGTCGTAGCCTTCACGCCGCCCGGTATCCATCGCCCGCAAAGCGATTTGCACCGGGGTCTGGCCGGGGATAATGGGCAGCGACGGCACGCGCGCCTGCTCGGCCAGTTGCTGCAACTGCAACTGCGCGGCGGGCCGCTGGGTGTCGAGGCTGGCGAGCAGGACCTTCTTTCTCAGGCGCTCGCGAAAGCGCAGCGCCAGCTTGCCTGCGGTGGTGGTCTTGCCGGAGCCCTGCAGGCCGACCAGCAGGATCGGCACCGGCGCAACGGCGTTGAGGTTGATCGGGACGGCTCCGACACCGCCCAGTTGCTCGATCATCACGTCGTTGACGATCTTGATGACCTGCTGGCCGGGGGAGACGGATTGCAGGACCTCGACCCCGATGGCGCGGTCGCGGACCTTGGTGATGAAGTCGCGCACCACGGGCAAAGCGACATCGGCGTCCAACAGCGCGAGGCGGACTTCGCGCAGCGCCTCGGCGACGTCCATTTCGTTCAGCGTGCCGCGGCTGCGCAGGCGGTCGAAGACGCCGTTCAGCTTGTCGGACAGAGCCTCGAACACGTGCCAATCCTCCTGGGCAGACCCCAAAACGGCGATGCGCCGCTGCGCGAACCCTCGCGGAGCGGCGTAGCCCCCGCATCAGGCGGGGACCGGGTGACTGAAGAGGCCCGGATGGGCGGGTTATGCGGGCGACACGGACCGGGAGTCAAGGCTGACGGCAGCCGGTTTCCGGGCGATATACAGCCATTCGTCGCGCAACAACCCGTATTCGACTTCTTGTTCAGGCGACGCCCGGAACGTCTCAACCAGAAATCCCGCCTCGTGCAGCCGATCGGCAAAATCGAGGCCGTAATACCGTACGTGGTCGGGCGCGCCGAAATGCGCCTGACGCTCGGCCGCCGAGGTTATGGCCGGGTTTTCGTAAGTCGTCTGCCGTGTCGGGTTCAATGGCACCGACAGCACCGCCAGCCCGCCCGGCTTCAGCAAGCGGAGCACTTCGCGCATCGCCTGGCGATCGTCGGCGATGTGTTCCAGCACGTGGTTGGCGATCACCACGTCATAGCCGGCACGAGGCAGTTTCGTATCGGTGATATCGACCTTGTAGGTTACGCCGGCTTGCACGAGGTCGGCCGTCTCGTACAGCGGATCGCCGCGCATCCGCTGCATGAATGCCTTTTCCGGCGCGAAGTGCAGGATCCTCTTACCGGCGAGCTTGTCGCCGCGGCCCTCGGTGATCCACAGATGCAACAGCCGATGCCGCTCCCGCGAGCCGCAGTTCGGGCAGCGCGCATCCCACCGCCGCGGGTGCCCAACGCTGATGAACACACCATTGTATCCGCAGATCGGACATATACGCGGCACGCGACGGCCGCGAACCTGCTGCCGGTCCTGCAATCGGGCTCCGGTGAGCCGCCACATTCGCGCCCAGTGGCCAGGTCTTCCGGCCATACGCCTACCTCCTGGCCGGCTTGTTGCCTAATCCGGTTGCCATCTGATCCTGGCGGCCGCCGGCGTTGCTCGCACCTCGTTCCGCAGCGGAGGTTCCATCCTTGTATCCGCAGACATATTACAAAGTGTTACATCAAATCAACCGCCGGGAAGCGACGCGCTCCGGGCCGCCAGCCGGCACGGCGTCGCGTTGTCGCCTTGGCCGGCAGGCAACGTCGCGGTAAACCTAGACCCGTGTCCTTCAGTGCTTTCGACCGTGATGTCGCCGCCATGCAGGTGCAGCACGGTCGCCACCAGAAACAGCCCGACGCCACTGCCGACAAAGCCTGACACGTTGCTGCCACGGAAGTAGCGCGTGAACAGACGGGCCCGGTCGCTTTCGGGAATGCCGATTCCGTCGTCTTCGACCGCGACGGAAATCACGCCGCCGTGCAACTTCGCGCGCACCCTGACCCGTGGGTCGGCGGGCGAGTATTTGATGGCATTGGCGAGCAGGTTGCTGAATGCCTGCGCCAGCAATTTCGGATCGCCGCAAATTGCCAGCGGTGGGCTGCCAAAATCTTCCAGGATCATCGCGCTGGGGGAGATCTCCCGCTGCAACCGGCAAATATCGTGCAGTACGTTGACGAGATCGATCGGCTCCGGATGAAAGAACAGGTTCGCGTCGCCGTCCATCACCCGCGAGGTGTCAACCAGATTGTCGATCAGGCGAATGATCCGCGTCACCGCGGCACGGATCCGATTGGCGCGTACGCCGGCATCCTCGCTGTTCAACCGCTCCTTCAAATTTACCAACCGTTGTGCCTGAGCATCGATCTGAGTCAGCGGTGTGCGAAACTCATGCGTGATCATCGACACGAAGTTGCGTTGCATCTGCGTGAGATACTGTTCGTGCGCCAGCTTCTCCTCCAGCATCGTGGCCTGCTGGGCGAGGCCGCGCTGGCTCTGCGCAAGCTCGATCGCATTGCTGCGGAACACCCCGACCGCGCGCGCCATCTCGCCGATTTCATCGGTGCGCTCGATATGGCCGATCTCGATGCTGGTGTCGTTCGCGGCGAGCTGACGCATCGCCCGCCCCAGATCCAGCAATGGATGCGAAACCTGGCGCGTGATCTGCGCAATGGCGATGACCAACATAAGACCTGCCGCAGCCAACCCGCCGCCCATCAGCCAGCGCGCCTGGTCAAAGGCCTGGGCGGAGCGCTCGCTGGCCCGCGCGGCCTCGGCGACATTATGGTCGGTTAGTAGCCCCAACAGGTCACTGGCGGTGTTATAGGTCTTGCGCGATTCAGTTTGGTAGAGTGTGGCCGCTTCCGCATGTTGTCCGGAGGACGACAGCGCAGCGACCCGGCCGGCCAGGATTCTGTAGGCCGCCCATGTCGCACTGAATTGCCGGTAGAGATCGGCCGGGAAGAACCGCTCGAACTCGATGTGGTGAAAAGGCGCGTCGATCGATTGGGCGCGATTGACTGCATCCACCAGGAATTCGGTCAGGCCATCCACGGCAAGTACATCATTCACAGCGGACTCATCCGTTAGTTACGTTTGTAACTAAATATATCCAGCTCGACGGGGCTTAACTTTGATCTCGATCAAATGGACATGATCTAGATCAAATCGGGAAGCGAAAGGCTGCTCC
>JBEKQQ010000143.1:0-15953 GCA_049519555.1 Acetobacteraceae bacterium
AGCGCGAGGTTAAACGCTGCGGCAGCATGCTCCAGGATCAACAGGCGCACCTCTGCGCAGGCCAGACGCAGCGCCACGCCGCCAACCTGAATCGATTGGCTGCCGGAGGTATAGCCTTCATTCGGGGTCAGTTCCGTGTCGCCCGACTGCAAGCTGATGCGCTCCGGCGCGATGTCGAGTTCCTCGGCCGCGATCTGCCGCAGCGCGGTCAGAACACCCTGTCCGATCTCGACCTTTCCGGTGCGTACCGTGACCTGCCTTGGCCCCGGGAACGCGACCCATTGATCGAGGCGCGGGTTGTCAGCCAGACCAGAGGGCAATGTCAGCGCAGCGGACACCGTCATGTCAGAGCCTCCTGGCGACGCGGCGTTATCGACGTTGGGAGTACAATCGGTTGCTCCATTGCATCAGCATGCCTCCCCGGTTCGCGATGGTGCAACCCAACAGTCTGCCGCCCGGGCCGATGCAGTCGCCGATGCGATCGGCATCCGTTGCTGCAAACTGCCTCTGGCACCCACCGCGTATTCCGCGTCCCCGCAGAGCACCAAACACGCGTCTCCGTTGCGGGAAACCCCGCCTCAGGCCGGCACGAAATTCATTGCCACGCCGTTGATGCAGTAACGCAGGTAGGTCGGTGGCGGGCCGTCATCGAACACATGGCCAAGATGACTGCCGCAGGTCGCACAATGCACTTCGGTCCGCACCATCCCGTAGCTTCGATCCGTCGAGGTTTCGACCGCCCCCGCGATCGGGTCATTGAAACTGGGCCAACCCGTTCCGCTCTCGAATTTTCCGTTCGATTCGAACAACGGCGTCGCACAGCCAGCGCAGGAAAACCGGCCCTGCCGCTTTTCTCGCAGTAGCGCGCAGCTTCCGGGAGCCTCGGTGCCATGCCGGCGCATCACGTCATATTGTTCCGGGGTCAGCAGATGACGCCATTCGGCCTCGCTGTGGGTCACCGGATAGAGCTTGTCTGCCATCGACGCCTGTCCTTTCGCGTAAGAACCTAATTTCCCGCCGCAGTCCTGCCAACCAGCACCGGGACGCCACGCCAGTGGGTCGGAAACAGTGCCTGCAGGTTACGCACCTTTGGCATGTCGTTGAAAGCGATGTAGGGCGCATCGGGATGCTGCTCCAGATAGTCCTGATGATACGCCTCGGCGGGATAAAACGGTCCGGCGGGTTCGATCTGTGTGGCAATCGGGCTACTGAAGCTGTGCGCGGCCACGAGCTGCGCCACATAGGCTCGCGCCACTCGCTCCTGCTCCGGGCTGCTGACGAACAACAGCGAACGATACTGTGTGCCCCAATCCGGCCCTTGCCGATCCACCTGGGTTGGATCCAGCGCTACCGAGAAGAAGATTTGCAACAACGTGCCATAGCTGATCTGGGCTGGATCGAAGGTCACGCTGACCGACTCGGCATGGCCGGTCGAGCCGGTGCTGACCAGCTCATACCCCGGATTGGCGACATGCCCGCCGGCATAGCCGGAAACGGCGCGCGTCACCCCTTTCACATGCTCGAACACGCCCTGGATGCCCCAGAAACAGCCACCGGCAAAGACAGCAGTTTCCGGCGCGACTTTCCCTGGTGCCTCATCGAGCGCCGGCGCCGGCAGCATTTGCGCGGTTTCGGCGGAGGTCCACCCAACCGGCAGCAACACCGCAGCAGCGGCGAGCAGGCCGACCGCCGCCAGCGTCTGGCAAACCCGACGTGCGTTCAAGGTGATGCGAAACATGGTTTGCTCCATTGTCAGCCGGTTGCACTTCCCGGTCGGAGCACAGACTCGCCATCCCGGCCGACGTTACGCGTTGCTACGCGAAATGGGGCATGATGTCCGACGCAACAAGTGCGTGGGTCTCGGCGTCATTCCTGAACGCACTATGGATGAGGAGCTGCACCCCGGCTTCCTGATACCGGCCGATCAAATCCGTCGCCTCGGCGACGGTGCCGGAGAACCCGCGGAATGCCTGGGCGGCGCCAAGCCGTTCGCGTTTCGCCGCCAGCGCGCTTTCGTCCCGGGCCAACAGGAAACTGGTGATATTGGTGCGCTCGATGGCTTCATAATCGCGCTGCGCCGCCTCGCAATGGCGGCGCAGGACGGCAAACTTGTGCTGCACCATGTCCGGCTCGCCACTGACGTTGCAGGCGTCAGCCAAACGAGCGACCGCCCGTAACGTCAACTGCTCGCCACCGCCGGCGATCATGATCGGTGGGCGCGGTTTGGGCTTTGGCTCGAGGATCGCTTCTTGCGTCTGGAAATACCGGCCTTCGAAGGTGGTGCGCGGCTGCGTCCACATCGCGGTGATCAGCCTGACCGCTTCCTCCATTTGTCGGATGCGCACCGCCGGACGTGGCGGGAATTCCCAACCGTATTGGCGATATTCGGCCTCAAACCAGCCGGCGCCAATGCCCAGTGTGAGGCGGCCGCGGGAGATGAGGGAGACGCCGGCGGCGATTTTGGCCAGATGCGCGGGATTGCGGAATGCAACCGATGACGCGAGCGTCGCGAGGCGAATGCGGCTGGTCGTGGCGGCCAGTGCCGACAGCACGGTCCAGCCTTCGATGAACGGCTCGTCCTGTGGCCCGATGTGGCCGATCTGGATCAAATGGTCCATCACCGAGAACCACGTGTAGCCGTGGGTTTCGGCCCATTGGGCTTTCGCCTTCACGCCCTCGAATGCCTCGGCGGGATCGGTGCCATACAACCATGATGGATTGTGGATGCCGAATTTCATGCGTCGCACTCCGGTTCAGGGTTTGTTTGGCGAACCATGACGTTCCGCGTCTCGCCTGTCCAATGATCGAACAACCAATCTCGGGGCTCGCGAAACTCAGTGCATGGTCTTTGGCTGGGAGCGCTGCGCGCTGCCATAAGTCGCGATCGTTGCCATGCCTTCGAGCTGCCAGGGCTTCAGCGTAAAGGATGTCGCGACCCCTTCCGGCGTGCGCAACGTCAGCAACAGATCCTGACCATTCTCCACCACGCACATAGACCAACTATCCAACCGATGCACCACATCCGGTGCGACCTGCCGCGGCACGACCGAGACCACTGCATTCAGACAATTGGCCGGCAGCGACAGCAGGACTTGCTGTCCCGAAGCATCAAGCAACGTCATGGTCACGCGCGTTGCATCTTCCGAAAGCCTGATCTCGGTCAGCTTGTTCGCATCGATTTTGACTTTGTCAGTCACCGCGCGCTGCCTGAATTGCCTGCCAGATCCGATGCGGCGTTGCCGGCATGTCGATATGGGTAATGCCAAATTCCGACAACGCATCGACCACCGCGTTCATCACGGCCGGCAGAGAGCCAGCACACCCTGCCTCCCCGCACCCCTTGGCACCAAGCGGATTGGTACGAGCGGGCACCGGATGACTCTCAAAACCCAGTGAAGGAAGGTCCGAAGCGCGCGGCAACCCATAGTCCATGAACGAGCCGGTCAAAAGTTGCCCGTCCTCATCGTAAACAACCCGCTCCGTCAATGCCTGGCCAATGCCCTGGGCGATGCCACCATGTGCCTGGCCCGCCACCAGCATGGGGTTCACCAGCACACCAAAATCGTTGACTGTTGCGTAACTGACCACCTCGACAATGCCGGTATCGGGATCCAGCTCAACTTCCGCAATGTGGCACCCATTCGGAAATGCCGAGGGCACACCTTTGAAAACGTGATTGACGTCAAGCGTTCTCGGCATATCCTCCGGCAAACTTTGGGCCAGCCGCGCACGCGCCGCGAGGTCGATGATCCCGATCCCCAGATCAGTTCCGGCGACACTGAACCGTCCATGCCGGAACTCGATATCGGCGACCGCTGCCTCGAGAAACTGCGCAGCGAGTTGCTTGCCGCGTTCCACCACGATGTCGCTCGCTTCCAGGATCGCGCCGCCACTTTGCATTATCGAGCGCGAGCCTCCGGTGCCACCGCCGGCCACCAGTTGATCGGAATCCCCTTGCAATAACCTGATCTTTTCGAACGGCACCCCCAGTCGAGCGGATAACACCTGAGCGAAGGGCGACGCGTGGCCCTGGCCGTAGTCCAGCGTGCCGGTGATAATCGTGACGGTCCCGTCCGCTTCAAAACGGATGCCGCCCATTTCGTTACCCGCGTCGGCTGTCACTTCCAGGTAATGGCCGATGCCGCGGCCACGAACTTTGCCGCGCACTCGGGTTGCCTCCTGCCGCGCCGCATAACCGTCCCAGTTCGCGGCAAGCAGGGCTTTTTCCATCACGGCCGGGAATTCGCCACAGTCGTACAGCATGCCTGACGGTGCCTTGTATGGCATTTGCTCCGGTTGAATGTGATTTCGCCGACGTAACTCGATCCGATCGATGCCGATCTCGCGTGCCGCAGTTTCGACCAGCCGCTCCATGTAATAATTGCCTTCCGGCCGGCCGGCGCCGCGATAGGCACCAACCGGGGTCGTATTGGTGAACATGCATTTGGTCGACACCTCGATCAGCGGCGTGGCGTAGACACCAATAATATTTTTCACCGTGTTCATGGTCGGCGGAATGGTGGTCGCGCTGTTTAGCCAGGCCCCGAGATTGCCGTACCCGGTCAGCCGCAGCGCCAGAAACTTTCCTTGCGCGTCCAGCGCCAGTTCCGCGGTCATTTCATGATCGCGGCCATGACTGTCCGACATAAAGCTTTCCGACCGCTCATCGGTCCACTTCACCGGTTGGCCCAGGGCACGGGCGGCGTGCAAAAGGCAGATATATTCGGGATAGGCGGAGGCCTTCATGCCGAACGATCCGCCGACGTTGCCAGTCAACACACGCAATTTTTCGACCGGAATGCCAAGAATGCCACTGACCAGATTGCGTTGCCCGAACACACCCTGGCAGCCGAGGCGCAAGATCAACCGGTCACTTTCGGCATCGTATTCGCCGATGGCGCTCCGCGGCTCCATCGGACAAACCACGATCCGATTATTCCTGACCGATAACTTAGTCACATGCGCCGCCATGGCAAACGCCGCCGCAACCTTTTCCGAATCGCCGAAATGAAAATCCATACAAACGTTGCCGGGCGCTTCGTCATGCAACAGCGGCGCGTCCGGCACGGCAGCCTCACTGGCGCAGGTGACGGCCGGCAGCGGGTCAATATCGGCAAACACCGCTTCAGCAGCGTCCTTGGCCTGCTTGCTGGTTGCCGCCACGACCATCGCGATCGGTTCGCCCACATAGCGAACCCGACCCGTCGCCAACGGCCGCTGCGGCGGCCGAGGCGTGGCCGACCCGTCTCGATTTTTCCCCGCCGCCGCCGGCATGTTTTTGATCTCCGCCGCATCCAGATCAGCAACCGTGATCACTGCCCGCACACCCGGCATCTCGCGCGCCGCTTCGGCATCGACCGAGAGCAACAAACCGTGCGCAACCCGGCTGCGCACCATCACACCGTAAAGCTGCCCGGCAACGTTGAGGTCATCGCTATAACGGCCCTCGCCGCGCAGCAGAACCGGATCCTCCTTGCGTGAAACCGGCTGACCGACGGCGAATTTCTCAGTGAGCTGCAAGGACGGATCGAACGGCGCATTCATCGGACAAGACACTTTCGTTACAACGCGGCCCAGAGGGCGCTTCGCGATATACAACAGGATATAGCGCCGCAGCACAACCCTACTGGCTGGCAAGTACCTCGATCGAGGTGGACTTGATCAGCGCCAGTACCGGCCTGCCCGGAGACAATGCCAGACGAGCGACGGCGTCCGGTGTGACCCGGGCCAGCAATGCCCCGTCCGGCAACGCAATCTCCACCATCACCGCACGCCGCGTGGGATCCCCGGCAATTTGCTGAACCGTCCCGGGAACGACGTTGTGCAGGCTGATCGCTTCAGGCGCGCGACCGGCCAGGATCACCTCGCGCGCCGGAATGCGGATCCGGCACTCGCTGCCCAGAGCCGCGTCCAGCAATGGCA
Organism: Acetobacteraceae bacterium; assembly: GCA_049519555.1. Lineage (GTDB taxonomy): Bacteria > Pseudomonadota > Alphaproteobacteria > Acetobacterales > Acetobacteraceae > Rhodopila. The sequence goes on from JBEKQQ010000143.1 coordinate 5,923, forward strand.
CCCAGAACCGAGACCCACCGGCGTCCAACAGCGTAAGTTCACGCGCCGGGTCATGCTTCGCCACACGGCAGTGCAGCAGCGCAGCAGCATCATCGCGCCGTGCCAGCGGCAGATCGGCCCGCGTGGCGACCTCGGCCACGGGTCCAAAGCCGATCACGTGGCCGGCATCAATCAACACCAGTGAGTCGGCCAGCCGCGTTACCTCGTCCAGCGAGTGCGTCACGTATAAAACAGGCAGCCGCAGCGCTGTTTTCAGCCGTGTCAGATACGGCAAAATCTCCGCCTTGCGTTCAGCGTCGAGGCTGGCCAGCGGTTCATCCATCAACAGCAAATGCGGTTGCGCCAGCAAAGCACGGCCGATCGCCACGCGCTGGCGCTCGCCACCGGACAAAGTGTGCGGTCGGCGATCGAGCAGTCCGGCAATGCCAAGCAGTTCGACCACGTCGCCGAATTGCACGGTGCCCGGTGGCGCCCGCCGCATACCGAAGCGCAGGTTCGTGGCGACCGACATATGCGGAAACAACTTCGCGTCCTGAAACACCAGGCCGGCGCGGCGTCGTTCCGGCGGCAGCCACACTCCGGTTGCCGCATCGGCCAGCAGCAACCCATCAATTTCGATCCGGCATTCGTCAGGCCGCAGCAGGCCGGCAGCAGCCAAAATCACGGTTGACTTGCCGGCACCCGACGGGCCGAACAATACGGTCACTCCCGGCGAGGGCACCTCGAACGCCATGTCCATCTGCACCGAGGGGAACTTGTGACGCAGCCGCACCGACAAACTCATCGGCCAAGCGCCACGTTCAATCGCTTGCTGACCCACTCCGACAGTAGCAGCCCGATCAAAGCCAATGTCAGCGACACCATCGACAGTTCGGCAGCCTTCGTCTCGCCGCCCGGCACCTGCAACGCGGCATAGATCGCCAGCGGCAGGGTTTGCGTCTGGCCGGGAATGTTGGCGGCGAAGGTGATCACCGCACCGAACTCGCCAAGGCAGGTCGCATAACCGACAATTCCGCCGACCAGGATGCCCGGCGAGGCCAACGGCAACGTGACATTGATCAACCGGTCCAGGCGGCCCGCACCGAGGGTACGCGCCGCCTGCTCCATGCCCGGATCAACCGCCTCCAGCGACAGCCGGACGGCGCGCACCATCACCGGGAACGTCATGACGGCACAGGCGAGGCTGGCGCCCGCCGTGGTGAACACCAGCCTGATATCGAACCAGTGCAACAGCAACGATCCGATCGGCCCGCGGATGCCGAACAGGATCAGCAACAGCCAGCCGGTGACGACCGGTGGCAGCGCCAGCGGCAGATGCACCAGCGCGCTCAACAACGAGCGGCCGGGAAACCGGTAGCGCGTCAGCAGCCACGCCATCACCACCGCCAAAGGCAATCCGAACCCCACGGCACGCGCCGCGACCACCAGCGTCAACCGTACCGCTTCCCATTCTTCTGGCGAAAGGATCAGATCATTCGACCTTAAAGCCGCGTTGCACGAACACCGCACGTGCCGGCGGACTGCTCAGAAATTGCAGTAACGCACGCGCCTCCGGTGTGTCGCCCGATTTGGTCACCGCGAACGGGTAAGAGACCGGATCGTGGCTGTCGGCCGGGAAGGTGCCCGCGACCATGACGGCCTTGGACACCGCCGCATCCGTTGCATAAACGATGCCGGCCGGCGCCTCGCCCCGTTCCACCAGCAGCAGAGCAGCGCGCACATCCTCGGTGCGTGCCAGCCGAGGCGAAACACTGTCCCACATCCCCAGTTTCTTCAGCGCCTGCTCAGCATAAATGCCAACCGGCACATGCGCGGGATCACCGGTCGCCAGCCGTCCATTGGCACCCAGCAGCCCCATCAGGTTGAAGCTTTTGTTGATCGTCACATGCATCGGCTTGTCGGCGGAAACCACCAGGACCAGATCGTTGCCAAGCAAATCCTTGCGCGTGTCGGCAACGATCAAATTCTTCTGCGCCAGATAATCCATCCATTTCTCATCGGCTGAGGCGAACACGTTGGCCGGCGCGCCCTGCTCGATCTGGCGCGCCAGAGTCGAACTCGAACCAAATGACATCACCAGTGGCTTGTGGCCCGCGGCGGCCCATTTCGCCGAAATATCCTTCATTGCGTCCGTCAGGCTCGCCGCCGCGAACACCGTCACCTGCTGGGCTTGCGCCGTCAGCGGCAGCAGCAGGACAAGCAAAACATACAGGAAACGCATGACAAAACCTCTTATTGTTGCAAGGAATGGACGCCGCCGAGCACGGCGTCGAGTTGATCAGCCGTCAACGGCCGCCCGTAGACGACTGCGTTGAATGTCGCCGCAAGCGTGGCCGGTTCGTGTCCGCTCAACCAGGCCAGACCGAGCAGCCGGTTGATCGATGGCGGCTCTTCAACCCAGCCGAACGGCAAAGCAGGCGCCACCAGAGCGTGACCTTCGCGCACCGCGCGCACGGCTTGCCAGTCCGAATGTTTCAGCGTCTCGCGCATTGCCGGGTCGGAGAAAATCACGATATCTGGATCGAGCGCAGCGATCGCTGCGATACTGGATGTGCGAAACGTTCCCTGCCCTGCCGGTGCCAGCACCTGCCAGCCAACGTGTTTGAACACTTCGGTAACATCGGTGTCCGGCGCGGTGACGGTCAGGCCGTCAGCACCTCGTGCATAAAGCACACGAGGATGTGCACCTGGCGACGTTGGCAACGGCAACACCGGTAACGCCAGCATTGCCTCAAAGTAGTTCGCCAGCGTCTCGGCGCGCGCTTCCCGGTGCAGAATGCCACCCACCTGGCGAACAATCAGCGGGATCTTGTCCAGCGGGCCGGCAAACAGCAACGTCGGGATCCCGGTCTTTTGCTGGGTCGCTTGTGCCAGCTCGAAATAACGTGGCGTCACCTCACCGTAGTCGAGGATCAGATCCGGCTTCAGCGCCTTGATCTCGTCGGTCACGTCTTCGTGGCCGGTCAGGCGAGGAATGCGCGGATGATTGGCGCTGTCGGGCAACAACGTCTTTGCTTCGGCGGACAGCGGCCCAGGCCAGCCGACCATGAGATCGGGGGCGATTGCTTCAAGCAGAATGGCGGCAGGCGGGCCGGCCGGCAGCACATGGGCGATTTCCGCCGGCACTTGCACGGTGCGGCCGGTGGAATCCGTGACCTCCACGCCAAATGCCGCGGCGCACCAGAACAACGGCAGAATGACAATCAGGCGGCGCAGCATGTCGGCCTCTCAGCTTGGCACGGTATATTCCGGTCGATATAGCGACAACGGACGGCCAGGCAAATCCCACCTCGCCGCCCGATGGCGCCGATCCGTCCATACGTTCGCGTGATTGATCCCGCGCTCAGGCCGTGTTTGGGTATGTTGTCATGCCAAAGCGAAAACCAAAAACGGAGGATCCGGGCAAGGCCGGCGATCGCCTGAATATCAGGATCGATCTGGCCGGTGGGCTGCGGATCGGGCCCGGAAAAGTCGCGGTATTGGAAGAAATCGCCCGCTCTGGTTCGATTTCCGCCGCTGGGCGGGCATTGCGGATGTCATATCGGCGGACCTGGGAGCTCGTCGAGGACCTGAACACCGGTCTCGGCACGCCGGTCGTTGAAACCGCTGCGGGCGGCAGCGGTGGTGGCGGTACGGTCTTGACCCCGGCCGGCAAGGCGATCATTGAACGCTACCGTGCGATCGAAATGGATACAGCGGTCGCGGCCCGAAAACATTTACTCGCGCTTAACCGTTTCCGTGCCAGTAAGTGAGCCGGAACCAAACGGAGGCCATGTGATGAAACTTTCCGCCCGCAACCAGATCGCCGGGATGATCAGGACCGTGAAGCCAGGTGCGACCACCACGCATGTGACGATCGAGGTGTCGCCGACGGTGACGATCACTGCCTCCATCACCAACGAGGCGGCTGAGGAACTGGGATTGAAGGCGGGCATGCCGGCGTTCGCGGTGATCAAGGCCTCGGACGTGATGGTCGGCGTCTGATTACTCCGCCGCGGCCTGGGTGACGCCCAGAGGCCGCAATGCCGCAAGAAATGAAGTCGTGCCGGCGGACCGTAGCGGGATAAAGCGCTTGGCGGTCTGCCGGCACAGTCGTTTCACCGTCAGCGCGGCGTCGTGACTGACACAGTCCACCGGGAACAGCACGACGTCAGCGCGTGAGGTCAGGCCGGCCAACAGGTCCGGATGATGCTCGATGCCGCCGTCATGGTGCAACAGTTCCGCACCCTTGCCGGCGGACAGCGCGCGCAGTTGCGCGACCTGATGCGGCCGGCCGCCGACATAGAGCAACGTCATTCCGTCGACCCGCCAAGGCAGCGTCTCGGTTGCCGGTTGCAGATCCGCCTCGATCGAAGCAAGTTCGACACGTAATGTTGCGGTCTCGGTCTCCAACGTGGCACGGGCGGCATGTTCGCGGCTCAGGTCATCGCGGGTTTCCGCGAGACGCGCCTCAACCGCTGCGCGACGACGGGTTTCGGCGGCGAGGCGCCGTTCAAGATCGGCGACCAGTGCGCGCAACGCGGCACTTTCATCGCCGGTGGCGACCGGCGCTTCTTCGAACAGGCGTTGCCGCAACGACTGGCGCAGATCGCGGATACTGGCGTCACGGGTCACCACGGCCTGGTGCAGCGCCTCCTGCTGACGGCGCAGCCTGGCTTCCAGTTCGGCGTTGCGCTGTTCCAGGTCGCACAAGCGCCTGATATCCGCTCGGTTCGCGGCGCCGACCAGATGCGACAGCATGTGCACCTCGCCGAACACCAGCCGCACCACAGCCTGCGTTGTGCCGGGATGGGTCAGCACAGCCCAGTACGCACCCGGAATGTCGCCGCGCTTCACTGCGTCGCGCCAAAGCGCGATCAGCTCGGCCTCGGTGCGCGCTTTTCCGAACTGACTGATCGATAGTTTATGCCGGCGATCGAGCGCCTTGTGCAGCAACTTCGCGGCCTGATCGTGCTTTGCCGCGAGGCTGACCGCTTTGTGATGCAAATCGTGATCGGTCCAGTCGTTCTGCGCCAGACCGAACCGGGTCAGCGTCTGACGCAGTTCGGTTGTCGAGAGACACGTGCCAATGATCGAACAATGCAGGTTCTGGCTGAACTCCCAGATTTTGGTGCGCCGTGTCGACGGGTCTTCTGCGGCAGGTTCCTGCGGACGTTTCACGAGTTGCGGCGGTAATGGCGCCAGCGTGAACTTGTGGTCGCAGCGCGCGTCATCGATACGAATGGCGGACTGGTCAATCCGGCCGCCCGTCACCGCCGGCCCGCTGTGCAGTGGACCTCGCGCAAACGGTGCGAAAACCGAATATCCCGTGTCCGCCATGGAACGACCACTCCCCGGAATATCGTGCTTTATAACGGCGAGCCCGGAGGCGGTATCCGCCTCCGTGCCGCGCTGGGGTTAAAGTCCTGCCTGAGTAACGAACTTGGTGTTGAGATAACCTTCGATCGCCTCCGACCCGCCCTCTGAGCCGTAGCCGGAGTCTTTCACACCGCCGAACGGCACCTCCGGCAGTGCGAGGCCGTGGTGATTGATGGCGATCATCCCGCTTTCCACCGCTGCGGCGATGGCATTCGCGGTCTTGGCAGAACGTGTGTAGGCGTACGATGCGAGGCCATAGGGCAACCTGTTTGCTTCCGTCACAACCTCATCGAAGCCGCTGAACGGGGAGATTACCGCCAGCGGGCCGAACGGCTCCTCATGCATGACGCGGGCATCTTTGGGCACATCGGTGAGGACGGTTGGCTCGAAGAAATTGCCTTTGTTGCCGATCCGGCTGCCGCCGGTTCTGACCGTGGCACCCTTTTGTGCCGCATCGCCAATGAACATCTCCATCGCCGCAATGCGCCTGGGGTTCGCCATCGGGCCCATGTTGGTGGATGCTTCCATGCCGTCGCCAACGTGCAGCGCCTTGGCATGGCCGACGAAGGAGTCGACGAACTGCTCGTACACCTTCTCCTGGATCAGGAATCGCGTCGGTGAGACACAGACCTGACCGGCATTGCGGAATTTCGCACCGGCGAGCAACCGGCTGGCGATCTCGACATCCGCATCGTCGAACACAATGGCCGGAGCGTGACCGCCCAGTTCCATGGTGACGCGCTTCATGTGCAGGCCGGCGAGCGCGGCAAGTTGCTTGCCAACCGCGGTCGAGCCGGTGAACGACATCTTTTTGATGATCGGATGCGGAATGAGATATTCCGAGATTTCTGCGGGCACGCCGTAAACGAGGTTGATCACCCCCGCGGGCACACCGGCATCGGCGAAGCAGCGGATCAGTTCGGCCGGCGATGCAGGGGTTTCCTCCGGCGCCTTGACGATGATCGAGCAGCCTGCCGCCAGAGCGATGGACAGTTTTCGAACTACCTGGTTGATGGGGAAGTTCCACGGCGTAAACGCCGCCACGGGTCCGACCGGCTCCTTGACCACGAGCTGGTAGATGCCCTCGGCGCGAGCAGGAATAACCCGGCCGTAGGTGCGGCGGGCTTCCTCGGCGAACCAGTCGATGACGTCGGCGCCTGCCAGGACCTCGCCTTTGGCTTCGGGCAACGGCTTGCCTTGTTCCTGGGTCAGGTAAGGCGCGATGGTGTCGGCTCGTTCGCGCAGCAGATCCGCCGCCTTGCGCATGACTTTCGCGCGATTATAGGCCGAGATATTGCGCCAGATGTGGAAACCTTTGTCGGCTGCTTCCAGGGCGCGATCGAGGTCGGCGCGCTCGGCATGGGCGACTTTCCCGGCCGGTTCGCCGGTGGCCGGGTTGATCACGACCAGCTTGCGGCCGGCGGCAGCGCCGGTCCACGCGCCATCGATATACAGTTGAACGTCGGGGTACATAGTCGTCTCCTGGCCCTGCTATATCCATTTGGATACTTCGAATGTGGCCCAGGTTGACGGCGTTGCCAAGCCCCGAGGGACCACGGAATTGGATTTGCAGTGCAGCTGGGCTGCCTCACTCCGCCGACCGCACTTGCTGGTAGTATCCACATAGGTATAGCGTTACCGGTAGACTGCAGCATCACGCCGGCACGCAACGACAAAATCCGCATCACCCATCAGGAGGAACGAACATGGATACAATCGCGCTGGATCCAAGACTTCGCCATGCCACAGGCTTTCTCGGGCGCAATGCCCAGATGCTAATCGACGGGAAAATGGTCGGGGCGGCGTCAGGTAAGACGTTCTCGGTCTATAATCCCGCGACCGGCACGCTGATCGCCAACGTGCCCGAGGCCGACAAAGCGGATGTCGATCTGGCCGTCGCCGCCGCCCGCCGCGCGTTCGACAGCGGACGCTGGAGTGCGGTGTCTCCGTCCCAGCGCGGCAAATTGCTGTGGCGCCTTGCCGATCTGATCGAACGCGATCTGGAGGAACTGGCGGAACTTGAATCGATCGACAACGGCAAGCCCTATGCGGTCGCACGAGCGGCCGATCTGCCGCTGGCCGTCGACATGTTCCGCTACATGGCCGGGTGGGCCACCAAGATCACCGGTTCGACGCTGTCGCTGTCGCTGCCCGGCGAATATCTGTCCTACACGATGCGCGAGCCGGTCGGTGTGGTCGGCCAGATCATCCCCTGGAATTTCCCGCTGTTGATGGCGTGCTGGAAGATCGCCCCCGCGCTGGCGGCGGGCTGCACCGTGGTGCTGAAGGCCGCCGAGCAAACCCCAATGACCGCCCTGCGGCTGGCCGAACTGATCCAGGAGGCCGGCATTCCGGCCGGAGTGGTCAACGTCCTGACCGGCTTCGGCGAGACCGCCGGCGCGGCTCTGGCGGCCCATCCTGACGTCGATAAGGTTGCCTTTACCGGCTCGACCGAAGTAGGAAAACTGATCGTGCAGGCGGTGGCGGGCAATCTGAAGAAAGTGTCGCTGGAGTTGGGTGGCAAGTCGCCCGCAATCATTTTGGCCGATGCCGACCTGGATGCGGCCATCGCCGGAGCGGCCAGCGCGATCTTCTTCAATCATGGTCAGTGCTGCTGCGCCGGATCGCGACTGTACGCACACAAGACCATTTACGACAAAGTGGTCGCCGGGGTTGCCGATATCGCGTCGAAGATCAAAGTCGGACCAGGTCTCGATCCGGCAACCGAAATGGGACCCCTGGTGTCCGACGAACAATTCGCTCGCGTCACCGGGTTTATCGAGGACGGCCGCAATGCCGGTGCGACAGTCGCAGTCGGCGGCAATCGTGTCGGCAACCTGGGCTATTTCGTTGCACCCACGGTGTTGGAAAATACCACGCCGGACATGCGCGTGATCCGAGAGGAAATCTTTGGCCCGGTGGTTTGTGCAACACCGTTCGGTGACGACGATCTCGACGCGATCGCGAAGCAGGCGAACGACACGATCTATGGCCTCGCCGCCAGTGTGTGGACGCGGAATGGCGGCACGGCACACAAGCTGGCGCGGCGCATTCGTTCCGGTACGGTGTGGATCAATTGTCACAACGTGTTCGATGCTTCGCTGCCGTTCGGTGGCTACAAGCAGTCCGGCTGGGGCCGTGAGATGGGCGAGGAAGTGTTCCACAACTACACCGAAGTGAAAGCAGTCACCGCGGCGTTGTAATCATGTGTGGAGCGGGCGGGATCTCCCGTCCGCTCCATCCCTGAATTTTCGGACCCGGTGCCGTATGGACTTTCGTTGTGCCATTCGTTATATATGTTTGGGAATAGCGTAGCGAGCACGCGATGGACGCAATCACCGCCCGGTACATCGAAGGTCAGAGCTTGACCACCTGGGCAGTCCTGCCCGGCGGCGAGCAGGTTTGTCTGGGCTTCACAGCCTCCGATGGCGAAACCCATCGCATCATTCTGCCATTCGCAGCGTTGACAGGTTTGCTCATGACCCTACCGCGCATTCTGCAGACCGCTCTGGATGAACGTTTCCCTGACAGTACCTTGCGAGTTGTTCACCCTCTAAGCGCGTGGCGGCTGGAACAATCCGAGGGCGACAACGGTTTAATTCTGAAACTCGGCACGCATGACGGCTTTGAGGTCGCGTTTGCGGTGCCTGACGAAGATGCCTGTTCGCTTGGTGCGGCGCTGCTGACGCCGGCCGGCCAGGCGAACCCCATTCAAATAAGGAGACCCAACTGATGAATGTCATGGCGGAAGTGCATCCATTCCTCGACGGCAAGCCGAAGCGCATGCTGATCGACGGCAAACGGCTGGAGGCTGTATCGGGCAAAACCTTCGAAAGTCGCAATCCCGCGACCGGCGAGTTACTGGCCAATGTAGCCGAAGGAGATGCTGAGGACATCAATCTCGCCGTCGCCGCTGCGCGCCGCGCGTTCACCGGTCCGTGGAGCAAATTAAAGCCAGCGGAGCGGCAACGTTTGTTGTTGCGACTTGCCGATTTGGTCGAAGAAAATATCGAGGAATTTGCCCAACTCGATACGCTCGACATGGGCGCTCCGATCAGCCGCACGCGCGCCGGCCGTCAGCGCGCGACCGGCATGCTGCGCTTCTATGCCGGTATGGCCACCGCATTGCACGGCGAAACAATCGAGAACTCGTTGCCGGGCGATTATGTCTCGTTCACGTTGAAGGAACCGGTGGGCGTGGTCGGCGCGATCATCCCCTGGAACGGTCCGTTGAGCGCGTCGATCTGGAAGATTGGTCCGGCGTTGGCCACCGGCTGCACCGTCGTGCTGAAACCAGCCGAGGAAGCTCCGCTGACGCCGCTGCGGCTTGCCGAGCTGTGCCTGGAGGCGGGTGTGCCGCCCGGCGTGGTCAACGTCGTGCCGGGCTATGGTGAGACCGCCGGTGCTGCGCTGGCCTCGCATCCCGATGTCGACAAGGTGGCGTTTACCGGATCGCATCTGACCGGCCAGTCGATCATCCGCGCCTCTGCCGGAAATTTAAAGCGTGTCTCCCTGGAACTGGGCGGCAAATCGCCAGACATCGTGTTCGCCGACGCCGACCTGGAGCAGGCGGTGCCGGGCTCCGGCATGGCAGTGTTCGCCAACTCCGGACAAATTTGCAGCGCCGGCACCCGACTGTTTGTCGAACACAAGATTTACGACGAGTTCGTGGG
>JBEKQQ010000144.1:0-17487 GCA_049519555.1 Acetobacteraceae bacterium
TCAACACATGCTTCATGAATGGCCGTCAAAATCGAAAAGCCGACGGGGATGGGCCCCGCCGGCTCTCCACTGGAGGTGCAGACATGATCGGCTATCTGCTCTTCCTGCTGCTGATCGTGGTGATCCTTGGCGTCAAAGTCAAGGTCATTATCGGTCCGCCGTAGGGGTTCGGGGCCGGTTCGTTCGCGAGCCGGCCCTCCCCGGTGATTGTCGCGAGATATTGAAAGATCCAGCTATGGGCTGGACATACTCTCGCATGCAGCGTCATCTGGTGTGGTCACCGTTACGTCTGCCCAAAATCATTAAATTCAAGAACGCGAGAAACGTCAGGCGGTGTACCGATCCGCTGTCGATCGATATACATTATGGCCTCGAAATCTTATTGTTCGCCGACGGCAGGACGATGAGCACGCCGGCAGGAAACATCCACCAACAGTCAGTCAGGTAATCATCGAAGCTCGACCTCAGATCGCCGGCCCAACATATTTCGAAGCCGGCCGGATCAGCCGGCCGGTCTGAGCTTGCTCCAGCGCATGCGCGATCCACCCCGCACAACGTCCAACTGCAAACACTGCGGTAAATGCCTCGCGCGGGAACCCCACCGCGTCGAGCAACAGTGCCGCCATGATCTCCACATTCGGCGGCAGCGTACGTCCAGGTTTGAGGCGCTCGATAACCGCGGCAACACGGGCCTCAACGCGGGAGGCGAACGCAAGTCGTCCCGCCAGCGGACCCATCTGCGCCAGCGCCTGCCGCATTGCCTCGGCGCGAGGATCGTTGCCGCGAAATACCCGGTGGCCAAACCCCATCAATCGTTCCCCGGCGCACAGCTTCGCTTCCAGCCAGGCGTCGAGATCCGGGGCGGCCTGCGCCGCATCCAGCATGTCCAGCGTCGGGCCTGGCGCACCGCCGTGCAGCGGGCCGGTGAACGCACACCACGCCCCGAGCACTGCGGCTGCCAACGATGCGCGCGTCGACGCAACGATGCGCGCGGTAAAGGTGGAGCCGTTGAGCCCACTCTCTGCCATCACGGTGAAATAGGTGTCCAGCGCGGCAACCAACGCTGGATCGGCCGGGGAGCCGTGCCACATCCGCAACAGATCGGCAGCGGTGGACAATCCCGGGTCGGGCGCGAGCAACGGCATGTCTTTACTTACACGCAACAAGGCCGCGACGGTCACCGTCATCGCCCCAACCAACTGGGTTGGCGTCGCAGTGTCCGGTTGGCAGGCCAGTCCCAGGCGCACGCCTTCCAACAACGGTCGCCCGCGCGCGAGGTCGAGCCAAACGTCGAGCCCGGAGAACGCCGCCACGCGCGCGGCGCCGAACGCCTCGGTCAGGCCGGCGCGGGTCAGACCCTCGCCGGCAAATCCGTCCCACAGCAGAGCGACGGTGCCCTCGAAACCATAATTGCCAACGAGGTCGGGCAGGTCATGGCCACGCAACCACACCATACCGCGCGCGGAATCGCTGTGACTGAGCACGGTTTCCGCGACGACGACGCCTTCGAGTCCGCCCGACATGATCCGACCTCCGCTTCTCGTGCGGGCATAGAACCGCGGACCGGCTTGATCCAGGCCCGAACTCGCGCCAGAACGCACCCGCCAGCGAGCGTCACCGGGGATCAGACTGTGAAGCAACCGAAACCAATGACCGAGGGTCAGCGCGCCTACGAAGCGCGGCGGGCCGCCAAGGCGGGCCTGAGCCTGGACAAGTGGCTGGCCGCCAAGGAACGCGACCGGCTGGCCGAGGAAAAGGCCAAAGCCAAAGCTGTTGAAACCGCAAAACCTTCCAGGCCGCCGGGATTTTTCCGGCGCCTGCTGGATCGCGCCCACAAACCGCTGGGGTCCTGACACATCATCGCCGCACACGCCGATTGGAGCATTGACCCGCGCAAACGTTGGACCGCCGTGGCCCGTCAGGACGGATCCGGTTGGCGGCTGGGGGTGCCTCGACTGGTAGGTGACCCGGCGGCCTTCCTTGACGTATTGCGCGACGAGGCAAGCGGGGCGCCAGTCGCGCTCGGGGTGGATTTGCCGATCGGCGTGCCTCGCATGTACGCCGCGCTTCGGCCGGAACCCGGCTTCCTGCGCTTCCTGGAAACCATCCGCGACTGGCCCGACTTCTTTCTGGTGTGCGAGGCGCTGACCGATATCAGGCCAGACCGTCCGTTCTATCCCGCCCGCGGCATCAAGGGCATGACGCGGGCCTCGCACGCATTGGCTTTGGGTTTGGGGGGCGCATCCGGCCTGTCGCGCCTCTGCGACCGAGCCACCGCCGAACGGCCCCCCGGCGCGCCGCTGTTCTGGACCTTGGGCGCCAACCAATCCGGCAAAGCTGCGATCGCGGCCTGGCGCGACATGCTGTTGCCAGCTTTGGCCCTGGGGCGCGACGGCGTTCGGCTGTGGCCGTTCGAGGGTGCGTTCCGTGCCCTGCTCTCCCCCGGGGTCGTTGCAATGGCAGAAACCTACCCGGCAGAGGCATTGCGTCACCTCGGGATCAAACTGCGTGGCAGCAAGCGGCGGCAGTCCGACCGAGCCGCGGTCGCGGGTTTGCTGCTGACAGCGATGCAACGGTTGCAGGTTGTTCCGGATGCCGCGCTGGTGGCGGCAGTGACCAACGGGCTTGGCGCCGATCCCGCCGGCGAAGACCGCTTCGACTGTCTCCTGGGCGTGCTGTGCGTGATCAACGTGCTGGCCGGACACCGGCCGGATACCACGCCGGACGACCCGTGGCTGGCGACGTGGGAGGGCTGGGTGCTTGGCCAGACTGCGCTACCGGTGCTGATGGCAGATAACCCTGGAATGACGGTGCAAAGTTCGTAACGCCATCGACGTCACGTGCGCACTGATCGTTACTGGTTCATGGAATGCGGCCCGATCCGCCGGCTCGGTATCATTGCGCAACTTTCGCACAGCATGAGGCGCGATGTCCCGGGCGGCGAAGCTTGTCGCCGGGTCAGCCGCCACCGTCAGGGGAGCTGACCTGCCATTGTTACACCCGTGACGAACATGATGTTTCCCGGCAAGCGAGTGGTGGTCTGGTGGGGGGCGCCCCCGCGCGATCAGAGGCAATGTTGTCAACGCGGCCCAGGTCGGCCACCCTTGCAGGAAGATCAACCCTCGTTGGATGGAAACGGACGGCAGCCATGGATTGGGATAAAGCGTTCGCGGGTGTGAAAGTCATCGACCTGACCGGCGGGGTCGCGGGCCCCTCCTGCGCCATGATGCTGGCGCAGCACGGCGCGGACGTGATCAAGGTAGAGACACCGCATGGCGGCGGCGACTGGTCGCGCATTCTCGGGCGTACGTATGAGGATCATTCGGCGTTTTCGGTGTATGGCACTCTCGGCAAACGCAGCGTCGCGGTGGACCTGAAAACGCCGGAGGGCCAGCAAATCCTTTGGCGCCTCATCAAAGGCGCTAACGTGTTCATGGAAGGGCTACGGCCGGGAACCATGAAGCGGTACGGGTTCGGCTACGACGCGGTAAGCGCCAAGGAACCCGGCATTCTGTATTATTCGATCTCCGGTTTCGGTCAGACCGGACCGCTGGCGAGCCGGCCGGCGATGGACCCGGTGCTGCAGGCGTTCATCGGCATCGTCAACGAGAACCGCGGCGATCGGGACAACCATCCGCATCGGTTCGCCATCTCGGCGATCGACATGTACACGGGACTGCTGGGATTTCAGGCGCTGTCAACGTCGTTGTTCATTCAGGCACGACAAAAGGTGAAGCAGGGGCGTTACATTGAAGCCAGCCTGATGCAGGGCGGGGCGACGATGGCGGTGATCCGCCTGATCGCGCAATACCTCGAACGCGGCCAGGCGACGCGGACCAGCATGCCGAACGGGGTATTTGATACCGCCGATGGGCAGTTGAACGTGACGATGGTCCGGCCCACCGACTGGCCGCCGTTCTGCGAGGTGATCGAGCGGGCGGATTTGCTGGAAGACCCTCGCTTCGCCACCCATGCGGCGCGCGGCAAGAACCTGGATGAACTTTACACCGTGGTGCGCCCGGTGTTCAAAGCCAGGCCAACCGAGTGGTTGGCAAAACGGTTCACCGAACGCAACATCATGAATTACCGCGTCAACAGCTACGAGGAATTCCTCAGGGAGGAACAGGTTGCCGCGACCGGGATCATTTCCTGGCTGACCCAGCCCGGGCTTCCGGAACCGGTACCAATGCCGAACATTCCTGGTCTGCCACGTTTGGAAAGCGGCACCAAACGCGCCCATGCCCCTCGATTGGGCGAGCACACGCGCGAGGTGTTGCGGGAACATGGTTATGCGGAGGCAGAGATCGCCGCATTGATCAAGAAGAAGGTGGTGGCGGGACCGTAGACCAGACAGACGGCGGGCCAAACGGCCAGGTCATCGGTCCCAAAACGACGCAGTTCTCCGGGTTCATCGCGCCTGGCACTTTGTTCCCATTGCTAACTCAATCAAGACAACCGGACTCCTTGAATATCCGTTGCGAGAAATGGCCCTCGCGGTTTCAGCCGCACAGGCCATCCGGTCTTATCCCTATCTTATCGGCGTTCATCTGCGTTCAAAGTTCTTCACTTTCCGTACCATCATATCGAGCTGGTGAGCGTTCCATTGGGACGAAAAGGAAGTAAGATTTTTAGCCGCAGATGAACGCCGATAAGAAGGGATAAGAACGAATGCACCGTGCCATGTCAGGGCCATGGGGCTGATTGGCGGGCGCCCGGTCATTCGAGAGGCGGCAGACTCTGCCGGTACGGCCGCGGGCCGGAGGTAGGGTTAAAACGCGGTCAACCTGGCGCGGTTCGGAGATTCTGTTCCCTTCGTGGCCCGATCGTGCCAATGTTCCAGGATACAACAAGAACCGGAAGGACATCGCATGGCGGACCGGCAACTTGGTTACGATCACGGCATTTCCGCAACACGGCTTCTGAACGACACGATCGGCGGCTGCCTGGACAAGGCATCTTCACGCTGGCCCAATCGCGAGGCGGTGGTGGTGCGCGATCAGAACGTCCGCATGACGTTCGCCACACTGCGACAAGAGGCCGACCGGCTCGCCGCTGGTTTGATCGCTCTCGGGTTGGTTCCCGGCGACCGGGTCGGCCTGTGGTCGCCGAACCGGATCGAATGGGTGCTGAGCCAGTACGCGACCGCCAAGGCCGGCCTGATCCTGGTCAATCTTAACCCGGGCTACCGCGTGGCCGAGCTGGAATACGCGCTGAACAAAGTCGAGTGCCGCGCGTTGATCTGCGCCGACCAGTTCAAGACCAGCAACTATATCGGCATGCTGCGGGAGCTGGCGCCGGAACTCGACGATTGCCACCCCGGCGCTTTACCCGCGCGCCGCGTGCCGCATCTGACGACGGTCATTCACATGGCGAATACGTCGGAGCCTGGGTTTTACACGCTCGATGCGGTGCGAGGTATGGGCGGCCCGGCGGAGGCGGCGCGTCTCGCCGAACTGGCTGACCTGCTGCAACCTGACGACCCGATCAACATTCAGTTCACCTCCGGCACGACAGGATCGCCGAAGGCGGCCACGCTGACGCATCATGGCCTGCTCAACAATGCGCTGTTCTTTGCCGAGGGCGCCGGCGTTGAAAGTGGCGGCCGGTTCTGCAATCCGCTGCCGCTGTATCACGTCGGCGGCATGGTTCTCGGCAGCCTCGCCGGCGTCGTGTGCGGCGTCACGATCGTCTATCCGGGTGAGGCGTTCGATCCTCTGGGCGCACTGGAGGCGATCGAGGCGGAGCGATGCGAGGCGTTCGGCGGCGTGCCGACCATGTTTGTTGCGATCCTCAATCATCCGAGCTTCGAGAAATACGATCTCAGCCGATTGCGCCTGGGCTTTATCGGCGGTTCGCCCTGCCCGGCCGACATCATGCGGCGGATCATGGATCAGATGAACATTCACGACGTAACGATCGTTTACGGCATGACCGAGCTGTCCGGCGGCAGCACTCAGACTGCGTCGAGCGACTCGATGGACCGCAGGGTGCTGACGATTGGCCGGGTGCAACCGCACATGGAAGTCAAGCTTGTCGATCCCATGGGCCGGACCGTGCCATGCGGCGCGCAGGGCGAGATTTGCTTCCGCGGCTATATGGTCATGCGCGGCTATTGGAACGGCGCGGCGCAGACAGCGGAAACGATCGATGCGGCGCATTGGCTGCACTCCGGCGACCTCGGCACGATGGATGAGGACGGCTATATTTCGATCACCGGCCGCAGCAAGGACATGGTGATCCGCGGCGGCGAGAACATCTATCCGCGCGAGATCGAGGAATTCCTGTTTCAGCATCCCGCGGTCGCGGATGTCCAGGTTTTCGGCGTGCCGGATAATCGTTATGGGGAAGAATTGTGCGCGTGGATCCGGTTGAAGCCCGGTGCGGCGCTGGAAGAGGAGGATATTCGTGCGTTCTGCCGGGACCGCATCACCCATTTCAAAATCCCGCGCCACGTGCGGTTCGTTGACGCCTTTCCGATGACCGTCACCGGAAAAGTCCAGAAATACGTGATGCGAGAGATGATGGCTGCGGAACTGGCGGCCATGCCTGCGGGTTAGCACCCGCCTCAAAGCTGTGCTGAACCGGGCGCGATCTATGCGGCCAGATCAACCATGCCGCACCACCTCCCCGTGCCTCGCCTGATCAGGCAAACACAGCCCCGCCAGCACCGCCGCCGCCTCCTCCGGCAGCGGCACCGACGCAGGATCCTCGCCGGGAAACGCCGCGGCACGTAGTCGCGTCCGCATCGGGCCCGGATCGAACAAATTCACTCGCAGTTTGGTGAACGCAACCTCGCCTGCCCAGGTAAGGACGAGGTTGGCGGCAGCGGCTTTCGAGGCACCGTAGGGGCCCCAATAAGCCAGCGGCTCCCTCGCTCGCACATCGGTCACGAACACCGCCCGGCCAGCGTCGGACTGGCGCAACGCAGCCTCGCAGCTTTGGATCAGTCGCCACGCTGCCAAGATATTTACCGCGAGCACCTCAGTGCGGTCCTGCACCAAAGCGTGGCTCACCGGGGTCAGCTTGCCCAATACCCCGGCGGCATGGACCAGAATGTCCAGCCGGCCAAATCGGGAAACAATGCTTGGCGTGATCGCCTCGATCTTGTCCGGCTCGCGCAGATCAAGCGGCAACAGCGTCGCTTTGCCGCCAACGGCGCGGATTGCGTCGTCGGTTTCCTCAAGTCCCCCTTGTGTGCGTGCAGTAATCACCACATGCGCGCCAAGCCGGCCGAGTTCGACGGCAACGGCAGCGCCAAGACCTCGGCTGGCGCCGGTGATCAGCGCCACGCGGTCCGACAACACTCCCGGCATTCCAGGGGGCATTCCAGGGGGCATCCCAGGGGGCATCCCAGGGGGCATCCCAGTGGACGTCAACGTATTTCGGCGAGCAAACTCAACTGCCGATCAGCGTTATCAGCCTGATCCGGCAGCGCAATGGGATAATCCCCGGTGAAGCAGGCATCGCAGTAGAACGGCTTATCCGGGTCCCGGCTCTCTTTACCAAGCGCCCGATACAACCCGTCGATCGAAACGAACGCCAGGCTATCGGCACCAATCAACTTCGCCATTTGATCCACGCTGTGACTGGCGGCCAGCAATTGCGACCGCTCCGGCGTGTCGATCCCGTAGAAGCAGGAATGCGTCGTGGGTGGCGAGGAAATCCGCATATGCACCTCACGCGCACCGGCAGCGCGGACCATTTCGACGATCTTCTTGCTGGTGGTGCCGCGCACGATCGAATCGTCGACCAGGATCACCCGCTTGTCCTTCAAAATCGGCCGATTCGCGGAATGTTTCAGTTTCACACCCAAATGCCGGATGTGATCGGATGGTTCGATGAACGTGCGCCCGATATACTGGTTGCGAATGATGCCAAGCTCTAACGGAATACCGCTCTCCCTGGAGAAGCCCATCGCGGAAGGCAGCCCGGAATCCGGCACCGGCACGACCAGATCGGCATCGACCGGGGATTCAATCGCCAGCTCACGCCCGATACGTTTGCGCGCTTCATAGACCGACGTGCCTTCCATCAGCGAACTGGGCCGCGCGAAGTAAATGTATTCGAACACACAGAACCGCTCCGGCGTGCGGGCGAAGGGACGGATACTGTGCACGCCCTGATCGGTGATGACGACGATCTCGCCCGGCTCCACATCGCGCACGAAATCGGCATTGACGATGTCCAGCGCGCAGGTCTCGCTGGCCAGCACCCAACCGCCGGTGCCTTCCGAGCCGATACGGCCCAGGATCAGCGGGCGCACCCCCATCGGGTCGCGAATGCCCATCATCGCCTCGTTCGACAGCGCGACCAGAGAATAGGCGCCGATCACCTGCTTCAGCGCATCGATCAACCGGTCCACGACGGTGGAATACAGGCTGATGGCGATCAGTTGGATGAACACTTCGGAGTCGGTGGTCGACTGGAACAGGCAGCCTCGGCGCACCAAAGCGCGGCGCAGCACATGCGCGTTGGTAAGATTGCCGTTATGCGCCACCGCAAACCCGCCGAACTCAAAGTCGGCATACAGCGGCTGCACATTACGCAGAATTGTCTCGCCGGTGGTGGCATACCGATTGTGCCCGACCGCGGTACGACCCGGCAGCCGGTCGATCACCTTCTGATCGCCGAAATTGTCGCCTACCGAGCCCAGGCCGCGATGCGAGTGAAACTTGTCTCCGTCGAAGGTGACGATCCCTGCCGATTCCTGACCCCTGTGCTGCAACGCGTGCAATCCCAGAGCGGTGACAGCAGCGGCGTCGGGAACATTCCAGACCCCGAATACGCCGCATTCCTCGTGCAGCGAGTCGTCATCAGCGCCCGCTGCATCAGCAATTTCCCGGATTTCATCAGCCATGCGGAGGATTTCCTGTTATTTGCTGAGCGGCGGGTCGCTCGCCCGGCCGGTCGGAGACGCTTTCAATAGCCCGCCCAGAGCGGTTTGTCGCGAGGGCGGCGGTGGCAGAACCTGCGGCCGATATTCCTGCGGAATTTGCCGAGCGGCCCACTCCGCACCGCTATAGATATATGGCAGCGAGCGCGACTCAAGGACCGGCTGCGGCCAGCGATCGGGCGGAATGGCCAGACATGCGACAATGTAAACGGCGACCGCCAGCACGGCGCCGCGGGCGAGGCCGAACAGCAACCCCAGGCTGCGATCGACGCCACTGATCACCGAGGACCGCACGGCGCCGCCGATCGCCTTGGCGATGACCGACAGAACGATCAACGACACCAGAAAGAGGATGGTGTAGCCGGCCGGGTCGGTCCATTCCGGCGACGGCACATAGGGCTCCAGCCACGGCCGTATCATTGGCAGACCCGCGATGGCGATCACCGCTGCGCCCAACCACGCGCCGATGCTGAGAACCTCGCGAATCAGTCCCCGAGCAAACGCCAGCAGACCAGACAAAATCATCACGGCCAGTACCGCCAGATCGACCGATGTCATACGGCTGCCGTCTCCAGATCGACCATCCCCAAACCGATCATCACATGTCTGGTTGCGTCTTCTGCGTGGTTTTCCGTGGCGTGAAAAGTCACGAATCGTCCCGTGTTGCAGTTCCCGGGGCAAATCGTGCGACCAGATCGGCGATGTGGCCAATTTCTTCCAATACGAGTCCTTCGGGTGCCGACAACCGCCGGTTACCGTGCGCCACTCGTCTTGGCAGACACGCCGAGTCGAAGCCAAGTTTGGCCGCTTCCTTCAGGCGGGCGTCGGCCTGCGCAACCTGGCGGATTTCGCCGGACAGGCCGATCTCGCCGAACCAGACAGCACCTGGCGCAGTCGGCTTGTCGAACGCGGCGGAAGCAATGGCAGCGGCAACAGCCAGGTCGGCGGCGGGTTCGGTCACCCGCAGCCCACCGGCGACGTTGAGCCACACATCGGTCATGTTCAGCCGTACGCCGGCACGCGTCTCCAGCACCGCCAGCAGCATCGACAGCCTGGAGCCATCCCAGCCAATCACCGACCGTCTGGGCGAGCCACCCTGGTTGGGGGCGAGCAGTGCCTGGATCTCCAGCAACACCGGCCGGGTGCCCTCCAGGCCGGCGAACACCGCACTGCCGGCGATGTTGCCTCGGCGTTCGGCCAGGAACAGAGCGGAGGGATTGGCGACTTCGGCGAGACCGACATCGGTCATCTCGAACACGCCGATTTCGTCGGTAGCGCCGTAGCGGTTCTTCACGGCGCGCAGAATGCGGAACTGGTGGCCGCGATCGCCTTCGAAATACAGCACGGCGTCGACCATGTGCTCGAGCACGCGCGGACCGGCGATGCCGCCTTCCTTGGTGACGTGGCCGACCAGCACCAGAGCAAGATTGTTGGCCTTGGCGGCACGGATCAACTCGAACGAGCAGGCGCGCACCTGGGATACCGTGCCGGGCGCGCTGTCGATCGCGTCGAGCCACATGGTCTGGATCGAATCGATGACCACCAGGGTGGCATCCTTCGCCCGCTCCAGGCTGGCGGTAATGTCGCGGACGTTGATCGAAGCAGCGAGTTCAATCGGCGTGTCGGCGACACCCAGACGGCGGGCACGCAGGCGAACCTGCTCGATGGCCTCCTCGCCGGTGATGTAGAGGACGCGTTTGCCGCTGGCCGCGAGGCGGGCGGCGACCTGAAGCAGCAGGGTGGATTTGCCGATGCCCGGATCGCCACCAACCAGCACCGCCGAGGATGGCACAAGGCCGCCGCCAAGTACCCGATCCAGTTCCTCGATGCCGGTGGCGGCTCTGGGCGGCGGGGCGACCTCACCGCGCAGTCCGACGAAGCTGACGGTCTGGCCGGTGGGCGCCTTGGCGGAGGCGCCTGGACGGGGGGTGATGGTCTCGGGTTCAACGGTGTTCCATTCGCCGCAGGTCTCGCAGCGGCCGGCCCATTTCGGCGTGACGGCACCGCAAGACTGGCAGACGAAGCGGGTGGTGGGTTTGGCCAAGAAGACTCCGTGGGGGGGGAAGCCGCGATGATTCGCGCGTTGATACAGGACATCGCATGAGCACTGGAAGCGCCGAGACGTTCCCAATGCGGGCGATCTCGGGCGGCGACGGTGAGGCTACGTTGCCTTGGGATGCCTGAATTCAAGCAATCAACGCTGAATTGTTGCATGAGGCATTGCCGGGACCGCGGGCAATCCCTCGCCAAACAAAGATGATCCACTCTGCGTAGCATCCGGCTCGAGGCCGTACGCCGGCTCCTCGACGCTGCATTGCAAATGCGGGACACGCCGCAGGACATTCTCAAGACGCTCAAGTCCAGATATGCGGACGAGAAGGACTTACGGGTCCTCGCCAAAGACATCTTGGCAGCCCACGCATTGGTCGAAAGCGTCAATTTCGGATCAGTCGTCCTGGCCGTGCGGTCGCAACAGCGCTTGCCCGACTTGGTATTCGGTTATGATTCCATCGATGTGGTCGGTCAGCCAATTGATCTGGTAGCCAGCCCAGACAGAGAGCCGTGGGGGAAAATCCCCGATTTGTTGACACCGTACCCGGGGGCGGTCCCAATTCCGGCGGGGGAGATTGTCGTCCCGGCAGGAAATCTGGCCGAAGGGTACACACATGTAGTGGACCGCGAGCTATATGTGGTCGCACTCGACGGCAACGGGATGATGGCGGTAAACGGCGCATTGTCTGGCATAATCGGCAAGCCCATGCTTACCCGCAAGGATGTCAATGGCAAGGAATTCAATCGAGAGATGGTTGAGATCAAGGACCAGGGCTGGGTCAGGTTCACGTGGCGCAATCCGTTGACCAACGCGATGCAGCTGAAGGCGCAGTATATGGTCCGCGTTGACGAGTATGTCGTCGGCGTCGGTGCCTACGTCGATAAGCCACCCGAGTAAGTGACGTCGGGCATGGGCCGCGGCGGACGCCTTCGGGCGATTGCGCGATGCAGTGAAGCATTGAGCACCGTAACAATTGCGCGCCATTGCGGTGGTTGCTGAAACCTCTGGAGCACGGCATCCCGAAATGCTACGCAGGTCGTCATGAGCGTTGCCGCACAAACACCGATGACGTTGGCGGAATTCCTCGCGTGGGAGGAGCGCCAGGAGCTGCGTTACGAGTTCGATGGGTTCGAACCGGTGGCAATGACCGGCGGAACCATCGCGCATGACCAAATCACATTCGACCTACGCACAGCATTGGCCGCGAGGCTTACGGGAAAGCGGTGCCGGGCTCTGGGCCCAAACGTCAAGATCATCGTTGACGGGTGAACCCGCTACCCGGATGCCTTCGTGGTGTACGAGCCGATTTTCCCAAGCGCAACGGTTGCCCGCGATCCCGTGGTCGTGTTTGAGGTTCTCAGTGAGGGCAGCGCAGAGACAGACCTGATCGACAAGAACCGCGAATATCGCGCGACGCCTTCAATCCAACGCTATGTGGTCCTGCAGCAGACGCACAAATTGGCAGTCGTCTTGGTGCGCCAGGACCATGGCTGGCTATCACAGATTGTATCCGGCGATGACGCCATTCTGGACCTGCCGGAAATCGAAATCTCCGTGCCACTGCATGAGGTTTACGCGAACTTTGGGCTGACGTAGGCGTAACGGCGATTTAGAGCGTTTTCCAATCGGATTGAACCGACTTAAAATCGGCCTCGCGTCATTGCATGCGACGCGCAGCAATCTTGGTCAGGGGAGGCACGGCGATTGCTTCGCTTCGCTCGCATTGACGGGGCAGAGCAGTGGCGCAACCTGATCGGAAAGCGCTGCAGGATCTGCCGGCAGCGCGACGGCTTTTGCGATGTCGCAGATATTCTGTGAGCGTTCCGTTACGCGTTGGTGATGCCGCCGTCGATCGTAATGGTCTGACCGGTAACGTACGACGCATCCGCCGAGCACAGGAACCGAATGACGGTCGCCACCTCGGCAGGTTGGCCGACGCGCCGCAGTGGGATTTCCTGGAGATAGGCCTCGCCACGTTCGGCGATCGTCTGCCTGGCCATCCGTGTGTCGATCAGCCCAGGAGCGACGGCGTTGACCAGCACGGCGGGTGCGAGGCGGCGTGACAACGACCGGGTCAACCCGACGATGCCCGCCTTCGCCGCGGCATAAGGCGGATAGCCGGCACTGCCTCGACGATACGCCACCGAACTGGTCAGCACGATCCGCGCTTTGTCCCGATCCGAGGCACCCGCGGCGACATGGGCGGCAAATGCAACCGCCATGTCGTAGGCGCTCGTGAGGTTGACGCCGATCGCGCGATCCCACACCGCATGATCGTCGCCGTTCATCGCATCCTTTTCGAACAGGCCAGCCAGATGAACCAACGCGTAAACCGGCCCGCCTGCCGCGTCGATAGCCGCCGCACACGCGGACGGCGTATCCAACGCTGACTGCAGCAGCGCCAACCGCACGGGGCCCAGTACTGTCTGGGCCTGCAGCAGCCGTTCCTCGTCGACATCGACCAGCAGGACATGGCCGCCCCGGTCCATGAACGCGCGGGCCGTTGCGACGCCGATACCACCGGCGCCTCCGGTAATCACGATCCGCTTACCAACGAAATCGGACATGGCTGCCTCCCCTTTGCGATACGCCGATCGGACAGCCATGACCGGCTGACGGGCGACCGGATGCCGCGAACACGGACATCATCGCGACCCAATGGAGCTCCGTCCAGCGCCGTGCGCCGGCAATGCCAGTCAGCCGAGACTCGCGCGCACCGGTGCGCTCATGCCGTCGATCATCTCGAGCAGCTTGAGGCCTGCCACGGCGCCGTCGCCCTCCATCCGGTTCTGCGCGACGCGCTTCATCGCCGTGATCAGCGTGCCAAGGACCCGAGACATGGCAGTATGGCCGCGCGCGGCCGCACCAGGGTTGTGCGCCATGGCTGCGACCAGATCGGTCGCACGCGCGATCAGCATGGTGATCAGCCCATAGCTGAGAATGCGGGCATGCTCGTTGGCATCGTCGAACGCGTGACGCAAGGCCTGCACCAGGATGACGACCTCTCGCGGGCGAAGTTGCAGCCCTTGGTTGGCTTCCTCGGCCATTCGCAGCGCAGCCATGAGGCGGGCGTGATGTTGCTCCGACAGCGCCTTGAGTTCGGGATCCTGACCGGAGCGGGTAATTTGCCCGGTACGGTGTAGCACGGTGCCGACATTCTCGATCAGCACCGGGAGCGAGACCGGTTTGCCAACCCAGGCGCAGACGCCAAGCTCCTGCGCCTCCTGGATCGTTGCCGGGTCGGTTTCAGCGCTGAGCATGATAACCGGCCAGCCCTCGCCCAATCCGAGGTTGGCCAGTTCGCGCAGGAAGTCGAGACCGTTCATCGGACTCATCTGATAGTCGCAAATCAGCAGATCGAAGCGTCGTCCGGAGCAGAGGTCGAGCGCTTCTGCCCCGCCATGCGCCAATACGACGTCGTGGCACCCATGGCGTTGCAGTGCCTGGCGCACGACGGACCGGATGACCGGGTCATCGTCCATGCACAGCACGCTGGTGTTGGACAGGTCGATCAGGGCCGATTGGGTCATGCGTCGTCGAGACCTTGCCGGGAATGGCATGGAGTTTGGGCGCCATTACTTAATCCCGGGTTAACAGATCGGCAGCCTGTATCGCGGTGACTTTGCAGATCGGCGCGACAATTTGAGTTCTGCTGTCGGTGGCGATGGAAAATCCAGCGTTTTTGGCGCGACCCTGGTGTTGTCGGGCCTGATGGAAAACCAAAGGTGAACCGGATTGCGTTCGGCCGGTGGAATTTCCGCAGGCCGCGCCACCGGCAAAATTCGTTACTATGAAGTTTAGATATGTCCGGCCGCCGTCGAGTGGTGCCGGCCTCGGTCAAAGTCGCCTGGTTGGCCATACCGTCCGGACCCGCACCTGCCCGTTGGCATCCGGCCAGGTGCCGGACGGGCCGTGAGGGGTGACGGCATTTTCCACCACGCCGAAACCTGGCCGCTTCGTTGCCTGGCCTTCGTTCCCTGGCCTTCGTTCCCTGGCCGGCAACACCAGCGGTCAGCTCCTGAATTCGCTGGTATAATTCTCCAAATACGGCCCCAGATCGAACCATTCCAGCACAATCGACGGCTCGCCATTCGCTGCCGGCCGATACAACGTGGCCTGTGCTTTGGTCGGGCTTGCCGCCGCTATCACCGACACCGCTGCACCCCGTACGGTCAGCAGGTCAACCAGATGTTGTTCAACCTCCTGGTGTCGCCAGGCACCATTGTCCGGTCCCTGGATGATGATCCGAACCACCACCGCACCATACCGGCCGGTATCCCTGATCCGCTGCAAGGCGTTCCCAATCCTGAGCAGCAATGCATTGTCCTGGGTTCGGAGTTGCCATGGCCGGTCGTAATAATCCTCATGCACCAGGTCGGCCTGGCGATTCGCATAGACCGCCGTCAGGTGCCTCAGGAACTCGCCACGGGTCGTGTCGGTTTGACCGCTTCGATCCGGACGGGTTTGCAGCACGAGGATGCCTCTGTTCGGCAATGCCCCAGGCAGTTCGGCCAGCAATGATATCCTGGGCATGGTTTCCTCCGGTTGAAGGGAACGCTCTCCACGGGACACGACAATAAGTTACAAATTCATTTCTGAGGTTCTTGCCAGGCCGACCAGGCAGGCCGACCAGGTCCTGGATTTTCGTATGTGCGGATCGCAGGGCTGCATCCTCCTCCGGACGGCGGGCAGCAGCAATGCCTCGCACGGGTTAAAATTGGGTCCCGGAACGGCGCGAGTTAAAATATTCAGGCATTCGGCTCTATGGGCGTTGGTGCCAGAAACATCGATGAGTGGTCCGACTTCGCCACTCGCTGTCAGTGCGCGCACGGCGAAGCAATCCACGTGTCCCCACCGACCGGGTTTGTTTCGTTGCATTCGCAACGACAGCGAGAGCGGACGTGTTACGCTGGAATGATCTGAGTCCTGGCGATAATGCGTAACAAACGTCCTACCGGATCGCTGTCAGATCGCACTGCGATCCGGCAACGGTCCCGTGTAAACCGCGCGTGGGCGGATCAATTGGCCGGTCGCGCGTTGCTCGATGGCATGGGCGATCCAGCCGACCGAGCGGCCCAGGGCAAACAAGCCAAACGCGCTGCCCTCGGGTAGTTTGAGGAACCGCCGCAACGTCACCAGCGCGAAATCGATGTTCGGCGCGTGCCCGGTCAAATGCTCAGCCGCCGTCACCAGTTCTCTGGCCAGCGGGAAGTGCGGCAAAATTGGCTCGAGCAATACCGTGGCCCGCGTATCGCCCGCCGGATACAGCGGGTGACCAAAACCCGCCAACGCTTCATCGGCCGCG
Source organism: Acetobacteraceae bacterium (assembly GCA_049519555.1). Lineage (GTDB taxonomy): Bacteria > Pseudomonadota > Alphaproteobacteria > Acetobacterales > Acetobacteraceae > Rhodopila. Next base: position 16,252 of record JBEKQQ010000144.1, read on the forward strand.
AGGCGCCGGCGCAAATCCACCGCCAGGTTGGCTTCGTCGAGGCCCCGCCAGAAGGTTTCGATCCGCGCCGTCATGCCGCCATGCCGCCCTCCGCTGAGTGCTGCGAGCCCGCCGATCACCGCGGCACGCAAACTGGCGCCGGTCGAGGCGACGCAGCGGGCCGTGAAACTCGACGCATTCAGTTCGTGATCGGCACAAAGTACCAGCGCCCGCCGGATCAGATCGGCGCCTTTGCTGTCCAGCTGCCATGCTTTGGCCAATTGCCCATGCAGCGGTGCCGCATTGGGCGGCACACCAGCGACGCACGCCAACAGGGTGCGCACCAAAGCGCCGCAGCCCTCCGCGATCCGGCGCGGATCGCGCTGCCAGAACGCGGTGCCATCGTCGCTCGTGGCGGCGGCGAACAGTGGCAGCAACGCCTCCTCGCGCGGCACCGCTTTAAGGTGATCCGCGAGCGCCGGAATGACCGTCGGCGTCTCCGGCGGCGTCGGGCCAAAGGCAGTCGCGGCGGGCAGTTGCCATAGCAGCGCCGCCACGTCCTCCACGGTCGCTGCCCTGGCCAGCGCCACGGCATCGACGCCGCGGTAGAGCAGATGTCCGTCCTGGATCAGGGTAATTGCCGATTCCAGTACCGGCAGACCCCAGTCGAGCGTCGCCTTGGCAACCTCCTTGGGCCGCCGTCCACGCCGGCGCTCATCGGCCAGCCGCGCCACTGCCTCGGAGGCGTACCGGCGTTGCCGAGGGTCGCTGGTCTCGTGCGCGCGCAGCAGGCCCCGGCTGACGTATGCGTAAAGGGTTTGCCGCGACACCCCGAGCCGGGTCGCCGCTTCCGCAGCCGAAAGGTAATCCGCCATTTGCCGCTCCGCTTGCCTGGCCACAGGGTAGGCGCAGGGTTTATACATTGATCGAGTTAATCAAGATTGACGACATGCGAAGCCTGGCATCTTGTGATGCACGTTGACAAGGAGCAACCGCCATGGCCGACCATGCCTCACCGAACCTCACCGGTGTCACCTCGCAGGCCGACGTCTTTCTTCGCCAGATCTGGGCTTCGCTTGGCGGCGACGCCGCGTTGCCATCTGCGGTCGGGATTGGCGGCAACGGCGATCTGCCATCGGTGTTCGCCGTCAGCGATCTCGCGGCTGGTGTCGTGGCGGCCTGCGGGCTCGCCATCACCGAACTGATCGCCGCCGGCGGAGGCGCAGTGCCTGCCATACAGGTCGACCGGCGGCTGGC
>JBEKQQ010000145.1:0-15481 GCA_049519555.1 Acetobacteraceae bacterium
CCGGCGCCGCCGCTGTCGGGGATCAGGGCGTATTCCTCGACCCGCAGCGGAAAACTCATCTCCAGGATTTCGATCGGCGTGTTCATCATGTTGCTGATGGTGCTCGCCACCGCGTTGATGCCGTCCTTGACGGGTCGCGCACCGAACCCACCCTTGACCGACTCGTAACTCACGTAGCGTTCGCCGTTGCGATAATCGGTGCCGCCAAATGTCACGACTGCCGAGGTCCCCTGCGATCCCGCCATCACCGTCCGCGGCGTGATCTGGAACATCGCCGCCATCACCATGTCCGCTATCCGGTGCGACATCTCGTGATTGGCATAGACCACCGGCGCGGGCAGCTTTGCATTCACCACGCAGCCCTCCGGCGCAGTGACCGACACCGGCCGCCAGCATCCTGAATTGGGCGGGATGAGGCTGCCAGGGTCGACAATCATTTTCAATGCGCAATACACACCGGACGCCGTCACCGTCAGTGGCGCGTTCATTGGTCCGGCGACCTGGGGATCGGAGCCGGTGAAATCCACGCTGATCGAATCGCCCAATTTCCGCACGGACAGCCGAACCGAAAACGTCCGGTCTTCGCTGTCACCCGCCGCGATGACGCCGTCGCCGTCGAACACATCCTCGAACGATGCCTCGCCATCGGGCAGCCGCCGCAGTGCCGCACGCATCATCGTTTCGGAGTAGTCTTGCACCTCCGCCATGATGCCGAGCAGCACGTCCGCGCCATACTTCTCCGACAATGCCGCCAGTCTGGCCTCCGCCCGTCGGTTCGCCGCCACCTGGGCGCGCAGATCGCCCAGTCGTTCCGCAGGTGTACGGACGTTGGCGAAGATGATGGCCTCGATGCCCGGGTCGGGCTTGCCGGCGCGATACAGTCGCACCGGCGGCAGGCGCAGTCCTTCGCCGTAGATTTCCGTCACGGCGCCGTAACTGCCAGGCGTGGCGCTGCCGATATCCGGCCAGTGCGCCCGCACGCAACCAAACCCGAGCAGCCGCGTGCCAAAATACGCCGGTGCCACCACGTTCACATCCGGCAGATGCGAACCGCCCTGATACGGATCGTTGTGAATGAATACATCACCCGGCACGACATCGGGAAATGCCTGCACGACGGCTCGAACCGCGTCCGGCATCGAGCCGAGGTGGATCGGCAAATCCGGCCCTTGCGCCACCATATTGCCTGCCACGTCGAATATTCCGCAGGAATAATCTCCGGCGACTTTCAGCAGCGGCGAATAGGCGGTTTTCGCCAGGACGATCTTCATTTCCTCGGCCGCTGAGGTCAGCGCGTTTTTCACCACCTCGAACCGCGCCGGATCGGTCTTGAATGCCCGCACGTTTGCATCGTCCATCAGTCAGCTCCTGGTCAGCCGAATGAAGCCCATGTCGTCTACGCGAGCCGTCCAGCCTGGCGGCACGACCGTTGTCGAGTCGACCGCCTCGACAACCGCCGGCCCGCTAACGACCGCGCCCGCCGCGAGACCAGGCCGCCAATGCACCGGCGTTGCGGTGAACCCGGTGCCGGCGAACCAAACGTCACGCGTCCGGGTCCGCGCCGCTGCTGCATCGCCCCGCTGCGCCAGCATCATTGCAGGTAACCGGCCAATCGCAGACAGCCGCAAATTCACCAGTTGCACCGGCTCGCCTCGGTTGGCATGGCCGTAGGTCAGTTCATGTTTGGCATGAAACGCGGCCATCGCCGCGTCCAGGCTGGCGCGAGTGACCGGGCCGTCCTCGATTGGCACGGTCAGTTCATAAGCCTGGCGGCGGTAACGCAAATCGGCCTGCCGTGGCATGGCCCGACGTTCCAGCGGGACGTGTGCAGCGTCCAGCATCGCCGCGCCGGATACCTCCATCGCGGCGAAGACCGCGGCGACGCGGGACGGCTCGACCGAACCGAGATCGGCATACAAAGTTCGCACGTAGTCGCGTTTCAGATCGCTGGCCACCAGGCCCAGCGCCGAGAACGCGCCGGGGACCGGCGGCACAATGACCTCGGGGATTTGCAATTCCTCCGCCAGAGCAGCGGCGTGTACCGGGCCGGCGCCGCCGAATGCGATCAGGCTAAATCCGCGTGCGTCATGGCCGCGTTCGATGGAGACGATGCGCAGCGCCTCAGCCATGTTGGCATTGACGATTTCGGCGATACGTGCGGCGGCCTCCGGCACGGTCAGTCCCAATGGCCGAGCAACGGCCTGATCGATGGCTCGCTCGGCGGCAGGTAGATCGACGACCAGAGCGCCACCAAGTAACGCCTGGCGATCCAGATAGCCCAATACCAGGTCTGCGTCGGTCACCGTCGGCGAGGTGCCGCCCGCGCCGTATCCGGCCGGACCAGGATCGGCGCCGGCACTGTGCGGGCCAACTCGAAGGGAACCGCCGGGGTCGATCCAGGCGATACTGCCGCCTCCGGCGCTGACCTCGGCCAAATCGATCACCGGGACCCGGATCGGGTGGCCGGTGCCGTTCATCCAGCGGCTGGCGCTGCCCGAGCCTCCGACCTCGTACTCGGCGGTCACCGCGATCTCGCCCCCGGCGATGACGCTGGCCTTCGCCGTGGTGCCGCCCATGTCGAACGAGATCACATCGGTAAGGTCAAGTTGCCGCCTGGCCAGAGCGGCGGCGATGACCCCGGCGGCGGGTCCGGATTCGACAACGGCGGCGGGCATGCGCAACGCCTCGGCGATGTCGATGACGCCGCCGCTGGAGCCCATCACGTGCAGTTCCGGCAAGCCAAGCGATTCCGTCGCCCGCCGCAACCGATCCAGATATCCCGCCAGCAGCGGCCCAACGTAGGCACAGACCGCGGTCGTACTGGCGCGTTCGAATTCGCGGATTTCCGGCAGCACGTCGCAGGACAGAAACACCGCGACATCGGGCAGCGCTTCTCGCAACAACGCGCCGAGACGGCGTTCGTGGGTATCGTTGAGAAAGGAGAACATCAGCGAAATGGCAACCGTCTGCAAACCGGCGTCACGGATTGCTGCGGCAATCTCGAAAACCTCTTGCTCCGCCAACGGTGTCACCACCTCGCCCTGGGCGTCGATCCGTTCGGTGATCTCGTAGCGCCAACGGCGAGGCACCAACACGGAAGGCGCGTCCTGGAACAGATCGTACAGGTCGATGCGCGACGAACGGCGCAGCTCCAACAGGTCGCGAAAGCCACGCGTGGCGATGAAGCCGGCCCGCGCACCCTTGTGCTCGAGCAGCGCGTTGGTCACGACGGTGGTGGCGTGGGACAGCAGCGAGACGTCACCCGGGTCAATGCCGTGTTGTGTCAGGCCCTGGCTTATGCCCTCGATCACCGCCTGGCCGAAATCGTGCGGTGTCGTCAACACTTTGGCAATGCCGATGCGCCCGCCGGTTTCCTCGACCATGGCCACGTCGGTGAAAGTGCCGCCAATGTCGATGCCGATCCGCCAGGCCATGCAGTTGCCCCTCTGGTGTTCCGACCGGCGTTCCTGACCCTTCGCCGTTTGTGCGCGTGCCTCTCGGCAGACTTTCGTCCATAGAACCGTTTGCGGCGACGCCGCGCAAGCGCCGTGCCCGCGTAGATTGTCGTGCGGCCAAATCGGTCCGGCCATCCGTTGCGCAGACAGAGGTTGACCGCACTTGCTGCCGATGTTCGTCGGGTCGTGGATCGGTCTGAATGCCCACGGGGAGGAACTTCAGCAGGCGGGCCAGGGACACCAATTGGGACAAATGTCGAACTCCGCCGCTTCGATTGAATGTGCTGTTTGGCAAAAGTTTGCTTGCCCAAAAAAGTAAGCTGGTTCATAAGTCGATTGGTCGATAGAGTAATGCAGACCTGGGAAAACGACGATGGCAATTGACGAATTCGCAGATCCCACTCCAGCCGGCTCAAATGCAGAACAAGGCGACATCCTGGCGGTCAAACCAAACGGTTCCGGCAACAGAACGTCGGACCCTGGGGGAATGATCAACGGTCCAAATGCCCTGGCAGTACAGCAAAAAATCGGTGGCCAACCTACAGCCACAGCGAATGCAGTATTCAACGCTGAAAGCACGGCCGCGGACCCGCGGCCAGGCGACGAACCAGCGGTTGGCCCACTCAACACGCGAATCAATGATGAACGCTTCATGCAGGATCTTGGACGGCTGAAGGAGTTACGATCGTTCCTCATCCAGAAAGCCGTAGGCGTAGGCATGTCGGATGCGAGCGCGCTGGAATTTGGCCGGCTGAACTTGCTCCGACGCAATCATTTGCCGGACAACATGGGCCGGGATCCCTCAGCGGAAGAGTGGCAGCAGGTCGAACGTCACACTCGGATGCTGTTCAGTTTGCTTACACCCACGTTGCGACGACGGTTCGTGCTCGGCGCTGTCCCGGCTATGCTCGCGTGGTTGCCTTTGATTCTGGCATTGATCGCCCTGGTCGCTTTGATCCTGGCAATCGTATCTCCCAACCTTGACCTGCTTCGAATGGGTAGTCTTGGTGCAAATGTGTTACCATTCTACCTCGTATGGCTGATGTCGTTGGGGGCAATTGGGGCAATAGCGTTCATCGGCATGAATGCTCTCTCAGTCCAGGAAGATATCTCGTTTGATTTAACCAACAAACGGCTGATCGTTATGCGGATTGCTCTTGGCGCTTTGTTTGGGCTGGTACTCACGCTGCCGTTCGGATTCCAGGAGTTTCTCGACTTTTGCAAGGCTATTGTGAATGGGAACCAGATTCTGCTTCCCGGGACGCAGCCGCCTGCCGTTACGATTCAGGCGACGATGCTCGTGCTGCCATTCATACTCGGGTTCAGCACATCGTTGGTGATTCTGATCCTCAACCGTTTCGTTGATGCCGTCCAAGGTTTCTTTGGCCGAAGAAACTACGCGGTCGGCGGGAGCCCAACCACCCCTCCCGCTCGGGCCTGACGGCGCCGGCGACACCTATCGCTCGGCTTTGTTCGCTTGCGGGCCGCCATGATGGAACCTGGAGTGGGGCTTCCAGGTTTCTGGCCGATATCGGGTATGACAGGGACAGGCCAGGTGGGCCGTCTCACGGTGGGATGGTATGACTGGCCAACGACTGACACGAATGCGAGATCAGGCCAGCATGGCTGACGAGACCCCAAAGGCCGTTCAATCGATCCCAGACCGGGAGATCCGCATTGCGCAGGACCTGCTGTTCTTCGCCTATCGCGACTTCACCAACGCGGCGGATGTGATCCTGGAGGAACTCGGCCTTGGCCGGGCGCACCACCGGGCGATGCATTTCATTGGCCGGCATCCGGGCATCACCGTCTCCGAGTTGCTGTCGATCCTGCGTATCACCAAACAGTCTCTTGCGCGGGTGCTGAGCGAACTGATTGACCGCAGCTACGTCGCCCAAAGCCCAGGGGTGGGCGACCGCCGACAGCGATTGTTACATCTGACCGGCGCCGGCGAAGCATTGGAGCGGCGGTTGTTCGAGCGCCAACAAGCCCGCCTCGCCGAGGCGTTCCACGCGGCGGGTCCAGATGCGCTCGCGGGATTTCGCCAGGTCATGCGTGGTATCATGGACGAAAGTGCCTGCGCCTGGGTCGATCTGGGCTTGCGCCGCGGCGGTAACCTGTCCGGACGATGACGTAGTAGTTGGGCGACCGCCCGGCTCAGAAATAGCGGTTGACCCGCAGTAAGGCGCTGGCGAGCCCAGGCAAGCTGCCGTATTCGGAGCGGCGTCCGCCAACGGTCCCACCAACGAGGCCGGCGATCGTCCACGTCCGTGACACGTGGTACTCGGCGGTGGCCTGCAAGAACCCGGACGCATCCTGCAAATTGACTGTCGCCAACGCCGTCAGCTCCAGGTCCGTCACGAACGCGTCCTGCCAATCCAGCCGGACGAAGGCGGCATGTCGGTCGGTCGGCTCCTGCTGGTCTTGCGCATAGGAGCGCAGAAACCACAGCGCGGCCTTCACGCCCGGAACGGAGCCACGTTGCGCTGCGGTATTGAACCAATGGCTCCAGTCCTCGGCCGAAAACCCAGCCTGATGCAAATGATATTCCACGTTGAGCGTGATGCGGTTCGCGGTGGCATAGGAAACCCCGACCGAGAGGTCATTCATGAAGCTGGTATCTGCATTATTTGGCAGCAGCCGCATTGCTGAGGCAGGCAACGACCCGGTTGTCGCGCCAAAGCGAAAGGCGTCGGCAATCAGGTCCGAACGCACGCCGCCGGCCCATTCCAGATACGCTACGGTACTCCGGCCGATCGGAGTCGTCAGATTGGTGCCAATCTGTGTCCGGTTTCCTGCATGATAATACAGCAACTCCGGATTGAACGTGTCCGCCAGGTTCAGACTGACCTTCGCCATGACCCGGTCATCGGTGTTCGTCTGACCAAGCTCGGGATCAAAGTTCTGCTCGGTCCGAATGCCATAAATTGGCGTCGGCCGTGTCACTTTCGGTGCATACGCCACGGTAATGGAGCCGGAACTCCAGAGCCACTGACCGGTCAGCATCAGCACACCCAGGCGATCTTCACGCAACACGGACGGATCGGCGGTCAATGGTTCGATGACAGTGCGTGGGCGAAAGAAATCGGTGGGGTTGAAGCCCAGAGCGACACCATTGCGGATATTGATCCGGCCCAGTTCGAGCCATGCGGTATCGGTCGGTTGCCATTCGACGAACAACTCGCGCAGGTCGTTTCGCACATTCTCGTGCGTGGGGAAGGGAATGCTGTTCGAGGTCCGGAAATTCAGCCGACCACTGTAATTCAGCCGCCAGGCGTCCCCGAGGCTCCATTCATCGCGCGCATCGAGGAACAGCCAGTTTTCCCAACTCGGTGGTTGAGGCGGCGGAAACGGTACTGCGAGACCGTTCCGCGTGGCGGACAATTCCAGGGCATCGCCGATATAATTCACGTCTTTCGATGTCGCCGCCGGTTGAGTAGGTGCCACGGCCGGCGATGCCTCGGTTGGAATTCGGTTCAGATCGGTGTCCTCGTCGGCGGCCAAAGCGGGCGACACAGAACCCAGCCCGACCAGCATCACCGCGACCAGCCAGCGCGTCATTCCGGTCGCAGTCTGGGCAGGTAATCGCGCTGGTACCAAAAGTCCGGAATATCCTGGAACGTCGGATTGTCGAACTGCACCGTCGTGACCAATGTCGAGTCAACGGCATCGATAATCACCGCGCCACTGGGTCGCACCGCTCCAAGCCGCTGCATGAAGCCGCGATAATACAACACTTTCAGTACCCGTCCGCTGTCGGAATAGAATTTGGATTTTATCGGCCAGAACGAGCCGTGCTCGACCCAGTATTCCGCCCGGCTATAGACCGCCGTCGAGGTCGCAGCGCGTAAATCGAGGTGCCAGCAATTCCGCGTCTGATGCTCGGCGTCGGTGATGGTTTCGTCGCCAAGCAAGGTGCCGGTGTAATCGACCGCGAAATTGATCGTCAGGACGTCGCCGATTGCGGCCTGCCCAACCAATCGCTGTTGCGTGGAAATCCGCACGCTGGATTTCGCTGCGGGGTCGTAAAACCAAAGATTTTGTCCGTCCAGCAGTGCCATTTTTCCGGAGTCGCGTGGCGGCTGCAGATAGCGCACCAAATTGCGGAACTGGCCACTGGTCTTATCCTCCTTGGAATAGACGGCCAGCACGGTCTGATCGCCAGCTTTGCCCCGCACGTATTCCGTCAGGATCGTTGTCGTACGGAATGGTTCGCCCGGGTTACGCACCCGGTCAGCGCCCGCAATTATGTCGTGTGCAGACTGTGCACGGGCCCCACCAGCGCTCGCGGCAAGCACGGCGGCGATCAGGACCAAGCGTCGCGTCGCGTTCTTAGACATGACGCAGCGCATCCACGATCCGGCTGCGCGCCGCTCGGTTCGCCGGGGGCAAGGTGGCCAGCGTCGCCACCAGTACCAGACCGAGCCAGGTACCGAGCAACAATACCGGGCGTGTCGGCCACGCGAGCTGGAACGGTATCGGATCGGTATTCCCGGGCGGGGTCCACTGCAATCCGCTGTGATTGACGAGGGCGATCGCGATGAACGCGACGACAACGCCAAGTGATGCGCCCAGAGCTCCGAGTACCGCGCCCTCCGCCAGGAACAGTCGCCGGATGCTGGCCCGCCGCACGCCCATCGCCCGCACCGTGCCGATTTCCGCAGTACGCTCCAACACATTCATCGTCATGGTGTTCACCACCGCAAACAGCACGATCATCACCATGATCAGTGCCAGAAACAGGAAGATCAGACTGAACAACGCGACCACCTGCACGAAGAACGGGTTCAGTTCCCGGAAGTCGCGCACTTCCAAAGGCAGTTTCCACTCCGCGATCAGCGCGAGCAGACGGGCACGCGCCACCGGCACATCCTCGGTACGATGCAACTGCAGGACAATCCCGGTCACCTTGTGCTCGCCCCTGCCGTAGACGAGTTGTTGCGCCAGCGCCAAGGGCATCGCCACGTAGTTGTCGTCCAACTCCTTCACCGGTTGCGTATCGACCCCGGCAACCTCGAGGCTGACGATATTCGGCGCACCATTGGCGGTCGCCGACAGCAGGTCGATCTGCGGCGCCGTGCCCGAAGCCGACTGCGTCCCCTGCTCAGACTGCGCGAGATCCGCCAGCGCGGGGTCAAGCGCCGGCGCATTGCCGGCGGCCTCAACTGGAGGCGGCGGCACCGGGCAATTGGGCACATGCAGCGCTCCGCATAAACCAAGCATCCGGGCCACGCCGCGGCCAATTAATCCCCGCGATGCAGCCGGATCGCTGAGCCGGTTGTCGGGGACATAAGGCCGGCTCGCGCCGTGTTCATTCCATTGGCGCATCTTCTCCTGATCCGTCCCTACGAGACCGATGCCGAAGAATGTTTTTGAGGCGCTGGCACCACCGTTAAAGTTGCCGGCAATTCCAACGACGGCCTGGGTTGGGGTGATCACGTTGATCATGTCGTGCAGCACTGGATCGGAGTTGATATCCCGCATCACACTCTGATAATCGTCGATCCCATAAGCGGCCGGATTGCCGGGTCCGAACAGAAAATATCCCGACCGGTACACCGCGAGATGTCCGCCTCTTTGCACGAGCCCGGTCTCCAGACCGGCGAAAATATAGGTGGTGAAGGCACCGAACATCAGCAGTGCCAGAGCGCCCACGGCGACCAAGGAGGCCGTCATGATCGACCGGCGGCGATTGCGGGAAATGTTGCGAATGGCCAAACGGAACAGCATCATACCAACATCCCATCGCGAATGGAGAACGTCTGATCGGCCTCTGCCATCAACCGTGGATCGTGGGTGCAGAAGATGAAGCTGGTGTGGAATTCCTCTTGCATGCGCCGCATCAGTGCGGTGATTGAAGCACCGGTGACGCTGTCGAGATTCGCGGTTGGCTCATCGGCCAACACCAGAGCGGGTTCTTTGACCAAAGCACGCGCTATTGCCACCCGCTGTTTCTGGCCACCGGATAATTCGTTTGGCCGTTGTTTCGCCTGGGCTGCCAATCCCACCGCCTCCAGCATGGCAAGCGTTCGCCGCCGCCGTTCCGCTGCCGGCACGTTCAGTAACAGCAGCGGATATTCCACATTTTCGAACGCCGAAAGCACCGGGATCAAATTGAACGCCTGGAACACATAACCGATGGTGCGCGCCCGGAAATCGGCCAGCGCGTTGTCCGACAGGCGCAGCACGTCCTCACCGCGGATTTCGACCCCGCCGCTATCGGGGACATCGATGCAACCGATCATATTCAGCAACGTCGTCTTCCCGCTGCCGGACGGCCCAACGATCACGCTGAACACCCTCGGCTGTATCTCCAGGGTGATGTCGCGCACTGCCGGGATCATCACCGAGCCTACGCGGTAGGTTCGGGCGATATGGTCAAGCCGGACGACGGGCGTTGTGGCGGCTTCGCTCATGAAGTTGTATGGCCTCCTGGTACTGATTAGTACCTTACTTTTCACGTTTACGGTACCGTTTGGTACCGTGTCAAGGAGCCAAATGTCGAGCAGTCCTCCAACTATCCGCGAGCGTATTCTGGACGCCGCTTTCGGTGCGTTCATGCGGCTTGGTTACGGCGGAACGAGCACAGCACAGATCGCCCGCCTCGCCCGGGTATCGAAGCGCGACCTGTATGCCAATTTCGGCAGCAAACAAGCGATGCTGGCCAGTTGTGTGGCCGAACGGGCGGAACGCATGCGGCGCCCGCTTGACCTGCCGGTGCCGACCGATCAGGACAGCCTGCATCGGACCCTGACCGAGTTCGGTATGGCCGTTGTACGGGAGGTCAGCCGGCCTGAAGTACTGGCCACCTATCGCCTTGCCATACTTGAAGCGGAGAACGCGCCCGACGTCGCGCACACGCTCGACCGACATGGACGAGAGGCGAATAACGCGGCACTGATCGAGCTGCTTTCTGCGGCATCCACGCAGGGTCTCCTGGGCTCGGGTGAGCCGGCCGATATGGCAGGGCTGTTTCTTTCCTTGCTGATGGGCGGCGGCCTGCTGGTCCGGCTGTTGATGCGTGTGGCACCGCCACCCGGCGAAGCGGAGGCGCAACAGCGGGCTGAGCTGGCGGCCAAATGCCTGTTCGGACTGTACGATGCGGCGGGCTGACCGGGGCGGTCCAGGAGACGGCGGCGGATCGGCGGTTGACGGGAACGCCCGGTCGAGAGTATTCCCCGCGCCTTCCGAACCGATGGCGGCGTAGCTCAGCGGTAGAGCAGGGGAATCATAATCCCTTGGTCGGTGGTTCAAATCCGCCCGCCGCTACCATCGCGACCCGTCCGCTTCGCCGCCGCGCTGTCAGGGATCCCATCTAAATAGGGGCGGTCTGTTCCTACCTGCGGCCGGCAGACAGCAGACGAAATAAATCGTTCAGTTCACCAAATGGCATCAGTCCGTCCGCGAAACCGAACGTGCCGGCGTCGATCATTTCGCGCGCCGCGTTCAACAACCCAGAATAGGCGATACGCGCCAGCGAACTTCCGACAATGACCCGCCGGACGCCGAGCATTGCAAATGTTGCGAGGTCCGGCCGATAATTTGACAACCCGACAACGACCGCGACCGGGCAGTCGACCGAGCGGCACAATGTTTCGATTTCCGGTCGCCCGGTCAGGCCAGGCACCAGGATCATATCGGCGCCCGCCTCCTGAAATTGCTGCACGCGTTCGATCGTCGCGGCGAGGTCGGGTTGGCTGTGCATATATTGATCGGCGCGCGCCGTCAGCGCGAATGGGAATGGCAGGCGGCGCGCTGCCTCGGCCGCGGCCCTGATCCGTTCAACCGCCAAACCGAGCGGCAGAATCGGATCGTTCCGGTCGCCCGTCGTATCTTCGATGGAACCGCCCACGATCCCGGTTTCACCCGCCATTCGGATCGTTTCCGCCACCACGTCAGGATTTTTGCCAAAGCCGTTTTCGAGATCGGCGGTGACCGGGATATCAACTGCGGCAGCAATCGATCGGGCATTCTCCAGCATCAGATCGCGGGTCGCGAGGCCATCACCGTCGGGTAACCCGCGCGCGAACATCACGCCGGCGCTGCTCGTTTCCAGGAGTTCGAGCCCGGCATGGGCCAACAGCATGGCCGAGCCGGCATCCCAACATCCGCCGGCGAGGACAGGCCCCGGCGGAGCATGCAGTGTCTGATAGCGCGTGGCCTTAAGCAGAAGTGTGTCCGGCATTGCGTCCCTCCACCAACGCTGGGGTAACGACCTTACCCGCGCCCGGATGGATTGAGCATGTCGTGCCGTCGGGCCCTTGGACGCAGGTCACCCTGGCAGCCTAAGACAGCCGTCCGGATCCGCAAGGTTGTAGTCAGTTATCAGCGGTCCCGCGCCGACGCCCAGGCGGAACGAACCCGATCAGGGCATGGCCGATTGCCGCCAGCAGGCCGCGGTCGCGCAGGATCTCTCGCGCGGCGTTGCGGCCCGGATTGCCCGAGACGCCGCCGCCCGGATGGGTGCCCGCGCCGCACATGTAGAGGCCCTTGATCGGCGCGCGGTAGCTCGCGTAGCCCAGTACCGGTCGCGCCGCCCAAAGCTGATCCAGTGACAGGTGGCCGTGCATGATGTCTCCGCCGGTCAGTCCGAAAGTGCGCTCCAGATCGAGCGGTGAGAGGATCATCCGACCCAGCACCGAACCCTTGAAATTGGGCGCATGATCGTTGACCGTATCGATGATGAGGTCCGCCACCTTTTCACGCACGTCGTCCCACGAACCTCCGTTTGGCAGCACCGGCGCGAATTGCTGGCAGAACAAGCTCGCCACATGCCGGCCGGGCGGGGCCAGGCTGTCGTCCAACGTTGAGGGGATCAGCATCTCGACAATCGGCTTGTATGACCAGCCGAAGGCTTTTGCGTCGCGCCAGGCCGCGTCCATGTAGGCCAGGGACGGCGCAATGATGATGCCGCTTTGGTGATGCTCGGCTGTAGTCCCGCCCGGGAGACAGGTAAAGTCCGGCAACTCCGACAACGCGACGTTCATCCGGAACGTGCCCGAGCCGTTGCGGTAGCGCGCCATGCGCCGGCGAAATTCGGCTGGCAGATCGGCGGGGGCGACAAGACCCTGGAACAGTAGCGAGGGATTGACGTTGGAGGCGACGATCCGTGCGGCAAGAAGTCTTCCGTCGGCCAGTTCCACGCCCGCTGCCTTGCCTCCGTCCACCAACACCTGCCGGACGGGTGCGTTGGTCAGGATCTCCACACCCAAAGCCGCGCAGGCCTTGGCCATGGCCTGGGTGATGGAGCCCATGCCGCCGATGGCATGACCCCAGGCCCCCTTCCTGCCATTCACCTCGCCATACGTATGATGCACCAGCACATACGCCGATCCTGGGCTGTCCGGGCTGGCGAAGTTGCCGACGACGGCATCGAAACCGAAGGCAGCCTTGACAGGCTCGCTTTCGAACCATCCGTCCAGAAATGCGCTGGCGCTTTCGGTGAACAGGTCCAGCAGGTCGGCCTTGCGTGCCAGGGACAGGGACCCCAGCAGGCGGCCCTGGCGCCAGGCCCGCGGCAGATTTGGCAATCCGTCGCCCAGATTGGGTGGGGTTTTCTGGGCCAGGTCACGGAGGACGTCACCGATTTCCTCGAGCATGGCATAATAGGCTGGCAGGGCCTCGGCATCGCGCTGGGAGAATTTGCTGAACTCCGCCTGAGTGCGGTGCAATCCGCCGCCAACTTTGAGGTACTGGGATTCGCCGAGGGGCAGGAAGTTGGCAATCGGCCGCTCCACGATGCGCAGGCCATGGTTGTGCAGGCCCATGTCGGCAATCACCCGCGGATTGAGCAGGCTGACCGTGTAGCTGGCCACCGAGTTGCGGAAGCCGGGCAGAAATTCCTCGGTTACCGCTGCACCGCCGACGATCGAGCGCGCCTCGCAGACCGTCACCCTTAGGCCAGCACGGGCCAGATACCAGGCGCAGACGAGGCCATTGTGGCCGCCACCAACGATGATCGCATCCCGCCACTTCGTACCGCTCGTCATACCGCAACCCTTTTGCCCACTCCGATGTCGGTCGGGCCTCGGCCTCCGCGCTGCCGGCCGGCAGGGCACGCTTGATCGGTGGGATCAGACTCCGGGAACGTTTTCAACGGACCGGTCCGCGTGGAGCAGGCACTGCGCATTCGTCGCATAGCAATCGTACGCGTGATTGGCGAGTTGTCTCGCGTGCACTGCGGCCTGTGCGCAGGTGATTTCCGGCTATTTTGCCCGTCGATTTGCCGCGTGATCCCGAGACGTTTGACGGTGGCGGTCTGTTGTCGGCATGCTTTCGGCCTGCACTGCGGACGACGACAAGGTCGCCACCATGCCGGGAGAGACTGTCCACCAGGATACGCCCCACCGGGCGATGATCACAGCGTGCGCAATCGGCGCCACGGTGTTGCAGTTGCTCGACCAAACCATCGCCAACGTGGCGCTGCCGTACATGCAGGGCAGTTTCTCCGCCAGCTTTGACGAGATCCTCTGGGTTCTGACCTCGTACATCACTGCCTCGGCGATCATGACCGCGCCGGTCGGCTGGTTGGCGGCGCGCTTCGGGCGCAAACCGCTTTATGTCGGCTGCATCATTGGGTTCACCATCGCCTCGATGCTCTGCGGCGCGGCGCAGTCGCTTGGCCAGATCGTGATGTTTCGCATTCTGCAGGGCATGTTCGGCGCCGCCCTGGTGCCGCTCTCGCAGGCCACGCTGCTCGACATCTACCCGCCCGAACGGCGCGGCTTCGCCATGGCAATCTGGGGCGTTGGGGTCATGTTGGGCCCGATCATGGGTCCGACCGTCGGCGGCTGGCTGACCGAGAACTACAGCTGGCGTTGGGTCTTCTACATCAATCTCCCGTTCGGCCTGCTCGCCGCCGCCGGATTGATGGTTTTCCTGCCGGGCAGCAGCGGAGAGAGCAAATTGCGCTTCGACTGGCTTGGCTTCGGCGTCCTGATGGTGGCGATCGGCGCCATGCAACTGATGCTCGATCGCGGCCAGGATCAGGACTGGTTCACGTCCCGCGAAATCATCACCGAGGCAGTGTTCGCCGGCCTCGGCTTCTATTTGTTTCTGGTTCATATCGTTTCTGCGCGCGAGCCGCTGATCCGGTTGGCGGTATTCAAGGATGTCAACTTTTCATCCGGCCTTACCATGATGTTCATGGTCGGCGTCCTGATGGTCTCGAGCCTCGCGCTGATGACGCCATGGCTTCAGGTGCTAAGCAACTATCCGGTGGAGACGGCTGGCCTGATCATGGCGCCGCGCGGGTTTGGCAGCCTGGTGACGACCATGTTGGGCGGCAAACTGTCAGGGAAAATCGACGCACGGCTGTTGGTCGGCAGCGGGCTGCTGATGCTGTCCTATACGTTCTGGCTGATGACACGCTGGACTCCCGACGTATCGGAGCGCGAGATCATTATCGCGATCGTGATCCAGGGCGCCGCGATGGGGTTGGTGTTCAGCCCGCTCTCGGTGTTGGCCTTTGTCACTTTGGCGCCATCATTGCGCACTGAGGGCGCGTCGCTGTTCAGCCTGTTGCGCAACGTCGGAGCGGCGATCGGGGTTTCGGTGTTTTCGTCATTGCTGGCACATAATTCCCAGGCGATGCATGAGATGATCGGCGCCTCGGTCACGCCGTTCAATCGGGCTTTGCAGACGGTCGGCGGGATGCGTCATTGGCTCGATCCGGCGACGCGGCATGGCGCGGCGATGCTGGATCGGATGGTCAACCAGCAGGCGCAGATCGTTGCCTACGCGGATGACTACGTCATGCTGATCATGACGACCTTGCCGGCACTGCTGCTGCTGTTGCTGATGCGCCTGCCACGGAAGGCGGTGGGTCCGGGGGCAGCAGAATAATCAGTCAGTGGCGTCGGTTATCCGTGTTGCTGCGTGCCCCGTTACTCGTTTCGGCCACGGCGAAAAGGCGCCAGCATCCCGCGTCGATCGTAGGGTGCATTGACGCAACTGCATGCTGGGTGCGGGGCAGCGAACCGGCAACAACCTCCAACCATCCGGTGGTGTGATCACCGCCCGGTCCA
>JBEKQQ010000146.1:0-15479 GCA_049519555.1 Acetobacteraceae bacterium
GTAATGCCAGTGCGCTGCTGAAACCGCTCACCAACCGCCTTGGGCAGGACGGCACCGCCGGTAAGCGCCATACGCACCGACGAGACATCGCTACTTCCGATCGGCACCTCGGCCAGCGCTGCGATCGACGTGGGCACCCCGCTTACGATCGTCACTCGGTAACGCTCGACGATGCGCCAGTAATTCTGAATGACTTTTGGATTTCTAAGGCTGTGGGCCGAGGGAATGATGATATGGCCCCCTGCCGCCAGGATGGACAACCCCGCCGTAATCGTGCCGCCGACATGGAACAAGGGGAAGCCGTCGATCGCGGTGTCGCCGTTGTCGATCGCGGTGTTGCCATTTCAGAACATGACCGGCGACCCCGAGCACGAATATTTCGTCGACGGCATGGTCGAGGAGATCACCACCGCGATCGCGCGCTGCCCCGGACTGTTCGTCATCGCGCGCAATTCGAGCTATGCCTACAAGGGCAAGAGCGTCGATGTGAAGCAGGTGGCGCGGGAACTTGGCGTGCGCTACGTGCTCGAAGGCTCGGTCAGAAAGGCCGGCAACCGGGTGCGCATCGCCGGTCGGCTGATCGATTCGATGACGGGCGCGCTTACCTGGACCGACCGCTTCGACGGCACACTCGACGACATCTTCGAATTTCAGGACCGCGTGGCTGGCGGCGTCGTCGGCGCGATCGAGCCGCGGCTGCGAGTTGCCGAGGCGGAGCGCGTCGTCCGCAAGCCGACCGCGAGTCTTGATGCCTACGATCTTTTTTGGCGCGCCCAGGCGGAAGCGTACAAGAGGAGCTCCGAGAGCCTGGCGGAATCGGTCAGGCTGGCACGGCTCGCCCTCGACATCGATCCCGCTTATGGCCCGGCGATGGCGCGAATTGCCCTGAGTCGAGGGATGCAACGTCAGCGGAACTGGATTCCGCCCGCCGGCGCGGAGGTCGAGGAAGGCATCGCGATGGCGCGGCGGGCGATTACCGCCGCCGGGGATGATCCCTGGGTACTGGATTTTGCCGGCCTGGCGCTGACGCAGCTTGACGGAGACAATAACGCCGCGCTCAGCGCGCTCGACCAGGCGATCGTGCTCAACCCCAACTTCGCCCTGGCGTTCGGCCACCGCGCGGTCGTTCTGGCGTATCTTGACCGGCCCGACGAGGCGATCCGCTCGGCGCATCAGGCGATCCGCCTGAGCCCCCTCGATCCGGCCGTGTTTTCCTTCTACCAGGCGCTGTCTCTCGCGGAACTGTCAGCGGGCCGCTACGAGACCGCGCTGTCATGGGCAGAAGCGGCGTTGCGGGAAAACGGCGGTATGCCGGCGCTTCGCCTGAAACTCAGCCTGTGCGGCTATTTGGGTCGGCATGAGGAGGCGCGTGCTTGCCTGAGCCGCGTGCGGGAGTTTCAATGCGAACCGACAATAGCCGGGATCATGCGGGCGTTAGCGAAGGGCGCTGTCCCCCAACTCGCCGCCCGTGTTGCCGAAGGGTTGCTCAGGGCCGGTATCCCGGAAGGATGACACAAAGATCGCGTTTGTCGTCCGTCCGCGATCACCGGGATACGTCACATTTTGATGTGCCGAAGCCCGTCTGGCTGACATCGGTATCAAAGCCCGGCGATGCCCCGCTCCAACAGCCAGGCCAACAAGATCGATTTTCGCCGGCACATCTGGCTGGACGTGGCTGATAAGGCTACCACGAGCCCGGTGAGAGCGACATTTTGGCACGTGTTTTCCGCGGTCTCCGCCTGGACCGGGTTTGAGTCCAGCACGGGTGTTTGTCAGCAGGACATTGATAAATAACGGAGATTTTCCTGGCTGGGGGACCTGGATTCGAACCAAGGATGCCCGGGTCAGAGCCGGGAGTTTTACCGCTAAACTATCCCCCAATGGGTGCGGGCGGGCGCATTACCACGCGCAGCACCTGCGGGCAAGCAGCAGAGCTTCGCGGCCTCGCGGCACTCAGGTTCAGATCTAACCTTCAGATCGTGACGTAAGAAATTGGAATTGCGACATAACACCGGGTCCACGCGTGGTACGTTCGCACCCGAAGCACGGCCATTGCTGTCGGCCTCGGGTCGTGTCCATCGCCGCGCCGAGGCGCTGACCGGGCGTGGCGAACGGCCAATGCCGGCCCGCTACGCCCGGCTGGATGGTCCCTGCCGTCTGGCCTCCTCGACCGCGCGATACAGATACCACGTCGCCATCGAGCGGTGCGGTGCCCAGGCAAGGCCCAGTTCCGCGAGGGCACGGGGTTTTGGTTGCATTTCCATCTCGAACAACACGCGGTAGCCCTCGCGCACCCCGAAATCGTCGACCGGCAGGACGTCCGGCCGCCCCAGAGTGAAGATCAGCAGCATTTCGACGGTCCAGCGGCCGACACCGCGGATGGTGGTCAGGCGCTCGATCAGTTCTTCATCGGACAGCCGTGTCGCCTGCCGCCGCGTCGGCACGGTGCCATCCAGCGTCTTGGCGCAAATGTCTTGCATTGCCGCCAGCTTGGCCGCCGAGAAACCGCAGCCGCGCAGCACGGTGCCGTCGGTGTCGAGCACCCGATCCGGCGACGGGAATCTCTCATCCGGGTAAAGCGCAATGAACCTGGCAAGGATCGCTTCTGCCGCCCTGCCGTGTAATTGCTGGTGGGCGATGGCGCGGATCAGCGCCTCGTATAATCCGCGTCCGCGCTCGACGCGCAGGCCAGGCGGTCCGACGCGGCCGATCAGTGCAGCGAAGCGCGGACAGACAAGGCTCAAATGTCGGGCGGCCGCGTGTGACGACCGGGCAACCTGGGACATGTTCGGCTTATGGACGGGCCCAGGTCGGCGTGCAACCATGTGGTCTGTGCTCGTATTTGAAATTTGGTGGGCCAATTGGCTTAAGTTCGTGCTACTGGACGCTTCGCCTGGGAGTGTGATGACCGAGCCTCGACCTGCCCCCGATCCAGTGCGCGACCGCGAAGATGCGAATCGCCGTACCAATGGACTTGCCGCGATCGTGGTGGTGTTGCTGCTGCTGATCGGCGGCCTGTTGCTGACCCAGACGCTGCGCAAGAAGAGTCAGATAGAGGATTGTCTGATGGCCGGACGGCGGGATTGCGATGCGCTGGTGAACGGATCGCGCTGAGACATTCCCGCCAGGTATCGGGGTGCTGGCCGCGAGGGGTGAGGGCGGGCACCATGACGCTCCGACCTAACGCCATGGAGCTAACCTGCAATGCAAATCCGGTTCGACGATAAGACCGTTGCGGTCACTGGCGCTGGCCATGGCTTCGGCCGTGCCATCGCGCGCCGCTTCGCCTCGCTCGGCGCGCGGGTGTTCGCCACCGACGTGATCGATGCGACGTTGGCGGAAACCGCTGCATCCGGTGGCATTTCACCGCTGGTCGTTGATCTGCGCGACCGGGCGGCCGGCGCGGCATGGATCGCCGCGATCGAGCAAACGACTGGTGGTCCGATCGACGTGCTGGTGAACAATGCCGGCGGCGTGGCCGGACAAGCCAACCGGCCGATCGAAGACGTTCCGGATGCGGACTGGGATGTGATCTTCGATATCGGGGTCAATGCCGCTTTCGTGCTGTGCCGGGCGGCGGCGCCGGCCATGAAGCAAAACGGCAGCGGCCGGATCATCAACATCAGTTCGGGCGCCGGCCTGCAGGCATCGTTGACCGGTATTCAGGCGTATTGTTCATCCAAGCACGCCGTCGTTGGCCTGACCCGTCAACTTGCACATGAGCTTGGACCATTCGGCATCACGGTCAATTCAGTTGCACCTGGTTTCATGCGCACCAACGAAGCGACCGAGCGTCAATGGGACAGCTACGGTCCCGATGGTCAGCGCGCCCTGTTGGGCCGGATCGCAATGCAGCGGCTTGGTGAAGCCGACGACATTGCCAATGCCGTGGTGTTTTTCGCGTCCGACCTGGCGGGATTCGTCAATGGCCAAATTCTGCAGGTCGATGGCGGGAGGTAGTATCCAGAATCGTTGCAGCGCAGCACGAAGATTGTGTCGCTGCACTGACATTAATACCAGCGGACCGAAGGTTTGACCGGTGGCAACTCCCCCGTCATCCCCGCGCTCGTCGCGGGGATGACGGGGGCACAGTGCAGGAATGGACCCCGTTTCGAGCAGGGGATGCCAAACTGAGACGCTGACGGCTCTGAATTTATGACCGCTGGTATAACAGTGCTGCCGCAGCCTCCCGCTATGCATCGATCGTAGCCCGTCGGCTTGCATAAAGCCAGAGTCTTGCCAACCTGGCCACCGCCGCCCGCGTGCCGCCGTGCACGAACGATCACGCTTTAAACCCCCAGATACCGGTGCAGCAATTCCGGCTCGGCACGCACCGCGTCGCTGGTCATCTCGTCGACCAGGTGCCCATTGTTCAGCACGTAAATCCGCGACGCGAGGCTCAACGCGGCAGAGATATTCTGCTCGACCACCACGATGGTCTGGCCCGCCTCGGCCAGCTGGCGACAGGTGGCGAGCAGGTCGCGAACAATCACCGGTGCCAGCCCCTCGAACGGTTCATCGAGCAGCATGAGTTTCGGATCGCGCACCAGCGCGCGCGCAATGGCCAGCATTTGCTGCTCGCCGCCCGAGAGGTCGGTGCCACGGCTGCGTCGGCGCTCGCGCAGGCGTGGAAACATCTCCCAGACACGGTCCAGCGGCCAGCGCGATTTTGCGGTCAGGCCGGCGAGCACCAGGTTCTCCTCAACGCTCAGTCCGCCAAAAATGCGCCGCTCCTCGGGTACCAGTTGCAGCCCGAGCGCGGCGATCGCATGCGGCGGCAAGTTTTGTGTCGGCGTGCCGTCGAACAACACCCTGCCCGAGCGGGGGCGGACCAGACCAATCAGGCTTTTCAGCGTTGTACTTTTGCCGGCGCCGTTACGGCCGAGCAATGCCACGACCTCGTTACGTTCGACACGCAGCGACACGTCGAACAAAATGTGACTGTCGCCGTAATAACTGTTCATGGCCTCGACTTCGAGCAGCGCGCTCATGCCGCCACCCCGCCAAGATAGGCTTCCTGCACGAAATCATTACGCTGGATCTCATCCGGCGTGCCCTCGGCGAGCACGCTGCCTTCGTGCAGGACGGTGATCCGCTCGGCCAGTTCGAACACCGCATCCATGTCGTGGTCGACCACGATCAGGGTGCGGCCGCGGCGGATATCGCGCAACAGCCGAACCGTCTCGGCTCGCTCGTGCGGGCTCATCCCGGCCAGCGGCTCGTCGAGCAGCAGCAGCGACGGCGACGCGGCCAATGCAAGGCCGATCTCCAGTCGCCGCTTCTCGCCGTAGGCCAGTGCGGCGACCGGCACGCCGGCGCGCGCGGTCAGGCCGACCAGCGCCAAGGTGTTCTCCACCCGCTCGTCAAGCCCGGAGACCCGGCCCATGGAACGCAGCAGATCGAGCGAGAAGTTGCCGCGGCGTTCCGCAAGCGCAGCGATCACCACATTTTCGCGCAATGTCAGCCCGGCGAACAGTTGATTGACCTGATAACTTTTGGTCAGTCCGAGCTGACACACGTCGGCCACGTCCATTCCGATGATGTCACGGCCGCGGAACAAGATTTGACCCGAACTCGGTGACAACTCGGCAGTCAGCATTTTGAAGAACGTGCTTTTGCCCGCTCCGTTGGGGCCGATGACACCGCGCAGCTCGCCTTGTGCAACAACGAAATCGATGTCGCGATTGGCGATCAGGCCGCCGAATGACCGGCTCAGGCCACGGGTTTCCAGCACCGGACCGGTGAACGGCGTCTCCCGGCGGCGTGCCGGCAAGCCAGAGACAGTGTGTGACGATGCCGGGTCGGCGATCAGGGCTTCCTCGGGCCTGGCCACGGCCGGGGGTGCAGCAAATCGATCGATCAGGCTCCGCACGCCGCCAATCAAACCCCGCCGCAGAAAGCACACCAGCAACACGAACATCACGCCGAGCACAAGTTTCCAGGTGCTGCCCAGACCGATCACCGACTGCAGGAAGTCGCGCGCATAGAGCCAGACCGCGGCGCCGACCAGTGGACCGAACAGCGTACCGGTGCCGCCGATCGCAGTCTGGATCACCAGTTGGCCGGACGTATCGAAAGTGAAAGCGTCGGGTGGCATGAAGCCCTGCAGCACCCCGAGCAGGCCGCCGGCAAAGCCGGAATACGCTGCGGCGATGACAAATGCGGTCAGCTTGTAGCGGCCGACAGCATGACCGACGGCACGTGCACGCAACGGATTGTCGCGAATGGCCCGAAAGATGACGCCGACCGGTGAGCGCACGATGCGCAGCGCGAGCACCATCCCAACGAAGTAACAAACCGCGAGGAAGCCATACATCGACCAATCGGTGCCGACCTGGTAGGTGAAACGGCCAAAGCCAAAACTCGGTGCCGGTACGCCGGCCAGTCCGTTTTCACCGCCGGTCCAGGCGGCAAGCGGCGAGTTCTCCAGAAAGAAGAACATCTCGGCAATCGCCACGGTGATCATCGCGAAGTAAATGCCGGTGCGCCGCAGCGCGATTGCCCCGATCGCGATGCCCACCAGTGCGGCGCCCAGAGTGCCGATCAACAGCGCCAGCGGTACGTTCAGGATCAGGTTGTTGGTCAGCAAATAAGCGGCGATGAAGCCGCCGGTTCCGTAAACCGCCGACTGACCGAAAGACAGCAGGCCGGTGTAGCCGAACAGGATATCGAAGCCGATGCCGAACAATCCCCAGACCAGGATTTGATTGATCGTACCGGGCGCGAAGCCAAGTGGCGGCAGCACAAACGGTGCTGCGACCAGGCAGAGTGCCAGGATAATTTCGACCCGCATCGGGTGGCGCGGCAGCATCAGCCGGTGTTGCTCACTCACGGCCTCGCACGCCCAGAAGGCCGCGAGGGCGCACCAGCAGGACCAGAGTCATGGCGGCGAACAGCATGACCTCGGAATAGCTCGGATCGATCATCGAGGTCAGGCTGAGGATCTCGCCGGAGATCAGCCCGCCCAGTACGGCGCCGGGAAATGAACCGACGCCGCCGATGACAACGACGACGAAGGCCTGGACCAGGATGGCATCGCCGACCTCCGGGGTCAGTGAAACCACCGGCGCGTTGACGATGCCGGCGAACCCGGCCGCCATTGCTCCAATGCCGAACACCGCCATAAACACCCGGTAGACATTGATTGCCAGCATGTCGACCATTTCGGGATCTTCGATCCCGGCCCGGACGATCATGCCAAGCCGGGTGCGATACAAAGTGAACCACAGCACGGCCAGTGCCGCGGCGGCGATGGCGAGGACAACGAGACGATACGTTGGGTAAATCATGAAGCCCAACGAGGTCACACCGGTCGCCCATGACGGCGTCGGCACAGTGACCGACAGGCTGCCGAAGCACAGCCGCACCAGCTCGACGATGACGATGCCGATCCCGAAGGTGACCAGCAGCTGGTCTTCCGGCGGACGGCCGTAGAAATGGCGGATCACCACGAATTCAAGGATGCCGCCGGCAATCGCCAGAAACAATGCGCCGGCGATGACCGCGACGACGAACGAGCCGGTCACCAGATACGCTACGTATCCGGCATAACCACCAAGCATGAACATGGCGCCATGCGCGAGGTTCAGCACGCCGAGCGTGCCGTAGATGATGGTCAACCCCGAACTGATCAGCGCCAGCAACGCGCCGGTCGCCAGGCCGTTGAACAATTGCGACACGAAGTTCGGCCAGGAAATCATCTGCGCCGGTGCGCCGTGAGTGCGTCAGCCCGGCAGCCGGCCGGCTGCCTCCCGTCCGGGACTGCGGCGGCGAGGCGGCCCGCCGTACCAGCCGCTTGGAAAGCGCGGGCAGCATGCACCGCCCGCGCATCACTTAGACACGCTGTCTCGACCACCTGAACGTCTCCGGCCCTCTGGGCCGCCTCCTATCAGGTATAGGAGCCGAGACTGCAACCAAAAGCATCCGGCGCCTGCATGAGACCCTCGCCGGGAACAATCTCGACGATGTTCCAGAAGTCCTCCTTGTTCTTCATCTCGTTCGGCGCCTTGCCTTGAACGATGATCACCGGCCGTACGAGTTGGTGATCGGCGGCGCGGAACCACACCTCGCCCACGGTGGACTCGGTCTTCTTGCCCGCCTCATAAGCCTTGATGACATCGGGCGGGTAGAACGTGGCGGCCCGTTCCACCGCGTCGGCCCAAAGCGCGAACTCCATATAGGCGTTGTTGGCGCCCCATTCCGGCTTGTAACCGTATTTCTTGTCGAACGACTCGACGAACAATTTGGCCAGCGGATACTTGTCTTCCAGCGTCCACCAGAAATCGGTGGCGGCATAAACCCCGGCCATCAACTGCGGGCCCACGTCGCGGGCCAGGAATGGCACCTGGTACGGGACGACCAGTTTCTGCTTGGCGAGAATGCCGAACTGATTGGCCTGCTGGATCGACAATACGGCGTCGTGGCCCCAGTTGATGTTCAGCAGAACGTCGGCCCCGGAATTGGAGATATTCAACAGATAGGAACTGTAGTCGGGCGCACCCAATGGTGCCACCTGGTTGGTCACGGTCGTCCAGCCGCCGTTTTTGCCGAGGTAGTCCTCCATCGACTTTTGCACGGTGTGCCCATAGGTGTAATCGGGCGTCAGATAGGCCGCCTTCTTACCTTTGCCGTAGGCCTTCAGCAGAACCGGTCCGATCGCCGCGGCCGCTGTCTGACCATAGAAACATTGCCGGAACCCATAGCGGACGCAGTCCTTGCCGGTGGTGTCGTTCGATCCGGAAATGCCGGCCACGTAAAGCACCTTCTCGCGCTGCGCCACTTTGTTCAACGCCACGGCCACCGCGCTCGATGTCGAGCCGGTGATCAGGACTGCCTTGTTCTCGCTGATGAAACGAGACGCTTCCTGCACCGCCGTGTTCGGCTTCGCTTCGGAGTCGGCAACGCCATACTTGACCTCCTTGCCCAGTACGCCCTTGGTGGTTTTCGGCGAGATCTTCTTGATCAGCTCATTGCCGCTGTTGATGTGCTCGATGGCCAGCAGGTAGCCTTTGAGCTCGTCTTCGCCTTGCACCGCATAGGTACCGGTGCGCGGTACGGTGATACCGATGAACACCGATGATCCGGACGAGCCGTCCGGCCAGGTGCCAAGCGGCGGACGGTCCTCGGCGCGTGCCATCGCCGGGAGCGTCGTGGCAGCCAGCAATCCGCCGCCGGCCTGCAACCCGGTTTTGAGCAGGGTACGTCGGGTCGCATTGGTCGTGCTTTGATGGTTCATGATTCCTCCCTTTTGAACGAAGCAATGACCGGTGCTGCTGCGATACGTCAGCCCATGGCCGGTCTTGCTCCGAATTATCCGCGAGGTTCCCGGGAATCGCGCGGTGTTGCCATGTTATCAAACCATTCCGGCTTTCATGCAACGCCCGGAAGTTGCCACGAGCGGGCTGCCGCGACCGGGCTGCCACGACCGGGCTGCCACGACCGGGCAGCCGCGGCCCGGCATGGCATTCGCCGGCCGCCGCTGTATGCTGCGAGGCCGTAAAGGCTTCCGACACTCGCCACCCCGTCATGGTCCGGAGGGCCGTATGTCCGACACAGAAGCCGGCAGTAAGTCCGGCCTGATCCCACAAGATCTCGAACGCCCGGCGGGCGAGCAGTCCGGGCCCGCGCGCTACGGCAGCGATGTCGCCGCCGAAACGTTACGCGCGCTGGATATCCCGTTCATCGCGCTGAACCCCGGATCGAGTTACCGCGGCCTGCACGACAGCATCGTCAACCATCTCGGCAACAAGCGGCCGCAAATGCTCGTCTGCCTGCATGAAGAGTCCGCCGTCGCTTTGGCCCATGGTTGGGCCAAGGTGACCGGCCGGCCGATGGCGGCGGCGGTGCATTCCAATGTTGGACTGTTCCACGCGACGATGGCGGTGTTCAACGCCTGGTGCGACCGGGTGCCGCTGCTGCTTCTGGGTGCCACCGGTCCGGTGGATGCGCCGCGCCGGCGGCCGTGGATCGACTGGATCCACACCGCTGCAGACCAGGGAGCGATCCTGCGCAACTACATCAAATGGGATGCCCAACCGGCCTCGCCCGCCGCCACACAGGAGGCCCTGGCGCGCGCCGCCTGGCTCGCCAACACCGCTCCGAAGGCGCCGGTCTACGTCAATTTCGATGCCGGAATGCAGGAAGCAGCGCTGACCGAGCCGGCGCCGCCGCTGGCGGTCGAACGGTTTCGCCCGCGTCCCGATGGCGGAGTGTCCGCCGCCGCGATCGACCAGGCCGTCGCGCTGCTGCGCGAGGCCCGCGCGCCGCTCATCCTGATGGGTCGCGTCTCGCGCTCCACCACCGCATGGGCGGAACGTCTGGCGCTGGCCGAGAGCCTGCACGCCCTGGTCGCCACCGACCTGAAGGCCGGTGCGGCATTCCCAACCGAGCATGCGCTGCACGTCGGCCAGCCGACAACTTTCCCCGGCCCGGATCTGACCGCCGCGCTGGCCGAGGCCGACGTCATTCTGAGTCTCGACTGGGTCGATCTCGGCGGCACGCTGCGCGGGTGTCCCGGCGGTATGCCGGAGGGCAAGGTCATTCAGGTGTCGCTGGACCACCATTTGCACAATGGCTGGAGCATGGACCATCAAACGCTCTCGCCAGTCGACCTGTTGCTGGAAGGCACGCCGGACGCGGTCGTGTCCGACCTGGTCCGCGCGCTTGGCATGATCGTGCCGCCGTTTCAGGAGAGTGTGACCCCGGTGACCCGGTTGCCGGCCGGTACTGGGCTGATCTCGATCGGGCGACTGGCACACGATTTGCGGGTCGCGGTGGGCGAGGGGCCGGTGTCGCTGCTGCATCTGCCTCTGGGCTGGAACGCGGCGGACTGGCCGTTCGGCCACCCATTGGACCACCTCGGCGGGGCAGGCGGTGCCGGACTGGGCGCCGGGCCAGGGATTGCCGTGGGCGCGGCACTGGCGTTGCGGGAAACGGGCCGGCTGCCGGTCGCGGTACTTGGCGATGGCGACTATCTGATGGGTATAACCGCGCTGTGGACCGCGGCGCATTACCGGATTCCGCTGCTGGTGGTCGTAGCGAACAACCGGTCGCTGTACAACGACGAGATGCATCAGGAGCGGGTCGCCCGCGCGCGCAACCGGCCGGTCGAGAACAAGTGGATTGGCCAGCGACTGTCGGATCCGGATATCGACCTGGCGGCGATGGGGCAGGCGCAGGGCGCGCTTGGCTTCGGGCCGGTGACCGATGCGGCGATGTTGCCGGGCGTGCTGGCCGATGCGGTGGCCGCAGTGCGTGCCGGAGCGGTGGCGGTGGTCGATGCGCGTGTGCTGCCGGGATATGCGCCGGCCATGGCGGGAGCATTTACCGGCGGGTGAGGCGGCCCGTAGCTGCGGACCCGTCCGCTCAATCCGACTCCGGATCGAACAAGATTGCCGTTGCTCCGAAAGCCGCGCGTCTCCCGGTTGACACTCCCTTTCACCGACGGCACGGTTTCCCTCCGATACACGGGCGTCAACGCCCCAAATCGCCAGGGAGTTACGACCATGCATCGGAAGCCAGTGTCACGCCGCAGTCAGGCGTGCGGCGTATGCCGTGCGGCTATGAGACCGTCTAAGTCAGCCAGGCTTCTTCTCGGCAGCCTCCTCCCATGAGCCTTGGCGCAACGGAGCCGCATGCGCCAACCCTGGCGCCGGACGACCGCTTTGGGCTGCGCCATGCCGCGTACTGGCTGGACCGCGCGATCGGTCTGCTGACCGAGGGCGTGGGCGCCGTCATCGTCGTCGTCGAAACCTGTGTGCTGGTTGCCGGCGTCGTCTCCCGCTATGTATTCGATAGCCCGCTGATGTGGACCGACGAACTCGGTGCGTTTCTGTTCCTGTGGCTGGCGATGCTCGGCACCGTGGTGGCCTTGCGCAACGATGGACATATGCGGCTGACCACGCTGGTGAACTGGGTCAGGCCCAATCTCGGGCGCTGGTTCGCCTCGGTCGGAGCGCTGGTGGTGGTGGCCTTCGTGCTGCTGATCCTGGTGCCGGCAATGAGCTATATCGATGAGCAGAAATACACCGAACTGACCACGCTCGGCATCTCCGACGGCTATCGCGTGGCGGCGATCCTGTTCGGCATGAGCCTTGCCGCGATCATCGCGGTGCTGCGCCTGATCGAGGCCTCGAGCTGGCGCGACTTCGGCCTTGCCGTGCTGGTGGTGGGCGGTATCAGCCTCGTGCTGTGGTGGTTTCAGCCGCAACTCACGTCGATGGTGTTCGGCAGCCTGTTCGTATTCTTTGTCGTGCTGGTCGCAGCCTGCGTGGCGATCGGGGTGCCGATCGGGTTTTCGTTCGGCATTGCCACCATGTCCTATCTGGCGCTGGCCACCGATATGCCGCTGTCGGTGGTAGTCAATCGGATGGACGAGGGCATGTCCAACCTGTTGCTGCTGTCGGTGCCGATGTTTGTCTTCCTCGGCCTGCTGATGGAGATGACCGGCATTGCGCGCGTAATGGTGAACTTCCTGGTCACCATTGTGGGCCACGTGCGCGGCGGGCTGTCTTACGTGCTGTTGGGCGCAATGTATTTGGTCTCGGGCATTTCGGGATCGAAAGCCGCCGACATGGCCGCTGTCGCGCCGGTGCTGTTTCCGGAGATGCGCAAGCGCGGGCAGCATCCGGGTGAACTGGCCGCACTGCTTGCCACCTCCAGCGCGATGTCGGAGACGATCCCGCCCAGTTTGGTGCTGATCACCATTGGGTCGGTGACGAATGTGTCGATTAAGGATTTGTTCACCGGCGGGTTGTTGCCTGCTCTGGTGGCCGCTTTGGCGCTGGTGGCGGTGGCCTGGTGGCGCTCCCGCAAAGAGGATACCGCCGGACGCAAGCGGGCCCCGGGCAGGGTCATTCTGCGTACGTTTCTGATCGCGCTGCCGGGCCTGACACTGCCGTTTGTCATTCGTTTCTTTGTGATATACGGCATCGCCACGGCGACCGAGGTCTCGACGGTGGGCGTGGTCTACACCGTGTTTCTAGGCCTCGTGGTGTATCGCCAGTTTGATTGGGGCCGCATCTATCCGCTGCTGGTGGAGACGGTGGCGCTGACCGGCGCCGTCATGCTGATCGTCGGCACGGCCACCGCCATGGCATGGGCGCTAACTCAATCGGGCTTTTCCCAGTGGCTGGTTTCCATTATGGCGGGTGTACCAGGCGGGCGCGCCGGATTTCTGGCGATCACCATCGTGGCATTCATCATCCTGGGCTCGGTGCTGGAGGGGATCCCGGCGATCCTGCTGTTCGGACCGCTGCTGTTGCCGGTGGCGCGGTCGATGGGTGTGAACGAGGTGCATTATTCGATCATTGTGATCCTGGCGATGGGGATCGGATTGTTTGCGCCGCCATTTGGGGTTGGGTTCTATGGGGCGTGCGCGATCGGCAAGATTTCGCCGGACGATGCGTTGTGGCGGATCTGGCCGTATATTTTCGCGTTGGTGGTTGCGCTGATTGTGGTCGCGGCGGTGCCCTGGCTGTCGGTTGGGTTTTTGTGAGGGAGCGGCGGTTTACAGCCGCACGTATGATGTCCCGCGTCCTGCAAAGGGTAAGTTGTTGGACGAAAATATCGGACAATGAAATCAACTGCTTGTCAGTCCAGAGAGTCAGTCCTGTGACTGGTGCATGAAAAGCGGCCGCGCCCGCACCGGTACCGGTGTCCGGACCACACGCGTACTGACTCTCGATTAGTCAGCCTTCAGTTTAGTGAACTGAGAAATTCAAGTACTCGCGGCAACACCAGTTCGCTGCGTAGAAAACCCTCCGCGTGCCCGAGGCCCGGCAACCTAAAGAAGGTGACATTGGGCATCTCGGCGGCGGTCGCTTCTGCTACGGAGCAGGTCGGATCGGCGTCGCCCGCGTACAACAAACACGGCATACTCATCGTCGGCAACACGTCGGCGAAACCCAGGGTGTCGGCTCGGCAGGCGTCGAGAGCCGCAATGTCGTTCGTAATCAATCTCGCTCTAAGCGAGGGCGGCAACGGGAATCCCCACAACGCCGGAATACCCTCCGCACCCCCTTTTTTCAGCCCTGCGCGGAAGCCATCGCCGATGCGCGAGCGTCCATCCCCAGCCGCTCCCCTGAGAATCAGGCTGCGTATCCGTTCGGGAGCGTATTGCGCCATCGCAAAACCAATCCGGCCGCCCATCGAATAGCCAAAGTAGTCGGCGCTGGAGATGCTCAGTTCACGCAACACGGCGACGATATCGCCCACTTGCAGATCCTTGCCGTATGCGGCGGTGTCGTGCGGCTTGTCACTCGCGCCATGACCGCGGGCATCAACCAGAATGAGCTTGTGCCCCTGCTTGAGCGCGTCGACGTACCCCAACTCGTACCAGCTTTCCAGACTGTCGGAAAACCCATGCTGAAGCACAAGAGGCGGCCCGTCGCCCTCCATTTGGTAGTGAATGCGCACCCCGTCGTTACTGGCGTATGGCATGTCGATTGCTCCTGGTCATCGGACTTACCTGATCGGGACTTTGGCGCCACAGGCGCCTGCGACGAACCGATCCCAAAAAATGTCGAAGTCATGGATGAGACCATCGCCATTCCTATCGCGCAACAGACAGCCTCGTTTGTGGAGGATTTTTGCACGTTCGACCAGCGACGAAAAGAGACCGCGATCCAGTCCACCGTTTTGCAATTTCACGCCAGCCTCGGTTGCCAAATGTCCTCACCGATACGTAAGTGCACGCGGGCAGCGCGGCTTTTTACTATTGATAACGTGCATTATCGCGATAGAATCTGTCATAAGACATTGATTTCTTGGAGTTTTGTGCCAACCTTCGGTTTCGGGCTCGTCGGATGAATGACCCTTTTTCTATCCGTCGTGCGTTACCGAAAGCGAGAATCCGGCAAACCGGGTAACAACCCCGGTAAAGGTCAATCGCCACGCGGGTTCCCCCGTGCTACCATGAGCGGCGACGCTCTGTTGGAGACAATACGCATGTCGGGCCATACTGAGACTTCCCAAAACAAGGCACTGGTCGAGGCAAGCTTCTCTCGCTGGCGCGCCGGCACTGGCAGTCCCTTTGAGTTGCTGTCGCCGGAGGCAGACTGGACCATCGTCGGTTCGTCTCCGCTATCGAAGACCTACCCCAGCCCGCAGGCGTTTCTGGACGAAGTTATCCACCCATTTAACGCACGTATGGCGACCCCGTTGGTGCCAACCGTGCGGGGGATTTATGGCGATGGTGACATGGTGATCATCCTGTTTGATGCCGCCGCCACCACGAAAGATGTGCAGCCCTACCACAATACCTACACATGGTATTTCCGCATGAAGGACGCGAAGGTGGTCAGCGCCATTGCCTTCTTCGACACGCGTGAGTTCGACGAGTTCTGGACTCGCGTGTCCCCGGCTTGAAGGGTCTGAAAGGGCGATGGTGCATTGACTGTCCCTGAGTGAGCCTTTCGCTCGATTTACTATTGATAACCTATTTTATCAATAGTAACCTGCGGAGCCAGAACCACGGGGGG
>JBEKQQ010000147.1:0-15466 GCA_049519555.1 Acetobacteraceae bacterium
CGAGACCGTCACGCAAAAGACCGACTGGTTCGATCTGGAAGACGCCAAACTGCAACTGCCGAGCTATACGCAGCCGGTCATGGAAATGGCTGTCGCCGCGGCGCGTTCTCCGGCCGGAGCGCTGGCCGCGGGCCGGCACGGCATCGGCATGCTGTCGATCGGAGGCACCAGTCACGATGCCATGGTGCATCACGCCGAAAACTGGGATCTTTACAGCGAGCAGGCGCGCCTCAATCACCATCAACCGAACCGTGACAAATGGCGTCTCGTCACCCTGTTCCACATCGCCGAAACCCGCGAACAGGCACGCGAGAACGTGAAGTTCGGCCTCGATCACTTCTGCGATTATTTCCGCGACGTTGCCACTTTCCCGATCGTGCCGGGCGACATCGCCGACCGTTACAAGTTCATGATCGAGAGCGGCAACGCCTGTATCGGCACGCCCGACGACGCCATTGCGCATATCGAACGCCTTCTGCAAGGCTCCGGCGGCTTCGGTTCAATACTTGAACTCGCCCACAACTGGGCTGACTTCGCTGCGACTCGACGCCATTACGAATTAATGGCACGATATGTGCACCCGCATTTCCAGGGGTCACGCGAATGGCGACAGGAAAGCTACGCTTACGCACGCGATCACCATTCGCAGTTCGTTGGCCAGGCGGCCGGTGCGGTGCAAGCGGAAATCGATCGCCTCGCGGCACGGCGGGCCAAGGCTGGGGAGTAACGAACTGCGACGCCTGACATGCGATCCCGTCGCCGGGTTAGGCCATGGTTGCTGATGTGTGGAATCGGCTCCGCGCCCATGTGCGCGCGTCAGATCGAGCGATTTACGATCATTGTTGCGCGTGGTAGGATGGATCGACCAAGAAATGCCGGGGGTTCGCGACCATGGCTTCACTTTCCGGTCCAATCGTCGTCGCAGGAGATATTGCCGTAGACTGGTTGACCTGGACCCACCAGGATGCCTCCCCGGCGCTGGACCCGGATGACAATTCACCGAACTGGACGCGACAGCAGATTACGCGGCGGGTAGCGCGAGCGGGTGGCGCGATGCTGCTGGCACGGATGCTGACTTGCGCGGCCGAGAACCTGACGATTCGCGCGCTATACGATCCGGCGACATGGCAACCGCAAAATTCTCGCCAGTTCATCGAGTCTTATGTCGATCTCGGCAAGGTAACGAAAGGGCGATTTGATATCGCCCAGTTGCGCGGGTTCAGCGGGCCGGCAATCGCGGATTGGTCACCTGATGTCATTCCATTTGCCGCGGAGAAGCCTGGTGTACTGGTGCTCGACGATGCCGGTAACGGGTTCCGGAAACTTAACCAGCCGGCTTTGGCACGGTGGGGCACCTGGCTCGAGAACTGCCGTCCGGCCTGGATTGTTCTCAAACTGGGCCGACCGCTTGGACGGGCCGGAGACGGGGAGTTGTGGGACAGGTTGCGCCCACGCCGCCTCAAGGAGGGCGAGCGGCCGCTGATTGATGCCAATCGGTTGGTGGTCATCATCAACGCGGACGATCTGCGGGACCATGGCATCAAGCTAACGCCAAGGCTCTCATGGGAAAGAACGGCTGAGGATTTCGTGCGTAACATCGGCGCGAACGGCAAATTGGTGACGTTGACCAATTGCCACCACCTGCTGATCCGGTTTGGCTGCGAGGCGGTCATTCATTACCGGTTTGACCGCCGTGATGAGTCATCGCTGTATTTCGATCCGCGACAATCGGAGGGCGACATCGTGGCGTCT
Organism: Acetobacteraceae bacterium; assembly: GCA_049519555.1. GTDB lineage: Bacteria > Pseudomonadota > Alphaproteobacteria > Acetobacterales > Acetobacteraceae > Rhodopila. Next base: position 1,753 of record JBEKQQ010000147.1, read on the forward strand.
ACCCGCAGCGCGCCAATGATGGGCCTGACCGCCGCATTCACCGCATCAATCGCAGCCGATATCCACACAAGCGGCACCTTCGAACCGAAACGGGCAATCCCGCGGGCAATGGGGGTAGCGGCGAGGCTGGCGGTCCAAGGTTTCCGACTGTGCAACGGCGAGCCCGACTACTGTCTGCCGCCGGTTTTCAAACCTGCCGAACAACGTAACGACGCAGAAAAGCTCATCGATGTATTCAGGGTTACCATTCCGACACGGCAAATCAGTAAGGAACCAGCCAGGCCCTGGCGCATCCTGGAGAACCGGGGTGAAACTGCGGAACTCGCCCGCCACGTGGCTTTGCGTGGGGTCGAGGCCGCGCTTGGCGCACCGATCGCCAGGCACGGTGATCTTGTGACCGCGGACCGGCGGGAAATCGAAGCCATTCGAGCGATCCGTAATCTGCTGGATGAGTATATCCACACACCTGCAATGAAAAAGCCGCTGTCAATTGCTGTATTCGGGCCGCCTGGGTCCGGCAAATCCTTCACCGTGAAGCAGCTCGCCAAAGGGTTACTGCCGAACCTGGACAAGCGACCGCCGCTCGAGTTCAATCTTTCTCAATTCATCGGACTCCCGCATCTGATTGGTGCGTTCCGCCTTGTCCAGGATCGTATCCTGGCAACGGAAATCCCGCTGGTTTTCTTTGATGAGTTCGACAGCTCGCTGGAGGGAAGTACACTAGGCTGGTTGAAATACTTTTTGGCTCCGATGCACGATGGAGAATTCCGCGATGGCGAGGCGACCCATCCTCTCGGACGCGCGATTTTCGTGTTCGCGGGCGGCACCCGGACGTCCTTCCGGCAGTTCAGCCAGCCGCTGGAAGTCCGGGAAGACGATGTTGACGAGAAGCGGATCGAACAACGGACCGACTTTATCAACGCAAAGGGGCCGGACTTCTTAAGTCGGCTTCGCGGGCACGTCGACATCCTCGGCGTCGCGGATAATGGTAATAATGGCGATCATAGCTGGCCGATACGACGCGCCATCCTGTTCCGCTTCGCACTCAAGCAGCGAGCGCCGGCCTTATTCGCCAACCCGGAAAAGAATAGTGAGCTGGCGATCGACGAAGGCGTGCTGCGCGCATTCCTGACCATTCCGAACTTCGTGCACGGTGCGCGATCGATCGAGGCGATCCTTGATATGTGCAGGCTATCGCACATGCAACGCTTTACCCCCTCATGTCTGCCGGCCCGGGATCAACTGGCACTGCATGTCGACGCTGACGCGTTCATGGACCGTGTCAGATTGGAACAGTTACCGGAGCCCTTGCGCGAGGATCTCGCCATCCGAATTCACTATGCGTATCGCGACATGCGGCGGGCTCTCGCTGCCGGTGATCCCGTCAAACTTCAGGAGCTCGCCAACGATGCATCCATGGCCGAATGGAACGCGCTGAGCCCGGATCTTCGCAACTCCAACTACCAGCAAGCTGGCGCGATTCCAGGTCGGCTTCGGAGTCTGGGCATGTATCTGGCCCGGAACGATCCTGCCAAGGATGATCAGGAAGTGCAGACGCTTCCGGCCGACGAAATCGAAAGGCTCGCCGAGGCAGAGCACGAGCGCTTCGTGGAGGAGCGTCTCGCCGCCGGATGGGCGGCTGGCGAACAACGCGATTCGCGTAGTTCGAGGACACCGTTCCTGGTGCCGTGGTGCGATGTTCCTGAGGAATACAAGGAATACGACCGAGAAACAATAAGACGCATCCCGGCTTTGTTGAGCGCGGTAGGATATCGGGTCTACCGCATGCCGGAAATTGAACGACAACCTGAGCCTGGTCCCTGTTCAACTGCGGTCAACCCCGTTGGTTCATGAACCCAATGCTAGCGATACGTCGTCAGCAAATAATGCACCAACGGATTATCCCGCGCCGGATCGAGCAAATGCCGGAAATGCCGCGACACCCGTCCCATCGCCTTCCGCCGCCAGTCGACCACATCGAAATTCGGCGATGGTGCAAAATTCTCCGTCAACCCCGCCACCAGAAACCGCGCGAATGGATCGCGGCCGACCCGGATCGTCTCGCCTTTTTGTGCCGCGTAATACACCGGATCGAAGAATTGGTTCGGCGATACCTTCCCCTCCCGCCGATGCGCCAGAAAGTGCGCCAGCGGTGACAACTCGTCCGGCACCGCGTAAGTCTCCCGATACCAAACCGGATCGAAAAACACGATCGGCCGCCGCCCCTCCGGCTCCCCCACCAGCAAATAATGCGCCAGCGGATTGACTCCCAGTTCGCCGACCTCAGGATTGGTCGCGGCATACCAACGCGAGTCGAAATAAAAATTTGGCTGCCGTTCCTCGCGCCAACCGAATTCGCAATAATGCCGTAGCAGATCGGCGCCGGTTGCCAGCACGTCGCCGCTGTGCAGCGCGTAATAATTTTCGTCGAACAGGCCCTGGTCATGCAGCACCACGTAATCCGCCAACCGCTCGCCGATGCTCAGGAACACGTCATCGGCGACGTCGGTCAACTGCGGTTCCGGCAAGCCCAGGGCTGGCCATTGCGAAGCACAGGGTGCCACCGTCTGGCTGCGCCGCAGCCGCAAAAAATCCGCCAGCGGCGAACGATGCAAACCCAGTTTGTAGGTCGCGCGATACCAGGCAGGGTCAAAATTGGGCGATGGGCGCAGGCCACTGGCCTCGCCGCCCGACGCATAATGGAACAACGGAACGTTATCTTGAGACAGACAATGGGTCGCGCGGTACCAGACCGGATCGAACCACGGATTGGGAGCCCGGTCCTCGCGCAAACCATGCTCGACGTAGTGCAGGATCGGGTTCATTCCGGCTGCGTCGACGTCCGGGTAACGGTGGCGATACCAAACGGCATCGAACAACCCGGTCTGCCGAACCGCACGGATTTCGTGGCTCAACTTGCGGAACGTGGCGTGTTCCGGCGTGGCCTCCAGCCGGGCGCGCAGCTCACGGACCGGCACGCCGCGCGACAGTTTGCTGGTCCATTCGGCACGTTCCGCCGGGGAGGGGACGCGGTCGACAAGCTCCTGGAACACCTCGAACACCGCCGCCTCGATCGGGTCAAGCGGCGCGGTGCCGGCGCCTGTCACGTGTCCCTCCGATTTTGCGCCGCTCGCTCAATTGCGCGATTTCGGGTATGATCCCCGGATTGCCGAACCATGAAACCACCAACGTTCCACCGTATGCGATTGCTTAGGCGAGCGAATGTCATTAAATCGGGCTGGTATCTTACGGGGTACTGGGCGCGCGAATGGCCAGGTGAGATTGGGTCCGCAGATTGATATCCGGTGCCCGCTCAAGTCAACATTGGAGACCTGCTTTGCGTTCATGCCGACCCCAGTCGGATCGCGGTTGACCGTCCTGTGACCGTACGCCCCAGAATTGTGCGGGCAGTCGTCCCGCCCGACGAGCCCCACCAGGCGACCCCCGCGGCGGCCCCACCTGGCGAGACCGGGCCTGGCGAGACCGGGCCTGGCGAGACCGGGCCTGTCGAGACCGGGCCTGGCAAGACCGGGGCGGACGACGCTGCGGCAGTCGTCGCAGACGACAATCCCCCACCGAAAGACGGCGCCTGGAAGACGAAGCGTGCGACCGCGGCAGAAATCGACGAGACGGTGGATCCGGACTTCGACGAGTCCACCTATTTGCGGGCGTTTCCCGACATCGCCGATGCGGTCCGCCGCGGCGTCCTCGCGTCCGGGCTGGCCCATTTCCGCACCACCGGACGGACCGAAAAGCGGCTGGAAAATGCGGAATACCGCGCCTTGCTGGCCGCCGATGCCGGTCCGGCCACACCCCAGGTTGCCGTCGACACGCTGACCATCTCGCCGTCAGGCTGCACCTTGATGACCGGATGGAGCGATGACCGGTTCGACCAACTGACCGAAATCACCCTACAGACCCGCGCCGGCATACGGCACAACTGGACCGTGTTTCCCCGCCTCATCCGCACCGATGTGGAGCGGACACTGGAAGCCACGCCCGGCCACCGGTTCGGCTTCATGCTGGTTGCGGCGCCGATTGGCAGGACCTCTGGCGCGATTGATCCAAGGACTGCGAATACCTCGATATTCAGCTTCGCCAGCGGCAGCGAGACACGGCCGCGCCGCGACCCGGCGGTGGCCAGCGATGCCGATTTGCGTGACCTGGCGCTTGCCGCGTTGCCGACCGCTGCGGCCGGGGACCTCGATCCGAAGGTGATCCACGGCATTCTCGACCAGCATATCGGCGTGCAGATTGCCGCGATCAACCGGCTGATCATCGACCAGGCGCGGTCGCGGCTGGTCGAGCGGTTTGGTCCGCAGCATGGCCGCTACCGAGGCTCGATCATTACTGTGCTGCGCGGCCGGTCCGATCAGATTGTGCCGCGGCTGGCCGTGGTCGGCAGCGGTTCCGGTGCAGCGGAGTATGAGTATATCGTTGTTGTCACGAATCCAGACCAGTTCGAACCGGCGTTGCGGGCGGCGCGGATTGCGGCAGCGACAATTGGCCTGTCGCTGGCTTTGGTGCTGCAACCCGGCGGCGATCCGGCGGGGACCGGGGAAGAGGTTGCCGCCGACATCGCCCGCTCCGACCGCCTCATTTTCATGGACCAATCCGTCCTTCCGCGCCATCCCGACTGGGCTTTGCAGCATTCGGCGCTACTGGAGGGCGTGCCGACAGCGCAGACGCGGCTGCTCGGCGGGTTGTTGTATCATCCGGACGGTTCGCTCGCGCATGGTGGCTATTACTTCGAGCAGGAGACCTCATTGCTGCCGCGTCCGCAGGACCTGCCGCAACGGGTCACCGCCGTCCACCTGAAGGCCGTGACGCAGCCGACACCGGTGGCATCGCGGCCGTGGCCGCCGGCGCGGCCGGTCATCGGGGTCCCGGCGGCGTTCCTCTCGGTCGACCGCGCGTGGTTCGAGACGCTTGGCGGCTTCACCCGTCACTATTCCCGCGCCGAGTTTGACGACATCGATCTCTGCCTGCGCAGTCTGCAACGGGGAGTGCCGGCCTGGGTCCATCCGCTGCCGCTGTGGTATTTCGAACGCCGCTCGCCGGTGCGGCCCGAGCCATCGAAAGGCGGCGCAATCCTCAACAACTGGCTGCTGCACCGGCAATGGGACAGCATGATCGTGGCCGAATTGCTCGGACCTGAGCCGGCATTGCTGAACGTGGCGTCGAACCCATCGGGGGCCGACCTGGTGTCGGCGGCCTGAACGCATGAGCGAAATTCGGAAGGTTCTGCTGATCAGTCTGGGTCATCCCGAACTGGTGCTCGGCGGCTCCCCCGTGGTGTGCCAGGAATTGTTCGACGAGCTGCGTTGCCGGGAGAGAATCGAGTGTACCATGCTCGCCGCGGTCGATCGCGAGGCGGGCGATGTGCACCAGCCACGCGCCGGGATCACCGGTTTCGACGGGCAGGACGGGGTCTATCTGCTGCATCAGGCTGACTTCGACACCTGGTTGCATCGCAATAACGAGCCCTTGCTGGTCGAGGCCTTTATCGAACTGCTGCACGCGATCCAACCGGACGTTGTGCATTTTCATCATTTTCAAACTGTCGGCATCGATCTGATCGGCACCGTACGGCGGGTCTTGCCGGCGTGTCGCATTCTGCTGACGTTCCACGAATTCGCCGCGATTTGTGCCGCCGATGGGCATATGGTTCGGCGCACCGACCGCTCTTTGTGCGACCGCGCCAGCCCGATACGCTGCCATCAATGTTTGCCGGACCGTCAGCCGGACGATTTTCTGTTTCGAAAGCTCTGGATGGAACGGAACCTAAGTCACGTCGATTATTTCACCTGTCCCAGCCGCTTCATGATCGAGCATTACGTCAAATGGGGCATTGCCCGCGAGCGGATCAGCCATGTGACCAACGGCGAGCGCTCCCGCGTCATCCGGCCGATGCTGGCCGCCGGAGATGGGCGGCGGAACCGGTTCGGGTTTTTCGGGTTGTTGCACGATGACAAGGGCGTCACCGTGCTGCTGCGCGCGGTGACACTGCTGCGTGAGGCAGGCTTCACGCAGTTTCGCATCGACATCAATGGCGGCGACATCAGGCACGCCTCGCCGCCGGTGCGCCGCGAAATCGAGGCGTTTCAGGAAGCCGAGCGGCAGCTGCCGGCGGCGGAACGCATCGTTGCGTTCAATGGCGCCTATAGTCTGGATCAGATCCAGCCGCGCATGACGCGGGTTGATTGGACGATCGTGCCCTCGGTCTGGTGGGAGATTTTTGGCCTGGTCATTTCGGAGGCGTGGATGTTCGGCCGGCCGGTGATTTGCTCGAATGTCGGTGCCATGGCGGAACGGGTGACGCACGAGGTCGATGGGCTGCATTTCGAGATGGGCGATCCGGCCGCACTCGCCGCGACGATCCGGCGCGCCTGCACCGAAGACGGATTGTGGGAACGGCTGCACGCTGCGGTGCCGGAGCCGCCGTCGCGCGCGGCGATGGCGGATGGGTTCCTGGCGCTGTATGACGCGGCGTAACCGATGTTACAACGCAGCCAGCACGCGCCGCATACGACTGATCTGATCGGTCGCAGAGAACAACCAGGTCGGCGTCGCGGCAAAACGGCCGCGCGGCACATAGCCGAATTGCAGCATGGCATCGGCGAGACGGCAAAATGCCTGCTGGGTCCCGGCTTCAACCATGAGGTCCGGCAGCCAGGCGTCGATCAGTGTCTTCGCACCAAGCAACACCGGTAATTCGCCACCTTCCACGTCAATCTTGATCAGGCCGATGGGACCGGGAATGATGAGACTGTCGAGGCTGCGGACCGGTATCTCGCCGGTGCCGAAAACAACCCGCGTGGTGCCGAAATTCTCCGGCGGACCGGACTGCAAGGTTGCCACGCCAACCGCGGCACCGATGGCACAGCATGACGCGACGATCTGGTCATCCAGGCCGTTGGCGGCAATATTGAGTTCCAGCAACGCGTAATTGGGCGGAAAAGGTTCAAATGCGTAAACCGGCGCGTTGAGGATCGCTGCGAAGAACACCGAATGGTTGCCGATATTGGCACCGACATCGATGATTGCCGTGCCGGGAAGACACACTTTCCGAGATTTTAGCAGCAGATCAACTTCGTAAAATGTCCGCTGGCTGCGGATCACCCTGGCCAGGTGGTCCGGCTCCGGATGGGTCCAGAGTTCAATGCGCCGGCCAAGGCACTCGAAGACGTGCTTTTGCATCGGCGCAGGATACGCGGTGGCGGTTAACGCAGCGCTAATGCCGCAGTGACCGCCTGGTCGTCACGGCGCTGTTGGTCGCTGCCAACCGCTGCCGCACGACGCTGGCTGACGTGAGTTGTTGCGGGAACGCGCTGCCTTATGCCGGTGCCGCGTGGCACTCAGCTGGGATCGCCCGTCAGGCCGGCGGCGGCAATGCCGGCGCGCGCGGCGAGCTCGTCATTTTCTGAACTGTCGCCGGTGACGCCGACGCAGCCGACGATTTCACCGTCGATGCGGACCAGCACACCGCCGGCGACCGGCACCATGGCGCCGCCGATCGCACCGTTGACCGCGGCAAGGAAATGCGGCCGCTCCACGGCACGGGTGCCAAGGGTTTTCGACCCCACGCCCATCGCCAGCGCGCCATAGGCCTTGCCGTGGGCGATGTCGTAACGGCGCAAGGCAGTGCCATCCTCGGCGGCATAGGCTTTTGGCACGCCGCGGGCATCCAGCACGATGATCGCCATCGGATTGAATTTCTTTTCGCGGCAGAACGCGAGGCCTGCCGAAACGATGGTCTGTGCCTGCGCCAGTGTGATAACGGCCATGTCAGAGTCCTTCCCCGATAACGTGAAAACTACAGAAACAACCCGTCCGGATCGCCTTTGAACATGATCTTGCCGACCATTTCGAAGTGCGCGTCGCGCGACTGGATTTGTTGCGACAACGTGTGCATGTCGCGGAACCGCCGTTCGAATGGCGTGCCCTTGAAGATTGCCGACACGCCAGCCGCCTTGTACACATAGTCCGCCGTTTCGATCGCCGATTTAATAGCCTGGGCACAGCCCAATCGAACGCGAATGCGGGCTGCGGTGTCGATCGGCGCGATATCGTCCGCCTGGTCCCAGAGATCGCGCAGAATTTCCGTCAGGTACGCGCGTCCCGAACCGAGCGCGGCCTCGCGATGCGCGACGTCGGATTGCACCACTGGCATATCCGCCAGCCGCGCCAGGCCGCGCGGCGTTTTGGCTTTGGCAAGTTCGGTGAACTCGTCGAGCATGGCGCGCGCAATGCCCAGTGCGACGGCGGCCACCCCGACCGAGTAAAGCCCTTGCATGGTGAAGGCATAAAGCGGACCAGGATCGCGGCGCAGAGCGGGATCTTCGCGGGTGCCAGTAAATTCCTCGGGTACGAACACATCATTCAGGCGATAGCCTTCGGAGGCGGTGCCGCGCATCCCCAAGGTGTCCCAGTCATGGATCGGCGTTGCCTTGTGCTTTGGAAACAGCAACGTTTTTGTCGTTGGCCGGCCGAACCTATTGAGCCGCAACGAGCCGTCCGGTTCGACGACGTGACCATGCGCGCCCATCCAGGTGGCCTGACGCGAGCCGCTGGCAAAATGCCACTCGCCGCTGATCCGATACCCGTCCGGAACGGCCGTGGCGGTATGTTCGTTGGGTGGACCCCAGGCGATCCAGCCGCGCGGATCATCGTAAATCGTCTTCGCCGCGCTCAACGGAATGAAGGGCACGATCAGTGCCGCACTGTTGGCGACGAACAGGTTCCAGCCGACCGAACCATCATACCGGCTGATTTCCTCGATCGCGCGCAGATAGATCCAGGGCGCGATCTCGTCGCCGCCGGCCGAGCGCGGCAGCAACATTCGTGGCAGCCTTGCTGCGATGATTTTCGTCAGCAATGGCGCCGGGATTTGCTGATCCCGCTCGATCTGATCGGCGGCTTCGGCGATAAACCGCCCGATTTCCTTGGCCCTCGCGATTGGGTCGGGGCCTTGGGACGTGGCGGTGACGTCATTCATCGGGAACGGTCCGTACTGCGTTGGCGGGTGAGATTACCGCCTCGTGGCCGGGAGTTTGTCAAACTGTCGCGATATTGCGCGAGCGCGTCGGTCGGCGGGGCCAGGATCTGCGTGGAATAACCGGTGTGACAAGCGGACCACAGCACGATCTCGTCGCGTTGCCGGTAACCGCAGTGGGCTGCTACCCACCTCCATTGGAGCGTTATACCAGCAGACCGAAGTTCCGATCGGTGGCTACTCCCCCGTCATCCCCGCGCTGGTCGCGGGGATCTCTCGCGGCACCGTGCTGGAATGGATCCCCGTGACGGCCACAGTGACGAGCAGGGGGATGACGAACCGAGACGCTTACGGGTCTGAATTTATCGCCGCGGACATTCATCGCTGCCGGTCGACGGCCCCACTGGGCGCGCGTCGGTTGGCCCCATAGGATGCAACCCGCTCCACGATCTGCCCGCCGGAGACGCGAAGATGCTCACCGCCGAGACCAACAGACGGATAACGGAAACCGGGCCCACTACCCCATGCGGCGCGTTGATGCGCCGCTACTGGCAACCGGCCGCATTGGCCGAGGAACTCGACACCCCACGCCCGGTCAAACGCGTCCGCTTGTTGAGCGAAGACCTCGTGCTGTTCCGCGACCCCGCCGGCCGTTACGGCCTGCTGCACCGCCACTGTGCCCACCGAGGCGTCGACCTCGCCTTCGCCCGCTGCGAGGACGGCGGCCTCCGCTGCCCATTCCATGGTTGGCTATATGACGTCTCCGGCGCCTGCCTGGAGCAACCGGCCGAGCCCGCCGGCTCAACCTTCCACCTGAAAGTGCGGCAACCGTCGTATCCCTGTATCGAGCGCAGCGGCATCATCTGGGCTTACCTGGGCGCAGGAGAACCTCCGCCGTTTCCTGCATTCGATTGCTTCGTTGCACCGGGCTCGCACGTGTTCGCCTTCAAAGGCCTGTGGTCCTGCAACTGGCTGCAGGCGCTGGAGGTCGGCATTGATCCCGCGCATGCCAGTTTCCTGCATCGCTTCTTCGAAGACGAAGACCTGTCCTATGCCGCCTACGGCCGCCAGTTCCGCGCCGCGACCGTCGGCGCCGAAATCCCGATGACCCGGCTGATGCGCGAAGTTCCCAATCCTCGCCTGGAATCCGAGGAAACCCAGTACGGCCTGCGCATCACCACGTTGCGCCCGATCAACGACCAGGCCATGCATCTGCGCGTCACCAACATGGTCATGCCGCACGGCTTCGTGATCCCGTTGAGCCGGGAAATGACCATCACTCAGTTTCACGTTCCGATCGACGACACGCACTGTTACTGGTATGCACTGTTCACCAGCTTCACCGCACCGGTCGACAAAGCAACGATGCGGGCACAGCGACTGGAAACCCACACGCTACCAAATTACGCGCCGTTGGCGAACCGCGACAACGACTGGGGCTACAACGCCGGCGAACAACTCGAGGCGACCTATACCGGCATGGGCACGGACATCAACGTGCATGACCAGTGGGCGGTCGAGAGCATGGGTGCCATCGCCGACCGCACCAAGGAACATCTCGGCTACTCCGATCGCATCGTCACTGCGGCGCGGCGCATGATTTTCCGCGCCATCGACGATGTCGCCGCGGGCCGCGATCCCCCCGGCACCACCAGCGGGAATATGTTGCACGGTCCTGCCACCATCGATGCCGTTGGGCCGGCGACCGGCTGGGAACGTTACTGGCAAGACCAGGAGGCGGCACGGCGCCAATCGGCCCCATGGGCCGCCCAACCACTGGCAACCGCGTGAGCGATTTCGTTACGCAGCACGGTCTGTGGAGCGCCGAGCAGGAGGCAGCCTCCCAGGAGGTCATCGAGCGGATCAACGAAATCGATGTGGTGCGCTTCGGCTTTGCCGATCCGCACGGCGTGATACGTGGCAAGACCTTGGTCGTCACCGAGGCAGTGCGTGCGCTTCGCACCGGCGTCACCTGCACCGCAACCCTGGTGTTGAAAGACCTGTCCGGTCATACCGCGTTTCCGATTTTCGCTCCCGGTGGCAACGGCGCCGGCGACATGGTCATGATTGCCGACCCGGCCACTTTCCGCGTCCTTCCCTGGGCGCCACACAGCGGTTGGATCCTGTGCGATCTGTATCGCATTGACGGCTCGCCGCACCCGTTTTCCACACGCGCTTTGTTGCGTCACATGCTCGCGCGCCTCGCCGAGCAGGACATGGTCTGGCGCGCCGGTGTGGAGGTGGAATTCCATCTGTTCAAATACGCCGGCCGGCAGCCGCCGTCCGACGCCATCATGATGCCTGGACCGGTGCCCGAGGTGACGCCGCTGAACCACGGTTACCAGTATCTGACCGAACTGCGCTACGACGCGCTCGATCCGCTGCTGGAGAAGTTGCGGCTTGGGTTGCAAGGTCTCGGCCTGCCGCTTCGCTCGCTGGAAATCGAGAACGGGCCGTCACAGATCGAGGTCACCTTCGGCACCTCGACCGGCATGGCGCCAGCCGACCTGATGCTGCTGTTCCGTAACGCTACCAAACAGATTTTCGCGCGCGAGGGCTACCTGGCCAGCTTCATGTGCCGGCCGCAATTTCCTCATGCCGCTGCCGCCGGCTGGCACCTGCATCATTCGATCGAGCACGCTTCGACCGGCCGCAATGTGTTCCCGCACCCGGATGGTCTGTCGTTCACAGCGCAGAAATGGCTTGGGGGATTGTTACGGCATGCCAGGGCAGCTGCCGCGTTCAGTACGCCGACGATCAACGGCTACAAACGCTATCGACGAAACTCCATGGCACCGGATCACGTCGTCTGGGCTTATGACAATCGAGCGGCGATGATCCGGGTGATCGGTGCAGGCGGCGATCCCGCGACACATTTCGAAAACCGGGTGGGCGAGCCGGGCGCCAATCCGTACCTTTACATGGCCTCACAGATTGCTTCAGGGCTGGATGGTTTGGCGACCGGGGCGGATCCTGGTCCCGCGGCAGAACAGCCGTACCAAGCCGATGCGCCAACCTTGCCGCGGACGCTGCCGGAGGCAATCGCAGCATTGCGGGAAAACGCGTGCTTCCGCGCGGCGTTCGGCGGTGCCTTTGTCGATTATTTCGTGCAATTGAAGGAGTTCGAAATCGGCCGGTTCCTGTCCGATGTCACCGACTGGGAGCAACGCGAGTATTTCGAACTGCTGTGATCGCTCCGTCAACCGCCCGCCCGACAATCCGCTTGCCGGCCTCAACCAACCGCTGCGATAGTGCAAGCTTCCTGCGGACACATTCTTCATGAGCACGACATTCGAGCATGATTTCGTCATCAGCCCTCCCGCCGCGACACCGCGATCGGCATTGAGCGGAGCAGCCAGTGCCGCCTTGCACCAGGCGCCCGTGTCGCCGCCATCAGACGCACGTGCAGGGACCACCCATCCGCAAACCAACAGAATGGTCGTTCTGGTGGCGCCGGAGTTTCTCGAACCCGGTTGCGCCGCGGAACTGGTGCGCAGCACGTTCAGAAGTGCACGCGGCGATGCCCGCATTTTGCTGCGCGTTTGTAGTGCCGCAGGCCTCAACCTCGCTGCCGACCTCGCGGAAGCCGGGCTGATTGTGGATGCGCTCGTTGCGCCCGACATTGTACCGGATGACGAGTTGCCGCAATCTGTCGCTGCGTCTGCCGTTTTCATGCCGCCAGGCAGCACATTGGAGGAACTGAATGACTTTGCGCTCGCTCTCTCCGACGTCGTCCTGACCGGTCCGCACTGGTTCACCGACCCGGACCTGGTCAACATCGCCAGGGAGCAAAAGAAGCCAGTGATCTCGGCGGGTGACGGCCTGCCGCCACTGCCGCTACGGCATCCCGACATTGCCGGTTGGTTGCACACCAGGAGGGCACATTGGCGGTACTGCCTGTGCCACGCGTCCGGGCGACTGGAGCAATTCTGTCTGGAGTTATTTGCCTACAATTGGCGCGGGAAGGCCAAAGGCGGCCATAAACACAGCCGCCAGCAGCTACGCCGTTGCGTTTCGGGCGGCTGGCCGGAGCGCTGGCCGCCCTATTTCGCCCCCGAGGACCCGGAACATGACGAGCAAAACTGGCGCAAGCTGGCGCCCGATACAGCCGCTCGGCACGATGCGGCGCTGATTGTCGATCGTTTCAACTCGCTCGACCACAGCGCCTTGTTCGGGGCATTCGCCCACCGCGACCTGATCTGGCTCGCCTACTTCGCCTCGGCGTTTGCCGTGTTCGCTGCGGTAATGGGCTCGCTGCCATATTTCGAAAGCGGCCTGGCCTGGCCGTCGATGGAACTGTTCACACTGTTCGGCATCCTTGCGATCATCTTGGCATTGCGATGGACGCAATTGCAGGATCACTGGACGTCCTGCCGCCTCGCCGCTGAGCAATTGCGCATTGTGCGGCTGTGCCTGCCGCTGTTCGTCGTGCCGTCGGTGCTGCGCGGCGCTGACAAGTTGCCACCCGGTGCCGCCGTTTACACGGTGCGTGCGCTGGAGGAAGTGAAACGCACCGTTCGCGATCAGGGCGTCCCGCGACCGCGCCATTCATTCTCGCCAGCCGAGGCCGCCGCGTGGCTGGAGCTGCTCGTCGAAGATCAGGCCTTGTATCACGAGACCAACGAACTGCGTCTGGAGCACGCCGAGATCCGTCTGCACAACTGGGCTGCCGGGTTATTCCTGTTGGCCGTTCTGGCTGTGGTCGCGCATTACTTCAGT